>NZ_CP031320.1:1243990-1881612 GCF_003355155.1 Streptomyces armeniacus | reverse complement strand
CTGCGGGGAGACGGCGACGCGCGTCCCCGAGGTGATCGACGCCTGGTACGACTCGGGCTCGATGCCGTTCGCCCAGTGGGGATACCCGTACCGCAACAAGGAGCTGTTCGAGAAGCGCTATCCCGCGCAGTTCATCTGCGAGGCCATCGACCAGACCCGCGGCTGGTTCTACACGCTGATGGCCATCGGCACACTCGTCTTCGACAAGTCCAGCTACGAGAACGTCGTCTGCCTCGGCCACATCCTCGCCGAGGACGGCCGCAAGATGTCCAAGCACCTGGGCAACATCCTGGAGCCCATCCCGCTGATGGACCGGCACGGCGCGGACGCGGTCCGCTGGTTCATGGCAGCCGGCGGCTCGCCGTGGGCGGCACGCCGGGTGGGCCACGGCACGATCCAGGAGGTCGTCCGCAAGACCCTGTTGACGTACTGGAACACGGTCGCGTTCCAGGCGCTCTACGCCCGTACGTCCGGCTGGGCACCCTCCGGGGCGGACCCGGCGCCGGGCAAGCGCCCGCTGCTGGACCGCTGGCTGCTGAGCGAACTCCACGCGCTGGTCGACCTGGTGACCGCCGCGATGGAGAACTACGACACGCAGCGCGCGGGCAAGCTGCTGTCCACCTTCATCGACGACCTGTCGAACTGGTACGTACGCCGCTCCCGCCGCCGTTTCTGGCAGGGCGACCCCGCCGCGCTGCGCACCCTGCACGACACCGTCGAGACGGTCACGCGGCTGATGGCGCCGCTCGTCCCGTTCATCTCCGAGCGGGTCTGGCAGGACCTGGTGGTCCCGGTGACCCCGGACGCGCCGGAGTCCGTGCACCTCGCGTCCTGGCCGGTGCCCGACCTGGACGCGGTCGACCCGGAGCTTTCGGGCGACATGCTGCTCGTACGCCGCCTGGTCGAGCTGGGCCGCGCGACGCGCGCGGAGTCCGGTGTGAAGACGCGGCAGCCGCTGTCGCGGGCGCTGGTGGCAGCGCACGGTTTCGAGACGCTCTCCCCCGATCTGCGCCGCCAGATCACGGAGGAGCTGAACGTCAGCGAGCTGGCCTCCCTCTCGGAGGTCGGCGGCTCCCTCGTCGACACCACCGCCAAGGCCAACTTCCGCGCACTGGGACGCCGTTTCGGCAAGGGCACCCAGGCCGTCGCGAAAGCCATCGCCGACGCGGACGCCGCCGCGCTCTCGGTGGCGCTGCGCGAGGGCGACGCCGCGGTCGAGGTCGACGGGGAGCGCATCGCGCTCGTACCGGAAGAGGTCATCATCACCGAGACCCCGCGCGAGGGCTGGTCCGTCGCCTCGGACTCGGGCGCGACGGTGGCGCTCGACCTGGAGATCACGCCGGAGCTGCGCCGGGCCGGGCTCGCGCGGGACGCGATCCGCCTGATCCAGGAGGCGCGGAAGAACTCCGGGCTGGACGTGGCCGACCGTATCGCCCTGCGCTGGTCCGCCACGGACGCGGAGGTCGCCCAGGCGCTCACGGACCACACGGGGCTCATCTCCGAGGAGGTCCTGGCGGCGGACTTCGCAGCGGGCGACGCGGACGAGTCGTACGGGGAGCCGTTCGCGGACGAGTCCCTGGGCCTGACCTTCCGCCTCCGCAAGGTGTAGCGGGCCACCGGCCGCATCCGGCCCGTACGGCACACGAAACGGGCCGGGTCCGAGAGAAGCTCTCGGACCCGGCCCGTTGCCGTATGCGACTCGCGTCGGTCAGACGCCGACCGGAACGGTCAGTTGTCGTCCTCGTCGATCAGGAAGCCCCGCATCGGTGACGGCGCCTGCTGCACCGGCTGCGGCCCGCCCTGCGGACGTACCGGAGCCATCGGCTGCGTCATGGCCGGCGTCATCTGCTGCTGGCCGCCACCGTAGGTCTGGCCGCCGTTCTGCGGGTGCCCGCCGGGACCGCCGTGGCCGCCGCCCGGGCCGCCGTGACCGCCCATGGACTGGTTGTTGCCACCCATGGACTGGTTGCCGCCCATCGACTGGTGACCGCCCATGGTGCCGCCTCCGCCGCCCGAGGGCGCGCCCGCCGAAGCCATCGACGGGGACGGGGGCAGCGACGCGGTCGCCGGGGTGCGCGGCGGGGCCAGCGAGTCGTCGGCCTGGTTCTCCAGCTGGCGCAGCTGGCTCTCCAGGTACGACTTCAGCCTCGTGCGGTACTCCCGCTCGAAGCCGCGCAGGTCCTCGACCTTGCGCTCCAGCGTGGCGCGCGCGGACTCGAGCGAGCCCATCGCCACGCGGTGCTTCTCCTGGGCGTCCCGCTCCAGCGCGTCGGCCTTGGCGCGGGCGTCCCGCTCCAGGCCCTCGGCGCGGCTGCGGGCCTCGCCGACGATCTTGTTGGCCTCGGAACGGGCCTCCGCGATCGCCTGGTCAGCGGTCTGCTGGGCAAGAGACAGCACGCGTGCGGCGCTGTCGTTGTTCTGGCCGCCGCCCTGCTGCTGCATCTGCTGCGGCACACCGGGGCCGCCGGGGCCCTGCGGGCCGCCCATCATGCCGGTCTGCGGACCACCGGGACCACCGGGGCCGCCCGGGCCGCCGGGACCCTGCGGGCCGCCCATCGGGCCGCCCTGCTGCGGACCTCCGGGGCCGGCGGGCAGCTGAGGCTGTCCGCCCGGCAGCTGGGGCGGTCCGCCCATCCCCTGCTGCGGATGCTGCTGCTGAGGCGGCACCGGCTGCGGTCCGGATATGGCGGCGGGCACGGGTGGCCCGCCAGGACGTTCCTGGGGCTCGGGTTTGCGCATGCCGCCGCCCTGCTGCTGGTTCTGGGCAGCAGCACGGGTCGCCGCGGCCAACTTGGCCCGCAGGTCCTCGTTCTCGCGTAGCAGGCGCGTCAGTTCGCCTTCGACCTCGTCAAGGAAGGCGTCGACCTCATCCTCGTCATAGCCTTCACGGAGACGGACGGTCGTGAACTGCTTGTTCCGCACGTCCTCGGGGGTCAGTGGCATCTCTTCACCTCAACGTAAGTCGTCGGCATATCGGCAAGACCGTTTCGCTCGTTCACAGCCTGGCCACGACGCTGATCAGGATCCAGACGATGATCATGAGCACGAAGAAGGACAGGTCGAGCGCCACGCCCCCGAAGCGTAGCGGCGGGATGAACCGCCGCAGGAGCTTGAGTGGCGGATCGGTGACAGTGTAGGTGGCCTCCAGAACGACCACCATCGCCTTGCCAGGTTGCCATGAGCGGGCGAACTGGAAGACGTAGTCCATCACCAGCCGGAAGATCAACACGAGGAAAAAGCAGTACAACGCGATCTGGATCACCTGCAGTGCGGTCTCCATCTGCGTTGCCTCTCCCCTGACTCTCGTGTGGCCTCACGGCCCGCTTCCATGACCCTGCGTCTCAGCTCTGGTTGAAGAACCCGCCCTCTGCGATGCGGGCCTTGTCCTCCGCCGTGACATCGACGTTAGCAGGAGACAGCAGGAAGACCTTCTGTGTCACGCGTTCAATACTTCCGTGCAGACCGAACACCAGACCGGCCGCAAAGTCCACAAGTCGCTTCGCGTCCGTGTCGTCCATCTCGGTCAAGTTCATGATCACCGGGGTGCCTTCGCGGAAGTGTTCCCCGATGGTACGGGCCTCGTTGTAGGTCCGGGGGTGCAGTGTGGTGATCCGGTACGGCTCCCGTTCGGACACGACCTTGGGCATGATCACCGGGGCACTCTTCTCCAGATTCTGGCGTTCAGGTGTGATGGATGACACGGGGGCAATCCTCCCCGCTCGTCCGCTTTCTGGCACCGCCGCCGGGGGCGGCGAGGCCTCGCGCTCCCGCTGCGCCGGGGGGTGCATCACCCGTACCGACTCCTCGGGTTCGCTCTTCTGCAACGAGTGGTGCGACTGCGGCTGATGGTGCCGCCGACGCTCCCGTTCGGGCTCCGGCTCGGGCTCGAACTCGTCGTCGGGGTCGAACCCCGGGCCGTCGTACCCATCGTCCTCCACGAGGCCGAGGTAGACCGCCATCTTGCGCATAGCGCCGGCCATTCTCTGCGTCCTCCGCTCTGTGGTGGGCCCCCTGCCTCCGGCGGGAGGCCCCAGGCTCCGTCACCGGTGGCCATGGATCCACGTGGCCTGTCCGCCTGTCGGTTCTGACTGTTTCAGCGGAAATGACCATATTTTCTACTGTGGTCCGACTTGCTTGGCGACGTTACCCGAGCCGGGGTCGGACTCCGAGTACCGCGCTGCCGACGCGCACATGTGTCGCACCGGCCGTCACCGCCTCTTCGAGATCCGCGCTCATACCTGCCGAGACCATGTTCGCAGCAGGATGCTCCGCCCGCAGGCGGGTTGAGATTTCCCACAGCCGCTCGAACGCCTCGCCGGGCCGTCCCTCGTACGGGCCGGAGAGCGGCGCGACCGTCATCACCCCCGCCAGCCGCAGGCCTTGGGCTCCGGCCACTAGTTCGGCCAGCTCCGGCACCCCCGCGGGCGGCGCACCACCCCGTGGGGTGGACGTTTCTGACGCCCCGTCAAGCCCCACCTGGATCAGCACCCCCGTCTCCCGTCCAGCGCGCACCGCCGCCTCGGAAAGCGCGTTCACGAGCCGAGGCCGGTCCACCGAGTGCACGAAATCCGCATAAGAGGTCACGGAACGCACCTTGTTGGTCTGCAACTGGCCCACAAAGTGCCAATTCAGTGAAAGATCCGTGCAGGCAGCGGCCTTCGGCGCAGCGTCCTGGTCCCGGTTCTCCGCCACGTCGCGGATTCCGAGTTCCGCCAGCAGCCGTACGTCGCTCGCCGGGAAGGTCTTCGTGACGACGACGAGTGTGACGTCCTCGCGTGCGCGCCCCGCCGTGCCACACGCGCCGGCGATGCGCTCCTCCACCCGGGCGAGGTTGGCGGCCAGCTCGGCCTTGCGGTCACTCACGTGCTGTCCCCGTACTCGTTCCTCGTGCTCATCGCTCGCCTCCCTCACCGGTCGAACCCCGTACCGGCCGGATCCAGCCAGACGTAACTCGCGAGGCGCCCGGTGGTCTTCTCCCTGCGGTACGAGAAGTGGTCCGCCGACTCCAGCGTGCAGACGCCGGACTGCTCCACGGTTTCCACGCCCAGGGCCGCGAGCTGCGCCCGTACGCCCGCGGGCACGTCGAGCGCCGGAGTGCCCCAACTCGTCGTGGCGTACGCCTCGGGCACGACCGCCGCGACCTCGTCCCGCATGTCCGCGGGCACTTCGTAGCAACTGCCGCACACCGAGGGGCCCGTACGCGCCCTGATCCGTGCGGGGTCGGCGCCGAGCCCGGTCATCGCCTCGACTGTCGCGCCCACGACGCCGGCCGCCAGTCCGGGCCGCCCCGCGTGCGCCGCGCCCGCGACCCCGGCGACGGGGTCGGCCAGCAGCACGGGTGTGCAGTCGGCCGTGAGCACCGCGAGGGCGAGACCGCGCCGCGCGGTGATCACGCCGTCGACCGGATCGCCGCCGAGGGCGGCCGGTTCGCCGACGACGGCGACGTCCGTCCCGTGCACCTGGTTCATCCAGACGACCCACTCCGGGTCGAGTCCGAGCCACTCGGCGGCGAGCCGCCGGTTCTCCCGTACGGCCTCGGGGTCGTCACCCACCGCGCCGCCGAGGTTGAGGGACGCATGAGGAGCGGCGCTCACCCCGCCCCACCGGTCGGTGGAGGCGAAGTGGGCGCCGCTCGCGATGTCGTACCGGCCTATCACCGTGCGGTTTCCCGCACTTGGGCCGTACCGGGGTCCGTAGCCGGGTCCGTGCCGAGGCCCGTAACCCGGGCAACGCCGGGCGACTCCGGAGAGCCGCACCGGCCCGCGGTCCCGCTCACTTGAGGAAGTCCGGCACGTCCAGCTCCTCCGCCTGGCTGTCCTGGTACGGACGGGCCGGCGGGATCTGCGTCGGCGCCGGCGGCGGGGCGACGGTCTCACCGGCGGGCGGAGCGGGCTCGGCGACCGGCGCGGTCGCCTCGTCCTCCCGCGGGCTGAGGACGCCGAGCGTGGGCCGGTCGCGGTCCGTGTCGGTGTCCGGGGCCTGCCGGGGGGCCGCCGAGGAGGTCTCCTCCTTGCCGCCGTACGCGCCGAGGACCTTGTCCCGGTTCTTGGACGGCGGCTGGCCGCCGTCGAAGCCCGCGGCGATGACGGTGACCCGCACCTCGTCGCCGAGCGCGTCGTCGATGACGGCGCCGAAGATGATGTTGGCCTCGGGGTGTGCGGCCTCGCTCACCAGCTGGGCGGCCTCGTTGATCTCGAAGAGACCGAGGTCCGAACCGCCCGAGATGGAGAGCAGGACGCCTCTGGCGCCGTCGATGGACGCCTCGAGCAGTGGCGAGGAGATCGCCATCTCGGCGGCGGCCACCGCGCGGTCGTCGCCGCGCGCGGAGCCGATGCCCATCAGCGCGGAGCCCGCCTCGGACATCACGGACTTGACGTCCGCGAAGTCGAGGTTGATCAGACCGGGGGTGGTGATGAGATCGGTGATGCCCTGCACACCGGACAGCAGCACCTGGTCCGCGGACTTGAACGCGTCGAGCACGCTCACCTGACGGTCCGAGATGGACAGCAGCCGGTCGTTGGGGATGACGATCAGGGTGTCGACCTCGTCGCGCAGCCCCGCGATGCCGTCCTCCGCCTGGTTCGCGCGGCGGCGGCCCTCGAAGGTGAACGGGCGGGTGACGACGCCGATCGTCAGGGCGCCGAGCGAACGCGCGATATTGGCCACGACGGGCGCGCCGCCGGTGCCGGTGCCGCCGCCCTCCCCTGCCGTGACGAAGACCATGTCGGCCCCCTTGAGGACCTCCTCGATCTCCTCCCGGTGGTCCTCGGCCGCCTTGCGGCCGACGTCGGGGTTGGCCCCCGCGCCGAGACCGCGGGTCAGTTCGCGGCCGACGTCGAGCTTGACGTCGGCGTCGCTCATCAACAGGGCCTGCGCATCGGTGTTGATCGCGATGAACTCGACGCCCTTGAGACCGACCTCGATCATCCTGTTGATGGCATTCACGCCACCGCCGCCGATACCGACGACCTTGATGACTGCGAGGTAGTTCTGCGGTGCTGCCACGTCGAAGGCCTCTCGCCTCGAGTTACGTATCCCTGCTGGGGCGGTTCGTACGCCGACCCGAACCCTAACCGTGAAGTTTAGGGTTACCAGTGCCTGTAGTTCTTGGAGTCTTCGCAACGGACACTAAGTCGACAAGTGCTGGGTGTTCAACGAACACGCCGAACCTCCCGTTTTTCTTTTCACCCTATGTGATCAGGCCAAGCAGTGCTTATCCAGGGTGCTGGCCTGCGTGGATGTACGTCAACTCGGCATCGTGGAGGGGGCGCTGGGGACACTCACGTCGAAGTGCCGGGCGTCCTTCGCGGCTTTCATCAGCGCCTTCAGTGCCTTCGCCTTCGCCGCGCCGCGCTCGCCGCTCCCCCAGAGCACCGTACGCCCGCCGGTCAACTCCAGAGTGAGGGAGTCGTACGAGCGGACGTGGACGCTCCGGATGTCCTCCGCCACGGCCGCCGGTGCCGCGGTCGCGGCCCGTACCGCCGCGCGCCGCAGCCGCTCCGCCGTGAAGTGCCGCGCGGCCGCCGGCCGGCCGCTCTCCACGACCAGAAGCGGAACACCCTTCGGACGCTTGCCGACTGTGGCGAAACGCACGCCTTCGGCGTCCACTTCGACGTATTTTCCGGCCTTTTCCTGAACGAGTTCCGGCTTTCGCTCGGTCACTTTCAGACCCACTCCGTGCGGCCAGGCGCGGACGACCTCGGCCGTGCGGATACGCGGCAGCCGGTCCCGCAGCCGCCGTTCCGCCGCCGACTTGTCGAGCGAGACGAGCGGGGACCCGAGCGGAATGGCGGCCGCGTCCCGGATCTGTTTCTCCGTCAGGACGCCTGCTCCGCTGACCGATACGTGCTCAATACGCAGCCAGGAAGACCCGTACAGCGCCCAGACGCCGAATGAGCCGAGGAGCAGCGCGAGCACGAGGAGCAGCACCACGGCGCGCCGCCGGAGCCGCAGCCCCGTACGCCGGCCGCGCCGCGGGCCGCCGCCCGCGGCGTCTCCGGAGTCCGCGGCCGGGCCGCCGGGGCGGTCGCCGCGGCGCTCGCTCCGGTCGGCGTCCCTCGTCGGTACGGGCACACTCCCTGCCTTCTCACGCCGCTCGGCGGCCGGACGCTCCCGCCCGTCCGGTCAGCCCTGGCGGCGTGCCGCGATCGCTTCGTACACCATGCCGACCAGCAGCTCGTCGGCGTCCCGGCGGCCGAACTCGGCCGCCGCGCGCGCCATGTCGTGCAGCCGGTGCGGATCGGAGAGAACCGGAAGCACATTGCCCTTGATCCACTCCGGTGTCAGCTCGGCGTCGTCGACGAGCAGCCCGCCGCCCGCCTTGACCACCGGCTGGGCGTTGAGCCGCTGTTCGCCGTTGCCGATCGGCAGCGGGACGTACGCGGCCGGGAGCCCGACGGCTGACAGCTCCGCGACGGTCATCGCGCCCGCGCGGCAGAGCATCATGTCGGCAGCGGCGTACGCGAGGTCCATCCGGTCCACATACGGTACCGGTACGTAAGGCGGCATTCCCGGCATGTGGTCGAGATCCGGCATTTCATTCTTCGGGCCCACCGCGTGCAGGACCTGGATGCCCGCGCGCTGCAGGTGCGGCACGACGGTCTGCACGACCTCGTTCAGCCTGCGCGCGCCCTGCGAGCCGCCGGTGACCAGCAGGGTGGGCAGGTTGAGGTCGAGGCCGAAGGCCGCGCGGCCCTCCGCGCGCGCCGCCGAACGGTCGAGGACGGCGATGTTGCGGCGCAGCGGGATGCCGACGTAACGGGCGTGCCGCAGCTTGCTGTCCGGGGTGGAGACGGCCACGTGGCGGGTGTAGCGCGAACCGATCTTGTTGGCCAGCCCGGGGCGCGCGTTGGCCTCGTGTACGACGATGGGCACCCCGAGCCGTTTGGCCGCGAGATAGCCGGGCAGCGCGACGTAGCCGCCGAAGCCGACCACGCAGTCCGCCTTGGTGCGCTCCAGGATCTGCTCCGCCGCCTTGATGGTGCCGCGTAGCCGCCCGGGGACGGTGATCAGCTCGGGTGTGGGTTTGCGCGGCAGCGGTACGGCCGGGATCAGGCCGAGTTCGTAGCCCCGCTCCGGGACGAGCCGGGTCTCGAGACCGCGCTCCGTGCCGAGAGCCGTGATGCCCACGGTCGGGTCCTGCCTGCGCAGGGCGTCCGCGAGGGCGAGCGCGGGCTCGATGTGGCCGGCGGTCCCCCCACCGGCGAGTACGACATGCACCGAAATTCACCGCTCTCCGGACGGCGGCCGTTCGGCGCGCCGTCTCATCGTCTTCCTTCTCACCCCGGCCCGCATCCTGCCGAACACAGGCTGCCGCATGTCCAGTGCCGCTCGTGCCGCCGGGTCGCTGCGCGCGAACGCGATCAGCAACCCGATGGCGAACATCGTCGGCAGCAGAGCGGAACCCCCGTAGGAGAACAGCGGGAGCGGGACACCGGCGATCGGCAGCAGGCCGAGCACCGCACCGATGTTGACCACGGCCTGCGCCGTGATCCAGGTGGTCACGCCTCCCGCGGCATACCTGACGAAGGGATCCTCCGTGCGTCCGGCCACGCGGATACCCGCATAGCCTAGAGCCGCGAAGAGAGCGAGTACCGACAGCGTCCCCGCGAGACCCAGTTCCTCTCCTGTCACGGCGAAGATGAAGTCGGTGTGTGGTTCGGGGAGTTGACCCCATTTTTCCACACTCGCACCGAGCCCGGAACCAAACCATCCGCCGGAGGCGAGCGCGTAGATCCCGTGCACGGCCTGCCAGCACTGGTCCTCCGGGCCGGGGTCGGTGGCGCCGAGGCAGCCGAGCCGCGCCATCCGGTTGGGGCTGCTCTTGATCAGCAGAAAGCCGAGCGTCGCGGCGACGGCGAGCGTCGTGGCGAACAGCCGGGTGGGCGCGCCGAGCAGCCAGAGGAGGCCGAAAAGGATCGCTGTGAGAATGATCGCGGTGCCCATGTCGCCGCCGAGCATGATCAGCCCGAGGAGCATGAAGGCGACCGGTACGAGCGGCACCAGCATGTGCTTCCACTGCGTCAGCAGCCGCTTCTCGCCCTTGCGCGCGAGCAGGTCCGCGCCCCACAGCACCAGCCCGAGCTTCGCGAACTCGCTGGGCTGGAGCTGGAACGGGCCGCCGAGCTGGATCCAGTTCTGATTGCCGTTCACCGCGTGCCCTATGCCGGGTACCTGCACCAGGCACAGCAGGAAGACGGAGGCGGCGAGCAGCGGATACGCGCACGCGCGGTGCAGCTTCACCGGCATACGGGAGGCGGCGAGCATCAGCAGGGCGCCCAGCGCGGCGGCGACGAGCTGCTTCTGGAAGAAGTACGTGGACGGCAGCCCGGACTGCAGCGCCTCGATCTGCGAGGCGGAGAAGACCATCACGAGGCCCAGCGCGGTGAGCAGCAGGCTGCCCCCCAGGACGAGGTAGTACGCCGTCAGGGGGCGGTCCCAGGCGCGCCGCGCGCGGGCGTACAGCCGCTGCAGCCGGGCCGAACCGTCGTTCCCGCTCGGGGGTTTCGGTCGCTTCGGAGGCCGCCGGGGCGGAGGGGCGGGCGTACGGGCGGGCCGGCGGAGCGCCGCGCCGCGGGCGCGCGCCGGTGCGCCGGCGGAGGCGGGGTCGCGCGGGGCGGCGTCGCGGCGTACGCGGCGTGCACCGGGGTCGCGGCGGGACGGGTCACCGCCGCGCGGCGGCTGGTCCCGGCGGGACGGCTGCTCGCCGCGGGACGGGCGCGCGGCGCGCGCGGAACGGTCGCGGGGCGGGGGCTGAGGCGGGTTGCGGTCTGTCGTCATGTCCGTGTCCCCTCCTGGTCGCCCGCAGCCGCGGTCCGCGGGGACCGGCGGGCTACTGTTCGTCGGCGGTCCGGACGGTGGCCAGGGCGTGTACCGCCGCCGCGAAGGCCTCGCCGCGTCTGTTGTAGTTCGTGAACATGTCCATCGAGGCGCAGGCGGGTGCCAACAGGACCGTATCGCCGGGCTGCGCCAGCCGTGCCGCTTCGGCCACGGCCGCCGCCATCGCCCCAGTGTCGGTCCGCTCGAGATCGACCACCGGGACATCCGGGGCGTGTCGCGCCAGGGCTTCGCGGATGAGGTGGCGGTCCGCACCGATCAGTACGGCACCCCGCAGCCGCGCCGCGGACGCCGTGACGAGCCCGTCGAACGTCGCGCCCTTGGCCAGTCCGCCGGCAATCCAGACGATGGGGTCGTACGCGGCCAGCGAGGCTTCCGTGGCATGGGTGTTGGTGGCCTTGGAGTCGTCCACATAGCGCACGCCGCCGACATCCGCCACGTGCTCGATGCGGTGCGCGTCCGGCCGGAAGGCGCGCAGCCCGTCCCGTACGGCGGTGGGCGGCACGCCGTAGGCGCGGGCGAGGGCGGCGGCGGCGAGCGCGTTGGCGATGTTGTGCGGCGCCGGGGGGTCGACGTCGGTGACCTCGGCGAGCTCCTGCGCCTGCTGGTGCCGGCGCTCCACGAAGGCGCGGTCGACCAGCAGGCCGTCCACGACGCCGAGTTCGGAGGGGCCGGGCGTGCCCAGCGTGAAGCCGATGGCGCGGCAGCCCTCGACGACGTCGGCGGCGCGCACCAGCTCGCCGGTCGCCGGGTCCGCGGTGTTGTGCACGCAGGCGACCTCGTTGCCCTCGTAGACGCGGCCCTTGTCGGCGGCGTACGCCTCCATGGAGCCGTGCCAGTCGAGGTGGTCGGGCGCGAGGTTGAGGACGGCGGCGGAGTGCGCACGTACGCTCGGCGCCCAGTGCAGCTGGTAGCTGGACAGCTCGACGGCCAGCACGTCGTACGACTCCGGGGAGAGCACGACGTCGATCAGCGGGGTGCCGATGTTGCCGACGGCGGCGGTGCGCAGGCCGGCGGCCTCCAGGATGGCGGCGAGCATCCGTACGGTGGTGGTCTTGCCGTTCGTGCCGGTGACCGCGAGCCAGGGCGCGGCGCCGGGGCCGCGCAGCCGCCATGCCAGCTCCACGTCGCCCCATACGGGGACGCCCGCCGCCGCGGCGGCCGCGAACAGCGGGCTGTCCGGCTGCCAGCCGGGCGAGGTGACGACGAGGCCGGTGCCGTCGGGCAGCGTGGCGCCGTCGCCGAGCCGCACCGCGATGCCCTCCGCGGTGAGCGGTTCGGCGCGGGTGCGGTGCGCCTCGCTGTCGCCGCCGTCCACGACGGTGACCTCGGCGCCGTACCGGGCCAGGGCGCGGGCGGCGCTGATGCCGCTCACGCCCAGCCCGGCGACGGTGACCTGACGGCCCGTGAAGTCCTCGGCCTCGTCGGCGGGTCCTGGCACGGGTGCGGTGCTCATTTCGCCGCCGCCCACCCGGCGTAGAAGATGCCGATGCCGAGGATCGCGCACATGCCCTGGATGATCCAGAAGCGGACCACGACCAGGACCTCGGACCAGCCCTTGAGTTCGAAGTGATGCTGCAGCGGTGCCATCTTGAAGACGCGTTTCCCGGTCAGCCGGAACGAGCCGACCTGGATCACGACGGACATCGTGATGAGGACGAACAGGCCGCCGAGGATGGCCAGCAGCAGCTCGGTGCGCGAGCAGATGGCCAGTCCGGCCAGGGCGCCGCCGAGTGCGAGCGAGCCGGTGTCGCCCATGAAGATCTTGGCGGGCGAGGTGTTCCACCACAGGAAGCCGAAGCAGGCGCCCATGAGCGCGGCAGCCACGACGGCGAGGTCGAGCGGATCTCGTACCTCGTAGCAGGCGGGGCCCGCGGTGAGCTCGTTGGCGCAGGACTCCTGGTGCTCCCAGACGCAGATGAAGGTGTACGCGCCGAACACCATCACCGACGCGCCGGTGGCCAGGCCGTCCAGACCGTCCGTCAGGTTCACGCCGTTCGACATCGCGAGGATCATGAACAGCGCCCAGATGACGAAGATCACCGGGCCCAGATACCAGCCGAAGTCCTGGGTGAACGACAGCCGGGTGGAGGCCGGCGTCAGATTGCGGTTGTCCGCGAAGTTCAGCGCCAGGATCGCGAAGGAGACGCCGACGATCAGCTGTCCGGCCATCTTCGCCTTGGCCCGCAGGCCGAGGCTGCGCTGCTTGACGATCTTGATGTAGTCGTCCAGGAAGCCCACGAGACCCATGCCCGCGAACAGGAACAGCACCAGCACGCCCGAGAACGACGGCTCACTGCCGGTGAGCACCTTCGTGAGGACGTACGCGACGAGGGTCGCCAGGATGAACGCGATGCCGCCCATCGTCGGCGTGCCGCGCTTGCTGTGGTGGTTCTGCGGCCCGTCGTCGCGGATGAACTGCCCGTAGCCCTTGCGGGCGAGCAGTTTGATCAGCAGCGGCGTCCCGATGAGGGACAGGAAGAGACCGATAACCCCGGAGAACAGGATTTGCCTCATCTGGCAGCGACCTCGCCCTCGTCGAGCAGGGCGAGCGCGACCCGCTCCAGCCCAACCGACCGGGACGCCTTCACCAGTACGACATCCCCCGGGCGCAGCTCCCTGCGCAGCAGGTCGACCGCCGCCTGAGCGTCGGACACGTGCACCGACTCCTCACCCCACGAACCCTCGTTCTTGGCACCCATGTCGAGCCAGACGGCCTCCTGGCCGCCCACCGCCACGAGCTTGCTGACGTTGAGCCGGACGGCGAGCCGTCCGACCGCGTCGTGCTCGGCGAGCGACTCGTCACCGAGCTCGGCCATCTCACCGAGCACCGCCCAGGTCCGCCGCCCCCCGGCCATGGCAGCGAGCGCACGGAGTGCGGCCCGCACGGAGTCGGGGTTGGCGTTGTAGGCGTCGTTGACGACCGTGACGCCGTCGGCGCGCTCGCTGACCTCCATCCGCCAGCGGGAGAGTGTGCCCGCGGCGGAGAGCGCTTCGGCGATCCCCTCGACGGACATGCCCAACTCGCAGGCGACGGCCGCCGCGGCGAGCGCGTTCGACACGTGATGCTCACCGTACAGGCGCATGGTCACGTCACTGCACCCGGAGGGTGTGTGAAGCGTGAAAGCGGGGCGGCCTTGCTCGGTGAGCCGGACATTCTCGGCACGAACGTCCGCGTCGGCGGCCTCCCCGAAGAACACCACGCGCGCGCTCGTACGGGCCGCCATGGCGCGTACGTACGGATCGTCCGCGTTGAGCACGGCCACGCCGCCCTCCGCCGCCGGCGGCAGCGACTCCACGAGCTCGCCCTTGGCCTGGGCGATCACCTCGCGGCTGCCGAACTCGCCGATGTGGGCGACGCCGACGTTGAGCACGACGCCGATGCGGGGCGGTACGAGTCCGGTGAGGTAGCGGATGTGGCCGACGCCGCGGGCGCCCATCTCCAGGACGAGGTGGCGGGTGTCCTGCTCGGCGCGGAGCGCGGTGACGGGCAGCCCGATCTCGTTGTTGAGCGAGCCGGCGGGCCACACCGTCGGGCCCAGCCGCTCCAGCAGCTGCGCGATCAGGTCCTTGGTGCTGGTCTTGCCCGCGGAACCGGTGAGCGCGACGACCTGGGTGCCGAGCTTGGCGACCGTGTGCCGGGCGAGGGCCCCGAGCGCGGTCTCCACGTCGTCGACGACGATCGCCGGGACGCCGACGGGTCTGGTGGCGAGGACGGCCACGGCGCCGTCGGCGACGGCCTGTCCGGCGTAGTCGTGGCCGTCGACGCGCGCGCCGTCGAACGCGGCGAACAGGCCGCCCGGCACCACCTTCCGCGAGTCGATCACGACCGGCCCGGTGACCTCGGCGTCCGGGTCCGGTATGTCGCACTGCTGTCCGGAGACGACAGCGGCGATCTCGGTGAGGGAGAGGGGGATCATCGGTTCTGGTCGTCCGCCTGGGAGTCGTCCGGCTGGGATGTGTTCGCGGGGGATGCCACGGGCGGGGCGTCCGGCCGTGCCGCGTCCGGCTGCTGCTGCCCGCCCGGCTGCCCGGCTGCCTGCCGGGCAGCCCGCCGGGTCGCCTCGATGACGTCGCGCAGCACCTGCCGGTCGTCGAACGGGCGGACCACACCGGCGATGTCCTGGCCGAGCTCGTGCCCCTTGCCCAGCACGAGCACCGTGTCCCCCGGCTCGGCGCGGGCGACGGCCGCGGCGATGGCCGCCGCGCGGTCCTCCTCGACCAGGACGGTGCCGCGCTCGTACGCGGGGACCTCGGCGGCGCCGGCCAGCATGGTGGCCAGGATCGCCAGCGGGTCCTCCGTACGCGGGTTGTCGGAGGTGAGCACGGCGGTGTCGGAGAGCCGGGCGAGCGCCGCGCCCATGGCGTTCCGCTTGTGCGGGTCGCGGTCGCCGCCGCAGCCGAGGACGGCGTGCACGGCGCCGTCGGTGACCTTGCGTACGGCGTACAGGACGGACTCGACGGCGTCCGGCTTGTGCGCGTAGTCCACGACGGCGAGGTACGGCTGCCCCGCCTGCACCCGCTCCAGCCGCCCCGGCACGCCCGGTACGGCGGCGATGCCGTCGGCGGCGGTCTGCGGGTCGATCCCGGCCACGGCGAGCGCGGTGATGGCGGCGAGCGCGTTGGCCACGTTGAACGGGCCGGGGAGCGGCGCGACGGCGCGTACGGACACGTTCTCCGGGCCGACGGCGGTGAACGTGGAGCCGGTCGGGCCGACCTCGACGTCCTCGGCCCGCCAGTCGGCGTCCGGATGGCCCTCGGCGGAGAAGGTGGTGACCGGCACCTGGGACTCGCGGATGAGCCGGAAGCCGTACTCGTCGTCGAAGTTGACGACGGCCGCGCGCGACCGCGCCTTGGTGAACAGCTGGAGCTTCGCCCGGAAGTAGTCCTCCATGTCCGGGTGGAAGTCCAGATGCTCCGGGCTGAGGTTGTTGAAGACGGCGACGTCGAAGACGCAGCCGTCGACCCGGCCCAGCACCAGCGCGTGGCTGGACACCTCCATGGCGACCGACCGCACGCCCCGTTCCCGCATCACCGCGAACAGCGCCTGCAGCTCGGTCGCCTCGGGCGTCGTACGCTCCGACTTGAGCCGCTCGTCGCCGATACGGGACTCGACGGTGCCGATCAGACCGGTGAGCGAGCCGTCCTTCTCGGCGGCCTTCCGCAGGCCGCCCTCGATCAGGTACGCCGTGGTGGTCTTGCCGGACGTGCCGGTGATGCCGATCTGCAGCAGGTCCTCGCCCGGCTCGCCGTAGATCCGTGCGGCCAGTGCGCCCATACGGCCGCGCGGGTCCGGCACGGTGAGCACCGGCAGCCCGGTGGCGGCGGCCCGTTCGGTGCCGGCCGGGTCGGTGAGGACGGCGACGGCGCCGAGGCTCGCGGCCTGGTTGGCGAAGTCGGCGCCGTGGAAGCGGGCGCCGGGCAGGGCGGCGTAGATGTCGCCCGGCCGTACCGCGCGCGAGTCGTGGGTGATGCCGGTGGCCGCGGCGCCTCCGGCGGGCTCGTCCGCGGCGGGCGCTTCGATGCCCAGCTGCCGGGCCAGCTCCGCCAGCGGCGCGGGACGGGGCTGCTCCGGGCGGGGCGGCGCGGTGGGGTTCTGATCAGCTTGTGGCACGGCGGTGAGCGTACCGGGCGGCGGCTCGGTGTCGCGAAGCGAGGGGCGCGGCGTACGCGCGGGGTCCCGGCGGTTCCACGCACCGTCAGTGATCGTTCTCACGTGCTGCTCCGTGGCGTTCGTTCTGGTCGAAGAAGACGGGCATCGGACGGGGCTTCTCACCCGTCGGCGGGATCTGCAGGGACTTCAGCGAGAACTCCATGACCTGCTTGAAGACCGGGCCGCACACGTCACTGCCGAAGTAGCTGCCCTTACGCGGGTTCTGTACGGCGCAGTAGACGGTGACGCGCGGCTTGTCGGCGGGCGCGAAGCCGGCGAAGGAGGAGGTGTAGCCGCGGTAGCGGCCGGTCTCCGGATCCACCCGGTTGGCCGTGCCGGTCTTGCCGGCGACCTGGTACCCGGGGATGCGGGCCGCGGTGCCGGTGCCGTCGTCGCTGGAGACGACGGTCGCCAGCATCCGTGCCAGCGTGCCCGCCGTCTTCTCGCTGACGACGCGCCGCTTGTCCGGCTCGGGCGCGGCGGTGAAGCGCCCGTCCGGACCTTTCGTGCCGCGTACGAGGCTGGGCTCGACGCGGGTGCCGCCGTTGGCGATCGTGGAGTATATCGACGCGGCCTGGACGGCGTTGAGCGACAGCCCCTGCCCGAACGGGATCGTGTACTGCTGCGACGCCGACCAGTCCGCGGGGTCCGCGAGCAGCCCGGGAGTCTCGCCGGGGAAGCCGAGCCCGGTCTTCCGGCCGACGCCGAACTTCCGCAGGTACGAGTGCAGCACCCGGTTCGCCTGCGGCTGCGTCTTGCCGAGCTGTTCGGTGGCCAGGATGGTGCCGATGTTGCTGGACTTGGCGAGCACGCCGTTGAGGGTGAGCTGCCAGGTGGGGTGGTCGACGTCGTCGGCGAACGAGCGGTCGGCGCGCGGCAGCCTGTTGGGCACCGTCACATGGGTGCCGGGGGTCGCGGCGCCCTCCTCCAGCACGGCGGCCATCGACATCAGCTTGGATGTCGAGCCGGGCTCGAACGCGTCCTGGAGCGCGCCGTTGCCGAGGCTGGCGCCGTCGGCCTCACGGAGGCGGTTCGGGTCGAACGTCGGCGCGTTCGCCACCGACAGCAGCTCGCCGGTCGCGGTGTCCTGCACGACCACGTAACCGCCGTCCGCCTTCGACTTCTCGACCTGCTCGCTGATGGCGCGCTGCGCGGCCCACTGGATGTCCCGGTCGAGGGTCAGCTCGATGTCCGAGCCGGGCACGGGCGACTGCTCCTCCACGTCGGCGGTGGGGACCTGACGGCCGCCGGACTGGGTGTAGGTGATCTTGCCGTCCTCGCCCTGGAGCTTCTTGTCGAGGAGCGCCTCCAGACCGCCGCCGCCCTTGCCGTCGGCGCTGACGAAGCCGAGCACGCTGGCGCCGAGCTCGTCGTTCGGATAGACGCGCTTGGCGTGCTCCTCGGAGTAGACCCCGGCGAGCACGTTGGTGCCCTTGCCCTTGGCCGCCTTGTCGGCGAGCGCGCTCTTCAGGTCCTCGATCTGCCGCCACGCCTGCGGTGTCCGCTTCCGCGCGAGGACCGTGTACCGGGTGTCGCGCTGCGACAGCTTCTTCGCCAGCTCCCCGGTCTCCTCGCCGAGGATCGGCGCGAGCAGCGTGGCCGCCTGGGCCGGGGCGTCGGGGACGCCGGCCTGGTCGGGCCGGAAGAGGTACGGGTCGGCGGTGATGTCGTACGCGTCCACCGTGGTGGCCAGCGGCGTGCCGTCGCGGGCGGTCATGGTGCCGCGCTCGGCGGCGAGCGGCACGGTGATATAGCGGTTCACGGCGGCCTTGTCGGCGAACGCGCCCGCGTCGACCGCCTGCACCTGGAGCAGGCGGGCGGTGAAGATCAGCACGACGAGGGTGATGGTGAAGCCGATGAGGCGCAGCCGCGGGCGCGGCCGGGCGAGCCGGAGGGCGGTGCTTCCGTGCGGGCGTTCACCCGTACGTGCGGGGCGGTCCGTACGGGAGGCGCGCGCGGGGCGGTCCGTACGGGCGTCGCGGTCCGTACGGGAGCGGTCCGTACGGGAGCGGTCCGTACGGGCGTCGGTGCCGGCGCGCGCGGGGCGCGGAACGCGGCGGTCGGGGCGCGCGTCGCGCGGCGGCTCGCCGCGGGGGCGCTCGCCGCGGGCGTCGCGCTCGCCCCGGGGACGCTCGCCGCGCGCGCCGCGCGGGCGTCCGTCGCGCTCCCCGCGCGAGTCGCGGCCCTCGCGCTCCCCGCGTGAGCCGCGCCCTTCGCCCGGTCGTTCGCTCACGGCGCCCCCTGCCCGCCCTCGCCCGCGGCCGGTTCCGGCTTGCCGCGCACCGTGCCGTCGGGGTACAGGAAGGCGGGCGCGCCGCCGGGGACCATGCCGAGTTCGCGGGCGCGTCCCTCCAGGGCGCCGGGCGCGGAGTACGAGCCCACCTCCTGCTCCAGGGCCTGCTGCTCGTCCGTCAGCTCCTCGGTCTGCTGCTCGAGGTCGTCGAGCTGGAACGAGCCCTTGTTGAGCGAGGCGTTGAGCAGCAGGAGCGCGAGCAGCCCCGAGCCCAGCAGCAGCACCATCAGCAGGACGAACGGCGTACGCGCGGCTCTCGAACTCCCCGACGGGACCAGGCTCACCAGCCTGGCGAGGCGCTGCTGTGCGGTCATGGCTGTACCTCCCTGACACGCTCGGCGCCGCGCAGCCGTGCGGGGGCGGCGCGGCGGTTCTCGGCGATCTCGTCCTCGGTGGGCAGTTCGGCGCCGCGGGTGAGCAGCTTGAGCCGCGGCTGGTAGCGCTCGGGCACGACGGGCAGCCCGGCGGGCGCGGTGTTGGCGGCCCCGGCGGCGAGGACCCGTTTGACGAGGCGGTCCTCCAGCGAGTGGTACGCGAGCACGGCGATGCGGCCGCCGACCGCGAGCGCGTCCACGGCGGCCGGAATGGCCCGCTCCACGGCCTCGAGCTCGCCGTTGACCTCGATGCGCAGCGCCTGGAACGTGCGCTTCGCCGGGTTGCCGCCGGTCCGCTTGACCGCCTGCGGCAGCGCGTCGCGGATCACCTCGACGAGCCGCGCGCTGGTCTCGAACGGCTCCTTCGCCCGTTCCCGTACGACCGCCTCGACGATCCGCCTCGCCTGCTTCTCCTCGCCGTACGTGCGCAGGATGCGGACCAGCTCGCCCGGCGCGTACGTGTTGAGCACCTCCGCCGCGCTCACTCCGCGCGTCTGGTCCATCCGCATGTCCAGCGGCGCGTCCTGGGCGTACGCGAAGCCGCGCGCCGCCTCGTCCAGCTGCATCGAGGAGACCCCGAGGTCGAACAGCACGCCCTGCACGCGCGGCGTGCCGAGCTTGTCCAGCACGTCGGGCAGTTCGTCGTAGACGGCGTGTACGAGGGTGGCGCGGTCGCCGTACGGCGCCAGCCGCTCCCGGGCGTGCTCGAGCGCGGCGGGGTCGCGGTCCAGGCCGATCAGCCGGGCGGCGGGAAAGGTGGTCAGCAGCGCCTCGGCGTGCCCGGCGAGGCCGAGCGTGCAGTCGACGACGGTGGCGCCCGGTTCGGCGAGGGCGGGGGCGAGCAGGTCCAGACAGCGCCGCAGCATGACCGGGACGTGACGCTCGTTCGTACTCATGTGCCCTCTCAGGTCCGGCGGGCACCAGGGCCTGTCCGGCCGCACGTGCATCTTGGTCCCCGCCCGCTCTGCTGGGGAAGCTGCCTCTGGCGCCGGGGAAGGGGCGTCAGACGGCCCGGAGCGGGAGGAGGCCGAGCCGCACGTACGCGGCCGCGTACGCGAAGGACCCGGAATCCACGGGGAGTGCCACGCCTCCCACTTCGCGTCACTTTAGTCCACTACTCCCCCCGGTCAACCAACTGGTCAGGCGCGTCCCGGCAGCTCCGTACGGGGGCGCCCGGCGCGGGCGTACGACCTGTGGGTTACCTCACACGACGCTCCGTTGACCCGCCTTTGACCGGTCTCTCCGCGGGCCGGACGGCCCTGTGACCAGCTAACGTCGTAGGCATGTCCTCGTCTTCTGCGCCCTCCGCTCGCGAAGAAACCGTCACCGACCGTCTCGTGGCGGCCAACGAACGCTACGCCGCCGAGTTCACCGACCCCGGCATGGACGCCCGGCCCGTCCTGCGGGTCGCCGTGGTCGCCTGTATGGACGCCCGCCTCGACCTCCACCGTGCGCTCGGCCTCGAGCTGGGCGACTGCCACACCATCCGGAACGCGGGCGGCGTGGTGACGGACGACACAATTCGCTCCCTGACCATCAGCCAGCGCGCCCTCGGGACCCGTTCGGTGGTGCTGATCCACCACACGGGCTGCGGACTGCTCAACCTCACCGAGGACTTCCGGCACGAGCTCGCCGCCGAGGTCGGACAACGTCCGGCCTGGGCAGTTGAGGCTTTCCACGATCTCGACAGCGATGTCCGGCAGTCGATCGAACGGGTGCGGACCTCGCCGTTCCTTCCCTTCAGGGACGATGTGCGGGGCTTCGTCTTCGATGTACGGACGGGCCGGCTGCGGGAGATCGAGCCCGAGATCGAAGCGGAAGAGTGACGTAATCGCCTGCCACCGTGAACAATGGGCCAAGTGACAACGTATGACGAACACGTGAGCCTCAACGATCTGACGACCACCGCGGACGACGTGCGCCGCTCGGTGGAGAGCGTGATCGAGGGCAAGCCGGAGGCGGTGCGGCTGTCGCTGACCGTGCTGCTCGCCGAGGGCCATCTGCTGATCGAGGACGTGCCGGGCGTCGGCAAGACCATGCTGGCGAAGGCGCTCGCGCGCTCGATCGACTGCTCGGTGCGGCGCATCCAGTTCACTCCGGACCTGCTGCCTTCCGACATCACGGGTGTCAGCGTCTACGACCAGCAGCGGCAGGACTTCGAGTTCAAGCCGGGCGCCATCTTCGCCCAGATCGTCCTGGGCGACGAGATCAACCGCGCCTCGCCCAAGACGCAGTCCGCGCTGCTGGAGTCCATGGAGGAGCGGCAGGTGACCATCGACGGGCAGACGTACACGCTGCCCGACCCGTTCATGGTTGTCGCCACCCAGAACCCGGTCGAGATGGAGGGCACCTATCCGCTGCCGGAGGCGCAGCGGGACCGCTTCATGGCGCGCGTGTCCATCGGCTACCCGAGCCCGGCCGCCGAGCTGGAGATGCTCGACGTGCACGGCGGCGCCTCGCCGCTGGACGACCTGCAGCCGGTGGCGCACGCGCACGACATCGTGAAGCTGGTGGAGGCCGTGCGCGGGGTGCACGTGTCCGACCCCGTACGGCGGTACGCGGTGGACCTGGTCGCCGCCACCCGTACGCACCCCGATCTGCGCCTCGGCGCCTCGCCCCGCGCCACCCTGCACCTGCTGCGGGCGGCGCGCGCGGCGGCGGCGCTGTGCAGCCGCGAGTTCGCGCTGCCGGACGACGTACAGTCGCTGGCCGTCCACGTGCTGGCGCACCGGCTGCTGCCGACGGCGCAGGCGCAGCTGAACCGCCGTACGCCCGAACAGGTCGTCGCCGAGATCCTGCAGCGCACGCCCGTGCCCACCGGAACCGCGCAGGCCACGCCGGCCGTTCCGGCCACCCCGCCCGACTACGGCCGGCAGCAGCCGCGGGGCTACTGATGTCCGGCGGGCACAGTCCGGCAAGCGGCCAGGCCGGGGCGCGGGGGCAGGGCGCCGGCGTCCCGGGCCGCATCCAGGGCCAGGACCGGCCCGGCCCGGACAGCGGCCAGGTCAGCCCCGGCGCCCAGGACCCGGGCCGGCACAAGAGCTCGCTGCGGACCGCCCTCGGCGGCCTCACCACACGGGGCCGGTCCTTCCTCGCCGCCGGAGTGGCGGCGGCCATCTGCGCGTACATCCTGGGCCAGGCCGACCTGCTCCGGGTCGGCATGCTGCTGGCCGCGCTGCCGCTCGTCTGCGTCCTGGTGCTGCACCGCACCCGCTACCGGGTCGCGGGCTCGCGCCGGCTGGCCCCCGCACGCGTGCCCGCGCGCAGCGAATCGCGCGTGCACCTGCGCGTCGACAACGTCTCCCGGCTGCCCACCGGACTGCTGATGCTCCAGGACCGGGTGCCGTACGTGCTGGGGCCGCGCCCCCGCTTCGTACTGGACCGGGTGGAGCCGGGCGGCCGCCGCGAGGTCTCGTACCGCGTGCGCTCCGACCTGCGCGGGCGGTTCCCGCTGGGGCCGCTGCAGCTGCGGCTGACGGACCCGTTCGGCATGTGCGAGCTGACCCGGTCGTTCAGCGCGTACGACACGCTCACCGTCGTCCCGCAGGTCGAGCCGCTGCCGCCGGTGCGGCTGGCCGGCGAGACCAGCGGGTACGGCGACGGGCGGCAGCGCTCGCTGGCGCTGGCCGGCGACGACGACGTGATCCCGCGCGGCTACCGGCACGGCGACGACCTGCGCCGCGTCCACTGGCGTTCGACCGCCCGCTACGGCGAGCTGATGGTGCGCCGCGAGGAGCAGCCGCAGAAGGCGCGCTGCACGGTGCTGCTCGACACGCGGCGCGGCGCGTACACCGGGTCGGGACCCGACTCGCCGTTCGAGTGGGCAGTCTCCGGCGCCGCCTCCGTCTGCCTGCACCTGCTGGAACGCGGTTACGCCGTACGGCTGTTGACCGACACCGGCGCGATGGCGCCCGGCCCCGACGGAGCCAGCTTCGGCGGTGACTCCTCGGACACGGCGGGACTGCTGCTGGACACGCTGGCGGTGGTCGAGCACTCCGCGGAGCACGGCCTGGCCCGCGCGCACGACGTCCTGCGCGGGAACACGACGGGCCGCGAGGGGCTGCTGATCGCCTTCGTCGGCGATCTCGACGAGGACCAGGCCGCGCTCATCGCGCGGATGCGGCAGCGTACGAACCGGGCGGTGGCGTTCGCCGCCCAGGCCGCACACCCCGGGCTGGGCCCGGAGACATACGAGGCCGCCATGCGGGCACTGGCCGAGTCCGGCTGGACCGCGCTGCCGGGCGGGCCGGGCACCTCGCTGCCCGCGCTGTGGCGGGACGCGGACAACGCCGTGGTGAAGGGGCTGGACCGATGAGTGGACGGGCGCGGCTCGCGGTCTGCGCGGCGGCGGCGACGATCGCCGCCGCGTGCGCGCTGCTGCCGCTGGTGACGCCGGCGACCTGGCTGCTGCAGGCGGCGGCGCTGGTCCTCGTACAGACGGGCGTGGGCGCCGCGGCCCGGCGGGTGCCGCTGGCACGGCCGCTGACGATCGCGGCGCAGGCGCTCGTGTCGCTGGTGCTGCTCACGGCGGTCTTCGCGCCGCTCGAGGCGTTCGCGGGCGTCGTGCCGAGCCCCGAGGTGTTCCAGCGGTTCGCGGACCTGCTCAACGCGGGCTCGGACGACGTGAGCCGGTTCGCGATACCGGCGCCCGTCACCGACGGCATACGGCTGATGCTGGTCGGCGGCGTGCTGGCCATCGCGCTGATCGTGGACGCGCTGGCGGTGACGTACCGCAGCGCCGCCCCCGCCGGACTCCCGCTGCTCGCCCTGTACTCGGTGGCGGCCGGGCTGTCCGAGGGCGGCGCGCGCTGGCTGTGGTTCGTGTGCGCGGCGGGCGGCTATCTGCTGCTGCTCCTCGCGGAGGGGCGGGAACGGCTGTCCCAGTGGGGCCGCGTCTTCGCCGACCGCTCGCGCCCGTTCGGGAAGGCCCACCAGCCGGGCAGCGTGACGGGGCCGGCCGTGGCGCCGGTGCGCACCGGGCGCCGGATCGGGGCGCTGACGCTGGGCATCGCGCTGGTCGTGCCCGCGCTGCTGCCGTCGCTGAGCGGCGGGCTGCTGGACTCCGTACGGGACCGGGGCGGCGGCGGGAGCGACAACAGCACGGTCTCGGCGGTGAACCCGCTGGTGGCACTGCAGGACAGCCTCAACCAGCCGGAGAACCGCACCGTGCTGACGTACGGCAGCAACACCCGGTCCCCCGACGAGATGTATCTGCGGATCGTCGCCCTGGACCAGTTCGACGGCTCCTCCTGGAAGCCGTCCGAGCGGCGCATCACGGAGGTCCCGGACCCGCTGCCGAACCCGCGCGGGCTGGCGCCCGAGGTCCGTACGGACACCATCCGCACCAACATCAGGGCCGCCGACTGGTACGCGCAGAACTGGCTGCCGATGCCGTACCCCGCCAGCCGCGTCCAGGTCGACGGCCGGTGGCGGTTCGAGCCGGAGGGCCGGACGCTCGTCGGCGACCGTGGGCAGACCACGCAGGGCGCGGAGTACGACGTGGAGAGCCTCACCGTACGGCCCACCGCGCGGCAGCTGGCGCAGGCCGGGTCGGCGCCGGAGTCGGTGGCACGCGAGTACACGGAGGTGCCCGACTCGCTGCCGTCGATGGTCCACCGCGAGGCGGAACGCATCACGCGCAACGCGGACAACGACTACGAGCGCGCCGTCGACCTCCAGCAGTGGTTCGCGGAGGACGGCGGCTTCACGTACGACACGGAGGTACGGGCCGGCAGCGGATCGGCCGCGATCGTCAACTTCCTGGAGCAGAAGGAGGGCTTCTGCGTCCACTTCGCGTTCTCGATGGCCGCGATGTCCCGCACCCTGGGCATCCCCGCCCGGGTCGCGGTCGGCTTCACGCCCGGCAGCTCGCAGAGCTCGGGGCGGATGGCGGTCGGCCTGCAGGACGCGCACGCCTGGCCCGAGCTGTACTTCGAGGGCGTCGGCTGGACACGCTTCGAGCCGACGCCGACCCGCGGCTCCGCGCCCGTGTACGCGCAGCCGGACGCGCCGGACATCGACGACGGCGCCGACGACGAACTGCCCGCACGCCCCGAGGACTCGCAGGAGCCGAGCCCGGCGCCCTCGCAGTCGGAGCAGTGCACGGCGGAGCAGAAGCGGGCCGACCCGCAGTGCGGGCAGCTCGCGCCGCCGACGGACAGCGGCTCGTCGGGCGGCGGCTTCCCGCTGCGTATGACGGTGCTGCTGGCCACGGCCGGTCTGCTGCTGCTCGGCGTACCGCTGCTGCCCATGCTGTGGCGGACCAGAGCCCGTTCGAGACGCCTCGCCGCCCGCGCCGGGCCACTCGCCGCCTGGCGGGAGATGCTCGACTCGGGCTGGGACTACGGCGTCCCGCCGGACGAGTCGGCGACCCCCCGTACGGCCGCGGCGCGGCTCGCCCGCGACGGCGAGCTGGGGCCGGAGGCCGCCGCGGCGGCGCACCGGGTGGCGCTCGCGGTGGAGCAGGTGCTGTACGCCCGCGAGCCGCGCCCGGCGGACGGGCTCGCCGACGACGTACGCCAGGTCCGGCAGGCGCTGCACGAGGCGGCGTCGAAGCGGCGGAGGGCGCGGGCGCTACTGCTGCCACGTTCGTCCGTTCGGGTGACATGGGCGGTCTCGGCGGGCTGGACGGCGGCATCGGAACGGTGGCGCGGACGGCTGCGGCTCCGCTTCGCGACGGGCCCCCGGCAGTGACGGCCGGGGCCACATCCCAGCCGATCCGGCACTTGAGGACGGCCCGAAGCGGCCACGACGGGCACCCGGCCAGGCTGCCCGGCTGAACGCACGTACGCCGTGGCCAGGGCCGCGTCGGGCGCTCAGCCGCCGCGGACAGCACGACGGGTGGGGGCCGCCTCCCTGAGAGGCGGCCCCCACCCGTACACCGTTTACGGAGGAACCTGACGGTCTGAGGAGCGCGGACGCGCGCTCAGCGCGCCCCGCCTGCCTTGTACGCCGCGGCTAACCCTGCTCGTCGCGCCGTCGCTGCCAGCGGTCCTCGATGCGGTTCATCATCGAGCGCCGCTGCCGTGGCTGCCGGCGCTGCCGCGTGCCGGCGGGCGACGGCGGCGCCGCCGCGGAGCCGCCGCCGGACTGCTCCTCGCCCGGCTTGGGCGCCTTGCGCCAGCCGGTCACGGCCAGCACGGCGCAGCCGAGCATGACGAGGAAACCGACGACGCTGATCCAGATCTGCTGCGCGACCATACCGGCCATGAGGAGGGCGATACCCACGAGAAAGCCCGCCACTGCCTGGTAGACCCGCTTGCGGGTGTACGTGCGCAGCTCGCTTCCCTCGAGCGCTGTCGCGAATTTGGGATCTTCGGCGTACAGCGCTCGCTCCATCTGCTCGAGCATGCGTTGCTCGTTCTCAGAGAGCGGCACGGCGTCCTCCTACTCGTCGGTCGCGGGGGCGACCGGGTGCGACCCTTCAAGGATAGGCAGGGAATCGCCCCCGTGAAACCCGCCCTCTACGCCAATTCCTCCCACCTGCACCGGGATGCCGGGCAGTGGTGATGGTCGGTGTATTCCGTGCATTCCCTCACCGCCTTTCCGTCATGCCGGACGGTGTGCCTCGATCATACGGCGCGTAGCAGACAATCGGGCGGGCTGTGGCATAGCGCACGACCCCCGCCGCCGCACCGCGGACCGTCAGCGCGGCCCCACCTCGGCCAGCACGTGCAGCTGGCTCGCCACCGAGTGGAACGCGGGCAGTTCGGACGCGGCGGCCTCGAGCCGGGCGAGCGCCTCCTGCGCGTCCGGCTCGGTGTCCACCAGCGCGCCGGGCACCAGGTCCGCGAAGACGCGTACGCCGTGGACGGCCGCCACCTCCAGGCCGGTGCCGGTGACCAGCTCGGTCAGCTGCTCGGCGGTGAACCGGCGCGGCACCGGATCGCCCGCGCCCCAGCGCCCGTCGGCCGCGGTGAGCGCCTGCCGCGCCTCGGTGAAGTGGCCCGCCAGGGCGCGCGCGAGCACCGCACCGCCGAGCCCGGCGGCGAGCAGGCTGAGGACGCCGCCGTCGGTGCGCAGCGCCGCGACCGCGTTGCGCAGTCCCTCGGCGGGGTCGTCCACGTACTCGAGCACGCCGTGGCAGAGCACCGCGTCGGAGCCGCCGCGCTCGGCGACCTCGAACAGTCCGTGTGCGTCCCCCTGCACACCGCGCACCCGGTCGGCCACGCCGGCCTCGGCCGCGCGGCGTTCCAGGGCGAACAGCGCGTTGGGGCTGGGGTCGACCACCGTGACGCGGTGGCCGAGCCGGGCGACGGGCACCGCGAAGTTCCCGCTGCCGCCGCCGGTGTCCAGGACCTCCAGCACGTCGCGGCCGGTGGCCTTGACCCGCCGGTCCAGCGCGTCCTTCATGACCTCCCAGACCACGGCGGTACGGATGGAAGCGCTGGGGCGGGACATGGCGGAGCTCCTCGGCGGCTCTGGTGCTGGCGCTCCCAGCCTATCCGGCACGGACGCCGCCCGGTGCGGCCCTGCGCGGCCGCCCGTACGGCGATCCGTACCCGTGCCGCGGCCCGTACGCGATCCGCATCCGTACGGCGGCCCGTACGGGCGTCACCCCGCGCGCGGGTGCACGTGGGGCATGCCGTGCGTCATGCCGTGCCGGAGCGTGCCGTCCGCCGGCGGCTCGTCCACCGGTGCCACCCGCGGCTGCGGCAGCGCGGGCTGCGAGACGAGCATCCGCTCCACCATGCGCAGGAACGCGCCGGCCGCGCGGACGAGGTCGTCCGCCTCCCGCCAGCTCGCGGCGCCCTGGATGCCCGCCTCGGCGCGGGCGCGGCGCTGCGCGCCGGAGGCGAACAGCACGCACCACTCGGTCAGTTCGGGTGCGGCCTCGGGCAGCACCTCCCAGGCGCTGCGTATGCGGTGTCTGCGCCGTTCACTCGTCTCGGGGCGGCCGCGCACCGCGAGCACGGCGGCGGCGGTGCGCAGCGCGGCGAGATGGGCCGTGGCGTACCGCTCGTTCGGCGTCTCCATCGCCACGGCCTCGTCCAGGCCGTGCTGCGCCTGGGCCAGCAGGTCGAGCGCGGCGGGCGGGGCCGCGGCGCGGCGCAGGACGGGGTGGACATCGTTCGGGGGCCCGTGCATGGCGAACCTCCTGCAGTCGTCTGACGGTTCCGATGATTCGGCCGTATGTGCACATCGTTGCTCATGCCACTGACAATCCACTCTGACCTGCACAAACGCCCTTTGCGAGGGCGCTGCCCGCACGAACTCTCCGCATGCGGCATACTCTTGTACTGACCGGTCAGTACAAAAGAGGACCGACAGGGAATGGGGAGAGCAGCCGTGCGCGAGGAGACCAAGGGCGGCGTCGCCGTCTCGGCCGCCGGACTGGAGCTGAACGGCTCGCGGGGCACGGTGTTCCGGGACGTCGCGGTGGAGGCCGGACCCGGAGCGCTGATCGCCGTCGACGGTCCTTCCGGCTCAGGACGCAGCTGTCTGCTGCTGACGCTCACCGGCCGCATGCGGCCCACCGGCGGCCACGCGGAAGTGGGCGGCCACCGGCTGCCCCGGCGGGCCGCGGCGGTGCGGCGGTTCAGCGCGCTGGGCCCGGTGCCGGGCGTCACCGACCTCGAACCGGCCCTGACCGTGGCCGAGCACCTGCGCGAACGCGCCCTGCTCCAGCGCCGGTTCGGCGCCCCGCTGCGCGCCCTGCTGACGCCACGGCGGGAGCGTACGGCCGCCGCACGCGCGCGGCTCGACACCGCGCTGGCCGCGGCCGGGCTGGACCTGGACGCGCTGCCGAAGGGGCCGCGTACGCGCGTACGCGATCTGGATCGGCTGGAGGCCTTCCGGCTCGGCACCGCGCTCGCGCTCACCGGCGAGCCGCGGCTGCTCGCCGTGGACGACGTGGGGTTCAAGCTCCCGGCGGACGACTGCCGGGCGGCGTGGTCGGTGCTGTACGGGGTGGCCGCCGCCGGTACGACCGTGCTGGCCGTCGGCACGCCGCCGCCACCCGGCGGAGGCGCGCCGGAGCCGGAGCCCGCGGGTGGCGTGGTCACGGTGCGGACCGGCCGCCCGCAGGCCGACCCCGAGGCAGGCACGGGCCGTACGGCGGACGCGGAAGCGGCGGACGCAGACGCAGACGCGGCAGACGCAGACGCAGCAGACGCGGAAGCGGCAGACGCTCCCCGCACCCCCGCCGAGGAGCGCGTCTGATGCGGGCCCCGAAGCTGGCCGCGCTCGAACTCCGGCGCTTCAGCCGCGGGCGCCTCCCCCGCGCCGCCATGGCCGCGATGCTGCTGCTGCCGCTGCTCTACGGCGGGCTCTACCTCTGGTCGTTCTGGGACCCGTACGACCGCCTCGACCGGATACCCGTCGCGCTGGTCAACGACGACCGCGGCGCCACCGCGGGCGGCGAACCGCTCCGCGCCGGCGACGCGCTCGTGGAACAGCTGCGCGGCAGCGACACGTTCGACTGGCGGGAGACGAGCGCCGCAGACGCGCGCGCCGGTGTGGAGGACGGGCGCTACCAGCTCTCGCTCACCGTGCCCGCCGACTTCAGCGAGCGCCTCGCGTCCGGCGCGGGTGACAGCCCGGAGACGGGCGCGCTCAAGGTGCGGACGAACGACGCCAACAACTACCTCGTCGGGCAGATCTCCCGCACCGTCTTCTCCGAGGTGCGCGCCGCCGCGTCGAGCAAGACCGCGCGCGGCTTCTTCGACCGGATCTTCATCTCCTTCTCCTCCCTGCACGACCAGACGCAGAAGGCCGCCGACGGCGCCGACGAGCTCGGTGACGGCATCGGCAAGGCGAAGCGCGGCGCGGGCGATCTGGCCGGCGGGCTGGACGACGCGGAGGAGGGCAGCGGACAGCTCAAGGACGGTACGAAGGAGCTGTACGCCGGCTCCGGCAAGGTCAAGAAGGGGGCGAGCCAGGTCGCCGGCGGGACCCAGAAGCTGGCGGACAAGGTGAACGGGGCGGCGCGTGAGGTCCGTCCGTTCCTGCGCGAGCACGACGACGACATCGGGATCGCGGCGCGGGCCGTCGCACGCGGCAGTACGTCGCTGAAGGAGAAGCTGGACGGGCTGCCGGCCACCGCCCGCAAGGCGCGCACCGATTCGCGCCAGGCGGAGCAGGCACTGTCCGCGATCTACGAGGAACGGTGCGGGACTTCGCCGCCGGCGGGTGACGGCGGTGCCGGGTGCCGGGACCTCAAGAAGGCCGTGGACGCCGCGGAACGGTCCGCGGGCGTCGCGAAGAAGGTCAACGATCTCGTCAAGGACCGTCAGAAACTGGACGATCTCGGCCGGGACCTCGACACGCTGCACACCCAGGCGACCGCTCTCGCCAAGGCCGCCCCGCATCTGGGCGACGACCTCGACCAGGCCGTCAAGAAGGTCAACAAGCTGAACGAGGGTGCGCACAAGGTCTCCCGCGGCACGGCCAAGCTGCACACCGGCCTGTCGGCCGCCAAGTCCGGTGCGGCGTCCCTCGACACGGGCCTCGGCAGGCTCTCCACGGGGGCGGACAGCCTGCGCGGCGGGATGTTCCGGCTGGCCGACGGTTCCGTGGAGCTCGCCGGCGGGCTGCACAAGGGCGCCGACAAGATCCCGGACTACGACAAGCGGCAGCGCGACGACCGTACGGGCGTCATGGCCGACCCGGTCGGGCTCACCTCCGGTGCGCTGCACGCCGCGCCGAACTACGGCACCGGCTTCGCCCCGTACTTCATCCCGCTGTCCCTGTGGGTCGGCGCGATGGTGGCGTACATGCTGCTCCAGCCGCTCAACCGGCGCGCGCTGGCGGCGGGCGCGCCCGCCTGGCGCATCGCGCTCGCGGGCTGGCTGCCGGTGGCGGCGATCGGCGCCGCACAGGCCGGCGTGCTGCTCGGCGTCCTGCACTGGGGGCTGGGCCTCCAGATGGCGCGCGGCGCGGCGACGGCGGGCTTCCTGCTGCTGGTGACGGCGTGCTTCACGGCGCTCGTGCAGCTGCTCAACGCCCGTTTCGGGCCGGCCGGGAGGATCCTGGTGCTGGCGCTGCTGATGCTCCAGCTGACGTCCGCCGGCGGCACGTACCCGGTGCAGACGAGCCCCGGCTTCTTCAGCGCGCTGCACCCGTTCCTGCCCATGACGTACGTGGTCGACGGGCTGCGGCATCTCATCACCGGCGGCGGGCTCGGGCCGGTCTGGCAGGCGTGCGGGGTGCTGGCGGCGTACACGGCGGGCGCGTTGGCGCTCACCGCGCTCGCGGCCCGCCGCCGCCAGACCTGGACCGTCGACCGCCTGCACCCGGAGATCAGTCTGTGAGAATCGGCACCATGGACACGACCAGCGCCCGCCGCAACGCGACCCGGCAGAAGCTCTACGAGGCGGCGGTCACGCTCATCGCCGAACAGGGTTTCTCCTCCACCACCGTGGAGGAGATCGCCGACCGCGCGGGCGTCGCCAAGGGCACCGTCTACTACAACTTCAAGAGCAAGACCGAGCTGTTCGAGGAGCTGCTGCGGCACGGCGTCGCGCTGCTCGCCGCCGACCTCCGGCACGCCGCCGACAAGACCGCCGCCGAGGGCGGCAGCCGGGTCGACGCGCTGGACGCGATGGTCCGCGCCGGGCTGCTGTTCATCGACCGCTATCCGGCCTTCACGCAGCTGTACGTCGCCGAACTGTGGCGCACCAACCGCGCCTGGCGCTCGACGCTGACCGTCGTACGCCGGCAGGTGGTCGCGGTCGTCGAGACGGTGCTGCGCGCGGGTGTCGAGGAGGGCGAGCTGAGCGGCGAGATCGACATCCCGCTGACGGCCGCGGCCCTGGTGGGAATGGTGCTGGTGGCGGCACTGGACTGGCAGTCGTTCCAGCCGGAGCGCTCGCTGGACGACGTGCACGGCGCGCTGTCTCTGCTCCTCCAGGGACGCGTCGGCGGACGCGTGCCGTAAAGCACACGCCCGCCGGCGCCCCCCGTGCCCCCGTTCCCCGTATCCCCCGGCTCGCGCCCCCCTTGGGCGAGTGCCGGACGGGCCGCCGCGCCATTCCGCCGCCCCGTGCCGGCGGTGCGGCGCCGCGCCCCTTCCTGACGCACACTCTTCCGTCCGGGCAGGTCGCAGACCATCCGTGCGGCTACTCAACCCGTTGCCTAGGTATCCGTACTCATGGGTAGTCACCCGGGCCCGGGTGCCCGGTACGGTCCGCCCGCCCGTAGCGGCGGCATATGCGGGCGTTAGAGTCGCTGGTCATGGCACGTATTGCGGTGACCGGCGCGGGTCTGGGCGCCATGGCGGCGGCGGCCCGGCTGGCCGTGGCCGGGCACGAGGTGACGGTGTACGAGCGGACGGAGACGTACGGCGGCGGCGTACGGCAGTACGCGCGCGACGGCTTCGCCTTCGACACCGGCCCGGGGCTGCTGCGGCTGCCCGCCGTCTACCGCGACCTGTTCGTCAAGACCGGACGCGAACCCCTGGAGCAGTGCGTCGAGTTGACCCGCGTCGACCCCGGCGTACGGCACCACTTCGCCGACGGCGGCAGCGTGACCCTGCCGAGCATCTCGCGCGGCGGCATCGCCTCGGCGCTGGACGCGGCCCTGGGCGCGGGGTCGGGCGAGCGCTGGAACGCGCTGCTCGACCGCGCCCGTACCGTCTGGGAGGCCACCCGCCGCCCGCTGCTGGAGGAGCCGCTGCTGCCCGGCGCGGACCGGGCGGCGCCACTGGGGCGCGACCCGTACCCGCATCCGGCGGCGCGCGGGCGCGGCTTCCTGCGCCGGCGCGCGGGGCGTACGGGCGGTGGCGGGCGTCCGGGACGGGGCGGGCGTACGGCGACGACGCTCGCCGACGTCGCCGCGGCCGAGCTGCGCGACCCGCGGCTGGTCGCACTGCTGGAGAGCCACGCGCGCGCGTACGGTCTCGATCCGGCGCACACGCCCGCGAGCGCCGTCGTCCTCCCGTACCTGGAGCAGACGTTCGGCTGCTGGTACCCGCACGGAGGGACGCGCGCGCTGGCGCGGGCGGTGTACGAGCGCTGCGTGGCGCGCGGGGTGGAGTTCCGCTTCGGCGCCGGGGTGCGGCGCGTACGGGAGGCGGGTGGCCGGGCGGCGGGCGTGGAGCTGGCCGACGGGCGTACGGAGCCGGCGGACGTGGTGGTCGCGTGCGGGGGTGTGCCGGGCGCGGGCGCGGAAGCGGGGCGCGGGAGCGAGTCGGGGAGCGCGCGCTTCACCGTGCTGCTCGCGCTGCGCGGCGCACGCCCGCGTGATGCCGTACACCGCACCGTCGTTCACACGCCGGAGCGCATGGTGACCGTCCTGCGGCCCGACGATCCGGCGCTGCGCCCGGACGGCGCGCACGAGTCCGCCGTCCTCACCACGGCCGTCCCGGGCGGCCCGCTGGAGGCGCCGGAGCGGCTGGCGGACGAGCTCGTGGCCGCGGCCGACGCGGCCGGACTCGGCCTGGGCGAAAGGGTGTTGTGGCGCGAACACCGCACGCCACCGGACTACGAGGCGGAGACCGGCTCCCCCGGCGGCGTGGTCCCGGCGCCCGCGCTGGCTGGCGCGGACGGGGCGTTCCTGCGGGCGCCGAACCGGGCGCCGCTGGACGGTCTGTACGTGGCGGGCGGCTGGTCGCACCCGGGCGGCGGGCTCGCGCACTCGGGCATGTCGGGGGCGCTGGCGGCCGGGCTGATCGTGGAGGGCGACGACTGGCGCGGCTCGCAGTAGCACCAGCCCCCGGCGGGCGGATCAGCAGGCGGAACAGCGGGCGGATCAGCGCGTACGAACAGGGGACCGGCCGGGCTCAGTAGCCGCCGCGCTGCTCGCCGTAGTCGTAGCCGTACCCGTTGCTGTCGTAGCCGTTGCTGTCGTAGCCGTTGCTGTCGTAGCCGTTGCCCGAGGTGTCGTAGCCATAGCCGTTGCTGTCATAGCCGTTGCCGGACGTGTCGTACCCGTAGCCGTTGCTGTCGTAGCCGTTCTGGTACGGGTACCCCGCGGGATCGGGCGGCGGGGAGCCGGGGTCGCGCTGCTGCGGCACCCACACGCCGCCGGGCGGCGTCTGCTGGTAACCGCCGTCGGGATACGGGGAGTCGGGATAGTAGCCCTGCTGGGGCGCGTACTGACCGTCCGTCACATACTGCGTGCCGTAGCCGTCGGACGGCTGGCCCGCGCCGGGCGCGGGCGCGTACGCGGGCGCCTCCGGCGGGTAACCGGTCTGCGGGGCATAGCCGTTGGCCGGGTCGTACGCCCCCGCGCCGTCGTACGCGCCGCCCGCGCCGTCGTACCCGTTCAGCCCGTCGTAGCCGCCCCCGTCGCCGTACGCCGCGGTGGTGGCGTACTGGCCCGTGTCGTAACCGCCGTTGCCGAACACGTCGGCACCGTCAGCCGGGTACCCGTCCGCGCCGTAACCGCCGTACGCGTCCGCGTACGCCGGGGCGTACGGATCCTGCGGAGGCATCGCCGGCGCTTGCGGCGGTACGGGCGGCGGGCCGCCGGCCGCGGCCATCTGGGGCTGCATCTGCGTCTGGTCCTGCGCCTGGTAGGCGTCCTGGCCCTGGTACGGGTCCTGCCCCGGCGCGTATCCGGGGTAGCCGCCGGGCGCGCTGCCGAGCTGGTCGCCGCGGTCGTAGACGCCGTACTCGCCGGTGTCGTCGCTCAGCGGCTGCGGCTGGTACGTCTCCAGCTCGGAGACCTCCAGCACCGGTTCGGCGTCCACCGGCGGCAGCGGCTCCATGCCGCCGCCGTCGCGACGGCGGCGGCTGGAGCCCGGTTTGCCGCCGAGTGCCCAGCCGGTGGAGAAGCCTCGGCGGTACGAGAGGGTCACGAAGGTCTGGCCGACGGCGAAGGCCATCGCGCCCACCGTGATCACGACGATCGACGACATGACCACCACGCCGACCACCACGGCCGCGAAGCCCGCGAAGGCCAGCAGCCGCCAGCGCAATCGCGCCTTGTACTGCAGCAGCACCTCGCCGAGCAGCCACAGTGCGACGATTCCGAACGCTATGTAGAGGACCGTCCAGCCCATGTACGCCCTCTTCCCGCTGCCGCCCAGCTCAGCTCAGCTCACGTCAGTACAGTTCAGCCCTGGGACTGCCTGTGGAGTCCCAGATTCTCGTAGATCTCGAGGGTCGCTGTGGAGTGGTTGAGCGTGATGAAGTGCAGTCCGGGGATGTCCTCGGACAGCAGCCTCGCGCACAGCTCCGTGGCGTACTCGATTCCGATCGAGCGTACAGCCGCCGGGTCGTCTTTGGCCGCGTGGATGCGGTCCGTCAGCCCACTGGGGAAGCTGGCGTTGCTCAGTTCGGCCAGCCGCTCGATCTGCGCCACGCTCGTGACCGGCATGATCTCCGGAATGATCGGCGTCTGGCAGCCCTGCGCGGCCGCGCTGTCACGCAGCCGCAGATAGTCCTCCGCGCGGAAGAACATCTGGGTGATCGCGTAGTCGGCGCCCGCGCGGCACTTGTTGACGAAGTGCCGTACGTCCGTGTCCCAGTCCGTCGAACGCGGGTGCATCTCCGGGAACGCCGCGACGCCGACGCAGAAGTCCCCGGCCTCCTTGATGAGTTCGACCAGCTCCGAGGCGTATGTGACACCCTCCGGATGCCGCACCCACTCCCCCATCGGGTCGCCGGGAGGGTCACCGCGGATCGCGAGGACGTTCCGGATTCCCGCGTCGGCGTACTGGCCGATGACGTTGCGCAGTTCGGTCCGCGAGTGGTTGACCGCGGTCAGGTGCGCGACGGGCGTCAGGGTGGTCTCGTTCGCGATCCGTTCGGTGTTCTTGACCGTCCCCTCGCGGGACGAGCCGCCGGCTCCGTAGGTCACCGACACGAAGGTCGGTGAGACGGCCTCGATGCGCCGCAGGGCGTTCCAGAGGGTGCGTTCGCCCTTCTCCGTCTTGGGCGCGAAGAACTCGAAGGAGTACGACTGTTCACCGGAGGCGAGCAGCTCTCGTACGGTCGGCGTGCGGTCTGTCCTGGTGATAGGGGTACCAAGGGCCATGCGTGCAGGTTAACCGGCGCCGCAAGTGCGCATCACATCCGCTGGGGCGCTATGTCCCGTCCGTCCGGCTCCCGACCGGTACGGAAGCGCGTACGGGACGTGCACGGAAGGGATACGGGAGGCGTAGGTCCCGCGTACGGACCGTGCGTACGGCGTGACCGTACGGACCGTGTGCGTGCAACCACCGTACGGAGCGCGCGGCGTCACCGTACGGAGCGCGCACCGGCGACCGTACGGGGCTCACTCTCCCCGTACGGGACGCTCACGCAGCCGCTTCGCCAGCTGCGCCGCCGCCGCGCCGGGGTCGGACGCCTCGGTGACCGCGCGGACGACCACCACGCGGCGCGCGCCCGCGTCCAGCACCTCTTCCAGGTTCGTCAGGTCGATGCCGCCGATCGCGAACCAGGGGCGGACGGGCACCAGCGACGCGGCGTACCGCACCAGCGGCAGGCCGGGCGCGGACCGTCCGGGCTTGGTGGGGGTGGGCCAGACGGGGCCGGTGCAGAAGTAGTCGACGCCGGACGCGGAGATCGCCTCGTCCACCTGCGCCTCGCTGTGCGTGGAACGGCCGATCAGGACGTTGTCGGTGCGGTACCCGAGGATGTCGCGGGCCGCCGGCACCGGCAGGTCGCCCTGGCCCAGGTGCAGCACGTCGGCGCCGATGGTGTGCGCGATGTCCGCGCGGTCGTTGACGGCGAGCAGCGTGCGGTGCCGGCGGCAGCTCTCGGCGAGGACGCCGAGGTGCTCCAGCTCCTCCCCCGCCTCCATGCCCTTGTCCCGGAGCTGGATGACGTCCACGCCGGAACTGAGCACCTCGTCCGCGAACTCGCGCAGGTCGCCCTGCTCCTTACGGGCGTCGGTGCACAGATACAGCCGGGCGTCGGCCAGCCGCTCACGGGCGGTTCGGAACATAGGGGTGCCCCCAGAAGGGGGTGTACGGACCGCGCGCGGCGGTCCGTACACCCGGTGGTTGAGTGGTGTGTGTCGGTCGGCGGTCTCAGACGGCGAGCGCCTGGGCCCGCCGCTTCACTTCGGTCCCGCGATTCTCCCGCAGGGCCTGTGCGGGGGTGCCGGGCAGCGTGTCATCCGGGGTGAACAGCCATTCCAGCATCTCCTCGTCGGTGAAGCCGTCGTCCTTGAGCAGCGTGATGGTGCCGACCAGGCCCTTCACGACCCGGCCGTCGCCGATGAAGTCGGCCGGCACCTGCAGCACGCGGTTCTCCCCCCGCCGCACCGCGATCAGCTGGCCCTCCTTGACCAGCTGGCGGATGCGGGTCACCTCGACGTCGAGCCGCTCGGCGACGTCGGGGAGGGTGAGCCACGCGGGGACGAGAGCATCGGTCTTTGCGTCAATCTCGGTCACATACCCAGAGTGCCATCCCGCACTGACAGTCACTACCGCAGCGTCGGCACGTACTGCGTCCCGCCGCCTGCCGTACCCCCTACCGCACCGTGTTCTTCAGCGGCACTTCCGGGTCGGCGAGCAGCTCCGGATCCACGCGTGCGTCCTGGCCCATCAGCTTGCGCGCCTGCGCCAGGTCGCGCGGGCGGCCCACGGTGAGCAGCGCGGTGAGCGCGCCGTCCCGCAGCCAGCACACCGACCACGCGGCGCTGTGCGGGTCGCCGCGGCGCACCAGTTCGTCGCCGTCCGAGTGCTGCCCGATGTACTGCACGAAGCGCCCGAACTGCTCCGACCAGAAGTACGGCACGGGGTCGTACGCGGCGCCCTCCGCGGCCCCCTCGCCGCGGGCCTCGCCGCCTGTACGCGCGTCGGCCAGGACGTTCGCGGCGACGACACGCGGCCCCTGCATCGCGTTGTCCCAGTGGTGCACCAGCAGCCGCCTGCCGTAGCGGGCGGAGGGGAACGACGCGCAGTCGCCGACGGCGTACACGTCCGGCGCCGTCGTACGCAGCGTCTCGTCCGCCCGTACGGAGCCGTCCGGGCACAGTTCCACACCGGAGCCCGCCAGCCAGCCGGTCGCGGGACGGGCGCCGATGCCGACGACCACCGCGTCGGCGGGCAGCCGCTCGCCGTCCGCGAGCACGACGGCGCCCGGCTCGACGGCGGCCACCGCGACGCCCGTACGGAGCCGTGCGCCGCACTCCTCGTACCAGGCGCGCATCGGCTCCGTGACCTCCGCGGGCAGCGCCCCGGGGAGCGGCCGATCGGCCGCCTCCACCACGGTCACGTCGCAGCCGACGTCGCGGGCGGCGGTCGCGAACTCCGCGCCGATCCAGCCCGCGCCGACCACGACCACCGTACGGCGCTCGTCGAGCACCGTACGGAGGCGTTCGGCGTCGTCCAGCGTGCGCAGCAGGTGCACGCCGGGCACGCCCTCGCTGCCGGGCAGCGCGAGGGGCTCGGCGCCGGTGGCGAGGATGAGCCGGTCGTACGGCACCGGGCCGTCGTCCGTGTCCAGCTCGTGTGCCTCCGGGCGCAGGCCGGTGACGCTGCGGCCGAGCGCCAACTCGACGCCGAGCGCGTCGAAGTCGATGTCGAACGCCGAGCCCTCCGCCTTGCCCAGCAGCACCGCCTTGGACAACGGCGGCCGGTCGTACGGCTGGTGCGGCTCTGCCCCGATCAGCGTGACGGGGCCGGTCCAGCCCTGCTCACGGAGTTGGACGGCGGTCTGTACACCGGCCATCCCCGCTCCGGCGATCACGGCCCGCTGCTGCGTCTGACTGTCGTTCACGCGGTCACCCTAACCGTGTGCGCCGCGCGCGCGGCAGCCGGGAGCGCACCGTAGGGGAGCCGCTTTGGCGGGCCTTAACGCCCCCGCAGGAGGCGCAGTAGGCTGGCCGCAGCAGCACATACCGCGGGAGCCCGGACGGACCGGGCTGAGAGGGAGGCTGGCCGGCCTCCGACCGTACGAACCTGATCCGGGTCATACCGGCGAAGGGAGGAGCCGACCCACCATGGGCGACAGCAGCGGCAACAACGACAGCACGCAGCGGCGCGACGACCCGTACACGCACGGACACCCCGACGTCCTCGTTCTCGGCGGGGGCGTCATCGGCCTCGTCACGGCCTGGCGCGCGGCGCAGCGCGGGCTCCGTACGGAGGTGGCCGACCCGGCGCCGGGCGGCGGCGCCGCACAGGTCGCGGCCGGGATGCTGGCGGCGGTCACCGAGCTGCACTACGGCGAGGAGGCGCTGCTCCGCCTCAACCTGGCCTCCGCCCGCGGCTATCCGGCGTTCGTCGCCGAACTGGAGGAGGCGAGCGGCCAGGACGTCGGCTACCGCGCCTGCGGCACCCTCGCCGCCGCACTCGACGCCGACGACCGCGCGTTCCTCCGGGAGCTGCACGCCCTCCAGCTCCGCCACGGGCTCGACTCGGAGTGGCTGTCCGGGCGCGAGTGCCGCCGTCTGGAACCGATGCTCGCCCCCTCCGTACGGGGCGGCCTGCGCGTCGACGGCGACCACCAGGTCGATCCGCGCCGGCTCGCCGCCGCCCTCGTCACCGCCTGCGAACGCGCCGGTGTCCGCTTCCTGCGCGCCTCCGCGGCGCGGCTGTCGGTCGTACGGGACCGCGCCACGGGCGCCGTCCTGGACGACGGTACGGAGCGCGCCGCGCACCGTACGGTGCTCGCGACCGGCCCGTACAGCGGCGGCCTGGCGGGTGTGCCGGACGAACTGCTGCCGCCCGTACGGCCGGTGAAGGGGCAGGTGCTGCGGCTGCGGGTGCCGTCCGCGTACGCGCCGTTCCTCTCCCGTACGGTGCGCGCCGTCGTGCGCGGCGCGCACGTGTACCTGGTGCCGCGCACCAACGGCGAGCTGGTCGTCGGCGCCACCAGCGAGGAGCTGGGCTGGGACACGACGGTCACGGCGGGCGGCGTGTACGAGCTGCTGCGCGACGCGCACGAACTGGTGCCCGGCATCACCGAACTCCCGCTGGCCGAGACCGGCGCCGGGCTGCGCCCCGCCACGCCCGACAACGCGCCGCTGCTCGGACCGACCGGACTGCCCGGGCTGTACGCGGCCACCGGGCACTACCGCAACGGTGTGCTGCTCACCCCGGTGACCGGCGACGCCATGGGCGAGCTGCTGGCCACGGACGAACTGCCCGCGTACGCGCGCCCCTTCAGCCCGCGCCGGTTCCGCACCGGTGCGTCCGCGCGCGCGGACGCACCCGCGGAGGCGCCAGAACCCGCGGGGCCACCCGGACCCGTATCCGCAGCGCGCCCGGCCGGGACGACGCCGGCCGGGACCGAGCAGGCGACACAGCAGGAGCAGCCCTGATGACCGTCACCGCACACGGACACATCACCGTCAACGGCGAACCCCTCGAAATCTCCGCCGGATTCACCCTCGACCGGCTGGTGGCGACGTTCACCACCGCACCGTCCGGCGTGGCGGCGGCGCTCAACGAGGCCGTCGTACCGCGCGGCCAGTGGCCCCGCACCACACTCGCGGACGGCGACCGGGTCGAGATCCTCACCGCAGTCCAGGGAGGCTGAGCACACATGACGGGCACTCTCACCGCCGGGACGGCCGGCACGGGCGCCGAAGCCGACACCCGTACGGAAACCGGCACCCCTACGGAGACCGACACCCGTACGGAAACCGGCACCCGTACGGAAACCGGCACCCGTACGGAGGCCGATCCGCTCACCCTCGGCGACGCCACCTTCACCTCGCGCCTCATCATGGGCACCGGCGGCGCCCCCAGCCTCGACGTGCTGGAACGCTCCCTGCTCGCCTCCGGCACCGAGCTGACGACCGTCGCGATGCGCCGGCTCGATCCGACGGTCCAGGGCTCCGTGCTGTCCGTACTCGACCGGCACGGCATCCGCGTACTCCCGAACACCGCCGGCTGCTACACCGCCGGCGAGGCCGTGCTCACCGCGCGGCTGGCGCGCGAGGCGCTCGGCACGGACTGGGTGAAGCTCGAGGTGATCGCGGACGAGCGCACCCTGCTCCCCGATCCAGTGGAGCTGCTGGACGCCGCCGAAACGCTCGTCGACGACGGCTTCACCGTCCTCCCCTACACGAACGACGACCCGGTGCTCGCCCGCAAGCTCGAGGACGCGGGCTGTGCCGCGATCATGCCGCTGGGCTCCCCCATCGGCTCCGGGCTCGGCATCCGCAACCCGCACAACTTCCAGCTCATCACCGAACGCGCCGGGGTGCCGGTCATCCTCGACGCGGGCGCCGGCACGGCGTCCGACGCCGCGCTCGCGATGGAACTGGGCTGCGCGGCGGTCATGCTGGCGTCCGCGGTGACCCGGGCGCAGGAGCCGGAGCTGATGGCGGCGGCCATGCGGCACGCGGTGGAGGCGGGCCGCCTCGCGTACCGCGCGGGCCGCATCCCCCGCCGCCACTTCGCGGAGGCGTCGTCGCCGACGGCGGGCACGGCGGTGCTGGACCCGGAGCGGCCGGCGTTCGGCTGAGCGAAACGTCATGGCGGGATAGGAGGGTTGTCACACTTCCGCTTCAGTGCCTTCCGCCCGGTGCACAGGGTGGAGTGGGCCGACAGGGCCGCCTCGTAGACTCTGCGCCGTGGATACGACCCTTCACGACCCACTCGTCGGGCAGCGGCTCGACGGGCGCTACCGCGTCGACGCGCGCATCGCAGTCGGCGGGATGGCCACGGTGTACCGCGCCGTGGACACCCGCCTGGACCGCGTGCTCGCGCTGAAGGTGATGCACACCTCGCTCGCCGCCGACGGCGTCTTCGTCGAACGCTTCATCCGCGAGGCCAAGTCCGCGGCCAAGCTCGCCCACCCGAACGTGGTCGCAGTCTTCGACCAGGGCACCGATGGCACGTACGTCTACCTCGCGATGGAGTACGTCGCCGGGTGCACGCTCCGCGACGTCCTCCGCGACCGCGGTGCCCTGCGCCCCCGCGTCGCGCTCGACGTGCTGGAGCCGATGCTCGCCGCGCTCGGCGCCGCACACCGCGCCGGGCTCGTCCACCGGGACATGAAACCGGAGAACGTCCTGATCGGCGACGACGGCAGCGTCAAGGTCGCCGACTTCGGGCTGGTGCGCACGGCGGACGGGCAGACCACGTCCAGCACCGGCAGCATCATGGGTACCGTCTCGTATCTCGCGCCCGAGCAGATCGAGGAGGGCACGGCCGACGCGCGCGCCGACCTGTACGCGTGCGGCGTGCTGCTCTACGAGATGCTGACCGGCGCCAAGCCGCACGCGCCCGGCACCCCGGCCCAGGTGATCTACCAGCACCTGCACGAGGGCATCCCGACGCCGTCCCGCTCCGTACCCGGGCTGGCCCGGCAGCTGGACGAGCTGGTCGCGCGGGCCACAGCACGCGCCCCCGGGGACCGCCCGGACGACGCGGTGGCGCTGCTGGCGGAGGTCCGTACGATGCGGGCGACGCTCAGCGACGAGGAGCTCGACGCGGTGCCGCCCCGGGCCCGTACGGACGCGGACGAGGGCGCCGAGCACCTCACGAGCGTGCTCTCGCGCCGCGTGAGCCAGGGCGCCGTGGCGCCGCCGGCGGCCGGAGCGGCGGCGGGGGCAGGCGCGGGCGCTGGCGCGTCCTCGGATACGCCCCAGGACGCCGTGCCGGGCCGGGTGCCGGAGGGCCGGGCACCCGCGGCGGAGCCGGAGCCGCCCGTACGGGACGGGATCCCCGCGCAGGCCGGGGCGCCGCCGGTACGGGCCGAGACGCCCGACCGCGACACCACGCAGCTCGCCGCCCTACCGCACGCGGAGGCCGCGGAGCCGCCCGCCGGGTCCGCACCCGCCGAGCACGCTCCCCCGGGCGCGAACGCTGCCCCCGGGGCGGCTTCCGGCATCCCGTACACCCCCAGCCCGTACGCCCGCGCCCACGCCCTCCCGGACCCGGACGCGGAGCCCCGTACGGACGCCGACGCGGACTCCCCGGCGGACGGGGCCGGCGGGACCCGGGACGCGACGGGGCTGCGGCGGTGGCTGCCGCGCCGCACCCTGCTGATCCTGGCCGCCGTGCTGCTCGTACTGCTGGCGGGCGGCGGCGCCTGGTACTTCGCCGCCGGGCAGTACACCAAGACCCCCGCCGTGCTCGACATGACCGAGGCCAAGGCGCGGGACACGCTCGAGAAGGCCGGCCTCGACGTGGACGTCCAGCGGGACTACAGCCTGCGGGTCAAGCGCGGCCGCGTCATCGAGAGCTCCCCCGGGCCGGGCGAGCGGGTCGGCGGCACCGACGCGGTCACCATCGTCGTCTCGCGCGGCCCGGAGATCGTCAAGGTGCCGGATCTGTCGGACCAGCCGCTGGCGAAGGCGCGCGCGAAGCTCAGGGACGTGGGGCTGGAGCCGGGGCTGATCTCGCGCGAGTTCGACGCGCAGACCGCCCAGGGCTCGGTGATCCGCACCGAGCCGGACACGGGCACCGGGAAGCGCCCCGGCTCGGCCGTCGCCCTCACGGTCTCCAAGGGACAGGCGATCCAGGTCCCGGACCTGATCGGGGACGAGGAGAAGTCGGCGCGGGACGTGCTGGAGGCCCTCGGCCTGAAGGTACGCATCGCCAAGGAGCGGGTCTTCTCCGACGAGGAGGCCGGCACCATCGCCAAGCAGTCCTCCAGCGAGGGCGCGCCCGTGGCCAAGGGCGACACCATCACGCTCACACTGTCCAAGGGGCAGGACATGGTGGCCGTCCCGGACGTCGGGGACATGACCGCCGACAAGGCGCGCCAGACCCTGGAGGGCGCGGGCTTCACCGTGGACGTGCGGAAGGTGTTCGTCTCCGACCGCGTGTTCAACCAGGCCCCGGACGCCGGCGACAACGCGCCGCGCGGGTCCGAGATCACCATCTGGGTGCGCTGAGCCGCCGGGCTCACACTCCCACTGCCGAACCCCACAGGGGCGGCGCCGGACGGCGCCGCCCTTTGGCGTGTCGAAACCCCCCAAACCACTCACCTCATGTGCTTCTGCGAACACTCCTGGTGATGCGACCCCGGGCGCTCTGTGAGCCCGCACATAGGACACAGATCACTTACGACCAGGATTAGTGCGGATATTTCGGACTCCTGATGGCGTTGACCTGCGAGTGAGACATCCGCTCTGTCCCCTTCTCACGAAAGCGGGTAGTACGTCACACTTTTGATCCGCGAATTTCCAGGCCCTAACAATTGCCGACGTCGCACGGTGCCGTGAACAGATCGCGGCCCTTCTGCCTGTCCCCTGCCTCTGCGACGCAAGCAATCGAAAGGCCGCTCTTTCCATGCTCAGCATCAACCGCTTCACGCGTATGTCCAAGACCGCCAAGCACTCGACCGCCGGCGTCGTGGCCGGAGCCGCCGCACTTTCCCTGGCCGTTGTGCCCGGTTCCGCCGACAGCGGCGACAGCAGCCAGAGCACCGCCGCGAAGGCCGACACCATGCCGGTGGCCTTCACCGGGAAGGTCAAGCACCCGGAGTCCCAGCAGGACGGCATCGCCCAGCAGGTCGACGCCGTCGAGCGGGCACAGGCGAAGGCGGCGGCGAAGAAGAAGGCCGCCGAGGCGAAGCGGCAGGCCGCCGCGAAGGCCGAGGCCGCCGAGGCCGCGAAGAAGCGCGAGGCCAAGCAGCCGGCGAGCCGCTCGGCCGAGCGCCCGCAGGTGAAGAAGGCCGCGAAGCCGAACTTCCCCAACAACCTGGACGGCTGGATCCGCGAGGCCCGCTCGATCATGAAGGAGAAGGGCATACCCGGCTCCTACGAGGGCATTCACCGCAACATCATCCGTGAGTCCGGCGGCGACCCGAACGCCATCAACGACTGGGACATCAACGCCCAGAACGGCGTGCCCTCCAAGGGCCTGCTCCAGGTGATCAAGCCGACCTTCGAGGCGTACCACGTCAAGGGCACCCCGAAGAACCTCACCGACCCGGTCGCGAACATCGTCGCCGCCTGCAACTACGCGGCCGACCGCTACGGTTCGATGGACAACGTCGACTCGGCATACTGAGCTGTGTGACGACTCCGCGAGAACGCAATCCCATCGGCGGTCATGTCCCGGTAGCCCGGGGCCTGGCCGCCAATGGCCTTTCCTACGCGAACGAAATCGGGGCGGAGGCCGTCCAGGTGTTCGTCGCGAATCCGCGCGGCTGGGCGACAACGCCCGGCCGCGCGACGCAGGACGAGGAATTCCTGGCCGGCTGCGCGGCCGGGCGGATTCCCGCGTTCGTCCACGCGCCGTACCTGATCAATTTCGGTTCGCACACCGAGGCAACCGCCCGCAATTCCGTTTCCTCGCTCCGCCATTCACTGCGCCGCGGCCGCCGGATCGGCGTGGCAGGCGTCGTCGTCCATACGGGCGCGGCGACCGGCGGCCGGCCCCCTGACATCGCGCTGGCGCAGGTGCGCGAGCGGATGCTGCCACTGCTGGACGAGCTGACGCACGAGGACGACCCGTGGCTGCTGCTGGAGCCGACGGCCGGACAGGGCGCCTCGCTCTGCTCCCAAGTCCCCGACCTGGAGCCGTACTTCGAGGCGCTGGACCGGCACCCGAAGCTCGGGGTCTGCCTCGACACCTGCCATCTGCACGCGGCGGGCCACGACCTGTCCGTACCCGGCGGCATGAAGCAGATGCTCGACACGCTGGAGGCCGTCGTCGGCTCCGGGCGGCTCAGGCTGATCCACGCGAACGACTCGAAGGACGTCGCCGGCGCGCACAAGGACCGGCACGCGAACATCGGCGCCGGGCACATCGGTGCGGAGCCGTTCGCCGAGCTGATGAGCCACCCGGCGACCGCCGGGGTGCCGCTGGTGATCGAGACACCCGGCGGCAAGGAGGGGCACGCGGCGGACGTGGCGCGGCTGAAGGAGCTGCGGCCGCACTGAGCACCCCAGGCCGGGCGGGCGGGCGGTGCGGACACGCACCGGGAGGCGGAATACCCCTCAGGGGTATATGGTTGCCCGTGTCGGCAGCCACCGTTCCGCTTTCCCTACGAGGTGTTGATGATGCAGCAGCCGCCCTCCCGCACCGGGCACGGCACGCACGATCACGACGGACACGAGCACGGCGCGCACGCGGACCACACAGAGCACGCAGACCACGCCGAGCACGCAGACCACACCGCACACGCGGGCCACATGGACCACACCGGCCACGCCCCCGCCTCGTGGTCCATGGCCGCCAGGGCCACGCTCCACTGCCTGACCGGCTGCGCCGTCGGCGAGGTGCTGGGCATGGCCATCGGCACCGCCCTGGCCTGGCACAACGCGCCGACCATGGCCCTCGCGATCGTCCTCGCGTTCCTCTTCGGCTACACCTTCACGATCTACGCCGTGCTCCGCGCCGGCCTGAGCGTCCGGTCGGCCCTGAAGGTCGCCCTGGCCGCCGACACGGTGTCGATCGCCGTGATGGAGCTGGTCGACAACGGCGTGATCCTGATGACGCCGGGCGCGATGGACGCCCATCTCTCCGAGTGGCTGTTCTGGGGCACCCTGGCGGTGGCGTTCGCGGTCGCCTTCGTGGTGACCACCCCGGTGAACCGCTGGCTGATCGGCAAGGGCAAGGGCCACGCGGTGGTGCACCAGTACCACTGACCGCCGGGAGTACGGGGGACGGCAGGGGCGGCGGCTAGAGCCCGGGCCCGTCCCCCGGCTCCTCCTGGTAGGAGTAGCGCTGCTCCTGCCAGGGGTCGCCGATGTTGTGGTAGCCCCGCTCCTCCCAGAAGCCGCGCCGGTCCGCCGACATGTACTCGATGCCGCGCACCCACTTCGGCCCTTTCCAGGCATACAGGTGCGGCACGATCAGCCGTACGGGGAATCCGTGCTCGGCCGTCAGCAGTTCGCCGTCGCGGTGGGTGGCGAAGAGGGCGTTCTCCGCGGTGAAATCGGAAAGCCGCAGATTCGAGCTGAAGCCGTACTCCGCCCACACCATGACGTGCGTGGCCTCCGGGCCCGGCGGCGCCAGCTCCAGGATCGTACGGGTGCTCACTCCGCCCCATTCGGCGCCCAGCATGCTGAACTTGGTGACGCAGTGCAGATCCGCCACCGCGGTCTCGTAAGGCAGCGCACTGAACTCCTCGTGCGACCAGCAGTGCTTGTCCGCGTCGGCGGTCACGCCGAACACCCGGAATTCCCAGCGCTCCGGCCGGAATTTCGGCACCGGCCCGTAGTGGGTCACCGGCCAGCCTCGCTGCAGTCGCTGTCCCGGCGGAAGCTGCGCTTGCTCCGATTCGCGGCTTTCCGGCTGACCCATACGTCCATGGTGACAGACCACCCCGGGTGCCCCTGACCGCCCCCCGCCTGCAACCTACACAATCCTTAAATCCGGGCAATTCCGGTAACTTTGCTAAGCCTGCACTTACTGGACCGGCTCGCCACAGCGGTGCGAGGATGCGCGCGCACATCCTCCGATTCACGTGTGGAAGGAGCCCGCTGCCATGCAGGGCGATCCCGAGGTCATCGAATTCCTCAACGAGCAGCTGACCGCCGAGCTGACGGCGATCAACCAGTACTTCCTGCACGCCAAGATGCAGGAGAACTTCGGCTGGCCCAAGCTCGCCAAGTACACGCGTTCCGAATCGTTCGACGAGATGCGCCATGCGGAACGGCTCACCGACCGCATTCTCTTCCTCGAGGGCCTGCCCAACTACCAGCGGCTGTTCCACGTACGTGTCGGCCAGACGGTCACCGAGATGTTCCAGGCCGACCGGCAGATCGAGGTGGAGGCGATCGACAGGCTGCGCCGCGGGATCGAGGTCATGCGCGCCAAGGGTGACATCACCTCGGCGAACATCTTCGAGGAGATTCTCGCGGACGAGGAGCACCACATCGACTACCTCGACACGCAGCTGGAACTCATCGAGAAGCTCGGCGAGCCGCTCTACATCTCGCAGCTGATCGAGCAGCCCGACAGCTGAGCCCGGCCGCGGGCGGCGGCGGGCGCGGGGCCGGTCCCGCCCGGCCGCCGCCGTCAGGGGGCGGTACGGTCGCCGCCCGCCTCCCCCGCGCCCGCGCCCGCGCCCGCGCCCGAAGGCATCGTGCACAGCGCCCAGATGACGAGCGCGGACATGGCCATCAGCACGATGGACCACACCGGGTAGTACGGCAGCGACAGGAAGCTCGACACGATGAGCAGCCCCGCCATCACCACGCCGACGACGCGGGCCCAGAGGCTGCCGGAGAACAGACCGAACGCGACGAGCACGGTGGCGGCGCCCAGGATCAGATGCACCCAGCCCCAGCCCGCCGTGTCGAACTCGAAGGTGTAGTCGGGCGTCGCCACGATCAGATCGTCCTTGGCGATGGCCACGATGCCGCGGAAGACGTCGAGGACGCCGGCGATGAGCAGCATCACCGCCCCGAAGACCACGATCCCCCCGGCGAATCCCTGGTGGACCGGCTGATGCCGGACGGTGTGTGCCATGTCGCTCGGCCTCCCGCGCTGTCGCCCTGGCAGGGATTATCCGCCCGGGGAAGCGGGCCCGCACCTCAGACGGTGTCAGGCGGCGGCGGGCTGAACGGCAGGAGACTGAGCGGCGGCACGCTGTACGGCCGCGGGCTCGAGGACGCCCGGTTCGCGTACGGCGGGTTCGTGGGCGCCCGGTTCGCGTACGCCCGGCTGGGGCGCCGCCGAGGGCGGGAGTGCGGGCTCGCTCTGCTCGATGCCCGCGCGGCGCGGGCAGCTGCCGCGTCCGAGGAGGCCCTGGATGCGGCGGACGCACGAGCCGCAGTCGGTGCCCGCCTTGCTGGCGGAGGCCATCTGGCGCGGGGTGCAGGCTCCGGCCTCCGCGTGCTCACGGACCTGCTCTTCGGTGATGCCGAAGCACGAGCAGACGTACACGCGGTCACCTCCAGCTCGGCACGGCTCTCCCGGAGCCCGTTGACAGTGAGGTAACCCTAACCTTACCCGGCCCGCGCCGTCCACCAAACGCCGTGGGGCCCGGGTCACACCGCAGGTGACACGGACCCCACGGGCCGGCGCTCAGCGCTCACTCGCCGCGGCTCGCTCGTCGCGCGCTCGCTCGTCGCGGCTCACTGGTCGCGGTACATCTCCGCCACCAGGAAGGCCAGGTCCAGCGACTGGCTGCGGTTGAGCCGCGGGTCGCACGCCGTCTCGTACCGCTGGTGCAGGTCGTCGACGAAGATCTCGTCGCCGCCGCCCACGCACTCCGTCACGTCGTCCCCGGTGAGCTCCACGTGGATGCCGCCGGGGTGCGTGCCCAGGCCCTTGTGCACCTCGAAGAAGCCCTTGACCTCGTCCAGCACGTCGTCGAAGCGCCGCGTCTTGTGCCCGCTGGCGGCCTCGAAGGTGTTGCCGTGCATCGGGTCGCACACCCACGCCACCCGCGCACCGGACGCGGTGACCTTCTCCACCAGCGTCGGCAGCCGGTCGCGGATCTTGTCCGCGCCCATCCTGGTGATGAACGTGAGCCGGCCCGGTACGCGGTCCGGGTCGAGCCGGTCGATGAGCGTCAGCGCGTCCTCGGGCGTGCTGTTCGGGCCGAGCTTGACGCCGATCGGGTTCCGCACCTGGGACGCGAACTCGATGTGCGCGCCGTCCAGTTGCCGGGTGCGCTCGCCGATCCAGAGCATGTGCCCGGACACGTCGTAGAGGTTGCCGCTGCGCGAGTCCGTACGGGTCAGCGCGCTCTCGTAGTCGAGCAGCAGCGCCTCGTGCGAGGCGTAGAACTCGACCGTCTTGAGCTCCTCCGGGTCGGTGCCGCAGGCGTGCATGAACTTCATCGCCTGGTCGATCTCGCGCGCCAGCGCTTCGTAGCGCTGCCCGGACGGCGAGCTCTTGACGAAGTCCTGGTTCCAGGCGTGCACCTGGCGCAGGTCGGCGTAGCCGCCCGTGGCGAAGGCGCGCACGAGGTTCAGCGTGGAGGCGGACGCGTGGTACATCCGCTTGAGCCGCTCCGGGTCGGGCGTGCGGGCCTCGGCGGTGAACTCGAAGCCGTTCACCGAGTCACCGCGGTACGTCGGCAGGGTCACGCCGTCGCGGGTCTCGGTCGGCTTGGAGCGCGGCTTGCTGTACTGCCCGGCGATGCGGCCGACCTTCACCACGGGCACGGAGCCGGCGTACGTGAGGACCGCGCCCATCTGGAGCAGGGTCTTCATCTTGTTCCGGATGTGCTCCGCCGAGACGGCGTCGAACGCCTCCGCGCAGTCACCGCCCTGCAGCAGGAAAGCCTCGCCCCTGGCGACGGCGCCCAGCCGCTCCGTGAGCAGGTCGCACTCGCCGGCGAAGACGAGCGGCGGATACGACTCGAGCTCGGCGGTGGCTGCGCGCAGAGCCTCGCGGTCCGGCCAGTCAGGCTGCTGCGCCGCGGGCAGGTCTCGCCAGGTGCGGACACCGGCGTCGGAATTGGCGTTCACGGTCACCACCCCAGGTTACGTGGTCGCGGGCGCGGACATTACGCCGGACCGGTGAATGAGACGGGTCAGTGTACGGCGGCACGGCGCGCACCCGTCGTACGGAACCGGCCGCCCGCCGTACGGGCTCCCGCGCGCCCCCGCGTACGGGCTCCGCGCACGTGTCGCGGGTCACCCCCCGTAGAGGGCCTCGATGTCGCCCGCGAAGTCCTTCGCGACCACGTTCCGCTTCAGCTTCAGCGACGGGGTGAGGTGCCCCGACTCCTCGCTGAACTGGGCCGCCAGCACGCGGAACTTCCGTACCGACTCCGCCTTGGACACCGCCGCGTTCCCGTGGTCCACCGCCTGCTGCAGCTCCGCCAGCAGTTCCGGATCGGCCAGCAGCTCCGAGTGCGTGAGCGCGGCCTTGCCGTGCTCCTCGGCCCAGCGCGGCAGGAACTCCTCGTCCACGGTGAGCAGCGCCCCGACGAACGGCCTGCCGTCGCCGACGACGATGCACTCCGCGACCAGGGCGTGCGCGCGGATGCGGTCCTCGATGACGGCCGGGGCGACGTTCTTGCCGCCCGCCGTCACCAGGATCTCCTTCTTGCGGCCGGTGATCGTGAGGTAGCCGTCCGCGTCCAGGGAGCCGATGTCGCCTGTGTGGAACCAGCCGTCGGCGAGGGCGTCCTCGGTGGCCTGCTCGTTGTTCCAGTAACCGGTGAAGAGGTGCTCGCCGTGCAGCATCACCTCGCCGTCGTCGGCGATCCGGATCACGGAGCCGGGCAGCGGCTGCCCCACGGTGCCGGTCTTCTGCCGGTCGTACGGGTTGAAGGCGGTGGCGGCACAGGACTCAGTGAGGCCGTAGCCCTCCAGCACGGTGAAGCCGATGCCGCGGTAGAAGTGGCCCAGCCGCTCGCCGAGCGGTGCGCCGCCGGAGATGGCGTGGGTGGCGCGGCCGCCGAGCACCGCGCGCAGCTTGCCGTAGACCAGCCGGTCGAAGACCTTGTGCCGGAGCCGCAGCCGGAGCGACGGGCCCTCGCGGGTGTCCAGCGCGCGGCTGTACGCGATGGCCGTGTCCGCCGCCTTGTCGAAGATCCGGCCCTTGCCGCCCGCCTGGGCCTGCGCACGCGCGGAGTTGTAGACCTTCTCGAAGACGCGGGGCACGCCCAGGACCATGGTCGGGCGGAACGCGGCCAGTTCGTCGGTCAGTGTCTTCACGTCGGACACGTGGCCGAGCTTGACCGGTGCCATCACCGCGGCGACCTGGACGAGCCGCCCGAAGACGTGCGCGACGGGAAGGAAGAGGAGGACGGACGACTCGCCGGTGCGGAAGAGGGCGCCGAGACGTTCCACCACGTTCCCGCACTCGGCGAAGAAGCTGCGGTGGGTGAGGACGCAGCCCTTGGGGCGGCCGGTGGTGCCGGAGGTGTAGACGATGGTGGCGGGCGAGTCGGCGTTCGGCGCGGAGCTACGCGCGTCCACGGTCGCGTCGGGGACACCGTCGCCGGCCGCGGTCAGCTCGGCGACGGCGCCCCGCCCCTCGGGGTCGCGGGGCGAGGACTCGATCTGCCATACGTCGGTCAGCGCGGGCAGCCGGTCCCGTACGGCGTCCAGCGCCTTGGCGTGCGCCTCCGTCTCGACCACCGCGGCGACCGCGCCCGAGTCGCCCAGGATCCAGGCGAGCTGCTCCGGCGAGCTGGTCTCGTACACCGGCACCGTGACGGCGCCCGCGCTCCAGATCGCGAAGTCCAGCAGCGTCCACTCGTAGCGGGTGCGGGACATCAGCGCCACGCGGTCCCCGACCTGCACACCGGCGGCGATCAGGCCGCGCGCGGCGGCGTGCACCTCGGCGAGGAAGCCGGCCGCGGTGACGTCCTCCCAGACACCACCGCGCTTCCGGGCGATCACGGGAACGTCGGGATGCTGAGCGGCGTTACGACGGATGAGGTCGGTCAGATTTCCGTCCGCGGGGACCTCGTAAAGGGCCGGAAGGCTGAACTCGCGCAACTGCTGCTCCTCGTCGGCGCCGGACGGGGACCTTGCGGGGCGGCCTCCGTGGACTCGGTCCAAGATCTCCGGGGATCCTGAAGGATGACGGCCCGGACGTTACCCACTGGTAAAGCCATGGGGATAGGGGGCGGCGGTGAGATGTTCGCTCCGTCACACGCGCGCCCGGACACGCCTTGCCGAAAGGTTAGTGCACACCCCGAGGGGCCGGGAATCGCCGCAGGTGGACATCGTGTGACTGGACAGCACATCTAAGGTGAGCCCATGCGAGTGCATGTGGTGAGCGACGTACACGGCAACAGCCGCGACCTCGCCAGGGCGGGTGACGGCGCGGACGCGCTCGTCTGCCTCGGCGACCTCCTGCTGTTCCTCGACTACGCCGACCACTCGCGCGGCATCTTCCCCGAGCTGTTCGGCGTGGAGAACGCGGACCTGATCGTCGAGCTGCGCACCGCACGCCGCTTCACCGAGGCCCGCGAGCTGTCGGCGCGGCTGTGGGCGGGCGTGGACCGGAAGGCGACCGTGGAGGCCGCCGTACGCAGGCAGTACGCCGAGCTGTTCGCGGCCTTCCCGACCCCTACGTACGCGACGTACGGCAATGTCGACATGCCGCCGCTGTGGCCCGAGTACGCCGGCGACGGCACGACCGTGCTGGACGGCGAGACCGCCGACATAGGCGGGCTCCGGTTCGGCTTCGTGGGCGGCGGGCTGCCCAGCCCGATGCGCACCCCGTACGAGATCGACGAGGAGACGTACGCCGCGAAGATCGCCGCGCTCGGCGAGGTCGACGTGCTGTGCTCGCACATTCCGCCCGAGGTCCCGGAGCTGTGCTACGACACCGTCGCCCGCCGCTTCGAGCGCGGCAGCGCGGCGCTGCTGGAGGCGGTGCGCACCATACGGCCGCGGTTCCACCTCTTCGGGCACGTGCACCAGCCGCTGGAGCGGCGGATGCGGATCGGGCGCACGGAGTGCGTGAACGTGGGGCACTTCAACCACACCGGTACGCCGTGGGTACTGGAGTGGTGAGGCCACCGGGCAGCTGCCGGACGGCAGATGACGGCGGCACCCCAACCGCGCGGTAGCCTTCCAGCGCACACGGCAGCAGCGGCACGGGCAAGCGGAGGAGCCACGGCGATGGCGGAACACACCAGCTCGAGCATCACCATCGAAGCGGCACCCACCGAAGTCATGGGTGTGATCTCGGACTTCGGGCGCTATCCCGAGTGGACCGGCGAGGTCAAGGAGGCCGAGGTGCTCTCCTCTGACTCCGACGGGCGCGCCGAACAGGTACGCCTCCTGCTGGACGCCGGCGCGATCAAGGACGAGCACACGCTCGAGTACGAGTGGGCCGGCGAGCACGAGGTGCGCTGGCACCTGGTCAAGTCGCAGATGCTGCGCGCGCTGGACGGCTCGTACGTGCTGGCGCCGCTGTCCGGCGGCGCGAGCACGAAGGTCACGTACCAGCTGACCGTGGACGTCAAGATCCCCATGCTCGGGATGATCAAGCGCAAGGCGGAGAAGGTCATCATCGACCGCGCGCTGGACGGGCTGAAGAAGCGCGTCGAGTCGGGCGCGGGCGGCCCGGAGGGCGGGCCGGACGCGTCGAAAGGCGACCGTCCCTGAGATGCCGGACGACGGTCCGGACCGCACGGATGGCGACGACCGTACGGAGGCCGAAGAGGCCCGTACGGATGGCGACGACCGTACGGAGGCCGCACCGGCCGTCCGTACGGTGCTCGTCACCGGCGCGGGAGGCAGCGGCCGTACGACCGTCGCGGCCGCGACCGCGCTGCGCGCCGCGCGGGGCGGCGCACGCACGCTGCTGCTGAGCACCGCGCCGGACGGGGTGCTGGAGGCGGTGCTGGACGCGCCGCTCGCTCCGGCGTACGGGGCGGAGGACGCGTACGGGCCGCTGCGGCCCGCCGCCGTGGACGGCGTACCCGGGCTGTGGGCGGCCCGCGTCGACCCCGACGAGGACTTCCGCGCGCAGGCCCTGGCCGTCCAGCGGCACGCACGCGCCGCGCTGGAGTTCACCGGCTCCGAGCCGCTCGCCGAGGACGAACTCACCACGCTGCCCGGCGCCGGCACCTTCGCGCTGCTCCGCGCCCTGCGCGCGGCCGGCGGCACGGACGGCTCCACCGGGCCCGCATGGGACGTGGTCGTCGCCGACCTGCCGCCCGCGCCCGAGGCCCTCGCCGCCCTCGCGCTGCCCGAGCAGCTGCGCCGCTACCTGCGGCGCCTGCTGCCGCCCGAGAAGCAGGCCGCGCGGGCGCTCCGCCCGGTCCTCGCGCAGCTCGCCGGGGTGCCGATGCCCGCGGAGTGGCTGTACGGCGCCACCGCGCGCTGGGAGCGCGAACTCGCCGGTGTACAGCGGGTGATCGACGCCGCGGGCACCTCCGTACGGCTGGTCACCGAGCCCGGCGGCGCGCTCGCCGTCGCGGCACTCCGTGCCGTACGGCCCGCCCTGGCGCTGTACGGCCTGCGCGTCGACGCGGTCGTCGCGAACCGCGTCCTGCCCACCGGCTCCCCCGACGAGTGGCTGGCCGCACTCTCCGGGCGGCAGCAGGCCGTACTCAAGGAACTGCGCGAGGCCGCCGGCGACGCGCCGCTGACCGAACTCCCGCACCTGGGGCGGGAACCGCGCGGCCCGCACGACCTGGCGGCGCTGCCGGCACCGGCCGTCCGCGGCATGGACGCGGAGCCCGGCAGTGCCGCCGCCGTCGAGGACCGGCTGGCCGAGGAGGGCCTGCTGCACTGGCGGCTGCCCCTGCCGGGCGCGGGCCGGGACGCGTTGGGGCTCGTACGGCGCGGGGACGAGCTGACCGTCGGCGTCGGCCCGTACCGCCGTACGCTGCCGTTGCCCTCCGTGCTGCGCAGGTGCCGGGTCACGGGGGCGGCGCTGGCGGACGGGGAGCTGCGGGTGCGTTTCGCGCCGGAGCCGGGGCTGTGGCCACGGGCGGAAAGCGGTCAGGACGGGGGCTGAGGGCGCGCGGCGGCCCACGCCGTGCGGCTGTTCGGGTAACGTCGAGAGTGAGCCCGTACGACCACAAGTCGCCCGTCCCGTAGGAGCCGTCATGAGCGATGCCGCCGCCGAGCGCCCCGCAGCCGAGCCCGACGCCGACGCCGACGCCTGGGCGGCCGCCTGCGAAGAGGACCTCGCCGCGGAGAAGGCCCGCCGCCGCGCGGAGTACGGGCCGCAGCCGGTCAGCGCGGCCGAGGAGCTGCGGCGGCTGGCGGACGCCGTGGCCGACAAGGTCGGGCAGCTCGGCAAGCCGCTCGCCGGACCGGCCGGGCAGGCCGCCGCGCAGGGCGTCGCCCAGCAGCTGTTCCAGCAGGCGCGGGCCGTCGTGGAGCCGGTCGTCGAGCGGAACCCGCAGGTCTTCGACCACCTCGCCACGGCGGGCAGCGAGCTGCTCGCGGCGTACCGCTCCGCGGTGCAGGGCGAGGAGCGCCGCTGGTCGGCGACGGTGCGGCCGGAGGACGCGCAGCGTCCGGCGGACCTCACGAAGGACGGCACGGACGGCACGAAGGACGGCACGGACAGCGGCGGCGACCGTGGCAGCGGCGAGGGGCGGCGCGACGGCGACGACCCCGGCGGACCGCAGCAGATCGACCTGGACTGAGACCCGTCGCCCCGCGGGCCGTCCGCCCGTACCGGACGCGGCCCGAGCCTCCCCGTGCGCTCCGGTACCCTCATGCGCAGCGGGGATCGACCGAAAACTGAGGGACACATGGGACTCACCATCGGCGTCGACATCGGCGGCACCAAGATCGCGGCCGGCGTGGTCGACGAAGAGGGCACGATCCTCGAGACGTGCAAGGTGGCGACCCCGCCGACCGCGGAGGGCGTCGTGGACGCCATCGGAGGCGCGGTCCGTACGGTCAGCGCCCAGCACCCGGTGGAGGCCGTCGGCATCGGAGCCGCGGGGTACGTGGACGACAAGCGCGCCACCGTGCTCTTCGCCCCGAACATCGCCTGGCGTCACGAGGCGCTCAAGGACAAGGTCGAGCAGCGCGTCGGGCTGCCCGTCGTGGTCGAGAACGACGCGAACGCGGCGGCCTGGGGCGAGTACCGCTTCGGCGCCGGGCAGGGCCACGACGACGTCGTGTGCATCACGCTCGGCACGGGCCTCGGCGGCGGCATCGTCATCGGCGGCAAGCTGCACCGCGGACGCTTCGGAGTGGCGGCGGAGTTCGGCCACATCCGCGTCGTCCCGGACGGCCTGCTGTGCGGCTGCGGCAGCCAGGGCTGCTGGGAGCAGTACGCCTCGGGGCGCGCCCTCGTACGGTACGCGCAGCAGCGTGCCGCCGCGACGCCCGAGAACGCCGAGGTGCTGCTCGGCCTCGGCGACGGCACGGCGGAGAACATCGAGGGCCGGCACATCAGCCAGGCGGCGCGGGCGGGCGACCCGGTGGCGGTCGACGCGTTCCGCGAGCTGGCGCGCTGGGCGGGCGCCGGACTGGCCGACCTGGCCTCGCTGTTCGACCCGTCGGCGTTCATCGTGGGCGGCGGCGTCTCGGACGAGGGCGATCTGGTCCTGGACCCGATCCGCAAGTCGTTCCGGCGCTGGCTGGTCGGCGGCCAGTGGCGGCCGCACGCCCAGGTGCTTGCCGCCCAACTCGGCGGCGAGGCCGGGCTGGTGGGCGCGGCGGACCTGGCCCGCCAGGGCTGACACCGCACGGGCAAACCAGCCCGTCCGGCCCGTGGACACCGCCCGGGGCCAGGGACCGCCCACCGGACCCTGAGCCCGGCCACGGCGCTCAGCCGGGCAAAACCAGCCCGTCCGGGTTTGAGGAACGCCCTCGGCCACGACGCACGCGCGGCGCGCCGCACGCGCGTTGGGCACGTAAAGGCGTCGCAGAGACCACGTACGGACCAGGCACAGGACACGTACTACGCTTCGGTGACATGACACTTGCGGATCTTGCGGATCTCCCCGAGTCGAAGTCCGAGCCCGAAGGCTCTGCCGTGATCCGCCTGCTCAGCTACAACATCCGCTCCATGCGCGACGACAAGGGGGCGCTCGCCCGGGTGATCCGGGCGTGCGCCCCCGACGTCGTCTGCGTGCAGGAGGCGCCGCGGTTCTTCCGCTGGCGCAAGTACGCCTCGTGGCTCGCCCGTCAGACCGAGCTCTGCTACGTCACGGGCGGCGCGACGGCCAGCGGCCCGATGATCCTGGCGTCGCTGCGCGCGTACGTCGAGCACACCGAGGACGTGCTGCTGCCCCGTACGCCCGGACTGCACCGGCGCGGACTGGCCACGGCCGTCCTCCGGTTCGGCTCCTCGGCGCGGCTGTCCGTCGTCAGCTGCCACCTCAGCCTGCAGGCCGCCGAACGCCACGCGCAGGCGGGGATGCTGCTGGACCGGCTGCCGCGCGCGGAGACGCCCCACTCGGTGGTGGCGGGCGACCTGAACGACCGGCCCGGCGGCCGGGCCTTCCGCCGGCTGGCGGACTCGTTGCAGGACTGCTGGGCGGCGAAGCCGTGGGGCGGCGAGCACACGTCGACACCGGACGATCCGCACCAGCGCATCGACGCCGTGCTGGCGTCGGACGGCATCGAGGTGCTGGGCTGCGGCGTCCCCGCCGGGCTCGCGGGCGTCACAGACCGCGACCTGCGGGCGGCGAGCGACCACCTGCCCGTACTGGCGGCGCTGCGGATTCCCCCGGCGGCGCCGGCCGGGTGAGGGCTCAGCGGGCGCCGTTGGGCCCAGCGGGCGCCGGAAACCGACGCGTCAGCGCGCGCCGTTCGGCTTCACTTCGGCGCGCTCGCGTTCGCGGCGCAGCTCGATGGAGATCAGCCAGCCGGTCAGCAGTGTCACCAGGGTGAACACCATCAGCAGAGTCAGCACGATCGGCCCCCTTTCGTCGCCCCGGCCGTCCCGAGTCGCCGGACGGGCCGGGTGTGCCGGCCCCTCGATGGTCGCGCGGGGGCGGTACGGGGCGCACTGCCCGATTCGGGCAGAGTTCGCGGGGCGCACGCTGCCGGATCGTGCGCAGACCCGGCAGCGGGTGCCGGACCCGTGGCCGGACCGCCGGAAAGGCCGCGGACCGTGACCGGTGACCGCTGGCCGCGACCGGTGACCGGACCGGACCGGCTAGACGACCGCTCCGCGGCCCGGGTCCTCGAAGTCGTCGTCGTCCGAGTCGTCCCGCATGCGGGCCACCAGCGTGCCGAAGCCGCCGAGGAAGCCGCCGACGCCCAGCGTGATGATCCACCAGGTCATGTCGAGGCGGAACAGCACCGCGGCGAGCAGCAGCAGCGGGCCGCCGAGCACCGCGAACCACGCGAACCTGGTGGTCGGGTCGGTCTCCGGGAGCGGCGGCGGCTCGGGGGGCACGAAGTGGCCCTCGTCCTCGTCCTCCTCGGCGGCGTCCCAGTCCCGCGGCCCGGTGCCCGCCGCGTAGACGGTGACGCTGCGCACGGGCGGGTCGCCCGCGTCCTCCGGATCGCGGTCGCGGTCGTCGTCGGCGGGCCGCGTGAGGGTGTCGCCGTCCGGCTCGCGCCGGTCGTGTCCGTCGCCGTGACCGCCGTCGCCGTCGTCCTCACGCGCCTCGTCCGGCGCGTCGGCGCCGTCGTCCTCGCGCGCGTCCCCGGAACCGCCGGGACCGTCGTCGTCCGTACGGAGCCCGGCGTCCGCCTGCCCGACGTCCGGCACCTCTCCGTACGCGGCGACGATCTCCGCCCAGGCCGCCTCCTCGTCCGGGGGCAGCACGGGCTCCGGCTCGTCGCCGCCCTTGCCTGAGTCGGCGTTACGCCCTGTCACGTGCCTGCTTCCCTGCTGCGATACGGGAGATGAAGCCCTCGCTGTCCGCGAAGATGCGCTCCGCGTCGTGGTCGAGTGTCGCGACGTGGTAACTCCGCTCCAGCAGCGTCTCGGTGACGTCCTCGGACGACACCGAGGCGAGGATGTGCGCGGAGTCCGCGGGCGGCACCACGTGGTCCGTCCGGCTGTGCAGGACGAGCAGCGGCTGGGTCACCTGGGCGAGTTCACCGCAGGCGACGCGGAAGAGGTCCCGCAGCGAGTGCGCGGCGCGCAGCGGCACCCGGTCGTAGCCGAGCTCGTGGCTGCCCTCCTTGGCGATGTCGTCGGCGATGCCCTTCGTCGACCGCACCAGGTGGCGTACGACCGGCAGCGCGTACCCCTCCAGCCGCGGGAAGCTGCACGCCGGGTTGACCACCACGACGCCGCTCACCGCGTCGCCGTGCCGGGCCGCGAGCCGCAGCGCCAGCGCGCCACCCATGGACAGGCCGCCCACGAAGACCTGCTCGCAGCTGTCCCGCAGGACGCGCAGCTCGCGGTCCACGGTGGCGTACCAGTCCTGCCAGCCGGTCACCTCCAGGTCCTGCCAGCGGGTGCCGTGGCCGGGCAGGAGCGGCAGGGACACCGTGTACCCCGCGTCGGCGAGGTGCAGGGCCCAGGGGCGGAGTGACTGCGGAGAGCCGGTGAAGCCGTGGCAGAGGAGCACTCCGACCTGTGAGCCGTCGTGGCGCATCGGTTCGGCTCCTGGAATGAGCGGCACCGTGGGACTCCGTTCGCGGCGGGCAGGCGGCAGTGCTGCCACTCTAATTCGTCGTACGCGGGTCCGGCAGTGCCCGGGTGCGCCCGCACATCTGATCCGGAACAGAGGGCCGTACGGCGGGATAGGCTCGGAGCGTCGGACACAGGAGGTCCCGGTTGTTCTACGGCGCGATGAAGCTGTCGGTCGGCAGCTCGCTCAAACTGGTCTTCCGCCCCTGGGTGGAGGGCCTGGAGAACATTCCCGAAAGCGGCCCCGCCATCCTGGCGAGCAACCATCTGTCGTTCTCGGACTCCTTCTTCCTGCCCGCGGTGCTGGACCGGAAGGTCACGTTCATCGCCAAGGCCGAGTACTTCACCTCGCCCGGTGTGAAGGGGCGGCTGACGGCCGCGTTCTTCAAGGGCGTCGGGCAGCTTCCGGTGGACCGCTCCGGCGTACGGGGCGCGGGCGAGGCGGCCATCCAGAGCGGCATGGAGGTGCTGGAGCGGGGTGAGCTGTTCGGCATCTACCCCGAGGGCACGCGTTCCCCCGACGGCAGGCTGTACCGCGGCAAGCCCGGCGGGCTGCCGCGGCTGGCGCTGCGTTCCGGCGCCCCGGTGATCCCGGTCGCGATGATCGACACGGAGAAGATCCAGCCGCCGGGCCAGGTGGTCCCGAAGCTGATGCGGCCGGGCATCCGGATCGGCAAGCCGCTGGACTTCAGCCGCTACCAGGGCATGGACGCGGACCGCTTCATCCAGCGCTCGGTGACGGACGAGGTCATGTACGAGATCATGAGGCTGTCCGGCCAGGAGTACGTGGACATCTACGCCACCGCCGCCAAGCGCCGTATCGCCGACGCCGACAAGGCCGAGAAGGCCGAGAAGGCGGAGCGCGAGCAGGCGGAGAAGGCCGGGAAGCAGGGGAAGGGCGGGCGGCCGGGGAGCACCCGCGGGGACGATCACCGGAGAGCCGCTTAGCGGCACCGTACGAGCACGGACGGGGGGGCGGAATGGCCGCGAAGATGTCGGTCGAGCAGCCGCTGTGGCGCGCGCTGACCGGGTACCGGGTGGCGACGCTCCTCTACGCGATCGGCCTGCATCTCCTCGTGCGCGGCGAGTACGCGCACCCGGTCGTCGCGAGTGTCTACATCGGCGCGCTCACCGTGTGGACGGCGTGCACGGCCGGGAAGGCCCTGTCGGCGGAGCGCTGCACGGTCCCCTTCCTCGCCGGCGACCTGACGATGGCGCTGACCGGCATCGTCCTCACGCGCTACGTGGCGTCGTCCACGCAGCTGGCGGAGGGCGTCACCACCCTGCCGTCGATCTGGACCGCCGGCGCCGTGCTCGGCTGCGCCATCAAGGGCGGCTGGCGCTGGGGCGCGGCGGCCTCGGCACTCGTCGGCATCGCCAGCCTCCTGGAACGCGGCGGCGCGACCCGCGACACCGTGCACAACGTGCTGCTGGTCTGTGTGGCCAGCATCGCCATCGGCTACGTGGTGGAGGTCGCGCGCGCCAGTGAACGTACGCTGGCCCGCGCCCTCCGTATCGAGGCGGCCACCCGCGAACGGGAGCGGCTCGCGCGCGACATCCACGACAGCGTGCTGCAGGTGCTGGCAATGGTGCAGCGGCGCGGCGCGAAGCTCGGCGGTGACGCGGCCGAACTCGGGCGGCTCGCGGGCGAGCAGGAGGTGGCGCTGCGGGCGCTGGTCTCGGCGCGCTCTCCGGCACGGGACGCGGCGGAGGAGCACGCGACGGCCGCGGCCGGTTCACGCGCGGGTTCCGCACCCGGCGGCCCCGCGCCCGGAGCGGAAGACGGCGCGGAGCGCACAGTCGACCTGCACCGGCTGCTGGCGGGCGAGGCGGGGGCGCGGGTGACGTTCTCGGGACCCGGCACTCCCGTACGGCTGGCCGCGGAGGCCGCACGCGAACTGGCGGCGGCCGTCGCGGCCGCCCTGGACAACGTGCGCCGGCACGCCGGGGAGCACGCGCGCGCGTGGATCCTGCTGGAGGACGAGCCGGACTCGGTGCTGGTGAGCGTGCGCGACGACGGGCCCGGCATCCCGGCCGGGCGGCTGGAGGACGCGGAGGCCGAGGGCCGTATGGGGGTCGCGCTGTCCATACGCGGACGGCTGCGGGAGCTGGGCGGCACGGCGGAGCTGGTGTCCGTGCCGGGGCAGGGAACCGAAGTGGAATTGAGGATGCCGAAGCATGTCTGACCAGGACCGGTACGAGGACCAGGCGCGGGCCGCGGACGGGGAAGGTGCGGAGGCGCGGCGCGAGCCGGCGCTGCGGGTGATGGTCGTCGACGACCACCCGATGTGGCGCGACGCGGTCGCCCGCGACCTGGGCGAGGCCGGCTTCGAGGTGGTGGCCACGGCGGGCGACGGCGAGCAGGCCGTACGCCGCGCGCTGGCCGCCGCACCCGACGTGCTGGTGCTGGACCTCAACCTGCCCGGCAGGCCGGGCGTCGAGGTCTGCCGCGAACTGGCCGGCGCCGACCAGAAGTTGCGGGTGCTGGTGCTCTCGGCGAGCGGCGAGCACGCGGACGTGCTGGAGGCCGTGAAGTCCGGCGCGACCGGCTACCTGGTGAAGTCGGCGAGCACCGAGGAGCTGGTGGACGCGGTGCGCCGTACGGCCGACGGCGACCCGGTGTTCACGCCCGGACTGGCCGGACTGGTGCTGGGCGAGTACCGGAGGCTGGCCACCGAGCCGGCGGCGTCCGCGGCGACGCCCGCGGACTCCGGCGTTCCGCAGCTGACGGAGCGCGAGACCGAGGTGCTGCGGCTGGTCGCGAAGGGGCTCAGCTACCGGCAGATCGCCGAACGGCTGGTGATATCGCACCGGACCGTGCAGAACCACGTGCAGAACACCCTGGGCAAGCTGCAGTTGCACAACCGCGTCGAGCTGGTGCGGTACGCGATCGAGCGCGGCCTGGACGGCGAGGACTGACCGGGCACTGACTGCGGACTGGCCGGGAACCGACCGCGGACTGACCGGAGACGCTCCCCCGGCGCCCCTCGCGCACGCCCTCGGCGCGCGGCGCTGACGTACGCGGCTGAGCGGTCCCTCGTACGAGTGAGCGGGCAGGGACGCGGATGGCCGGTTCGGGGCGTCATGACGCGGAATCCGTGCCGTACGCCCCATCCCCTGTGATCTGGATCACCGCTAGCGTGGCGGCTGTCGCGTCCACGTGAGAAGGGAACATTCCCATGCGGGTCGGAGTGCTGACCGGTGGCGGAGACTGCCCCGGGCTCAATGCGGTCATGCGGGCCGTGGTCCGTAAAGGAGTTCAGCAGTACGACTATGGCTTCCTCGGGTTCCGGGACGGATGGCGCGGTCCGCTGGAGGGGGACACCGTGCCGCTCGACATCCCCGCCGTCCGCGGCACGCTGCCGCGCGGCGGCACGATCCTGGGCTCCTCGCGTACCAACCCGTTCAACGAGGAGAACGGCGTCCGCCGGATCCGGGAGAACCTCGCCAAGCACGAGGTCGACGCGCTGATCGCGATCGGTGGTGAGGACACGCTCGGTGTGGCGGCCCGGCTCACCGACGAGTTCGGCATCCACTGCGTCGGCGTGCCCAAGACCATCGACAACGACCTGTCCGCCACCGACTACACCTTCGGCTTCGACACCGCCGTCCATGTGGCCACCGAGGCCATCGACCGGCTGCACACCACCGCCGAGTCCCACATGCGGGTGCTGGTGGTGGAGGTCATGGGCCGGCACGCGGGCTGGATCGCCCTGCACTCCGGCCTCGCGGGCGGCGCCAACTGCATCCTCATCCCCGAGCAGCGCTTCGACGTCGAGCAGGTCTGCGGCTGGGTGGAGTCGCGGTTCAAGGCGAGTTACGCGCCGATCGTGGTCGTCGCGGAGGGCGCGATGCCCAAGGACGGCCAGATGGTGCTGAAGGACGGGTCGAAGGACTCGTTCGGGCACGTCCGGCTGTCCGGCGTCGGCGAGTGGCTCGCCAAGGAGATCGAGGCGCGTACGGGCAAGGAGGCGCGTACGACCGTGCTGGGGCACATCCAGCGCGGCGGCACGCCCAGCGCCTTCGACCGCTGGCTCGCCACCCGCTTCGGGCTGCACGCGATCGACGCGGTGCGGGACGGCGACTGGGGCACCATGGTGGCGCTGCGCGGCACCGACATCGTGCGGGTGCCGCTCGCGGAAGCGACGGCCAAGCTGAAGACGGTTTCGCCCGAACTGTACGAGGAGGCGGGCGTGTTCTTCGGCTGACCGGCGTGCGAGGTGCCCGGGGCCGACCAGCCCCGTGCCCCGGGCACCGCGCTCGTACCGGAGTCCGTTCAGACGTGGACGGCGGCCAGCAGCTCCGCCGTGATCTCCGCGCCGTTCAGGCTCAGCACGGACTCCGGGTGGAACTGCACGCCCGCGAAGCCCGGTCCGCGCAGCGCGTGCACCTCGCCGCTGCCGCCGTCCCGGCTCACCTCGACGTGGCGCAGGGCGAGCCGGTCGGCGGTCCGGTCCGGGCAGTGCGCGGCGTACGAGTTGTAGAAGCCGACCGTCTCGGCGCGTCCGAAGAGGTCGATCCGCTCCTGCGCGCCCTGGTACGGGCGTGCCTTGCGGACGAGTTCCAGGCCCAGTTCGGCGGCGATCAGCTCGTGCCCGAGGCACACCCCTGTCCCTTATACACTCCTGACGCCGCCGACCGTGGCCTCAGGTGAGATCCCCGGGGTCGCCGGCTCATTCAATAGTGTGTAGGTGTGGTGAGGATCAACGAGTCATATGCGTATGCGGGCTGCGGCGGTGGCGGACGGGTCTTGGGGGCGGTGTGGGTCGGGTGGGTCTCGTCGGTGCCGTCGGACTCGTCCGCGAGGCTGGTGCCCCGGCGGAACGCGGCCATCAGACCTGGGTCGTGACCTGCGTCCGGCTCATCCGTGGTCACCTGCGCCCGCGGGCCGTCGCGCAGCTCGGGCACGAGGTGTTCCTGACGGCGCCGCTTGGGCAGCTGCGGGCGCTCGCCGGGTGCGGCCGCCGGCGGGGGCGCGGGCTGCTGCGCCCGTGGCGGCGGCTGCTGCGGCGGACCGGGGGGCGGGCCGCCGGCCCGTACGCTCTCGGGCGCGGGCGCCCGTACGTGCTCCGCTTCCTGGGGCCGTGCCCGGCCGTGCGTCTGCGCCGGGATCTGCGGCGCGGGACTCTGCGGCTGGCCGTGGTGGACCGGCTGCGGGGGCTGGCCGGGCTGCTGCTGCGGCACGCCGTTCGGCGCCGCCGCGCGCTGGTGCTCCTGACCCTGGGGGTGGCCCAGCGGGTAGCCGTGCTGCGCGCTCTGGAGCTGGCCCTGCGGTACGCCCGTACGCTGCGGCACGGCGGCCGGCACGGGCTGTGCGGGCTGTGCGGGCTGTGCGGCGGACTGCTTGGAAGTGTCCGCCGTGTCACCGAGCACGGGCCGCGGCAGCACCAGGACCGCCTGGATGCCGCCGTAGATGTTGCTCTGCAGCTGGACGACGATGCCGTGCCTGCGCGCGAGCGCGGAGACGACGAACAGGCCGATCCGGCCGTCGGAGAGCAGTTCGCCGACGTCGAACTGCTCGGGGTCGGCCAGGAGCGCGTTCATCCGGTTCTGCTCGTTCGCGTCCATGCCCAGGCCGCGGTCCTCCACCTCGACGGCGAGGCCGGCGGTCACGTGCTGGGCGCGCAGCAGAACGGTGGTCTGCGGGGCGGAGAAGATGGTCGCGTTCTCCACCAGCTCGGCGAGCAGGTGGATGACGTCGGCGACGGCGTGGCCGCGTAGCGTGCCCTCAATCGGCGGGACCAGCTTCACCCGGGAGTACTGCTCGACCTCGGCGATCGAGGAGCGCAGCACCTCGGTCATCGTCACGGGCCGGGTCCACTGCCGCCGGGAGACCGCGCCGCCGAGCACGGCAAGGTTCTCCGCGTGCCGCCGGATGCGGGTGGCGAGGTGGTCGACGTGGAACAGTCCCTTGAGCAGATCCGGGTCCTCGACCTCGTTCTCCAGTTCATCCAGGAGTTCGATCTCGCGGTGCACCAGCGACTGGAGCCTGCGCGCGAGGTTCACGAACACCTCGACCTTCTCGTCACTGCCGCTGCTGCCCGCGCGTACGAGCGCCGCGGCCTCCGCGACCGCCGCCTCGGCGGTGTGCTGGGCGAGCGTCAGCTCGTGCCCGAGCCGGTCCAGCGCGTCGCCGGCGGGCTCGAGCTCCGGGGGCGGCCCGGGGATGCGCGGCCGCTCGCCCTGCTCCAACCTGCGCAGCTGGGCCCGTACTTCGGTCTGGCCGCGCTCGGAGGACCGGCGCAGCTGGCCGTACCGCTCGACGGTCGTACGGGCCTCGGTCGAGGCGAACAGCGCGGCCCCCACCACCACCGCGCAGGTGAGCAGCAGCGATCCGGCGAGCACGCCCCAGAGGGTGGCCGACGCGGGCGCACCGGTGGCGTCGACGCCTCCCTGGTCGCGCATGACGAAGGCGATCACGGCGCTCGCGGTGACGGCCACGATCGCGGCGGGGAGGACGGCGAGCCGGACCATGCGGTGCCGCATCGCGGCGTCACCGGCGCTCTCGCGCACCGGAATCCTGCCGTGCCGCGCACGGGGCCCGTTCGAGCTGGAGGGGACGGCCGCGGCACCTACGGGAGCGGACGTTCCCCTTCCTGTCTGCACCGAATGGCTCGGGGGTTCAGGCATCGGTTTCCTCGGTTGGCTTGAGGTCTGTCTGAAGGGCCTGCTCGAGGCACGCCGGACGCTCACAGCGCCGTGGCTACGCTAGCTGTCACTACGGCGCCGAGCGGGCGCTGATGACATATTCGCCACCCCTCGCCAGCTCCTAACGGGTGAACTCGTCGGGCACACGATTGACCGGGCGCACAGATCATAACTCGCTTGCGGAATGCGGAAGTTACCTGGTCTGCCCGACTGTGAAGGCCGGACACGACCAATTCCCGCCATGTTGGAGCCGCGAAGCGGAATGTGCGTGAGCATGCCGTACGGCAGGGCTGGACAGCGGGATCGGGACCGTACAGGGCCGTAGTCGGAATGTCGACAAGGGCATATGCGCGCCCGCCGCACCTCCTTCCGCACAGACCGGATCGCACGGCTGATTACCCCTGGCACCCAATGTCGTATGGTCGGCAGAAACCATCCGCCACACCCTCGTCAGCACCGGAGCGGAACACGCCGGAGCGGATTCGCGGCGGACCCGGAGCACACCCCGAGCAGAGGAGCGCCCGTGACCACGCAGCCCGCCGAGCCCACCCTGACCGGGGTGCGCAACTTCCGCGATGTCGGCGGACTGCCCACGGCCGACGGGCGCCGGCTGCGGCACGGAGTGCTGTTCCGCAGCGGGCACCTGGCGCACGCCACCTCCGAGGACGTGGCGTATCTGAGCGGTCTCGGGCTGCACACGGTGTTCGACTTCCGCAACTCCGCCGACCAGGCGCTGGAGGGCCCGGACGCGGCGCTGCCGGGCACCCGCAACGTGAACATCCCGCTGACCGACCCGGCCGACGGCGCCGACTTCTGGCGGATGGTGCGCAAGGGCGACCTCGCCCAGCTGCGGGCGGCGCTCTCCGACGGGCAGGCGGCGGACCGGATGACCGCCTCGTACCGCGCCATGGTCCTGGGCCGCACCGCCGAGCACAGCCGTGTGCTGCACGACATCGCCGGGGACAGCGTGCCCGCGCTGCTGCACTGCGCGGCGGGCAAGGACCGGGCGGGGCTGTCCATAGCCGTGACGCTGCTGGCCGTCGGCGTACGGCGGGACGCGATCGAGGCCGACTACCTCGAGTCGAACTCCCCGCACCGCCGGTACAAGGTGCACCGCGCGGAGGGCGCCGAGGGCGGCCTGTCCGCCGAGGTGCTGGAGCTGCTCGCGCCGCTCTTCGACGCGCGCCCCGGCTACCTCGCCGCCGCCTTCGACACGATCGACGAGGAGTGGGGCGACGTCGAGGCGTACCTCACGGAGGGCCTGAAGCTGAGCGCGGGCACCCGGGAACGGCTGCGTGAGCGCCTTGTCGACTAGTCGACCGGGCCGGGCACCGGCGCGGTACGGCTCAGTCGCCGCGGTGCCCGGACGTCACCGCCTGTTTCATCAGCGTACGGCCGAAATCCCACATGAGTCCGCCGCCCGTGTGCGCCTCGTCCATGACCTGTGTGAACGCGTCGACAAATCGATCCGCCTCCCGTTCCCCGACGATCAGCGGCGGAATCAGCTTGATGACCTCCAGATGGTCGCCGGAGACCTGGGTGAGGATTCTGTGCCGACGCAGCAGCGGCGCGACGACCATTTGCGCGAACAGTCCCTTGCGGGCGGTCTGGAGCATCGTCCACCGGCTGCGCAGCCGCAGCGAGGACGGCCTGCCGAACTCGATGCCGATCATCAGGCCCCGGCCGCGTACGTCGTGCAGCAGCTCGTAGCGGCCGACGAGCTCGGCGAGCCGCCCGCGCAGCAGATCCCCGGTGCGCCGGGCGTTCTCCGTCAGCCTGTCGTCCGCGATGACCTGCAGCGTCGCCAGGCCGGCGGCCATGGCCTGCGCGTTCGCCCCGAAGCTGGCGGAGTGGACCAGTACGCGGTCCATCGAGGAGTAGACCTTCTTGAAGATCCACTCCTTGCCCAGCGTCGCGCCCACCGGCACGTAGCCGCCGGACAGCGCCTTCGCGACGCACACGAGGTCGGGGGCCACGCCGTCCTCGTGCTGGTACGCGAAGAAGTCGCCGGTACGCCCCAGGCCCGTCTGCACCTCGTCGACGATCAGCAGCCCGCCCCGCCGGTGCAGCGCCTCGCGGGCCGCGCGCAGATATCCGGAGGGCGCCGCGTGCACGCCCTTGCCCTGAATCGGCTCGACGACGAGCGCGGCCACGTCACCCCGTGCCAACTCGCGTTCCAGCGCACCGAGGTCCCCTAGCGGAACGGGCGTATCGGGTAGCAAGGGCGCAAAACCTTCACGGAATCCATCTTCGCCGTTCACCGACAGAGATCCTGTGGTGAGACCGTGAAAAGAGTGATGACAGTGGAGAATTCGTGGTTTCCGTGTGGCGTAGCGGGCGAATTTCAGCGCGGTCTCCACCGCCTCGGTGCCGCTGTTCCCGAAGAACACCCGCTCCATTCCCGGTGCGTGGCCGAGGAGCCGCTCGGCCAGCAGCCCGGGCAGCGGCGCGCAGTCGAAGCGGGTGAGGTCCGGCAGCGACGCGTCGAGCACGTCGTGCAGGGCCTGCCGTACGACGGGGTGGTGCCGGCCGAGGGCCATCACGCCGAAGCCCGCGAGCATGTCGAGGTAGTCGCGGCCCTCGGTGTCGTAGAAGTACGCGCCCTCGGCCCGCTGGTAGACCTGGTCGAAGCCGATGGTCCGGAGCATGCGCGGGAGTTGGTGGTTGAGATGCCGGGAGTGCAGGGCGTGGCCCTCGCCGCCGCGTTCGGCCAGCAGCTTGGCCAGATCGAAGTGGCTCACCCGGCGGTCTCCTCGCTCGCCGCCCCCACTCCCGCACCCCCGGCTCGCCCCTCCCCGCCGGCAGCCGCGCCCGGTTCGCCGCGGGCGCGCAGCACGGTGGCGGCGATACGTCCGGCGATCTCGGCCGGTGTCAGCCCGACGTCGGCCAGCAGCTCCGCGCGCTTGCCGTGCGCCAGGAACTCCGGCGGCAGGCCGATGCCGCACAGCGGCCGGTCCACACCGGCGTCGCGCAGCGCCTGGTCGACGGCCGAACCGACGCCTCCGGCGCGGCAGTTGTCCTCCACCACCGCCACCGCCCGGTGCTGCGCGGCCAGCGGCGGCAGGGCCTCGTCGACGGGCTTGACCCAGCGCGGGTCCACGACCGTACAGTCGATGCCGCGGCCCGCCAGCAGCTCCGCGGCCTCCAGGCACACCGGCGCCATCACGCCGACGGCGACGAGGAGCACGTCGCGGGCGGGCCGTTCGGCGCCGCCGGCCCCGTCCGGCCCGGCCGTGGCGGGCTCCGGGTGCTCCCGGAGCACGTCGAGTCCGCCCACGCGGCGCACCGCGGGCAGCGGTTCGGCGACGGTCTCCTTCGGGAAGCGCACCACGGTGGGCGCGTCGTCCACGTCCAGCGCCTCCCGCAGCTCCGCCCGCAGCTGCTCGGCGTCGCGGGGCGCGGCGATACGCAGCCCCGGTACCGCCTGCAGTACGGACATGTCCCACATCCCGTGGTGCGAGGCGCCGTCGGGCCCGGTGATCCCGGCCCGGTCCAGTACGAACGTGACGCCGCACCGGTGCAGCGCCACGTCCATCAGCAGCTGGTCGAAGGCCCGCCCCAGGAACGTGGCGTAGACGGCGACGACCGGGTGCAGCCCGCCGGTGGCCATGCCGGCCGCGGAGACGGTGGCGTGCTGCTCGGCGATGCCGACGTCGAAGATCCGGTCCGGGTACGCCGCCGCGAACGGCCCGAGCCCGACCGGTTCGAGCATCGCCGCGGTCACCGCGACGACGTCCTCCCGCTCGGCCCCGATCCGTACCATCTCGTCGCGGAACACCGAGGTCCAGGACGGCCCGGCGGCCGGCGCGACGGGCTCGGCGGTGAGCGGGTCGATCCGCCCGACGGTGTGGAAGTGGTCCGCCTCGTCGGCCAGCGCCGGCTCGTAGCCGCGGCCCTTCTGCGTACGGCAGTGCACGATGACCGGCCCGCCGAACCGTTTTGCCCGCTGCAGCGCGGACTCCACCGCGCCGATGTCGTGGCCGTCGATCGGGCCGACGTACTTCAGCCCCAGGTCCTCGAACATGCCCTGTGGCGCGACGGCGTCCTTGAAGCCCTTCTTCGCGCCGTGCAGCGACTCGTACAGCGGCTTGCCGACGACCGGCGTCTGCTGGAGCACGCCCTTCCCCCAGGCCAGTACGCGCTCGTACTCGTCCGTCGTACGCAGCGTGGCCAGGTGGTTGGCGAGGCCGCCGATGGTCGGCGCGTACGAGCGCTCGTTGTCGTTGACGACGATGACCAGCGGGCGGTCCTTCGCTGCCGCGATGTTGTTCAGCGCCTCCCAGGCCATCCCGCCGGTCAGCGCGCCGTCACCGATGACGGCGGCCACGTGGTGCGGGCGGCCCCGCACCTGGTTGGCCTTGGCCAGGCCGTCGGCCCAGCCGAGGACGGTGGAGGCGTGCGAGTTCTCGATGACGTCGTGCTCGGACTCCGCGCGCGACGGGTAGCCCGACAGCCCGCCCTTGCCCTTGAGCTTCGAGAAGTCCTGCCGGCCGGTCAGCAGCTTGTGCACGTACGCCTGGTGCCCGGTGTCCCACAGGACGCGGTCCGCGGGCGAGTCGAACACGCGGTGGAGGGCGATGGTCAGCTCGACCACGCCCAGGTTCGGACCGAGGTGGCCGCCGGTGCGGGCCACCGCGTGGATCAGGAACTGCCGGATTTCCTCGGCGAGTTCGTCGAGCTCCGACCCGGTGAGCCGTTTGAGGTCGTCCGGTCCCCCGATGTCTTCGAGCAGAGGCATGATGAGCCCCCCTTCCGCGGCTTAGCTGCGGTTTCCGCGTACGGTCTCCCGTGCCGCGCGCAGCGATTCCTTCAGCGAACCCATGGTGGCCAGGACGGCGGTCGGCTCGTAGCCGCAGTGCGCCATGCAGTTGGCGCAGCGCGGGTCCTTGCCCCGGCCGTACGCGTCCCAGTCGGTCTCTTCAATGAGCTCCCGGTACGTCGGCACGTAGCCGTCGCTCATCAGGTAGCAGGGGCGCTGCCAGCCGAACAGCGAGTAGTTGGGGATCGCCCAGGCCGTACACGGGAAGTCGGCCTTGCCCTCGAGGAAGTCGAGGAAGAGCGGGCTGTGGTTGAGCCGCCAGCGGCCGCGGTTGCCGCCCGCGAACGCCTTCCGGAACAGCTCACGGGTCTGGTCGACGCCGAGGAAGTGCTCCTGGTCGGGCGCCTTCTCGTAGGCGTACGCGGGCGAGATCATCATCTCGTCCACCTTCAGGTCGTCGTTGAGGTAGTCGAGCACCTCGATGACGGTCTGCGGGGTGTCGGTGTTGAAGAAGGTGGAATTGGTGGTGACACGGAAGCCGCGCGCCTTGGCCTCCTTCATCGCCGCCACGGCCTCGTCGAACACCCCTTCTTTGGCGACCGATTCGTCGTGCCGCTCGCGCAGTCCGTCGATGTGGACGGCGAAGGCGAAATAGCGCGAGGGCGTGAACTTGTCGAGGTGTTTGCGCATGAGCATCGCGTTGGTGCACAGGAAGACGTACTTCTTCCGCGCCACCAACTGCCGTACGATCTCGTCGATCTGCGGGTGCATCAGCGGTTCGCCGCCCGCGATGGACACCATGGGGGCGCCCGACTCGAGGACCGCGCCCACCGCCTGGGCGACCGGCATGCGCTGCTTGAGCACGCCCGCCGGATGCTGGATCTTGCCGCAGCCCTCGCATTTGAGATTGCAGGCGAAAAGCGGCTCCAGCTCCACGATCAGCGGGAACTTCTCCTTCTTGCGGAGTTTCTGTTCGAAGAGATACGTACCGACGCGGATGGACTGGCGGAGCGGCATGGCCATTTCTCGCTCACCTCCGGGGTAGCAGCAAGGATCGGTGCCATTCGAGGAACGCGGGCAGGACCGCGCGCAGGACGCGGAATGCCGATATTCCTCCCTTCAGCGTCCCGACCCTGATCAGTTCGTGCTCGGGGGCGTCCACCACCACCCGTACGGCGGCAACCGGACGGTCCGGGGCGCTGCGTACGGCGGCGCGGAGTGTGGCGGCGGACTCCATGTCTACGGCGATGGCGCCCGTCGCGCGCAGTTCCGCCCGCTCGGCGCCCCGTACCACGTGGTCGGAGCCCGCGAGCGGGCCGGTGTGGAGTGTGCCCAGCGGGGCGAGCGCCTCGGCGAGGCGCTCGGTGCCCACGCATGCCGTACGGCCGTCGCCGTCGTGTGCGGCGTCCGCCAGCACCAGGTCCCCGGGGTGCATCCCGGAGGCCAGGCCGGCGCAGAAGCCGGTGGCGACGACCGCCGTACGGCCCGGCACGGGCTCGTCGCGCAGCGCGCGCGTGACGGCGCTCGCCGCCGCGTCCGGGCCCATGCCCGTACGGAGTACGGTGGCCGGCCCGCCCGCGCCGCGGCGCAGCGCCAGCCGCTCGATGCCGAGCGCGCAGGCGATCAGCAGCGGGGCGCCGTCGGCCGCGGACGCGGGGGGCGTCGGCGCCATCAGCTGTCCCGGCCGCCGCGCCCGACGCCGTCCCGCAGGTAGCGGCCGAGCGCGGTGACGGGGAAGACCATCCGGTACAGGTGGTAGTTGATGGAGAAGTCCCAGGGGAAGCCGGTGCCGGTGAAGTACGGCTCGTCCCATGCGCCGTCCTCGCGCTGCGTGCGCGCGAGGAAGCCGATGCCGCGCTCGACGGCCTTGGTGTTCCGCTCCCCCGCCGCCAGCAGCGCGAGCAGCGCCCACGCGGTCTGCGAGGCCGTGGACTCGCCGCGGGCGATCCACTCCGGGTCGCGGTACGAGCGCAGGTCCTCGCCCCAGCCGCCGTCCTCGTTCTGGACGCTCTCCAGCCAGCTCACCGCGCGCCGTACGGACGAGTGCGACGCGGGCAGCCCGGCCGCCACGAGCGCGGGGACCACCGAGCCGGTGCCGTACAGGTAGTTGACGCCCCAGCGGCCGAACCAGGCGCCGTTCTCCTCCTGTTCGGACAGCAGCCAGGCGAGGGCGCGCCGGTTCGCCGGGTGGTTGCGGTGGCCGTTGTGAGACAGCATCTCCACCACGTGGGCGGTGACGTCGGCCGAGGGCGGGTCGATGACCTCGCCGAAGTCGCAGAACGGCAGCCGGTTGGGGAACGGGCTGGTGTTGTCGACGTCGAACGCGCCCCACGCCCCGTTCCTGGACTGCATGCCCAGGGTCCAGCGGATGGCCCGCCGCAGCGCCCCGTCCACGCGTACGGGGTCGGCGTGCCGCACCCGGTTCAGGGCGAGGACGACCTCGGCGGTGTCGTCGATGTCGGGGTAGTTGTCGTTGTGGAACTCGAACGCCCAGCCGCCCGGCGGCAGTCCGGGCCGCCGTACGGACCAGTCGCCGGGCCGTACGACCTGCTCGCCGAGCATCCAGTCGGCGGCCTTGACGAGCGCCGGGTGGTCCTCGGGCAGGCCGGCGTCGGCGAGGGCGATGGTGGCCAGGCAGGTGTCCCAGACCGGGGACTGGCACGCCTCGATCATCCTGCTTCCGTCGTCGCGCCAGACCGCGAAGCGGTCCAGGGACTCCAGGCCGGCGCGGATGACGGGGTGGTCCAGGTCGTAGCCGAGGAGCCACAGGGCGATGATCGAGTAGACGGCGGGTGGCTGGATTCCGCCCCAGCAGCCGTCGTTCTCCTGCCGTTCGATGATCCAGCGGGAGGCGTCCCGCAGCGCGGCGCGGCGCAGGCGGCGTACGGCGAACCTCCGGTACGTGTGCAGCGCCGCGTCCAGCCGCTGGAACACGCCGTCCCAGGTGTTCGCCGCGGCCCGGGGGCGCGGCGGATTGGGGCACGCCGGGTCGCGGTGCAGCTCTTCGAGGGCGAACGGCGCCGGATGCACCGGGCGGTGGGCGGAGACCACGGTGAGCGGGACGATGGTCTGGCGGGCCCAGCAGCCGAAGTCGTAGATGTTGAGCGGGAACCACTTCGGGAAGTAGATGATCTCCGGCGGGAGTTCCGGCAGGTCCGCCCAGCGCCACCAGCCGAACAGCGCGAGCCAGATCCGGGTGAACACCCGGCTCCCGGCGACCCCGCCGTGCTCCCGTACCCAGGCGGAGGCCGCCGCCATGTGCGGCGCGTCCGGCTCGTCGCCGGCGAGCCGGAGGGCGACGTACGCCTCGATGGTCGTGGACAGTTCGCCGGGCCCGCCGTGGAAGGTGGCCCAGGTGCCGTCCGGGCGCTGTTCGGAGCGGATGAAGCGGGCGGCGGCCGCGGTGGTGTGCTCGTCCCGGATGCCCAGGAACTCGCGCAGCAGCAGGTCCTCGGCGTCCATGGTGACGTTCGTCTCCAGGTCGCCCTTCCACCAGCCCTCGTCGTGCTGGCGCACGAGCAGGTGCTCCACCGCGCGGGCGCTGGTGCGCTCGGCGAGCGCGCGGGGGCCGTCCTGCTCTCCGGTGCCGGTCCGGATGCCGGGGGCGCCGTCCCGTTCCTCGGCGCGTACACGGGGCGGAACCGCCCCGGTGCTGCCGTCGGCTGTGGCTGTCATCGCTTCCCCTTCCGCGTGTCCGCTGTGCGAGCCGTGCACCGCCGTAACGGCAGCAGCGCCGTATGCGTTACGTCACCGCTGCCGTACGACGACGAAGTCCGCGAGCGCGACCAGCTCGTCGCGCACCGTGCCGGGCATGTCGATCCCGTCGAGCGCCTCCAGTGCCTTGTTGTGCTGTACGCGGGCGATGCCGGAGGTGGCCTCCCGGCCGCCCGCCTCCTCGATGAGCGCGGCGCGTGCCGCGAACTCCGTCTCGTCGAAGTCCTCGAACTCCCGCTGGGTCTTCTTCACGTCCGCCGCCATCAGGTCGGCGAGGCGTTCGGCGGCCGGGCCGCCCGCGGCGAGCGCGGCGACGACGGGCAGCGACTTTTTACGCTGCCGCAGGTCGCTCCACGTCGGCTTGCCGGTGGACTCCGGGTCGCCCCACACGCCGAGCAGGTCGTCCACCGCCTGGAACGACAGGCCCAGATGGAAGCCGTACGCCTCCAGCGCGTCGGCCGTACGCTCGTCCGCGCCGCCGAGCACCGCGCCGATGGAGGTGGCGCAGGCGAGTAGCGCGCCCGTCTTGTTGCCCTCCATCTCCAGGCACTCGTCGACGGTGACGCGCTCGCGGTGCTCGTAGCTGATGTCCTGCGCCTGCCCGTCGATCAGCTTGCGGGTGGCGGCGGTGAGGCGGCGGGTGGCGCGTCCGGCGTCGGCGGTGCCGAGTTCGAGGAGTATTTCGTTGGCGAGGGCGAACAGGGCGTCGCCGACGAGGATGGCCTGCGCGGGCCCGTGCACCTTCCACACGGTGTCGCGGTGGCGGCGCTGCTCGTCGCCGTCCATCAGGTCGTCGTGCAGGAGCGAGAAGTTGTGTACGAGTTCGACGGCGACGGCCCCCGGCACGCCCGTCTCGGGCGCCGCGCCGGCGGCCTCCGCGGAGACCAGGGCGAGCGCGGGGCGTACGGCCTTGCCGCCGTCCGCGTCGGAGGGCCGGCCCTCGGCGTCGATCCAGCCGAAGTGGTACGCGGCGACCGTGTCCATGGGCGGCGCGAGCCGGTCCACGGCGGCGCGGAGCACCGGGGTGGCGAGCGTACGGCCCCGCTCCAGCAGGGCGGTGACGCGCGCGGAGTCGCTCGCGGGGCGCTGCCGCGCCGGACTTGCCGTGTTCACCGGAGCTCCTCGTTCTGTGCTGCCGTTCATGCCGCCGCTGCCCTTCTTTCCGTACCGTGCGGTGGTTCGTCGTCATGCGCACGGCCTGTACTGCCGAGCGCTTCCCTGGCGGCGGTGATGCCACTGCGCACAGCGCTCTCCATGGTCGCGGGCCAGCCGGTGTCGGTCCACGCCCCGGCGAGGAGGACACCCGGCAGCCCGGTGCGGGCGGGCGGCCGGAGCCGCCCCACCCCCGGGTCGGGAGCGAACGTCGCTGTCCGCTCCCTGGTCACGAAGAAGTCCACCACGTTCGCGCCGCGCGCGGCGGGCAGGAGCCGCGCCAGCTCGCGGAGGTAGCGGCGGCGCAGCTCGGCGACCGGCGTGTCGATCTCGCCGGCCGCGGCGGACTGGGACAGCGCGAGGTACTGGCCGCCGCCGGTGAGCCCGGAGGGGACCGTACGGTCGAAGACCCACTGCACCGGGGAGCCCAACGCGGTGAAGAAGGGGCGGCGCAGCACCCTGCGGTCGTACACGACGTGGATGTTGAGGATCGGCGCGTCGCCGATCCGCAGCAGCCGGTCCTTGTCGGGCAGCGCGCCGTCCGGCACCAGCCGGTGCGCCTCGCCCTGCGGGACGGCCAGCACGACGGTGCCGGCGTCCAGTTCCTCGGGCTGTTCGCGCGTCTGTGCCGTACGGCGGTCTGCGGTCACGCGCCAGCCGCCGTACGGTGCGGGCGCGATGCCGCGGGCACGGGTCTGCAGCATGGTGCGTACGCCCGCCCGCTCCAGTTCGGCGCGGGCGAGGATGTCGTGCAGGTCGCCGAGCGGGGCATGGGACACGCCGATGTCGGCGCCGCCGGGGGTGGTGAGCAGCCCGGTCTTGAAGACCTTGGCGGCGAGGCCCATGGAGGAGTCGGCGGCGCGGGCGTTGAGCGTGGGCACGCCGACGAGCTCCCACAGCGCCTCGACGGAACGGGCGGACTGGCCGTGCCGGTGCAGCCAGCTCGCGAAGTCGGTGCCGTCCAGGGCCGGGTCGGCCGGGTCGAGCCGTTTCATGGCGAGCGCGGCGCGCCCGACGGCGGCGCGTTCGGCGAGCGACAGGTGCGGGTACGTGGCGAGCCCGGCGGCCAGGTGCAGCGGCACGGGCAGCCCCGTACGCCGCAGCCGGCCGAGCCGGCCCGCCGCCGCGTCCAGGACTGGCACGTCCAGCCGGCGCTGCAGCGGCGCCAGTTCGGTGGCACCGACACGGCGCAGGAACCACTGGTACGCGGTGCAGCAGCGCAGGTGTACGTGCTGCCCGTTGTCGACGGTGAGCGCGCCGGCCGGCGAGTCGCGGCGGAAGGAGAACGCAAGGCCGCCCAGCCGCGGGCGCGACTCCAGAAGCGTCACCTCCAGCCCGGCGTCGGCCAGCCGCAGCGCCGCGGTGGTGCCCGCCAGCCCGCCGCCGATCACGACGACGGGGCGTGCGGCGCGCCGCGTCCGCGCGGGCCGCGTCTCCGGGGCCGTCACGCGGTCCTCCCGCGCGGGGCGCGGCGCGCGGTGCGCCGGGCGGCGTGCCGCGCGTCCAGTCCGGCGAGCCCGCGCGCCGCGACGTACGCCTTCTCGCGGACGGGCAGCGACACGCGGCCGCGCAGCACCGCCTGCGGGTCGTGGGCGATCCGTTCGAGCAGCCTTCGGTAGATCCCGGCCATGGCGGCGACACAGGCGCCGGACCGGCGGTCGAGCATGGGCAGCAGCGTGAACCCCTCCTCGAACAGGGCGCGGGCACGCCGCGCCTCGAAGTGCACCAGGCCGGCGAAGTCGGCGCCGGGTGGCGGGGTCTCGTGGTGGAAGCCGGCGGAGCAGCCGAACTTGTCGAGATCCTCGGTGGGCAGATAGACGCGTCCGTTGCCTGCGTCTTCCCGGACATCCCGGAGGATATTGGTGAGTTGGAGCGCGAGGCCGAGAGTATCGGCGTACTCGGCGGCGCGGGTGGTGTCCCGCGCGCCCGCGCTCCCGGCGGTCCCGAAGACGCCGAGCGACAGCCGTCCGATCGCGCCGGCGACGCAGCGGCAGTACGCGCGCAGCTCCGCCCAGGTCTCGTAGCGCTGCCCGTGCACGTCCATCAGCACCCCGTCGATGACCTCGTCGAGGGCGCCGAGCGGGATCGGAAAGCGGCGCGCGGCATGGCTGAGGGCCACGGCGACGGGGTCGGTGTCCTCCTCGGACACCTGGCCGTCCCGTACGCGTGCGAGCAGTTCCCTGGTGTCCGCGAGCCGGGCCTCCTTGTCCGCGGGCCCCAGATCCCCGTCCCCGATGTCGTCGACGCGCCGCGAGAAGGCGTAGAGCGCGCTCATCGCGCGGCGCTTGCCGGCCGGGAGCAGGCGGATGCCGTAGGCGAAGTTGCGGGCCTGCTGTCCCGTGACGGTCTCGCAGTAGCCGTAGGCGGCGAGTACCGGCGGGGACACCTGCCGCTCGGGCCGGGTTCTGACCACGGTCGGGGTCACCCCTCTCTTCGCAGTGCCATGCCCGCCTCGCGCAGCAGCCCGCGCTTGGTGGGTTCGGGAGGTCCGGGCAGTACGTCGTACCCCGCGGCGCGGATGGCCCTCAGCGCGGCGCGCCCGCCGCCGACGAACCCGGCGAGCAGCAGCCGGAGCCGGCCGCCGACGCTGCGTACGAGGGGCAGGCCCTCGTCCAGCAGGCGGTGCGCGCGTTCGGACTCGAAGGCGATCAGGGTGCGCACGGAGGCGTTGGCGGTGGGCGCGGCGAGGTCGGACTCGCGGACGGAGAAGCGCGCCATGTCCTGCGCGGGCAGATAGACGCGGCCGCGCGCCAGGTCCTCGGCCACGTCCTGGAGGTGCTCGACGATCTGCAGCCCGGTGCAGACGGCGTCGGAGCGGCGTACGCGTTCGGGGGTGGCGGTGCCGGTGACGGACAGCACGAGCCGGCCGACGGGGTTGGCGGACAGCTCGCAGTATCCGGCGAGCTGCTCGTACGTCGCGTAGCGGAGCACCTTCTGGTCCTGGCGGTTGGCCTCGATCAGGCCGAGGAACGGCGCCGGGCCGAGCCGGTGCCGCCGTACGGCGGGCACGAGCGCGGCCAGCAGCGGGTGGCCGGGCGCGGCGCTGGGCCCGCTGCCCTCGGCGACACGGAAGGCGCGGTGGAGATCGGCCTCGAAGGCGTCGAGCAGGGCGAGCCGGTCGGCGGCCTGGCCCGGGCCGACGCCGAGGTACGCGGCGTCGCGGCCGCCGGGGGCGAGATCGCCGTCGCCGATGTCGTCGACGAGGCGCGCGAAGCCGTAGACGGCCATCAGATCGTCCCGCCATGCGCGCGGCAGAAAGCGGGGGGCCACCGGGAAGTTCTCGCCGGCGGCCTTGGCGAGCACCGTATGCGCGTGCGCGTCCGCGTCCGCGGTCACCACGTGCTGCCAGGAGCCATTGCCGTCACATCTCCGTTTCTACACCGTTGCCCCGGGACAGAGATTTCGGACACGCCGCGCGGGCTGACCTGCGCGGCTGGGTGCTGACGGGCCCGGGCGGGCCCGCTTGGCGCCCGAATTGCCGCTCATCGGCACCGCTACAGCTTACGCCGTACATCGACTTCATGTGCGAGTACGGGCGGAGTGCGGGCACTTGGCGGCCCGTCAGGGCGCGGTGAATCCGGCGACGAGCGTGCGCAGCGCGCGGTCGACCGCGGCGTCCCGCTGATCGTCCGGCAGCAGCGAGAACGGGCCGTCCAGGATCAGCATGGCCAGCCCGTGCACCAGCGACCAGGCGGCGACCTCGGCACCCGGTCGGCGGGCGGGCGGCATGAGCCCCGAGGCGACCAGGCCGTCCAGGATCCCGATGAGCAGTTCGAAGGAGCGGAACTGGTGCTCGCCGGACGCGGGCTGCGGCACACCCTCGTCGCTGAGCCCCATCGCGAGGTCCGGGGTGTTGCAGAACGCCGACCGGAACAGGCCGGGTTCGTCCAGCGCGAAGCCGATGTAGCCCTTGCCCATGGCCAGCACGCGCTCCTCCACGCCCTCGTCGGGCTCACCGGGCACCGAGCCGGCCGCGCCCTCCATCCGCTCGGCGAGCATCTGCTGGCCGACGGTCTTGACGGCGAACAGCAGGTCGCTCTGCCCGGCGAAGTGCCGGTACGCCGCGGTGGGCGAGACGCCGACCTGGCGGGCGGCGGCGCGCAGCACCACCGCGTCCGGGCCGCCGGCCCGTGCCAGTCCGACGGCGGCGTCGATGAGTGCGTTGCGCAGGTCGCCGTGGTGGTAGCGGCCCTTGCCTGCCGTGGGCGCAGAGATGTCCTCCATGCCTCTATCCTGCCCGATGTTGACACTATTAACATTCCCCGCTTACGTTGGATGTTGACGCTGTAAACATCCAAGGGGATCGCCATGTTGCACCGCATAGCCGAGCTGGCCCTGCGCCGCGCCCGAGCACTGCTGCTCCTCACTCTCGTCGCCGTGGTCGCCATGGGCGCCGTCGGCTTCGGTGCCTTCGGAAAACTCCAGGCCGGGGGCTTCGAGGACCCCGACGCACCCTCCAGCCGCGCCCAGAAGCTCATCGACGACAAGTTCGGCGGCGACACCAACCTCGTACTCCTCGTACGCGCCGACAACGGCCTCGACTCCCCCGGCGCCGAACAGGCCGGCCGGGAGCTCACCGCGGGGGTCAAGGACACGCCGCACGTGACGAACGTCGTGTCCTACTGGGACGCCGGCGGCTCCGCCCTCACCTCCGAGGACGGGAACCAGGCCCTCGTCATGGCCCATGTCGAGGGCGGCAGCACGAACCTCGCCGAACGCGCCGAGAGCGTCATCGACGAGTGGAGCGGCGACCGCGGCGCCGTCACGGTGAAGGCGGGCGGCACCGCCGCGCTCGACAAGGACGTCACCACCCAGGTGTCCGGCGACCTCGCGCTCGCCGAGACGATCGCCGTGCCCGTCACGCTGATCCTGCTCATCCTCGCCTTCGGCAGCGTCGTCGCCGCGCTGCTGCCCCTCGCCATCGGGCTGATCGCGATCCTCGGCACGTTCGCCGAGCTGTACGTGCTCGGCAGCATCACCGACGTCTCCGTCTTCGCCATCAACCTCACCACCGCGCTCGGCCTCGGCCTCGGCATCGACTACGGCCTGCTGCTCGTCAGCCGCTTCCGCGAACGCCTCGGCGAGGGCGACGAGGTCGCCGAGGCACTGCGGACGACCGTACGGACGGCCGGGCGCACCATCGCGTTCTCCGCCGCCACTGTCGTGGCCGCGCTGTCCGCGCTGCTGCTCTTCCCCCCGTTCTTCCTGCGCTCCTTCGCCTACGCCGGGATCGGCGTCGTCGCCATCGCCGCGCTCGCCGCCCTGATCGTCGTTCCCGCCCTGCTCGCCGTGCTCGGGCACCGGGTCAACAGCGGGCGGCTGCCCTGGGCGCAGGCCGTACGGAAGCCCGACGCGCCCGTCTGGGGCCGGCTGGCCGGCGTCGTGATGCGCCGTCCCGCGCTCACCGCGCTGCCCGTGCTGGCCGTGCTGCTGCTCGCGGCGAGCCCGCTGCTCGGCGTCACCTTCGGCACCCCGGACGAGCGGGTGCTGCCCGAGGACGCGCAGAGCCGCGAGGTGTCGACCGCCGTACGGGACCACTTCCCCGGCAACGACGCGAACGCGGTCCAGGTCGTCACCCGCGGCCCGGTCGCGAAGGAGCAGCTGGCGCCGTACGCCGAGACGCTCGCCGGCCTGGACGGCGTCGTACGGGTGCAGGCCAGCACCGGCACGTACACCGCGACCGGCTCCACCGGGCCCGGCCCGGCCAACGCCGCGCTCGGCCGCCCCGACGCCCAGCGGATCACGGTCACCAGCGACCTCGAGTCGAAGTCCGCGGCCGCCCAGGACCTGGTCCGCGAGGTGCGCGGGACCGCCGGTCCCGGCGGTACGGAAACGCTGGTGGGCGGCACGGACGCGCGGCTCGTCGACTCCAAGAAGGCGATCGGCGACCAGCTGCCGCTGGCGGCGGCCATGGTGGTGTTCTCGACCTTCATCCTGCTGTTCCTCTTCACCGGGAGCGTGATCCAGCCGCTGCGGGCGCTGGTGCTCAACGCGATCAGCCTGACCGCGTCGATCGGCGTCATGGTGTGGCTCTTCCAGGACGGCCACCTGGCGGACCTGCTCGGCTTCACGCCGATGCCGATGGACACCTCGATGACCGTGCTGCTGTTCTGCATCGTCTTCGGGCTGTCCATGGACTACGAGGTCTTCGTCACCAGCCGGATCAAGGAGCTGAACGACGCGGGCGCCGACAACGTCACCGCCGTCACCCGCGGCCTGTCCCGCACCGGCCGGATCGTGACGATGGCCGCGGGGCTGCTCGCCGTGAGCTTCTTCGCCTTCGGCACGAGCAGCGTCAGCTTCCTGCAGATGTTCGGGCTCGGCAGCGGCCTGGCCATCCTGATCGACGCCGTCGCCGTACGGGGTGTGCTGGTGCCGGCGGCGATGCGGCTGCTGGGGCGGCACGCGTGGTACGCGCCGAAGGCGCTGCGGCGGCTGCACCGCAAGGTCGGCCTGGACGAGGGCGGCGGCCCGGAGCGGGTGCAGGAGCCGGACCGTACGCCTGCCGGGGTCTGACACCCGGCACCGTCCCCCGGACGGCGAAGACCCCCGCGCGGGAGGGAGGCGCGGGGGTCTTCGCTACGTGCTCGCGGGAGGCGGGCCGGGCCGGGCGGCCCTGGGTGCCGTCCGCTACTTGCCGGTGAACTTCTCGTATTCCTTGAGGACTTCGTCCGTCGGCCCGTCGAGCCGCAGCTCGCCGTGCTCCAGCCAGAGCACCCGGTCGCAGGTGTCCCGGATGGACTTGTTGTTGTGGCTGACCAGGAACACCGTCCCGGCCTCCTTGCGCAGTTCGCGGATACGGGCCTCGGACCGCTTCTGGAACTTCTTGTCGCCGGTGGCCAGCGCCTCGTCGATCATCAGCACGTCGTGGTCCTTGGCCGCCGCGATGGAGAACCGGAGCCGGGCGGCCATGCCGGAGGAGTACGTGCGCATGGGCAGCGTGATGAAGTCGCCCTTGTCGTTGATCCCGGAGAAGTCGACGATGCTCTGGTACCGCTCGCGGATCTGCTCGCGGCTCATGCCCATCGCGAGCCCGCCGAGGATGACGTTCCGCTCCCCCGTCAGGTCGTTCATCAGGGCGGCGTTGACGCCGAGCAGGGACGGCTGGCCGTCGGTGTAGACCTTGCCGCGCTCGGCGGGGATCAGCCCCGCGACGGCCTTGAGCAGCGTGGACTTGCCGGAGCCGTTGGACCCGATGAGGCCGATGGCCTCGCCGCGGTACGCGGTGAAGCTGACGCCCTTGACCGCGTGCACCGTGCGTACGCCCTTGTCGGCGCTGCGGCGGATCATCCGGTTCAGCGCGGCGGTGGCGCTGCCCTTGCCGCGCGGGCCGCCGTTGACGCGGTAGACGATGTGCAGCTCCTCGGCGATGACCGTGGGCACCCACGCGTCCGCGGCCGCCTGCGCCGGGGCGCCGGCGGGCTTCGCGTCGCTCGACTTCTCAGCCACGGCCATAACGCTCCTCCGCCTTCCAGAAGTATACAAATCCGCCGATTCCCGCGAGGAGCGCCCAGCCTGCCGCGAGCAGCCAGACGTGCCCGGGGAGACTCTGATGGTGCGGCCCGTCGATCAGGGCGTAGCGCATGAGCTCCAGATAGACGGAGATCGGGTTCGCCAGCAGGGTCTCGGTGACCCATGTCGGCACGTCGCGCTTCTCCAGCATGTGCTCGAGCGGGAAGATCACGCCCGACGCGTACATCCAGGTGCGCAGGATGAACGGCATGAGCTGCGCGAGGTCCGGGGTCTGCGCGCCCAGCCGCGCCATCACCAGCGCCAGCCCGGTGTTGAAGATGAGCTGCAGCACCAGCGCCGGGATGATCAGCGGCCACAGCACGGTCGGGAAGTGCTGGAAGCCGATCAGGATCACGGCGAGCACGAGCATCGAGTACAGCAGCTGCTGGAGCTGCTGCAGCGAGAAGGAGACCGGCAGCGAGGCACGCGGGAAATGCAGCGCCCGTACGAGACCGAGGTTCCCGGATATGGCCCGGACCCCCGACATCACCGACTGCTGGGTGAAGGTCCACACGAAGACGCCGGTCACCAGGAACGGGATGTACTCGTCGTTCTTCATCCCGCCGCGGCCGCCCATGAGGACGCCGAAGATGAAGAAGAAGACCGTGGCGTTCAGCAGCGGCGTGAGCACCTGCCACACCTGGCCCAGCTTCGCCTGGCTGTACTGCGCGTGCAGCTTCGCCCGGGAGAAGGCGAGGATGAAATGGCGCCGCTCCCACAACTGCCGGACGTACTCCGGCAGCGAGGGCCTGGCTCCGCTGACGGTCAGGCCGTACTTCTCCGCGAGCGCTGCCGGAGACAGGCCCTGATCGGGTGACGGCGGGGAATTCACGGCGACCGCACCATTGTGCGTTGTCTCGCTCACGTTGAAACTTTCGTCCTCACTCTGCAGTGACTGAGCCCCCGATGTTCTCAGACCCGAGCTTGTCAGATCACGGGAGGTCGGCCCAGCCGGGTGAGCCTCCAGACCGTGCTCCACTTCATCGGCCTGCGCGGTCCGCACGGGCTGCTCCAGCCCTCCCGGAAGCCGCCCAGCCACGCGCGGAGCGCGGGCCGCGAGGGCCGCCGGGCCAGGGTGAGCAGGAGCCATACGCCCAGGTAGGCCGGGATGAGCAGGACCGGCAGGTTGCGGCGGGCCAGCCAGACGCGGTTACGGGCGACCATGCGGTGGTAGACCGCGTGCCGGCTCGGTGCGGTGGTGGGATGGTGCAGCACCATGTCGGCGCGGTAGTCGATCGCCCAGCCGGCATCCTGGGCGCGCCAGGCCAGATCGGTCTCCTCGTGCGCGTAGAAGAACTCGTCCGGCAGCCCGCCGACCTGCTCCAGCACCTTCGTACGGACGGCGTTGGCGCCGCCCAGGAAGGTGGTGACGCGGGAGGAACGCAGCGGGTCGGAGGCGCGCAGCCGGGGCACGTGGCGGCGCTGGGTCTCGCCCGTGTCCGGGTCGGCGATGCGGAAGCTGATGATCCCCAGCCCGGGGTCGGCCTCGAACGCGGCGCGGCACAGCTCGGCGGTGTCGTTCTGCGGCAGCAGCCCGTCGTCGTCCAGGAAGAGGAGCGCGTCCACGTCACTGCCGCCGGGACCGAAGGCCTCGATTCCGACATTCCGCCCGCCGGGGATCCCGAGATTTTCCGGAAGCTCGACCGTCCGTACACCTGGCGGCAACTCGGGCAACGGCGCGCCGTTACCCACGACCACGACCTCGATCGGATCGCCGTCCTGCTTGGCCACCGAGTCGAGCAGCGCGCGCAGTTCCTCCGGCCGGTTGCCCATCGTGAGGACGACCGCGCCGAGACGCATCGCGGGCCCGCTCATTTCAGCCTGCTCGAGGCGAGGATGGACACCAGGTGCAGCAGCGTCTGCAGTACGGCGATGGCCGCCAGCACCGCGACCCCGAGCCGGGTGAAGAAGAGGTCGCCGCGCACCATGTCCAGTACGGCCACGAAGAGGATCAGCAGCGACGCCTCGACGCCGCCCACCAGGCGGTGGAACTTGAGCGCCGCGGCGGCCCTGCGGGCCAGCGCGAGCCCGGACGAACGCGGCGTCGCCGCCTCGTCCTTGACGGCCGCGAGGCCGCTGCGCGCGCGGGCCACGTCGACCAGGTCGGTCTCGGCCTTGATGAGGATCGCGCCGAGCGCGGCGACCGTGCCGATGAAGGCCCAGAGCCAGTTCGTGCCGCCCTCGGACTGGAAGACGTCGGCCGCCCGTACGCCGAAGCCGACGAGCAGGGCGGCCTCGGACAGGTAGTGGCCGACGCGGTCGAGGTACACGCCGGTTATCGAGGTCTGGCCGCGCCAGCGCGCGACCTCGCCGTCGACGCAGTCCAGCAGCAGGTAGAGCTGGATGAGCAGGGCGCCGACGAGCGCCCCGGTCAGGCCCGGCACCAGCAGTGCCGCGCCCGCCAGGACGCCCGCGACGACCATCAGATGGGTGAGCTGGTTGGGCGTGATCCTGGTGTTCACCAGGTACGGGTCGCAGCGCAGCGAGAGCTCCCGCATGTACAGGCGCCCGGCCCAGTGCTCACCGCTGCGGCGGTCCTTCACCCCGTCGGGGTGTACGACCGGCCTGAGTTCAGCTACCGATGGCTTGTGCATAGTCGGCGTACGCGTCCCTGATCTGGTCGGCTGACAGGTCGAGGTGCTCGAGGATCGTGTAGCGCCCGGGGCGGGTCTGCGGTGCGTACTCGACGGCGGCGACGAACTCGTCGACGTCGAAGCCGATTTCGCCGGGCAGTACGGGCAGGCCGTGCCGCCGCAGGACGCTCGCGATGAGCCCGGCGTCCTCGTGCGCGCCGCGCAGGTGCATCGCGAACGCCGCGCCGAGACCGCACTGTTCGCCGTGGAGCGCGGAGCGCTTGGGGTACATCAGGTCCAGCGCGTGGCAGATCTCGTGGCACGCCCCGGAGGCGGGCCGGCTGTCCCCTGCGATGGACATCGAGATGCCGGTGAGCACGAGTGCCTCGGCGTAGATGACGAGGAAGTCGTCGTCGCCGATGCCGCCCGGGTTGCGCAGCACGGAGTCGCCCGCGCTGCGCGCCATCGCGGCGGCCAGGCCCTCGAACGCCTCACCGGTCACGCGGTGGGACAGCTCCCAGTCGGCGACGGCGGAGATGTTGCTGAGGGCGTCGCCGATCCCGGCGCGTACGTACCGCACCGGCGCCTCGCGGATCACGTCGAGGTCGATGACGATGGCGATCGGGTTGGGCACGCCGTACGAGCCGCGGCCCGCGTCGTTGTCCAGGGTGGAGACGGGCGAGCAGAGGCCGTCGTTCGCCAGGTTGGTGGCGACCGCGACCATCGGCAGGCCGATGCGCGCGGCGGCGTACTTCGCGGAGTCGATGACCTTGCCGCCGCCGAGGCCCACGACCGCGTCGTAGCGCCCGGACTTCTTGATCTCGTCGGCCAGCCGCACCGCGCCGTCGATCGTGCCGTCGGCGGCGTCGAACCACTCCGCGCCCGGCAGCGCCGGGGCGATCCGGTCCCGCAGCGCCTGCCCGGAGCGGGGGCTGATGGCGACCGCGAGCTTGCCGCCGGGCGAGATGCGCTGGTCGGCCAGGAGGGTCCCGAGATCGTTGAGTGCACCGGCCCGGATGTCGACCGTCAGCGGGGACGGGATCAGTCGGGTCAGTACCGGCATGCGATCTCCCGTCCCTTGGCGAGGTCGTCGTGGTTGTCGATCTCGACCCACGAGACGTCGCCGATGGGCGCGACGTCGACCTTGAAGCCGCGGTTGGCCAACTCCTGGTAGCCGTCCTCGTAGTAGAGGTCGGGGTCCCGCTCGAAGGTGGTCTTGAGCGCGTCGGCCAGCTCCTCCGCCGCGTCGCCCTCGATGAGGGTGAGCCCGATGTACTCGCCGGTCGCGTCCGCCGGGTCCATCAGCTTGGTGATCCGCTGAAGGCCCTTCTCCGGGTCGGTGACGACCTTCATCTCCTCCTCGGCGAGCTGCTTCACCGTGTCGAGGGCGAGGATGATCCGCTGGCCCTGGCCGCGGGCGGCGAGGAGGGTCTTCTCGACCGAAACGGGGTGCACGGTGTCGCCGTTGGCGAGCAGCGCGCCCTCCTTCAGGACGTCACGGGCGCACCAGAGGGAGTAGGCGTTGTTCCACTCCTCGGCCTTGTCGTTGTCGATCAGGGTGAGGCTGACGCCGTACGTGCGCTCCAGTTCGGCCTTGCGCTCGTACACCGCCTCCTTGCGGTACCCGACGACCACGGCGACATCGGTGAGTCCGACCTCGGCGAAGTTGGCGAGGGTCAGGTCGAGGACGGTCTTCGCCGCTCTGCCCGACCCTTCCTCTTCAGGGCCCACCGGCACCAGGGCCTTCGGCAGGGTGTCGGTGTAGGGGCGCAGACGCCGTCCGGCGCCGGCAGCCAGCACGAGGCCGATCATGCGGGTTCTCCTGTTTCGTCGTGTACGGCGGGTGCTCCGGAGGACACCCAGAAGCGGATGCTCTCGCTGAGCACCGCGGCCGCGATGACCGCTGCGAGCGCGGTCAACGCGATGGTGAAGCCTTGCTCTGAACCACCCGCCCAGAGAGCGGCGGCGGCCGTGACCACCACGGTCCGTCCTTCGTGCCCCCCGATCGCCCGCACCAGCCGGTGCGGAGGCGCTCCGGTGCCGCCGCGGATGCGGTACACCGTGTCGTAGTGATGGTAGGCGACCGCGGCCACCAGCCCGAAAGCGGCGGGCAAGGCACCGTTCACCTCGGAACGGGCCGCGAGCACCAGAATGGTGCAGTATTCCGCGATACGGAAGAGGGGCGGAACCAGCCAGTCGAGCGGGCCCTTGAGGGGCGCGGCGACGGCGACGCCGGAGGCGAGCACGTACGCCAGCGCGGCCGGCACCGGCCACCAGCTCCCGGCCGGTGCCCACAGCGCGGCGCCCGTGACGGCGGCCGCGCCGAGCGCGGCGGCGAGGGGCGCGACGAGCAGGGCGGCGGCGCCGGGCAGGCTCCCCAGCCGGCGGGCACCGCCCGCGACGAGTTCGGCGGCGGGGCCGCTGTCCGCGAGGTCGGCGAGGGCGCGCGCGGCACGGTCCGTACGGCGCGCCTTGCGGGTGACCGAGCGCAGCACGCGCCCGGCCGTCGTGTAGCAGGCGGCGAACGCGCAGCCGATGATCAGCACCCACAGGGTGATACGCGGTGTGGTGCAGGCCGTCAGGACGGCGATCAGCGCCCAGCGTTCCCCGATGGGCAGCACGATCATGCGGCGGACCCAGACCGTCCAGCCCGCGCTGTCCAGCCGGTCCGAAAGGGCCGCGGTCGGGCTGGTGTTGGCGGTGGCGTCGTGGTTGGCCTCGGTGAAGGCGAAGTCGACGACGTGCCGCGCGGTCTGCAGCACCATCGCGCCCAGCGCGAGCGCCCACACGTCGTCGCCGCCGCGTGCGGCGCCCAGCGCGAGGCCCGCGTAGTAGGCGTACTCCTTGGCCCGGTCGAAGGTCGCGTCCAGCCAGGCGCCCATGGTCGAGTACCGCAGCGCGTAACGGGCCAACTGCCCGTCCGTGCAGTCCAGTACGAACGACGCGAGCAGCAGCACGCCGGCCGCCACGAACCCGCCGCGCGTGCCGGTCGCCGCCGCGGCCGCCGCGATCAGCGCGGTGAGCAGCGAGGCCGTGGTGACCTGGTTCGGGGTGAAGCCGCGCCGGGCGCACCAGCGGGCGAGGTAGCGGGAGTACGGGCTGATGCAGAAGGTCGTGAAGAAGCCGTCGCGTGACTTCACGGCGCTGCGCAGCCGTACGGCCTCGTCGTCCGTGCCGTCGACCGCGTCGGAGGCCGCGCGCCGCGCCTCGTCGTCGGCGGGCACGGCGGCCACGAGGACGCCGAGTTCGGGCCGGTGCACGCCGACGCCCGCGGAGTCCAGGGCCCCGGCCACCGAGTCGGGCAGCGTGGGGAGCGTACGGAGGGACGCGGGGGCGTCCGCCTGCGTGGCGGTGCGCGTGCCGGACGCCGGGTCCGGCGCGGGCGCGTCGTCCGCCGCGGGCCCCCCGTCAGCCGCGGCCGCCGTCAGGGCGCCCGCCAGCGCCGTACGCGCCTCGGGCAGGACGGTCACCGCGCCGGGCACCGCGGCGGCCGGGAAGCGGGGGTCGGTCAGGGCGAGCCGCAGGCTGTGTACGTGGCCGACGAACCGCGGGTCGACGAGCGCGACCCGCCGGCCGGGCGCCACGGCGTCGAGTTCGGCCGCCACAGCGGCTGCCGTGCCGGCTGCCGCCCCGGAGCCCGCTCCGGCGTCGTCCGGCACCGTCCGCACGTCGAAGCCGAGCGAGCGCAGATCGCTCTCCAGCGGCGACCCGGCTGGCGGGCGGCCGGTGAGGATGGCGGTGGACAGCGGACTCACTCCTTGGCGGCTGACACGTCTGCGGCACCGGCGTCGTCACGTCCGGGCAGCGGTCGGGAACGCGCCCTCACCCGTTTGCCGGAGGGCGGCATTCGGCAGAGGTTATCGGATCGGCGGAAGCGGGCGTTCACCGCGCATTCACCGGGGCGGGGTTGCCCTGCCGGAGGACAGCATGCTCGATCATGGCCCGGGCGCCAAACGGGCCCCCTCGGGGCGCCGGATAGGGTGCCGATATGACGTGGTTGATCACAGGTGGTGCGGGCTACATCGGGGCGCACGTGGTGCGGGCGATGGCGGAAGCCGGTGAGCCGGTGGTCGTCCTCGACGACCTGTCCAGCGGCGTGCCGGACCGGCTGCCGCCGGAGGTCCCGCTGGTCCGCGGCTCGATCCTGGACCGCGCGCTCCTGGACCGTACGCTCGCCGGGCACGGCGTACGCGGGGTGGTGCACCTCGCGGCCAAGAAGCAGGTCGGCGAGTCCGTGGAGCAGCCGCTGCTCTACTACCGGGAGAACGTGCACGGGCTGACCGTGCTGCTGGAGGCGGTGGCCGCGGCGGGCGTCCGCCGGTTCGTGTTCTCCTCGTCCGCCGCGGTCTACGGCACCCCGGACGTGGATCTCGTACAGGAGGACACGCCGTGCGTGCCCATCAACCCGTACGGCGAGACGAAGCTCACCGGCGAGTGGCTGGTCCGCGCCGCCGGGCGTGCACACGGAATCGGCACGGCCTGTCTGCGGTATTTCAACGTCGCGGGCGCGGCACGGCCCGAACTCGCGGACACCGGGGTGTCCAACATCATCCCGATGTTCTTCGACGCGCTGACCCGGGGCGAGGCGCCGCGGATCTTCGGCGACGACTATCCGACGCCCGACGGCACCTGCGTCCGCGACTACATCCACGTACAGGACCTGGCCGACGCCCATCTCGCCGCCGCCCGCCGGCTGGCCGCCACGGCGCCGGCGGAACCGGGCGCCGGCCGCGACCTCACCGTGAACATCGGCACCGGGCAGGGCGTGTCCGTACGCGAGATGGCCGAGCTCGTCGCCCATGTCACCGGCAGGCACGAGCCCGCCGCACGCGTCGCGCCGCGCCGCGCGGGCGACCCGGCGCGGGTGGTGGCCGCCGCCGAGCTGATCGGCAAGGAGCTGGGCTGGGCGCCCCGGTTCGGGGTACCCGAGATGGTCGCGTCGGCCTGGCAGGGCTGGTGCCTGCGACACCCCGAGGCACGCTGACCTCGCCTCCTCCAGGGGCGCCGCCAACGCTCTGACCTGGGACGGAAAAGCCCAGGTCAGAGCAGATGACAACCGTCTTCAGTGCCGCGTTGCCCGATACCCCCCTGCCGTAGTTCACTGGCGATCGTCAGCACGTTCGACGCGACGCGGAAGGCGGCAGTATGGGCGCGGGACACGATCACGGAGCACTCCCGGCGGGCAGCACCGGTACGGCGGCCGCCGCGCACCGCGTACGGCTCCGGATCGCGCTCGGGATCACGCTCAGCGTGATGGTGGTCCAGATCGCTGGCGGCCTCGCCGCCGACTCACTGGCACTGCTCGCCGACGCGGGCCACATGGCGACGGACGGGCTCGGCCTCGGCATGGCGCTGCTCGCGATCCACTTCGCCAACCGGCCCAGCAGCGCGCGCCGCACCTTCGGCCTGGCCCGCGCGGAGATCCTGGCCGCCCTCGCGAACTGCCTGCTGCTGCTGGGCGTCGGCGGCTACATCCTCTTCGAGGCCACCGACCGGTTCCTGCACCCCGCCGACACCGACGGCGGCCTGACGCTGCTGTTCGGCGCGTTCAGCCTGCTCGCCAACCTGGTCTCGCTGGCCCTGCTGATGCGCGGCCAGAAGGAGAGCCTGAACGTGCGCGGGGCCTTCCTCGAGGTGCTGGCCGACGCGCTCGGCTCGGTCGCCGTCCTCGTCTCGGCGCTGGTCATCATGACCACCGGCTGGCAGGCGGCCGACCCCGTCGCGTCGCTGCTGATCGGCCTGATGATCGTGCCCCGTACGCTCCGGCTGGCCCGCGAGGCACTGGAGGTGCTGCTGGAGGCGGCGCCGAAGGACGTCGACATGGCCGAGGTGCGGAACCACATCCTCACCGTGCCCGGCGTGGAGGGCCTGCACGATCTGCACGTCTGGACGATCACCTCGGGCATGCCGGTGCTGTCGGCGCACGTCGTGGTGGACCAGAGCGCGCTGGACGGGGTGGGCCACGAGCGGATCCTGCACGAGCTCCAGGACCGGCTGGGCGCACGATTCGACGTCGAGCACTGCACCTTCCAGCTGGAGCCCCGGGGACATGCGGTGCACGAAGCGAAGCTGTGCCACTGACGTACGGCACACTGGGCACGTAACCGGACAAGCGCAAGAGAAGGATGAATATGGCGGACAGCTCGGCGGAGCCGATCATGCTCGAACTGGTCGACGAGGACGGCAGGACGACCGGCACCGCGGAGAAGCTCGCCGCCCACGTCCCGCCGGGCCGGCTGCACCGCGCGTTCTCCGTCTTCCTCTTCGACGACCAGGGCAGACTCCTGCTCCAGCGCCGGGCTCCCGGCAAGTACCACTCCCCCGGCGTGTGGTCCAACACCTGCTGTGGGCACCCGTATCCGGGCGAGCCGCCCTTCGTGGCCGCCGCCCGGCGGGTGGGCGAGGAGCTGGGCGTCACGCCGACCCTGCTGTGCGAGGCGGGCACGGTGACCTACCACCACCCGGACCCGTCCTCCGGGCTGGTCGAGCGGGAGTACAACCACCTGTTCGCGGGCTTCGTACGGGAGCCGCTGCGGCCGGACGCCGAGGAGATCTCCGAGACGGTCTTCGTCACCCCCGGTGAGCTGGAGAAGCGGCACGAGGCCGGGCCGTTCTCGGCGTGGTTCATGACGGTGCTGAACGCGGCTCGGCCCGTGGTCAGGGAGCTGAACGGGGCCGGGGCGGGCTGGTAGCCGCGCCGCCGTCGGCCGCCCGGTCCCGTACGCGGGCGGCGGTCACCGGCCGGCGGTGCGCGCCGGCCGGTGGCGTACGCGGCCGGGCCGCCGTGTGCGGCCCGGCTCAGCCCGCCGGGTCGCCCCGCAGCGGCTCGCCGCCGCGGGCGGCGCCGGGCAGCGGCAGCGCCGCCCAGATCACCTTGCCGCCGGCCCCGGTCTGCTCCACGTCGCAGACCCCGCCCGCCTCGCCGGCGATCGTCTTGACCAGGAGAAGCCCGCGCCCGCCGGTGTGCTGCTGGTCGGGATCGGCCTCCAGCGCCTTCGGCCGGTACGGGTGGGAGTCCTCGACCGCGACCCGTACCCAGGCGGCGCCGAGCGAGACCTCCACGCCGATCTCCGGCGAGAGCAGCGCGGCGTGCCGTACGGAGTTCGTGACCAGTTCGGAGACGATCAGCAGCAGTCCCTGCAGCAGGTCGTCGGGCAGCGGCGCGCGCTGACGGCGCACCAGGTCACGGACGGCATGCCGCAGCTGCGGCACCGCGGAGTCGACCGGCGGGGCGCTGAACCGCCAGGTGCCCTCGTACCAGAGAGGCATGGCGCGCTCCTGAACCGGCGTCGCGACCGGGGCACGGCCACCACCCGTCTCCGGTGGCAGACTCCCGCGGATTTCCATCTCCCGCACCCCGCTCCTATCGAGTGTTCTTGCATCTGTTCTTGCATCGAGTGTTGATATCTCACACCTGAAGTCCGGTGCAGTGAACGCAAGTCGGCACTTATCGATGGCATTTGACAAAGTGCTTACGGTTCGAGGTCACCTGTGACCGACCTTGCATGGGCGAATGCCACTTTCCGTGACTGCCGGACGGATACGATCACGCCCATGGAGTCAGCCGAGGGCACGCTGGACACGGAGCGGAACAACGGAGTCGCCACGGTCACCATCCGTCACACCGCCAAGCGGAACGCGATGACACCGGCCATGTGGCGCCAACTCCCCGTGGTTTTGGGGGCACTTGCCGCTGACACGTCCGTTCGGGTCCTGCTCCTGACCGGCGCGGACGGTACTTTCTGCGCGGGAGCGGACATCAGCACCCTCCGTACGGCGACGGACGGGACGCCCCCTCGGGACGCGCCGGACGCACCGGACGCGCAGGGGCTGGCGGTGGCGGCGGAGGAGGCGCTGGCGGCGTTCCCCAAACCGACGCTCGCCGTCGTACGCGGACACTGCGTGGGCGGCGGCTGCCAGCTCGCGGCGGCCTGCGACCTGCGGTTCGCCGCCGAGGACGCGCTCTTCGGGGTCACGCCGGCGAAGCTGGGCGTCGTGTATCCGGCGACGTCGACGGAGCGGCTCGTACGGCTGGTGGGCCCGTCGACCGCCAAGTATCTGCTGTTCTCGGCCGAGTTGATCGGCAGCGAACGGGCACTGCGCTGCGGCCTGGCCGACGAGGTGCACCCCGGCGGCGAGCTGGACCGGCAGGTGGCGGACTTCGCGGCGGTGCTGGCGTCCCGTTCGCAGCTGACGCAGGCGGCCGCGAAGGAGTTCGCGGACGGGCGCGGTGACGAGGCGCGCGTCGCGCACTGGCGCCGCGAGTCGGCGGCGGGCGGCGACCTGGCCGAGGGGGTCGGCGCGTTCCTGGAACGGCGTCCCCCGCGCTTCGCGTGGTCGCTCTGAGCGAGCCGCGACGACTGAGGAGTGACATCGGCGGCCACCGCGCCTGTGGGTCGCGGGCCCGCAGGCGCGTGGAGCAGCCCGCGCCCGCCGTGGCCGAGGGCCGCCCTCAAACGCCGGACGGGCTTGATTTGAGCCCGCCGGCGTGCAGGTCCCGCAGAGGTCGCGCGCAGGTCCCGCGCAGGCCGGACGGAATCGTTCCATCCCCTTCCGTCCCGCAATTACCCCTCGGTAACGTGAGGTCATGACGACTCTCCCCGATCGCGCCGGGCGACACTGCCACAACGTCCTGAATCCGCTGCACTCCGCCGCGTACTTCGCACCCGATCTGGCGAAGGAGCTGGCGCCGTACGGCATCGAGGACCCCGCGGCGGTCTACCTGGCCGGACGTGCCGCGGCCATGGGCGCGGTGGGCGCGGGGACGGTCACAGCGACCTTCTACAACTTCAACCACGCGCTCGTCGCCCGTTTCGTTCCGGAAGTATGGGATTTCGCCTCGCCCGACACCGTGCTCGCCGCCCGGCTCCGCGCCGTGGACTCGACGCTGCGCCGGCTGCTCGGCGAGGAGACCGCCGCCTCGGACGAGGTCCGCGAGGCCGCCGAACTGGCGCTGCAGGCCGCCCGCGGCTGCTCGCGGGCCGGCCGCCCGCTGTACGCGGCACACGCCGACCTGCCCGTACCGGACGCCCCGCACCTCGCCCTCTGGCACGCCGCCACGCTGCTCCGCGAGCACCGGGGCGACGCCCACCTCGCCGTCCTCCAACGCGCCGCCCTGGACCCGCTGGAGGCGCTGGTCAGCCATACGGCCAGCGGGCGCGGCATGGCCCCGAAGTGGGTGCTGAGCACCCGCGGCTACAACGAGCAGGACTGGACCGCGGCCCAGGACCGGCTGCGCGACCGCGGGCTGCTGGACGCCACCGGCGACCTGACCGAGGACGGGCTCACGCTGCGCAAGGAGCTGGAGGACGAGACCGACGAGCTGGACCGCGGGCCGTACGAGCAGCTCGGCGCGGACGGCACGGCCCGGCTGACGGAGCTGGCCACCGGCTTCACCAAGGCCGCGCTCGCCAACGGCGCGTTCCCGGCCGACCTCTTCGGGAAGGGCTGAACCGGACGGGCCGGACGGGCCGTGCGGGTCGGACGGGCCGTGCGCGCGCGGGTTTGAGTGCGGGAGCGGCGGCTACACGGGGTGCATGAAAGCCATAGCTGACATTCTCCGCATGATCGGTGGCGCGCTCGCCACCATCGTGACCCTGCCGTTCCGCGCGCTCGCGCGGCTGTTCAGCGGTGCCTCGCGGACGGTACGCCGCCCGCGCACGGGCCCGCGTATCTGAGCCGTACGACCACCGTACGGCCGGGGCGAGGCGCGTCCCACCGTCCGCCTGTCGGTGCCACCTGCCACAATGCAGGCTCACCGGGTGACATCCGGGAGCAATCAGCAGCGACAAGGCGGAACGGATCAACGTGACGACCACCATCGAAGGCAGGATCGCCGAGGAGCTCGGCGTACGGGAGCGGCAGGTCAAGGCCGCGGTGGAGCTGCTCGACGGCGGTTCGACCGTCCCGTTCATCGCCCGGTACCGCAAAGAGGCGACGGAGCTGCTCGACGACGCCCAACTGCGCTCGCTCGAGGAGCGGCTGCGCTATCTGCGCGAGCTCGAGGAGCGGCGCGAGGCGATCCTCGAGTCCGTACGGTCCCAGGGCAAGCTCGACGACGAGCTGGAGGCCCGGATCCGCGCCGCGGAGACCAAGGCGCGACTCGAGGACATCTACCTGCCGTACAAGCCGAAGCGGCGCACCAAGGCGCAGATCGCCCACGAGGCCGGGCTGGAGCCGCTCGCGGACGGCCTGTTGGCCGATCCGGACGTGGACCCGGAGGCCGCGGCGGCGGCGTTCGTCGACGCGGAGAAGGGCGTCGCGGACGTGGCCGCCGCGCTCGACGGCGCGCGGGCGATCCTCGCCGAGCGGTTCGGCGAGGACGCCGACCTCATCGGCGAGCTGCGCGAGCGCATGTGGGCGCGCGGCAGGCTCGGCTCGAAGGTGCGGGAGGGCAAGGAGGAGCAGGGCGCGAAGTTCAAGGACTACTTCGACTACTCGGAGGCGTTCACCGAGCTGCCCTCGCACCGCGTGCTGGCGATGCTGCGCGGCGAGAAGGAGGAGGTCCTCGACCTCGCTCTGGAGCCCGAACCGGAGGCGGAAGCGGAAGCCGCCGCCGGGCCCGCGGCCGCCGAGCCGAGCGCGTACGAGCGGGCGATCGCGCACCGCTTCGGGGTCGCCAACCGCGGCCGCCCCGGCGACAAGTGGCTCGCGGACACCGTCCGCTGGGCGTGGCGCACCCGCATCCTCGTGCACCTCGGCATCGACCTGCGGCTGCGGCTGCGTACGAACGCCGAGGACGAGGCCGTACGGGTCTTCGCCGCCAACCTCCGCGACCTGCTGCTCGCCGCGCCCGCGGGCACCCGCGCCACGATGGGCCTGGACCCCGGGCTGCGTACGGGCGTCAAGGTCGCCGTCGTGGACGCCACCGGCAAGGTGGCGGAGACCAGCACGATCTATCCGCACGCGCCGCAGAAGCAGTGGGACCAGTCGCTGGAGACGCTGGCGGCGCTCGCCGCGCGGCACGGCGTCGAGCTGATCGCGATCGGCAACGGCACCGCTTCCCGCGAGACCGACAAGCTCGCCGGTGAACTCATCTCCGCACGGCCGGAGTTGAAGCTCACCAAGGTGATGGTGTCCGAGGCGGGCGCCTCGGTGTACTCGGCCTCCGCCTTCGCCACCCAGGAGCTGCCGGACCTGGACGTCTCGCTGCGCGGCGCCGTCTCCATCGCGCGCAGGCTGCAGGACCCGCTGGCCGAGCTCGTCAAGATCGACCCGAAGTCGATCGGTGTCGGGCAGTACCAGCACGACCTGTCCGAGGTGAAGCTCTCGCGCTCGCTGGACGCGGTCGTCGAGGACTGCGTGAACGGCGTCGGCGTGGACGTCAACACCGCTTCCGCGCCGCTGCTCTCCCGCGTCTCGGGCATCGGCAGCGGCCTCGCCGAGAACATCGTGGCGCACCGCGACAGCAACGGCCCGTTCAGCAACCGCAAGGAGCTGAAGGAGGTCGCACGGCTCGGCCCGAAGGCGTACGAGCAGTGCGCGGGCTTCCTCCGCATCCTCGGCGGCGAGGACCCGCTGGACGCCTCCGCCGTGCACCCGGAGGCGTATCCCGTCGTGCGCACGATGGTGCAGTCGGCGGATGCCGACGTGCCGACGCTCATCGGGAACACGAAGGTGCTGCGTTCGCTTCGGCCCGCCGACTTCGTGAACGACAGCTTCGGGCTGCCGACCGTGACCGACATCCTCAAGGAGCTGGAGAAGCCGGGGCGCGACCCACGTCCGGCGTTCCGCACGGCCAGCTTCAAGGAGGGTGTGGAGAAGCTGGGCGACCTGTCCGCCGGGATGATCCTGGAGGGGGTCGTGACGAACGTGGCGGCGTTCGGCGCGTTCGTCGACGTCGGCGTGCACCAGGACGGGCTGGTCCACGTGTCCGCGATGTCGAAGACGTTCGTGAAGGACCCGCGGGACGTGGTGAAGCCCGGGGACATCGTGAAGGTGAAGGTCCAGGACGTGGACGTGGCGCGGAAGCGGATCTCGTTGACGCTGCGGCTGGAGGACGAGGCACCGGCGGAAGGCTCCGGCGCCCGTGGCGGCGCGGGGTCCGGCGGCGGTGAGCGGCGGCGTGGCCGCGGCGGCCAGGGCGCGGGCTCCGGTACGGCGCCGCGCCAGCGCCAGGGCGGCCAGGGCGGCCAGGGCAAGCAGGGCGGTGCCCAGGGCGGCCAGGGCGGCAAGCAGAACGGCGGCCGCGGTGGCGCAGGCAAGCGCCAGGCGGCGCCGCCCGCCAACAGCGAGATGGCGGACGCGCTGCGCCGCGCGGGCCTGCTGGACGGCGGCGGCAAGAAGCGGTAGCCGCGGTGGCGGTGTCCGCGGGCTCCCGGCCCGCGGACACCGCCGCGAGCAACGGACCACCGGGAGACGGGCTCACCGGGAGCAACGGTCCCGGCTGGCCCGGCCGGTTCAGCCGGTTCGCCCGAGGGCGGCCGCATAGGCGGCCAGCTCACGCCGGGCGAAGGCGGCCGCGTCCCAGCCCGCGTCGAGCACCCCGCCGCCCCGCCAGACGTACGCCGACGCCCGCCGCCCGTCGGCCAGCTCGACGGGCCGCGGTTCGTACTCGGGGCCCTCGAAGGCGTCGAGCACGTCGCGCTCCCCCGCCGACAGCCCGGTGAGCAGCAGCCCCTCGACGGTGGCTCCCGGCGCGGGCACGAGTCCGGGGTAGACGTGCCCCGCGAGAGCCGCGGCCCGCCAGCCTGCGGCCGCGGCCGCGCTGTTCTCCGGCACGCGCCCCAGGAGGGCGCGCAGCACCTGGGGGAAGCGGAGCGTGCCGTACACGAAGAGGGGTTCACCGCGGCCGGTCATGCCGCGACCCTAGTGCGCCACGACCCGGAGAATCGCAGGAGCGCGTCGGCCGTGCCGCCCGGGTCTTCTGCGGCGACGCCGGATCACGCGACGGGACACGAACGCGCGGCGACCGCGCGCGGCGAGACGTTTGCCACAGCCGCGTTCACGGGCGGCTCCGTGGCCTGCCGCGTCGCGCGCGCCCGTAATGATCGCCTTGCCATATCCGGGCACATCAACTTACGGTGTCGTAACCTACGGCACCGTAAGTGTCGCCCCGTGCGGGGCGCCTCCCGCTCGCCCCACCGTCCCCTCTTGTCAGGAGCCGCCGTGAGCCCCACCACCACACAGCACGCAGGTACGGACCAGTGGACGGACGCCCGTCTGCTCTACGCACTGGAAGAGGTGGTGGAGAAGGAGCTCAACCGGCACCTGTCGGTGGCCAGAGACTGGATGCCGCACCAGTACGTGCCGTGGAGCGACGCCCGTGACTTCGACGGCCCGCTCGAGGGCGAGGCGTGGACGCCGGACCAGTCGAAGGTGACCGACGTCGGCCGCGTCGCCCTCGTGGTCAACCTGCTCACCGAGGACAACCTCCCCTCGTACCACCACGAGATCGCCTCCCTCTTCGGCCGCGACGGCGCCTGGGGCACCTGGGTGCACCGGTGGACCGCCGAGGAGGGGCGGCACGGGATCGTCATGCGCGACTACCTGCTGGCGTCCCGCGCGGTCGACCCGGTGGAGCTGGAGAAGCTGCGGATGGCGCACATGTCGGAGGGCTTCGAGTCCGACAACGCGCACAGCATGCTGCACTCGGTCGCGTACGTCGCGTTCCAGGAGCTGGCGACCCGCGTCTCGCACCGCAACACCGGCCACCAGTCCGGCGATCCGGTCTGCGACCGGATGCTCGCCCGTATCGCCACGGACGAGAACCTGCACATGGTCTTCTACCGCAACCTGCTGGCCGCCGCCTTCGAGCTCGCGCCGGATCTGACGATGCAGGCCGTACGGGACGTGGTCGTGCAGTTCCGGATGCCGGGCCACGGCATGCCCGGCTTCGAACGCGCCGCCGCCCGTATCGCCATCGGCGGGATCTACAACCTCCGTATCCACCACGACGACGTGATCCAGCCGGTGCTGCGCTACCTCAAGGTGATGGAGATCGGCGGCCTCGGCCCGGAAGGGCTGAAGGCGCAGGAGGAACTGGGCCTGTTCATGACCGGACTGGACGGCGAGGCCCGCAAGTTCGACGAGCGGCTCGCGGCGCGCAACGCGCGCAAGGCGGCCCGCGCGGCGGGCTGACCGGCGGCTGTCCGAGGGCCCGCAGCCGTACGAGGTCCGGCAGCCGCGCGCCGACCGCGTCCGCGGGCCGGGCCGGCGTCCGCCTCACCGTTCGGTGACGCGGCCTTCCGCGACCTCAAGCCGCCGCGTGGTGTGCACCGCGTCGAGCATCCGCCGGTCGTGGGTGACCAGCAGCAGCGTTCCCTCGTACGCGGCGAGCGCCGCTTCGAGCTGCTCGATGGCCGGGAGGTCGAGGTGGTTCGTGGGCTCGTCCAGGACCAGCAGGTTGACGCCGCGCCCCTGGAGCAGGGCAAGCGCCGCACGGGTGCGTTCGCCGGGTGACAGGGTCGCCGCGGACCGCAGGACGTGCTCCGCCTTGAGCCCGAACTTGGCGAGCAGCGTACGGGCTTCGGCGGGCTGGAGCTCCGCGGCGGCACCGAAGGCGTCGAGCAGCGACTCCTCGCCGTAGAACAGCCGCCGCGCCTGGTCGATCTCGCCGATGCGCACGCCCGAACCGAGCACCGCCGCGCCCGCGTCCAGCGGCAGTCGGCCGAGGAGGACGGCGAGCAGCGTCGACTTGCCGGAGCCGTTGGCCCCGGTCACGGCCACCCGGTCGCGCCAGTCGAGCTGGAGGTCGACGGGCCCGAAGCGGAAGTCGCCGCGCCGGACTTCGGCCCCGCGGAGGGTGGCCACGACGGCGCCGGAGCGGGGCGCGTCCGCGATGTCCATGCGGAGCTCCCACTCCTTGCGGGGCTCCTCGACGGTCTCCAGCCGTTCGATCATCCGGTCCGTCTGGCGCGCCTTGGCGGCCTGCTTCTCGGTGGCCTCGACGCGGGCGTTCCGGCCGATCTTGTCGTTGTCGCTCATCTTGCGCCGCGCGTTGCGTACGCCCTTCTCCATCCAGCCGCGCTGCCTGCGCGCCCGCGCCTCCAGGTCGGCGCGCGTGCCGGCGTACTCCTCGTACTCCTCGCGGGCCTGCCGCCGCGCGCGCTCGCGCTCGTCGAGATACGACTGGTAGCCGCCGCCGAAGAGGGACACCTGCTGCTGGGCCAGGTCGAGTTCGAGGACGCTGGTGACCGTACGGGCGAGGAACTCGCGGTCGTGGCTGACCAGCACGGTGCCCGCGCGGAGGCCGCCCATGAACGTCTCCAGCCTGGCCAGTCCGTCCAGGTCGAGGTCGTTGGTGGGCTCGTCGAGCAGGAAGATGTCGTAGCGGCTGAGCAGCAGCGAGGCAAGGGACGCGCGGGCGGCCTGGCCGCCGGAGAGCGCGGTCATCGGGCGGTCGAGGCCGGTGTCGAGGCCGAGTTGGGCGGTCACCTCGGCGGCCCGCTCCTCCAGGTCGGCGGCGCCGAGCGCGAGCCAGCGCTCCAGCGCGACGGCGTACGCGTCCTCCCCGCCGGGCTGGCCCTCGGACAGCTGCCGGGTCCCCGCCTCCAGCGCCGCCTCCGCGTCCGCCACGCCGGTGCGCCGCGCGAGGAAGCCGCGTACGGTCTCGCCGGGGCGCCGGTCCGGCTCCTGCGGCAGATGGCCGACGGTGGCGGCGGGTGGGCTCAGCCGTACGGTGCCCTCCTCCGCCTCGGCCAGCCCGGCCAGCATCCGCAGCAGGGTGGACTTGCCCGCGCCGTTGACCCCTACGAGCCCGATGACGTCGCCGGGGCCGACCACCAGGTCGAGTCCGGAGAACAGCGAACGGTCGCCGTGGCCGGCGGCGAGATCCTTGGCGACGAGGGTGGCAGACACAATTCGCCGATCTTAGGCGAAGTGCGGGGTGGGCTGCGCGCGAATATTCCGGCGCGATCAGCGTGTCACCGGGCCGTGGCCGCCCCTGTCCGTCCTCAACCGCCGGACGGGCTCGAAGCGGCGATGCCCGCCCATCGGCCGGTCCGGTCAGCCGGTCAGGCGGTCAGGCGGTCAGGCGGTCAGGCGCCAGACCATGACCAGCGCGCCCAGCACGGTGATCGCGGTGAGCACGAGCATGGCCACCGCCACCCCGCGGCTGCCGGGTAACCGGTGCTTGCCGTCCATGGGGCCCTCCCGTCGCAGCGGTCCCCCTACTGCAGGGTCGCTGCGAACTGGCAAGCGAGTAAAGGGCACGTACGCACGTACCGCCGCCCGCCGCGTCCCGCCGGAACCCTTCGCACTCTTGTCGCGACCTGTTCACACGGCGGTGACCGCTCCGCACTCGTACGGGCGCGCGCGGGCTATAGAGTGACCCGCACGCGCGGCAACTCCGGTCCGGTGAGGTGGTGTTGGAGTGCGCGCAACGGGCGGGGCCCCGGCGTTCTCGCCTTCCCGCACGCGTGCGTTCCCGCCCCAGGGAGTGGGCGGGCACGCGCGCTGCGGCACGTTCCGTGCTCCGCCCGGCGACGCCCCCGCGTGATCTAGTGTGTGGCCGCATGGACTTCCTCCTGTCAGCCGGGCGCGTTCTCACGGCGGCGGGTCAGGCGCCCGTCACCGACGGTGCGGTGCTCGTACGGGACGGACGCGTCGCCGCCGCGGGCGAGCGTGCGGAGATCGAGGCCGGGGCGGGCACCGGCGTACGGGATCTCGCGCGGCTGGACTTTCCCGGCGCGACCCTGCTGCCCGGCCTCATCGACTGCCACGTGCACCTCGCGTTCGACGCGGGCGCCGACCCGGCGACCGCCGTCCAGGAGGTCGACGGCACCGGCCTGATCCTGGACATGGCGGCGCGGGCGGAGCGGATGCTGCGTACGGGCGTCACGACCGTACGGGACCTCGGCGACCGGGACGGCCTCGCGCTGCGGCTGCGCCGGGCCGTCGCGGACGGCGCGGTGCGCGGGCCGCGCGTGCTGGCCGCGGGCACGCCGCTGACCCCGCCGGGCGGGCACTGCTGGTTCCTCGGCGGCGAGGTGTCCGGCAAGGCCGCCATCCGCGAGCTGGTCCGGCGGAACGCGGAGGGGGGCGCCGACGTCATCAAGGTCATGGCGACCGGCGGCGGGATCACGGCGGGCGGACCGGCCGTCTGGGAGCCGCAGTTCACGCCCGACGAGCTGCGGCTCGTCGTACGGGAGGCCGCGGCGGCGGGGCTGCCCGTCGCCGCGCACGCGCACGGCACGGACGGCATCGCCGCGGCGGTGGCGGCGGGCGTGGACACCATCGAGCACTGCACGTGGCTGGCGCGGGGCGGGTTCGACGTACGGGAGGAGCTCGTCGCCGAGATCGCCGCGCGGGGCATCCGGGTGTGCCCGGCGCCGAGCCCCAACTGGCGTGGTTTCGCGGAGCGGTTCGGGCCGGAGCGCGCGGAGGAGATGTTCGCGCGGGTGCGCTGGATGAGCGAGCAGGGCGTACGGCTGATCGCGGGCACGGACGCGGGAGTGCCGTACGCCGTCTTCGACGACTACGTCTCGAGTCTCGGCTTCTTCACCCATCTCGGGTTCACGCCCGCCCAGGTGCTCGGCATGGCCACCGCGGAGGCGGCCCGCGCCCTGGGCGTCGACGGCGACACGGGGGCGCTGCGGCCGGGCCTGCGGGCCGACCTACTGGTGGTGGGCGGCGACCCGCTGGCGGACCTCGAGGCGCTGCGGGACGTGCGCTTCGTCATGGCGGACGGGCGGCCCGTCTGAGACACACGGTGCCGGGCGCGCCGGTCTCACAGCCGCACCATCACCTCGTCCAGCGGCTTGCGCCGCAGGTCCGGCACGCGCACGTCCGGGGCCGGGTAGCCGACCGGGATGACGTACGACGCACGCTCCTCGGGCGGGCGGTCGCAGATCTCGTTGAGGAACCTCATCGGGCTCGGGGTGTGCGTGAGGGTCGCCAGACCCGCCTGGTGCAGGGTCGCGAGCAGCAGGCCGACGGCGATGCCGACGCTCTCCTTCGTGTAGTACGGGCGGGGCGAGTGCGGGCCCTTGTGCACCTCGAAGACGACGATGACGGCGGGCGCGACCTCCAGGAACGGCTTGTGCTCGTCGGTGCCGATCGGGGCGAGCGCTTCGAGCCACTCCCCGGAGGCGCGGCGCCCGTAGAACTCGCGCTCCTCCGCCTCGGCCGCCTCCCGGAGTCGGGTCTTCCGCGCCGGGTCGGTGAGGACGACGAAGCGCCAGGGCTGCACGTGGGCGCCGCTGGGCGCGGTGGACGCCGTACGGACCGCCCACTCCAGTACGCCGTCGGGCAGCGGGCGCGCGTCGAAGTCGCGTACGGTCCGCCGCCGGGACATGACCTCGTAGAACGCGCGGGCGCGCTCCTCGGCCTCGTCGGCGGGGACCGTCATGGGTCGCAGCGGGACCGTGGCGTACGCGCCGCCGCCGGGGCCGTCACTCGTGCGGGAACTGGTGTGGACCATGGTCAGCAGGACAGCACATGCCGCGCGAGGGCGGCTAGACAGGCACGGATGATAGGACTCCGCGAACCTCCCCGCCACGCCGCCAGCACCTCCCGTTCCAGCGCCGGCTCGCAGGCGACGAACCGGACGCCGTCCGGCGCGGGCCGCTCCGCCATCGCCGGGACGAGTGCGGTGGTCAGCCCGGCCTCGACGAGGGCGAGCTGGGTGGTGTACTCGGCGACGGTGTAGCGGATCCGCGGCTCGGTGCCGCGCCCGCGCACCGCCTGTACGAGGGCCTCTCGCGGCTCGGTGCCGGGCGCGCAGCTGGCCCACATCTCGTCCGCCAGCTCGGCCAGGTCCACCGTGTCCCGTCCGGCCAGCGGGTGGCCGGCCGCGAGGGCGACCCGTACGTGCTCGCGTACGAGCGTCTCGAACGCGACTCCGGCGGGCAGCGCGATGGGGCGGTTGCTCCAGCTCTCGATGACCAGCAGGTCGAGATCGCCCGCGAGCAGCAGGGGCAGCATGTCGATGGCCTCGCCGTCGCAGACGGTCGGGGCCAGCCGGGGGTGCTCGCGGGTGAGGTCGGCGAGCGCGCCGGGCAGCAGGGTGCGGAGGGCGCTGCCCACGCCGCCCAGCCGGAGCGGCCCGAGGATCTCCTCGTGGAGGTCGGCCAGGTCCGTCTCGGCGGCGGTGAGCTGGCCGAGCACGCGGTCGGCGTGCTCGGTGAGGACGCGCCCGGCGTGCGTGAGCCGTACGCTGCGGCCGTCCGGTTCCAGCAGCCGGTGGCCGGACTCCCGCTCCAGCTTGGCGAGTTGCTGGGAGACGCCGGACGGCGTCACGTGCAGGGCCCGCGCGGCCCGTGCGATCGAGCCGTGCGCGGCGACGGCGACGAGAGCGCGGAGTCGGTCGACACTGAACACGGTAGAAATGCTACCGGGATCCCTTCAGAAAGCGTCGCTTTTGATTACGGGTGCCAGCCCCCACAGTGGTGGACATGGCATCGGCATCCCAGCGCCCGGGCGGCGCGCGCACGGACATGGACACGGGCGTGAGCACGGAGGCGGGCACGGCCGCGGGCACGGACGCGGCTGCGCGTACGGGCACCGGCACAGCGGCGCGTACGGGCGCGGAGGCGCTCCCGCGTACGCACACCGCGCCCCACTCCGTCCCCGCCCGCGCCGTCGTGCTGCTCACGGCGGGCGCGGCGTGCACCGCGGCGTCGGGTGCGTTCGTGAAGCTGTCCGGCGCCGACGCGGGCACGGCCGCGTTCCTGCGCTGCGCGCTGGCGCTGCTGGTGCTGGTGCCGTTCGCGCTGCGGGAGTACGCGCGCGCCGGGGGCCGTTCGCGCCGCCTCCTGCTGCTGGACACGGCGGCGGGCGTGCTGCTCGGCGTGGACTTCGTGCTCTGGTCGGCCTGCGTGCTCAACCTCGGCGCGTCCATCTCGGCCGTCCTGCTCAACGTCCAGGTCGTGGTGTTCCCGCTGCTCGCCCGGCTGGTGTCGGGCACCCGGATGCCGGTCCGGTTCGTGCTGGCGATCCCCGTCATGCTCGCGGGCGTCGCGCTCGCCAGCGGGGCGGTCGGCGGCGCGGGCGGGAGCGGCGACCCGGTGACGGGCGTGCTGTTCGGCACGGCGGCGGGCGTCTCGTACGCCGGGTACCTCTTCCTGACCCGGCTCGCGGGCGGCCGTACGCACACGGTGCTGCCGGTGTGCGTCTCCACGGCGGCGGCAGCGGGGGCGGCCGCCGTCCTGGGCGGCCTGATGACCGGCATCAACCCGCCGGACACGGCGGCCGCGTGGGGCTGGCTGGCCGCGCTGGCGCTGTTCGGGCAGGTGCTGACGTGGCTGCTGATCGGTGCGGCACTCCCCCGGCTGGCCCCGAACGTCGGCGCCGCGCTGCTGCTGCTCCAGCCCGTACTGGCCGTCCTGGTGGGGGTGGTGGCGCTGGCCGAGCGGCCGACGGCGTTCCAGATCGGCGGCAGCGCGCTGGTGGTCGGCACGGTCTGGTACGCGACGCGCAGCCCCGCACCGGCGGCCCGCGACTGAGGGCGTACGCCGCGTATGCGCCCCGCAGGGGACCCCCGGCTGGACGGCTGGACGGCCGGGCGTCCAGGGCGGCTTGCGCCCGTACGCTGTACGGCGTATGGTCTGCGACGGCTCTGTTGCCGTCGACAGGAGAGGCAGTTGCTCGTCTGAGGTCCTGAGACACCGTGTGCCCCGTCTGTGTGCCACGAGTGTGACCTCGGAAGCGAGCTGCCTTTCTCCGCATCTCCCTCCGCCCCTTACCGGGGCTCGGTGTCTCCGCGTTGCTCACCATCCGCAGCACGACGGCGACGGGAGACCCGTATGTCCATGTCCACCACCTCCATCACCTGCACCCGCCTCTCCTTCGGCTGGCCCGACGGCAGCTCCGTGCTGACGGACCTCGACCTGGCGGTCGGGCCCGGCAGAACCGGGCTGATCGGCCTCAACGGCACGGGAAAGTCCACCCTGTTGAAGCTGATCGCGGGCGAACTCACCCCGCTCGACGGCTCCGTACGGGTCGCGGGCGAGATCGGCTACCTGCCGCAGAACCTCACCCTCGACACGACCCTCCGGGTCGACGAGGCGCTCGGCATCGCCGCCGCCCGCGCCGCCCTGCACGCGATCGAGGCCGGCGACGCCGCCGAGGAGCACTTCACCGCCGTCGGCGACGACTGGGACGTGGAGGAGCGCGCGCGGGCCACGCTCGACCAGCTCGGGCTGACCGGCATCGGCCTCGACCGCACCATCGGGGAGGTCTCCGGCGGCGAGTCGGTGCTGCTGCGGCTGGCGGCGCTGCTGCTGAGCCGGCCCGACGTACTGCTCCTGGACGAGCCGACGAACAATCTGGACCGCGAGGCGCGGCACCGCCTGTACGACGCGGTGACCGCCTGGTCCGGCGTGCTCGTCGTGGTCAGCCACGACCGCGAACTCCTGCGGCTCGTCGACCAGATCGCGGATCTGCGCCCGGACGGCGTGCACTGGTACGGCGGCAACCTCGACGCGTACGAGGAGGCCGTCGCCGCCGAACAGGAGGCCGCCGCGCGGATGGTGCGCGTCGCGGAGGCCGACATGAAGCGGCAGAAGCGCGAACTGACCGAGTCCCAGTCCAAGCTGGCCAAGCGGGTGCGCTACGGCAACAAGATGCACGCCAACAAGCGCGAACCGAAGATCATCATGAACCAGCGCAAGCGGGACGCGCAGGTCTCGGCGGGCAAGCACCGCATCATGCACGAACAGCGCCTGGAGGACGCCAAGGAGCGACTGGACGAGGCCGTGGAGGCCGTACGGGACGACGCCGAGATCCGCGTCGACCTGCCGTTCACAGCCGTACCGCCGGGGCGCCAGGTGCTCACCATGCGCGGGGTCGGGCTGCGGTACGGCGCCCGCGCGCAGCTGGATCTGCACGGGCCCGAGCGGATCGCGCTGCTCGGGCGGAACGGCGCGGGCAAGTCCACGCTGCTGCGCACCATCGCGGGCCAGATCCCGCCGGAGGAAGGGGAGGTGCAGACGCATGTGCCGGTGCGCTCGCTGCCGCAGCGGCTCGACGTGCTGGACGACGGGCTGACGATCGTCGAGAACGTGGCGCGGCTGGCGCCGGAGGCGACCAACAACCGTATCCGGGCGCAGCTGGCGCGCTTCCTGTTCAAGGGCGCGCGTGCGGACCAGACGGTGGGCACGCTGTCCGGCGGCGAACGGTTCCGTGCGACGCTCGCCGCCGTCATGCTCGCCGAGCCGGCGCCGCAGCTGCTCATGCTGGACGAGCCGACGAACAACCTCGACATGGCGAGCGTCCGCCAGCTCACGGCGGCGCTGGCCTCGTACGAGGGGGCGCTGATCGTGGCCGGGCACGACGTGCCGTTCCTGCGGGACATCGGCATCACGCGCTGGCTGCGGCTGGACGAGGAGCTCACGCCGGTCGACCCGGAGGAGCTGTGAGGGGGCGGCGCGCGCACGGGACACGGCGCACGTGTGCGTACGGGACGCGGCCCGTGCGGGCGTACGGGACACGGCGCACGTGTGCGTACGGGACGCGGCCCGTGGGCGCGTACGGTACGGGCGGCGTGCGGCTCAGGCCGCGCCCGCCCGCGCACGGGCCGCCGGCGCGACGAGCACGCCGCCGGGGGCCCGCGCCACCACGTACGTCTCGCCGCGCGCCGTCTTCGCGTCCAGCGTGAAGCGGTGGCTGCCGGGTTCCAGCGTCTCGTCCAGCAACTCGCGGGTGTGGGTGCGGAACAGCCGGTCCAGCCGGTAGGCGGTGAGCCGCACCCGGCAGGGGAGGCCGACGTGCACCGTCACGGTGCCGTCGGCCGCCTCCAGCCCGGCCAGCTGCCGCTGCCCGTGCGGGCCGCGGTCCAGGGCCTGTTCGATCTGGGCGACCAGCACCGGGATGGCCGGGGCCAGGCCGTCCACGAAGGCGGCGTCCGAGCCCGCGGCCTCGAAGGCGGCCCGTGCGGCCTGCCGCTGCTCGTCGCCGATGCCCCGGCCGAAGGCCACGGCGCCGTACGTGCGCAGCTCCGCGGCGTCCGTGTTCGCCGGGTCGTGGGCGATCTCGGTGCCGATGCCGGTCTGGCGCAGGGCGTTGGCGAGCCGGTTGAGGACGGCGGCGCGGGCGCCGACGAGCAGGACGCGGCGCGGCGCCGGCCGTTCGCCGCCCTCGGCGAGGAGCCGTTCCAGCACGGCGCGGTACTCGGCGGCGCGGAAGCGGTACGGTCCGACGCCCGGGTAGCCGTCGCGCCCCAGGTCGGCGGTGAGCTCCGTCTGCCACGCGAAGTCGCGCCAGACGATGGCACCGTCGTCCGCGCCGTCCGGTCCGCCCTCCCGTTCGATGACGGCGGTGACGGCGCCGCAGTCCAGGCCCTCGCACTCGGGGCAGCCGTAGAGCACGTACCGCCCGTCCGCCAGCGGCGCCTCGGCCTCCAGCAGCAGCCGGCGCACGTGCGCGGTGAAGATGGACGGGCCCATGTCGGCGGCGAGCGGGGAGACGGCGTCGACACCGTCGAGGCGCGGCAGCAGCGGTGCCCCGTCGACGGTGAAGTCGAGGTACTCGCGGTGCGCCTGGTACGCCCCGTCCGGCAGCACCCCGCCCGCGCGGGTCGCCGGTGCGAGCCCGAACGTCGCGTACGCCGCGGTGCCCTGCCCCCGTGCGCCCTCCCCCTGTGTCCCCTGCCGGTCCACGCCCTGTCCGTCCGCGCCCTGCCGGTCACCCTGTCCGTCGGGGCGCTGTCCGCCCGTGTCCCGTTCCCGCACGCCGTGCTCCCCCGCGCTGTCCTGTCCCGTGTCCTCGCCGGCCATGGTCCGAGTATTCCCGCACGGGTGCGCTCGAGTGCCCGGGAGTGCGAAATCCGGCTAGCGTGCGCCTATGCGCGAGGTGCTGATCATCGGGGGCGGAGTCATCGGACTGACGACGGGCGTGCTGCTCGCGGAGGACGGCGTACGGGTACGCGTGTGGAGCCGCGAGGGGGTCGCCGGAACCACCTCGGCGGTCGCCGGCGGCCTGTGCTGGCCGTACCGCATCGAGCCTGCTCAGCGCGCCGCGGAGTGGGCGGTACGGTCCTTCGCCACGTTCGCGGAGCTGGCGCGGCGGCCGTCCGCGACGGGCGTGCGGATGCGGGCGGGCACCATGGTGGACGACCCGCCCGCGGCTGAGTGGGCGGCTCTGGTGGGGCCGCGTACGGTCGCCCCGGTCGTCGACATGACGACTTATCTCCCTTACCTTCAGCGCCGGTTGGAGGCCGCGGGCGGCCGCTTCCAGCAGCGCGCGCCCCGGTCGCTGGACGAGGTGGCCGACGCGGCGCCCGTCGTCGTCAACTGCACCGGGCTGGGCGCCCGCGAGCTGGTGCCGGACCCCTCGCTGCGGCCGATCCGGGGCCAGTTGGTGGTCGTGGCCGATCCGGGCGTCGAGGAGTGGTACGTCTCGGCCGGGCACGGCGCGGCGGAGTCGACGTATGTCATCCCGCAGCCGTACGGCGTGCTCCTCGGCGGCACGGCCGAGGAGGACGCGGAGGACACGGAGCCCGACCCCGCCACGGCCGAGGCCATCCTGGCGCGCTGCGCGCGCGTGCGTCCCGAGCTCGCCGGCGCGGAGGTGCTGGCGCACCGCGTCGGCCTGCGCCCGTACCGGCCGAGCGTGCGGCTGGAGACCGTACGGCTGCCCGGCGGCGGCGTGTGCGTGCACCACTACGGGCACGGCGGAGCCGGGATCACCGTCTCGTGGGCCAGTGCCGAGGACGCTGTGCGGCTCGCCTCGGAAGCGGCAATACGTCGTGGACATGACGTGCCCTGACGGAGTAGACATCGCCAAACGACTCCTGACCCGACAGAGTTGGAGGACTCGTGCGTCAGAGATTCATCGCGCCGGCCGCGGTCGCCGTCACCCTGCTGCTGGCGATCCCGGCATCGGCGGCGGAACCCGCGCCGGGCGCGCCGGGCGCGGGCGACCCCTACTACCCGGACTACGGCAACGGCGGCTACGACGTCTCGCACTACGACCTGCGGCTGAAGTACCAGCCCGAGAACGACCGGCTGGACGGCACCGCCACCCTGCTGGCCACCACCACCCAGGAACTCTCCCGGTTCAACCTGGACTTCGCACTCGACGTGCGCGACGTACGCGTCAACGGCCGCAAGGCCGCGTTCGCCACCTCCGGCGCGCACGAGCTGGAGATCACCCCCGACCGGCCGCTCGCCAAGGGCCAGCGCGTCACCGTCGTCGTGCGCTACTCGGGCACGCCCTCGAAGGTCGAGGTGAACGGCTTCACCTCCTGGCACCGCACACCGGACGGCGGTGTCGCGGCCAACGAGCCGGAGGCCGCCTGGTGGTGGTTCCCGAGCAACGACCACCCCACCGACAAGGCGACCTACGACGTGAGCGTGGCCGTACCCGACGGCACCCAGGCGATCAGCAACGGCGTGCTGACGTCCGAGCGTTCGCAGGCCGGCTGGACCCGCTTCGGCTGGCGCTCGGACCAGCCGCAGGCGACGTATCTGGCGACCCTGGCCGTCGGGAAGTTCGACATCGTCAAGGACGAGACGTCCGACGGGCTGCCGGTGCTGAACGCGTACAGCAAGGACCTCGGCGAGAACGACCGCGGCGCCCGCGCCAGCATCGAGCGCACCGCCGAGGTGACGGAGTGGCTGGCGGGCGTCTTCGGCCCGTACCCGTTCAACGCCATCGGCGGCTACGTGCCCAACACCGACACCGGCTACGCGCTGGAGACCCAGACCCGGCCGTTCTACAGCCAGCGCAGCTTCTCCGCGGGCACCAACGTCTCGCTGGTCGTGCACGAGATGGCGCACCAGTGGTACGGCGACAGCGTCTCGGTGCACGGGTGGCGGGACATCTGGCTGAACGAGGGCTTCGCGACGTACGCGCAGTGGCTCTGGTCGGAGGAGCAGGGCGAGGGCACGGCGCAGGAGATCTCCGACTACACGTACGCCTCGTACCCGGCGGACGACGAGTTCTGGACGGTGAAGCCGGGCGACCCGGGCCCGGAGAACCAGTTCCACGACGCCGTCTACGACCGCGGCGCCATGACCCTGCAGGCGCTGCGCAACGAGATCGGCGACGACGACTTCTTCGCGATCCTCAAGGGCTGGCAGGACGAACAGGCGGGCGGTGACGCGGAGGTGCGGGACTTCGTGGCCTACGCGGAGCAGGTCTCCGGCAAGCCGCTGGCCGCGCTGTTCGACACCTGGCTGTACGAGCCGTCCCGGCCGGACGCCCCGGCGGCCAAGGGCGGCGGGACGGAGCGCGCGAAGCCGGCCAGGCCGGAGAAGCCGCAGTCCTGGAGCGACATCCAGGCGGCGAAGCACGGCCGCGAGCACGGCAAGCACGCGGAGCACGGCGGCGAGCACGGGCACGGGCACTGACGGCCGGTGCTCCTCACGCGCCGGGCGGGCCGTCTCCGCGGCCCGTCCGGCGCGCGCCCGCACGCCGGGCGGCTCACCGCTTGTCCGTGTCCTCGATCGAGCTGGGGCCCATCTGGGACGCGGAGCTGAACTCCGGCAGCGTGGAAGGCTGGTCGAAGAGGAAGAAGCTCTGGTTCATGCCGACGGTGAACTCCAGATAGGCGCCCGTGGTGGCGTCGAAGCCGTAGTAGGTGTTGCAGGCCCCGGCCCCGTCGCTGTACGTGCCGTCCATGGCCGGGAGCGGGACGTTGACCATGCCCCCGCTGTTGTTGGACTCCGTCTTCGACGGCGGTGTGCCCAGCGCGCAGTACGACACGGGGAGGCCCTTCAGCACGAAGTACCCGTACTCGCCCTTGGCGTTCTGCAGGTAGACGTAGCTGAGTTTGCCCTTCGCGCCGGCCTTCCCCCAGGTCTTGATCCATTTGTTGATGGTCTCCCGCGTCGACGAGTATTCGGGGACCTCTATCGGCTGCTTCTTCACCAGCTTGTCGTAGCCCGACTGCTTCGCCCTCGTCTCCTTCGCCTGTGAGGAGTCGTCCTCGCAGGCGGAGGCGGTGAGGAGCGTCAGGACGGCGGCGACAGCCAGTGCGGTACGGGCGGTGCGGGCGGTGCGGGCGGTGTGCTGCATGGTCGTGCTCCTTTTCCGGCCCGGGGTCACGGCGCGCACCGCGTCGCCGTGTCGTTCACGTCCAGCCGCGGCGGCAGGTCCCTGTCCTTGAAGGCGCTCCGGTGCTCCTGCGCGGCCCGGGAGTTGTACTCGTGGACGGCTTCGGCACGCGACGACTTCAGTGCGGTGAGGGATGTGTCGATCCGCGCCCGCCGGGACGCGGTGGCCGTTCCGCGCTCCTCTTCCAGCGCCTTGATGGTCCCTTCCTTGGTCTGCACCGCGGTGCAGAGCCCGAAGAACTCCTCGTACGTGGCGATACGGAACGCGCCGGAGCCCTCGGTGCGCTCACGCTTGTCGGCTTCGCCGCGGAACGGGGCGGTCAGCCACCCGACGCCGCCGAACACGAGGGTGGCGACGAGGCCGACCGCGGCCAGGACGGCGATGCCGCCGATGACCCCGACTCCGAACGTGAACCCTTCCCGGGTCGTGCTCATCTGCTTCCCCTCCTGCCGGCGCCTGCTCCGGGCGTGCGGAGACCGGGCCTCCTCCGGTGAGGCACTCGGCAGGACCATCGAACCCCGTCATGCCCGGGACCGGTCCCGGCGCCGGGCCGCCCGCCGGGCGTCGCGGGCCAGGGGCAGGTACCGCAGGCGCTCCGGGAGCAGCGGCAGCAGCACCCGTACGGCGCGCCCGAAGCGGCGCAGACGGCGTTCCTGGCGGGGCGTCCACTCCAGGCCGATCGCCGCGCGCGCGTCGGGCGGGACCAGCCCGGTGGTCACGAAGCGGCGGAAGCGCAGCAGCGCCGGGGTCAGTGCGGGCCACGCGGCGCGCAGGACGGCGCGCAGCGGGCGCGGGCCCCGGTCGGGCGGCGGCACGGGAAGGGCGACGGAGAGCAGGTCGCGTACGACCGCCGTGCGTTCGAGCCCGCCGGCCAGCACGCGCGCGTACCGCGCACGGAACTCCTCGACCGTACGCGGCAGTTCGCTCTCCGGCACCCCCAGGACCTGCCCGACGCACCGCCACTCCGCGTACAGCCGGCGCTCCTGGCCGTCCGTGAACGGGCGCCCGAAATAGCGCTGCGCGTGGCACATCACGGGGAAGCCGGTGGCGTGCACCCAGGCGTACGTGGCGGGGTCGAGCGCGTCGTACGGGCGGCCGCGCGCGTCCGTGCCCCGGATGTGCCGGTGCAGCCGCAGCAGCCGTTCGCCCTCGGCGGCGGCGCGCTCACCGCCGTACACCCACAGCTGCATGCTGTGCAGCGAGCGCGCCGCGCGCCCCCACGGGTCCGTGCGGAACACGGAGTGGTCCCCCACTCCGGCGGCCACCGCGGGGTGCGCGACCTGCATGACCATCGCGGCGGGTGTGGTGAGCAGCGCGCGCACGTCGCCCACGAGGTCCCACAGCATGCCGCCCTCGGGCGGCGGCGCCGGGACGCCGTCCGCCCGCGCATCGCGGCGGCCGCGCACGTCCACGCCCCCATGGTGCGCCGGGTCAGAGCACGCCGTCGAGCTCGTCGAGTACGGGCGCGATCACGCGGCAGGGCGGGCACGCGGAAGGACGGGCCTCAGCCCGATTCAAGCCCGTCCGGCGTTTGAGGACGGCCCTCGGCCACGATGGACCCGCGCGTGACCACACACGTATCGGACCACCACCGCCCGGTGACCGCCCCCGGCCGTCCTCAAACGCCGGACGGGCTGGATGGGCTGGCCCCGCCCCCATGGTGCGGCCGTGCGGTGGGGGCGGTCGCCGTACGGCCTGCGGGCAGCAGCCCGCGCGCTTCGTAGTACCGCAGCGTGCGTGCCGCGCCGGGAGGAAGCCGTGCCGAGAGCTTTCACAGAACTGGTGAGACAGCAATACTGTTGAACAGTGCGAGGACTGCCGGCGCGAGACCGGCGGAAACCGGAAGAACCGGCGGAACCGGCAAGGATCAGCAGAGAGGCGTGACCGATGGCGGACCAGGATCAGGACCGGCGCCGGGACCAGGACGCGGCCCCGGACCGGCGGCTGGACACCGACACCCTGACCGTCGACCAGCTCGCCGCCCGCGCCGGCGTCACCGTGCGCACCATCCGCTTCTACAGCACCCGCGGCCTGCTGCCGCCGCCCACCATCGGCGCCCGCCGCGTCGGCCGGTACGGCCCGGACCATCTGTCTCGGCTTGCGCTCATCGAGGAGCTGCAGCACCAGGGCATGACGCTGGCCGCGATCGAGCGCTATCTGCAGCGGCTGCCGGACGACCTCAGCTCGCACGATCTGGCCATCCACCGCGCCATGGTCGCCTCCTGGATGCCGGACACCGTCGACGAGAGCACCCGCACGCAGCTGGAGGGGCGCGTCGGGCGGGAGCTGACGGACGACGACCTCAAGCGGCTCGAGGCGATGAGCGTGCTGGACCCGACGGACGATCCGGCCGTCTTCCGGGTCGACCCCGCGCTGGTGCACCTCGGGGTGCGGCTGCTGGACGTGCCGATCTCGCAGCCGTCGATCCTGGCCGCGCGCGAGGTGGTGCAGGGGCACGCGCGGGCGGCGGCCCGCGAGTTGAGCAGGCTGTTCAAGGACGAGGTGTGGGAGCCGTACCGGGAGCGGGAGGCCGACCCGGAGCAGCTGGAGCGGATGAAGTCGCTGTCGGCGCACATGCAGCCGATGGTGGTGCAGGCGCTGCTGACGGCGTTCCAGCGGTCGCTGCGGGAGGAGCTGCGGGGAACGTTCCCGGCGGAACGTTCCCCGCGTACGGACCCGGACGACGCCGGCCAGTCGACTGGCCGGCCGGTCGACTGACTGGCCGGTCGACTGACTGGCTGGTCGGCTAGTCGCTGAACCGCTCCCCCTTCGCCGCCTTCTCGGCGAGCAGCGGCGGCACCGCGAAGCGCTGCCCGTACGCCGCCTCCAGCTCGCGGGCGCGGGCGGCGAAACCGGCGGGGCCGCCCTCGTACCCGTTGATGTACTGCAGGACGCCACCGGTCCACGGCGGGAAGCCGATGCCCATGATGGAGCCGATGTTGGCGTCCGCGACCGAGGTCAGCACGCCTTCCTCGACGCACCGCACGGTGTCGAGTGCCTCCACGAACAGCATCCGCTCCTTGAGCTCGGTGAGGTCCACGTCCTCGGGCCGTACGGTCTCACCGGCGCCCGCCGCCCGCGTGAAGTGCTCGCGCAGGCCCGGCCAGAGGCGGGTGCGCTTGCCGTTCTCGTCGTAGTCGTAGAAGCCCGCTCCGCCGCTGCGGCCCGTGCGTCCGAACTCGTCGATCATCCGGTCGATGACCGCGTCCGCCGGGTGCTCGGGCCACGTCGTGCCCGCCGCCTCGAGCGCCTGGCGGGTCTCGTTGCGGATCTTCCGCGGCAGGGTGAGCGTCAGCTCGTCCATCAGCGCGAGCACCTTGGCCGGGTAGCCCGCCTGGCCGGCGGCCTGTTCGACGGTGGCCGGCTCGATGCCCTCGGCCAGCATCGCCACGCCCTCGGTGATGAAGTGGCCGATGACGCGGGAGGTGAAGAAGCCGCGCGAGTCGTTGACGACGATCGGCGTCTTGCGGATCTGCCGCACCAGGTCGAACGCGCGGGCCAGCGCCTCGTCGCCGGTCGCGCCGCCGCGGATGATCTCCACCAGCGGCATCTTGTCGACGGGTGAGAAGAAGTGCAGCCCGACGAAGTCCTCGTCCCGGCCGACGCCTTCGGCGAGCGCGGTGATCGGGAGCGTGGAGGTGTTGGAGCAGAGCAGGGCGTCCGGCGCGACGACGTTCTCGATCTCCTGGAAGACCTTGTGCTTGAGCGCCGGGTCCTCGAAGACCGCCTCGATGACGGCGTCGCAGCCCGCCAGGTCCTGCGGGTCGGCGGTGGGCGTGATGCGGTCGAGCAGCGCGGCGCGCTTCGCCTCGGTCGTACGGCCGCGGGCCAGCGCCTTGTCGAGCAGGCCCTCGGAGTACGCCTTGCCCTTCTCCGCCGCCTCCCTCGACACGTCCTTCAGCACGACCTCGATGCCGGCCTTGGCGCAGGAGTACGCGATGCCCGCGCCCATCATCCCGGCGCCGAGCACGGCGACGCGGCGGACCGTACGCTCCGGGACGTCCTGGGGGCGGTTCGCGCCGGAGTTGACGGCCTGGAGGTCGAAGAAGAACGCCTGGATCATGTTCTTGGAGATCTGGCCGGTGACCAGCTCCGTGAAGTAGCGGGCCTCGATGGCCTGCGCCGTCTCGAAGTCGACCTGGGAGCCCTCGACGGCCGCGGCCAGGATGTTCCGCTGCGCCGGGTAGGGGGCGCCGCCCGTCTGCTTGCTGAGGCCGGCCGGGAACGCGGGCAGGTTGGCGGCGAACTTCGGGTGCGCGGGCGTGCCGCCGGGGATCTTGTGGCCCTTGACGTCCCAGGGCTGCGCCGACTCGGGGTGCGCGTCGACGAACGCGCGCGCGGCGGCGAGCAGTTCGTCCTCGGTCTGTACGACCTCGTGGACCAGCCCGTGCTCCTTCGCCTGCGCGGGGCGGTACTGCTGGCCCTGGAGGAGCACCTTGAGCAGCGCGTCGGCGATGCCCAGCAGGCGCACCGTACGGACGACGCCGCCGCCTCCGGGCAGCAGCCCGAGGGTGGCCTCCGGGCAGCCGATCTTCGAGCCGGGCGCGTCGAGGGCGACCCGGTGGTGGCAGGCGAGGGCGATCTCCAGGCCGCCGCCGAGCGCGGCGCCGTTCATCGCGGCGACGACGGGCTTGCCGAGGGTCTCGATGCGCCGCAGGTCGCGCTTGACGCGCATGCCGGTGGCGTAGACGCGGTCGGCGTCCTCGGGCCGTGCCCGGATCAGCTCACGCAGGTCGCCGCCCGCGAAGAAGGTCTTCTTGGCGGAGGTGACGATGACGCCGCGCACGCTGTCGCGTTCGGCCTCGAGGCGGTCGGCGACCTCGGTGAGGGAGGTCTGGAACGCCTCGTTCATGGTGTTGGCGGACTGGGCCGGGTCGTCGAGGACGAGCGTGACGACGCCGCTCTCGTCCTGCTCCCAGCGGATGGTGGACGCCGAGGGCGCCCCGGACGCCGTGGACTTCGTGGACACAGTGGTTCTCCGTTTGGGTTGGGCCTGCCGGTCGTACGGGCCGGGTGTACGTGCCGGGCAGCGGTGTACGTGCCGGGCGGAATGCCGTTGCGTGGGGCGGGCGTTCAGAGCCGTTCGACGACGGTCGCGATGCCCATGCCGCCGCCGACGCACAGCGTGGCCAGGCCGTACCGCTGGTCGCGGCGCTCCAGTTCGTCGACGAGCGTGCCGAGGATCATCGCCCCGGTGGCGCCCAGCGGGTGGCCCATGGCGATGGCGCCGCCGTTGACGTTGACCTTCTCCAGCGGCAGGCCCATGTCCCGTACGAAACGGAGCACGACGGCCGCGAACGCCTCGTTGATCTCCACCAGGTCCATGTCGTCGATGGTCAGCCCGGCCTTGGCGAGCGCCTTGCGCGTGGCGGGCGCCGGGCCGGTGAGCATGATGGTGGGGTCGGCGCCGGAGACGGCGGCGGAGACGATACGGGCGCGGGGCCGCAGCCCGTAGCGGGTGCCGACCTCCTCGCTGCCGATCGCGACCAGCGCCGAACCGTCCACGATGCCGGACGAGTTGCCCGCGTGGTGCACGTGGTCGATCTCCTCCACCCAGTGGTACTTCTGCAGCGCCACCGCGTCGAAGCCGCCCAGTTCGCCGATGTCCGCGAAGGACGGCTTGAGCTTGGCCAGCGAGTCGGCGGTGGTGCCCGGACGGATGTGCTCGTCGCGGTCCAGCACGGTGAGCCCGCTGCGGTCGGTGACCGGCACGACGGAGCGGTCGAAGCGGCCGTCCTTCCAGGCCGCGGCGGCCCGCTCCTGGGACACGGCCGCGAACTCGTCCACGTCGCGGCGGCTGAAGCCCTCGATCGTGGCGATCAGGTCGGCGCCGATGCCCTGCGGCACGAAGCCGGTGTCGAAGCTGGTCATCGGGTCGTTGAACCAGGCGCCGCCGTCGCTGCCCAGCTTCACCCGCGACATCGACTCGACGCCGCCGGCCAGGATCAGGTCCTCCCAGCCGGAACGGACCTTCGCGGCGGCCAGGTTGACGGCCTCCAGGCCCGAGGCGCAGAAGCGGTTCTCCTGCACGCCCGCCACGGTGTCCGGGAGGCCCGCCGCGATGGCGGCGATCTTCGCGATGTCGGAGCCCTGGTCCCCGATCGGTCCGACGACGCCCAGCACGACGTCGTCGATGGCGGCCGGGTCCAGGCCAGGGTGCCGCCGGCGCAGCTCGTGGATCAGCCCGACGACGAGGTCGACGGGCTTGGTGCCGTGCAGGGCACCGTCGGGCTTGCCGCGCCCGCGCGGGGTGCGGATGGCGTCGTACACGTACGCTTCCGTGGTCACGTTCAGCAGCCTTTCGGGGAAACGGGCTTCAGGGGCTTGGTGGGTGGCGTGGCGGCCGTACGGGCGGGGGCCGTCGGGGCAGCCGCAGCCGAGGCGTCAGCCGAGCAGCGAGCGGCCGATGATCTCCTTCATGATCTCGGTGGTGCCGCCGTAGATCGTCTGTATGCGGCCGTCGGTGTAGGCGCGGGCGACGGCGTACTCGTTCATGTACCCGTAACCGCCGTGCAGTTGCAGGCACCTGTCCGCGACGCGCTTCTGCAGCTCGGTGGCCCACCACTTGGCCATCGAGGCGTGCACGGCGTCGAGTTCGCCGTTCGCGTGGTCGGTGATGCAGCGGTCCAGGAAGGTACGGGTGACGGCGCACTCGGTGGCCATCTCCGCGATCTCGAACCGGATGTGCTGGAGCCTGGCCAGCGGCCGCCCGAACGCCTCGCGCTCCTTCACGTACTCCGTGGTGATCTCCAGCAGATGCTCGGCGGACGCGATGCCGGCCACGGCGATGGCCATGCGCTCCTGGGCGAGGTTCGTCATCAGGTGCACGAAGGCGCCGTTGAGCTCGCCGAGCAAGTTCTCCTTGGGCACGCGCACGTCGTTGAAGAACAGCTCCGCCGTGTCCTGCGACTTCTGCCCGATCTTGTCGAGGTTGCGGCCGCGCTCGAAGCCCTCCATGCCGCGCTCGACGACCAGCAGGCTCAGGCCCTTGGAGCCGCCCTCGGGGGTGGTCTTGGCGACAACGACCACCAGGTCGGCGAGGATGCCGTTGGAGATGAACGTCTTGGACCCGTTCAGCACCCAGTGGTCGCCCCGGTCCTCGGCGCTCGTACGGATGCCCTGGAGGTCGGAGCCCGCGCCGGGCTCGGTCATGGCGATGGCGGTGATGGTCTCGCCCGAGCAGAAGCCGGGCAGCCAGCGCCGCTTCTGCTCGTCGGTGGCGAGCCCGGTGAGATACGGCCCGATGATGTCGTTGTGCAGCCCGATCGCCAGCCCGGACGCGCCCGCGCGGGCGAACTCCTCGGCGAGGACGGCGGCGTAGCGGAAGTCGGGCTCTCCCCCACCGCCGTACTCCTCGGGCACCGCCAGCCCCAGCAGCCCCTGGCGGCCCGCGGCCAGCCACGCGGCGCGGGAGACGATGCCGTCCTTCTCCCACTGCTCGTGGTGCGGCTCGACCTCCTTGGCGAGGAAGGTGCGCACGGTCTCGCGGAAGGCGTCGTGGTCCCCGGTGAAGATGTGGCGCTTCATGTCAGTCGGCTTCCTTCTCGGGAACGGGCGCTTTGGCGCGGCGGGCCGGCGACTGCGCGGTCTGGGAGGTCTGTGCGCTCTGGTCGCTCTGGTCGGTCTGTGGTGACTGCGCGGCCTGTTCGGCGGCACGGACCGCGGTGTGCACGAGCCCGGGAAGGTGCCAGTCCCGCGCGACCTCCGCCGTGTGCGCCCCGGGCCGGGCGGGCCCCGACCGCACGGCGCCGGGTGTGGCCGAGAAGCGCGGGGCGGGCGCGGGCTGCGTGATGCCGTCGTGCTCCACGAAGGTGCCGCGGGCGGCGAGTTGGGGGTGCTCCGGCGCCTCGCGCAGCGAGAGTACAGGCGCCACGCACGCGTCCGAGTCCGCGAAGACCCGCGCCCACTCGTCGCGCGTACGGGTGCGGAAGCGGGCCGCGATCGCCGCCCGCAGCTCGTCCCAGCGGCCCGGGTCCTCGCGGGGCGGCGGCGCGGCCCCGTCGTCCCCCAGCCCGAGCAGCCGCACGAACTCGGCGTAGAACCGCGGCTCCAGCGCCCCGACGGCCATGTGCCCGCCGTCGCTCGTCTCGTACGTGCCGTAGAACGGGCTGCCGCCGTCCAGCAGGTTGGCCTCGCGCCGGTCCTGCCAGACTCCGGCCGCGAGCATGCCGTGGATCATCGCGGACAGATGGCTCGTGCCGTCCACGATCGCCGCGTCCACGACCTGCCCGGCGCCGCCCTCGGCACGGGCGTGGTGCAGCGCGGCGAGCACGCCGATCACGAGGTAGAGCGAGCCGCCCGCGTAGTCGCCGAGCAGGTTGGCGGGCGCGTACGGCGGCCCGTCGGCCGGTCCGGCGAGGCCGAGGGCGCCGGTCACCGCGATGTAGCCGATGTCGTGCCCGGCGCGCGCGGCGAGCGGGCCGTCCTGGCCCCAGCCGGTCATCCGCCCGTAGACGAGCCGCGGGTTGCGGGCCAGGCACTCGTCCGGGCCGACGCCGAGCCGCTCGGCGACGCCGGGCCGGTACCCCTCCAGCAGCACGTCCGCGCGCTCGACGAGGTCCAGCACGGTGGCGGCGCCGTCCGCGGACTTGAGGTCGAGGACGATGGAACGCTTGTTGCGGTTGGTGACGTCGCACTCCGGGTCGATGCCGAGGCCGGGACCGCCGGGCCGGTCGACGCGTACGACGTCGGCGCCGAGATCGGCGAGGACCATCGCGGCGTACGGCCCGGGGCCGATCCCGGCGAGTTCCACCACCCGGACGCCGCCGAGCGGGCCGTGTGCTGCCGACGCCGTGCCGTGTCCGCGCGTGCGGTGCGGGCGCGGGTGTTCCGCTGTCATGGAGAGCCCCAGCCGTATGACACAAATGATGTAACACCAGTGATGCTAAGAACGTGTTCCACGTTCCACAAGCCCCACGGAACATCGGTGCGAACGGACTCGGCCAGGACCGGCGCGGTTTTACATGTCGCGCCCGCCCGCCATGGTCACCGGCTCGATGGCTTTCGTGTCGTCGTGTCGGCCCAACGGCGTGGTGCTGGTCTACAGCCCGTCGTGGATTCCGCCGGACCCTCGCCGCGGTGGCTTCGCGCCGTCGCGGCGGGAAGATTGGCGCGGGGCACGCCACATCCAGCCCGTCCGGCGATTGAGGACGGATCTCAGCCCGCCGCGGCGGGAAGACCGGCGCGGTGCGCCCCACATCCAGTCCGTGGGCGTTTGCCGCACGTACGTGAGGCGCGGGCGTACCCGGGACGTCGGGCGTACGGCGCGGTGCGGACGTACGTCAGCCGCGGGCGGCGCCGTCCGCGCCGTCCACGCCTGCGCGGCTGAACTCCGCCCGCCAGCGCCGCACTTCGGGCTGTTCCGGATCGCGGACCTCCTCGACGCGCACCGCACGCAGCCCGTCCGCCGCGAACGCGTCGATGTCGGCGCGCGTGAGCGGCCACGGCGGCCCCTCGTCCGGCTCGTCCCCCGGCTCCCCCGCGAACGCGATGACCAGCAGTGTCCCGCCCGGCGCGACCAGGTCCCGTACGCGCGCGACGGCCTGCCGCCGGTACGCCACGGGCAGCGCCTGCACCGTCTGGCTCTCGAACACGAACGGGAACGCACGGTGCCACTCGGGCGGCGGGTCCAGCAGGTCGGCCGTACGGTAGTGCACCGCCGAGTCCGGGAAACGGCGCTCCGCCTCCCGTACGGCGGTGGGTGCCACGTCGAAGGCGACGGTGTCGTAGCCGAGCCCGGCGATGAACTCGGCGTCGTCACCGAGCCCGGCGCCGATGACGAGGGCGCGGGGCTCCCGGCCCGACTCGGGGGCGGCCGGCGTGCGGTCGGCCGCGCCGCCCGCGGCACGGCGGCGCGCCCATTCCGTGAGCAGCGCGTGCGGCGCCCCCCGGTCCCACGGGACCTCGGCCTCGCCGTGCGCCGCCGCGGCGTACAACCGCTCGAACCAGCCGGTGGGCGAGGCGCCGTCCACCGCGGACTCCGCCGCGAGCCGGCGACTCACCTCGTCCGCGTCCACCGCGTCCACAGCGTCCACCGCGTGCTCCTGCTCCGGGTCGGGCGCGCCGCTCATTCCGGCCCCCGGTCCGCCGCGCCCGGACCCCCGCCCGGACGCTCGTCGAGCTCCGCGACCAGCCGCTTCGGGGCCACGACGCGGTAGCTCTCCTCCACCCAGTCGCAGAGCAGCTCGGCGTCCGGCGCGCCGTCCCGCTCCAGCGGCAGGGAGACCCAGCCCGACCTGCCGAGCCCGTACCCGGCCGGGGTGGCTCCGGGGAAGGACATCGCGTGCTCGTGCGCCTCGGGGTTCTTCAGCTTGACGGTGATCCCGACCGGGTAGCTGCCGTCGTCGGTGCCGAGGAACACGAAGATCTTCTTGTGCACCTTGGCCACGGCGTCGTCGCCCCAGGGGAACTCCTCGACCGCGCCCGGCAGGCGCAGCGCGAACGCGCGGGCCCGTGCGCGGGCCCGCAGCGCCGCCTCCGGCGGCGGTGGAGGGTCCTGCTGCGTCGTCACGCTGCCAGCGTACGGGCGCCCGTACGGTCGCGCGCGGCCGTATGCGGAGACCGCCCCCAGCCCGCCCGGCGTTTGAGGACAGCCCCGGCCACGGCCTACGTGCGCCGGGCCAGGCACGGCGACCCGGCACCGGTAGTGGCCGGTCCCCCGTCCGTCCTCAAGCGCCGGACGGGCTTGATTTCGCGCCCGTACGTGCCACGCAACAGCCGCATGGCCGGGTCGGGTACGGTCACCGCTGGCGAACGAACCGTACGCGCCCGCCGCACACCGGTGGCGGGCGCCGAGCGGTGGACGGCAAGTGGCGAGCGGCGAGTGGAGTGAGTGCGTGGACGTGCGGCCCCTGACCTTTGTCGTCGGTACCGGACGCAGCGGCTCGACCGCGCTGTCCCGCATCCTCAACCTGCATCCCGACGTGCTGAGCCTGAACGAGATGTTCGCCTCGCTCGGCGAGAGCGCGCTGCCCGGCGAGCCCGTGTCCGGCGAGGAGTTCTGGCAGGTGCTGGCCGGGCCCAACCGGTTCTTCGACGGGCTCACCCGCAGCGGCGTCCCGCTCCCCGAGTTCCTCTACAACCGTCTGGACGGCGGCCGTTACTCCGCGGACACCACCGGCATCCCCGCGCTCTGCCTGATGGTGCTGCCGCATCTGGTGGCCGGGAACGCGCGGGAGACGGACACGGACGGCGGCAACACGGAAGACGCGGAAGCGGCGGGGGCGGACGCGGCGCGCGTCGACCCGGCCGAGGTGGACGCGGCGCTCGACGCGCTGGAGCCGGCGGTCCGCGGGCTGCCGCGGCGGCCCGCCGGGCAGCAGTACGAGGCGCTGTTCGGCCTGCTCAGCGCGCGCTTCGGGGGCGGACACGCCGTGGTCGAGCGCTCCGGGTACTCGCTGCAGGCGGTGCCGAAGCTGCGCCGGGTGTTCCCGCACGCGCGGTTCGTGCACCTCTTCCGGGACGGCCCGGACTGCGCCGTGTCGATGAGCCGCCACATCGGCTACCGCTCGATCGCGGTGCTCCGCGAGATCTTCCGGCGCACCGGCGTCAGCGCGCTCACGGAGCTGACACCTGACCTCGTGAGCACGCTGCCGCACGACCTGAGCGAGGTACTCGGCGAACGCTTCGACCCGGCGCTGCTCCTCGAACGGCCCATGCCCGTCACCGACTTCGGCGCCCTCTGGTCCGAACTGGTCACGGAGGGCGAGAAGTCCCTCGACGGCCTGCCGCCGGACCGGCGCGCCGGACTGTCGTACGAGGGCCTACTCGACACGCCGCGCGAGGAGCTGGCCCGGCTGGCGGTGTTCGCCGGGGTGGAGCCGTACCCGGTGTGGCTGGAGCGCGGCGCGGCGCTCCTCGACGGCGCCCGGCGCGGCGCCGCGCTGCGGCTGCCGCGGGCGGAGCTGGCCGAGCTGCGGGAACGCTGCGCGCCGGGCATGCGGGCGCTGGGGCTGGAACCGGCGGCGGACGGCACGGGCGTACGCCCCTAGGGTCTGCCGGTGGCCGCGGCGCGTCCCTCTTCGCCGGGTGACCTGCTCTCGCCGGTCTGCCGGGTCGCGGCCTCCCGCAGTGCCTCCCGGCACAGCGCGTCGGCGCGCCGCGTGGTCTCCGGCAGCCGGTAGCGGCGCGCCAGCGACAGCGTGTGCGCGCAGGCGGAGTCGAGGCTGACGCGGTGCCCGACGGACACGAACACCGGCCGTACGCCCTCCCGCGTGCGCAGCGCGCGCCCGACCTCCTCGGTGCCGTCCAGCAGCGGCGCGCTGTCGCCGCGCGCCGCGCCGACCGGCCCGTGCCGGAAGACGAACGGCGTCTTCGCCACGCCGACGGTCGCCAGGCCCGTCAGCACGCCCAGATGGCTGGCGAGGCCGAAGCGGCGCGGGTGCGCGAGCCCGTAGCCGTCGCACACCACCAGGTCGGGGACGCGCCCGAGGCGTTCCAACGCGTCCAGCACGGCGGGCAGTTCACGGAAGGCGAGCAGGCCGGGCACGTACGGGAAGGGCACGCGGGCGTACGCGGTGGCCCGTGCGACGACCTCGTGCGTACCGCCGTCCAGTGCGACGGCCGCGGCGGCCACCACGTCGTGCGTGTCGTCGTAGGCGACGTCGACCCCGGCGAGTACCGTGCCCGGCGTGCCGGGCGCGGGGGCCCGGTCGGCGAGTTCGACACGCGGGCGCAACTGCTCCTGTACCGCCCGCGCTTCGGCCTCAGTCGCGGGCCACGCCGCGCCACGCGCGTCCGACGTGTGCGCGCTGCCGCTCATGTGCCGGCGTTCCCGGGCGTGCCGTCCGCCCCGCCGGCCACGTCCGTCTCGTCCACCATGCGCGGCGAGCGGTCCACGACACGCGGCTCGCGGTCCAGCTCCAGCCCGAACAGGTCACGGTACGTGTCCAGCACCTCGTCCGCGGCCAACTCCCGCTCCGTACGCGCCCCCTGGGCGCTCGTCGTCACCAGGTTGCGGCCGCTGAGGGTGAGCCGCCCGCCGTCCTCGGCCAGCCGGGAGCACACCAGGGAGCCGGTGAAGTGCGAGCGGGGCGACGTGCGGTTGTACCAGCTGCCGACCTCGAAGTCGGCGAGCTCGCGCGGGCGGCGCTCCAGCCGGTACTCCAGCTTGCCGTTCATCAGCACGTCCAGGTCGTCGTCCTCGGTGGGCACGATCCGGAACACGCCGCCGGGGTCCGTCTGTTCGCCGCTGTCGTCCAGGCTCAGCGGATACTCGCTGTGCTTGCCGAAGCCGACGTCGGCCAGCCACCTCGAGCCGTCCGCCGCCTCGACGCGCAGCGCCAGGTGGCTGTACGGGACGGTGGGCCGCTTCCCCTCGTACGGCCGCGCGGCCAACAGCGACACGCCGTAGCCGAGTTCGCGCAGCAGGGCGCCGAACGCGCCGTTGAGCTCGTAGCAGAAGCCGCCGCGCCGCGCGTCCACGATCTTGGCGAGGATGAGCTTCTCGTCCAGCACGATGTCCTCGCCGAGATGGATCGAGAGGTTCTCGAAGGGCACGGCGATCAGATGCCTGCGGTGCAGCTCACGGAGCCCGGCCGGATCCGCGGCGGCCGGGCGGCCGGCACCGATACGGCGCAGGTACGCGTCAACAGGGGTGTCCATGGCTCCAGTATCCGCCGCCGCCCCGCCCGTCAGAAACCGTCCAGGGTGTGCGGCAGCTGCTCAGTGGCCAGGGCGGCGTCCAGCCGGGCCGCCGCGCTCGGGGTGTGCTCGGTGACCAGTCCGGCCTGCACCATCCGCCGCAGCTCGGCGCCGCCCAGATAACAGGCGCCCAGCTCGCGGATGCCGAGGGTGAGATCGGCGGGGCGTTCGGGGCCGGCGGGGCCGGCGGGGCCCACGGCGTCGACAGGGTCCCCGGGGCGGTACGACACGCCGCCGTCCGGTCCCGCGGTCAGCCGGAAGCGGCCCGTCCCGCCCGGGAACACGGTGTCCGAGACCTCCAGCACCACGTCCACCGGCGCCGCCCAGGACCGCGCGGCGAACGCGGCCTCCGGGTCCAGCAGCCGCAGCCGCAGCGCCGGGCACTCCTCGGTGACGCGGACCTGGTCCCGGTCCGCGGCCATCAGCAGGAGCGGGTCGTCCAGCGGGCGGTCGCCGGCGCGGACGGTGCCGGTCAGGTCGATCGACGCGAGGTACCGCCAGAGCGCGGCGGCCGCCTCGGGCGTGTCGGCCTCGAGCTCGTCCACCCGGACAAGTCCGGCCGCCCGCCCCTCTCCGGGCCCCTCGCTCCGGGTCCGGTACACGGCGTAACCGGCCGGGACGCGGTCGCCGCCGGTGCCGCCGGTGATTTCGGCAGCGCCCGTGTCTTCCGTGTCGCCCGTGCCGCCGCCGAGGACCACGACGCGGGGCGGGCTCAGCTCCTCGTCGTCCTCGTCCTTCTCCGGCAGCACCTCGTCCTTCCACCACGTGTCGTCCCGGGCGATCCGGCCCGCCCGTACGGCACGGCGCGCCGCGTGCAGCGGGCCGAGCACCGCGGGCGCGTCCGCCGGGTCGACCAGCCTCAGCGGGCGCTCGTCGGGCGCGACACGCAGGGCGAGCGGGCGGGTGGAGTCGATCTCCACCGCGTACGCGCGGGTCGCCGTGCCGAAGCCGAAGCGGCCGTAGATGGCGTCCTGCGACGCCCAGAGCACGGAGACCGGCTGCCCGTTCGCCGCACAGCGCCGCCACATCTCGTCGAGCAGCCCCGTCAGCACACCGCGCCTGCGGTGTGTCGGGGCGACCGACACGAACGACAGGCCCGCGGCGGGCAGTTCGCCCCCGGGCACGGACAGCCGGAACGGGAACGCGGCGGCCAGCCCGACCAGCCGCTCGCCCTCGTACGCGCCGACGCGCTCGCAGCGCAGCAGGGCGTCCCGGTGCTGCTTGCGCTGCTTCTCGTCGGCCTCGTCGTGGAAGACGAGATAGGCGTGGTCCAGGGCACGGTCCAGGTGCGCCTCAGGCAGGGTGCGGAAATCCACGGTGGTCGTCACGTCTCGACGCTAACCGGACAGTGGGGAACGGGCATCCGATTAAGGCCACGGCCGCGCGTACGGGCATCGCGCCGGGCGGGGGGACGCGCCGTAACGCCCTGTCCGAAACGCGCCAGCCTTCCGCGACACGCCCAGCGAGGATCGGGTCATGTCAGAGAACCCGCTACGAACAGGGACGAACACGATGATTTCTCCGCTCGACGGCAAGGTGGCACTCGTGACCGGCGGCAGCCGGGGCATCGGCGCGGCCGTGGCACTGCGGCTCGCCGAGGACGGCGCCGACGTCGCCCTCACCTACCGGCAGGACGGCGAGCGCGCCGAGCAGGTCGTGGCCCGCGTCAAGGCGGCGGGGCGCCGGGCGCGCGCGGTACGCGCGGACTTCGCGGACGCGGCGGACGTACGGGCCGCGGTGGCGGACACGGTCGGTGCGTTCGGACGGCTCGACATCCTGGTCAACAACGCCGGCGTCGGCCGCCTCGGGCCGATCGGCGAACTGCCCCTGGAGGACGTCGACCAGGTGCTCGCCGTCAACGTGCGCGGCGCCTACCTCGCCGCGCAGGCCGCCTCGGAACACCTCGCGGAGGGCGGCCGTATCGTCCACATCGGCAGCTGCATCACGGAACGCGTCCCGTTCCCCGGCGGCACGCTCTACGCGACCAGCAAGGCCGCGCTGACCGGCCTGTCCAAGGCGCTCGCCCGCGAACTCGGCCCGCGCGACATCACCTCGAACGTGGTGCAGCCCGGCCCGACCGACACGGACATGAATCCGGCGGACGGCCCCAACTCGGCCGCCCAGCACGGCTTCACCGCGCTCGGACGCTTCGCGGAACCGGGCGAGATCGCCGCGACGGTGGCGCACCTCGCGGGGGGCGCGGGGGCGTACATCACGGGCGCGTCGATAGCGGTGGACGGCGGGCACGCCGCGTAGGCCCTCCGGGCGGGCGCCGCCACGACCGGCGGCTTCGGATGCCGCCGCGCCAACCTTCTCGCCGCGACGGCGCGAAGCCATCGCGGGGAGGGTCCGGCGGCATCCGCGACGGGTTGTAGAGCGGCACGCGGCCGCTGGCCGATACGGATGCCGGTGGCACACCAGAGACACGGCCCTCAACCCGGAACACCCGGGCCGAGGGCCGTCCTCAAACGCCGGACGGGCTGGATCAAGGCTTGAGTTGGAGGCGTGCGATGCGGCCCTTTTCGCCCGAGGCCCAGCAGCCGAAGTCCGGCGCGCAGTCCACCGTGTCGTACGAACCCGCGTCCACCGTGCGCCAGTTGCGCCCGCCGTCGAGGGTCACGTCGGTGCCCGTCGGGCCGACGGCCAGTGCGGCGTTACGGGTGTGGGGCAGCCAGGCGGCGCCCGAGCGGTACTCGGGGACCGGGCGGGTGCTCTCCGCCCAGTTCCTGCCCGCGTCGCGGGTCACCGCCGAGGCGTGCGGGGACTGTTCGCCGGGGCGGAAGTCGCCGCCGACGGCCAGCCCGTGCCGCGTGTCGCGGAACGCGAGGCCGAACACGCCGCGTTCCGGCGCGCCCGCCGGGACCGGCGCGTCGGTGGCCGTCCAGTTCCGGCCGCGGTCGTCCGAGTGCAGGACGCGCGCCGTGCCGGCGCCGCCCGTCGCCATCCACACGTCGCGGCTGCCGCTGCTGACCAGGCACTGCCCGCTGGCGGCGAAGTTGGCCTCGCCCTTCTGCGCGGGCGGCATGCCGTCGTCCGGGAGTACGTCCCAGTGGCGGCCGCCGTCGTCGGTCGACAGGATGCGGAACTTCCCGTTCACCGGATCGCTGACCGCCAGCCCGTGGCGGCGGTCGAAGAAGGTCAGGCAGTTGAAGAAGGCTTCTGGCGTGTCGTTGCGGAAGGTCTCCGTCCAGGACGCGCCCGCGTCGTCCGTACGGAACACCCGCGACTCCTCGCCCGGCCCGATGGCCAGGACGACGGCGCCGCGCGCGCCGAACGCCTCGATGTCGCGGAACTCCAACTCCCCCGCCCCGGGCGGCGACACGTCCCGCCAGTCCCGGCCGCCGTCGCGGGTCAGCAGGACGGTCCCGCCGCTGCCGGCCACCCATGCCGTCGACCGGCTGACCGCGTCGAGGCCGCGGAACCGCGCGTCCGTGCCGCTGTCCTTGAGCGACCAGCCGATGCCGCCCAGGCCCCCGGCCGCCAACTCCCGCTGCGCCTGCGGCCCCTGCGCCCGCGCCCCTTGCTCCCCGCGCGCCTGTTGCACCTGCGCCTGCGCCTGGCCCGCGCCGAGCGCGGCGGCCAGCGCCGCGCCGCAGAGCCCGGCCGACACCACTCGCCGCAGAGCGCCCGTACGCGCCGTCCCCAGCCCCGCCAACCCCGTGCGCCGCTTGTTCCCCTTGGCCCTCATGGACAGGGAACCTAGCCCATGGCGGCCCCGGCGTCAGCCGCGTCAGCTGCCTTCGGGGGCGATCTGCTCGGCCAGGACGACGGCCAGGAAACCGATGCCGAGTACGGCCGTCGCCAGCCGGGTACGGCCGCGGCGGCTGAGCACGATGGCGGTGCCGGACAGTATGAGCGCGATGCCGTAGAGGCCGACGGTCAGCAGCGAGGGCGCGTTGCCGAGCCGTACGACGAGCACCACGCCGACGACGACCATGACGACGCCGGAGGTCACCATGCGGATCCGGCGCGCCTGACGGGGCGTCATGCCGGGGCGCGGCTCCGGCTGGAGTTCGCCGGCGTCCTCGCCGTCGTACGCGTCCTCGTCCTCGTCGTCGTCCAGGTCCGCGTCCCGGTCGCCGTCGTAGCCGGCGTCGGCGGCCTCGTCCGGGTCCGCGTCGGGGTCCGGGTCAGCCTCCGGGTCCAGGTCGGCGTGCGTGTCCAGCTCGGATTCCCGGTCGCGGTCCGCGTCGGGTCTGCCGGCCGCCTCTTCCGCCGCCGTACGCACGGCCGCCGGCTTCGTCGCCCCCGGCTTCGCGGCGGCCCTGGTCGCCGCCGCGCCTGCCCTCCGTACGCCCCCGTCAGAGTCCCGGTCTGCCTCCGCGCCGTCGACTTCTCCGTCTTCGAGTGCCGTCATCGGCGTTCCTCACCTTCATCCCCCGAGCACGAGCCGTAGTCCGGGAGGTTACCGGCCGCCGCCACCGCGCGTGCCGCCGCCCCGGCGAGCGCGCGCCTGTCGGCGTACGCGCCGGGCGCGAGCGGCGGCAGCACGGTGATCTCGGCCAACACCCCCCGCGCGGCGGCCACTCGGCGCAACGAGGCGAGCAGCGTGTCGTCCCCGACGAAGGCCGTGACGGCGGTGACGGCGGCCGGACCGGTGACGGCCGACCGGCCTCCGTACGAGTCGGTGTGCGAGTCCGCGTACGAGACTCCGTACGGGTCGGCGGCCGCGTCCGGCGCACCCGGTGCCACCCGCCGTCCGCGCGGCACCAGCCGGTAGCGCACCACCACCGGCTGCACCGGCACCCCGGCGTCGTACGCCGCCTGGAACACGGCGCGCCGGAACGCGCCGTGCCGGCGCCCGCACCAGGTGCTGCCCTCCGGGAACGCCACGACCGCCGACCCCGCGCGCAGCGCGGCGGCGATACGGGCGACGGCGTCCGGCAGCGTGCGCAGCCGCGCCCGGTCGATGAACAGCGTGCCCCCGCGCCGGGCGAGCCGCCCGAGCACGGGGTACGCGGCGACCTCGCTCTTGGCCAGCATGCGGCCCGGCCGTACGGCGGCGAGCAGCGGTACGTCCAGCCACGACGTGTGGTTGGCGACCACCAGCACGGGGCCCTCGGCCGGTACGGCGCCACTGATCCGCACGCGTACGCCGAGGGCCCGGACCACGGCGCGCGACCAGGCGCGTATCGGGCGGTCGCCGCGTACGAGACGGCACAGCGCGACTCCGAGCAGCAGCACGCACACCAGCGCGGCCCAGCGCGCGTACCGGCGCGGCCGCCCCACGGTGGGCGCGGAGCGGGGCAGGCAGCGCCGGGTGGTACAGGTGGCCGCAGGCATCCAGGCGTGCGCGTCGGCCTGTACGCCCGCGGGAACCCCGGCGGGCACTCCGGCGGACACGCTCGCGGACACGGCGCTCACGCCGGTACGAGGGAGAGGAAGTGCCGCAGATAGCGCGGGTTGGTGTCGCGCAGGGAGAGCAGCACGTACAGGTCGGCGACGTGGAAGTCCGGGTCGTACGCGGGCGGTCCGCACACCTTCGCGCCGAGCCGCAGGTAGCCGCGGAGCAGCGGCGGGAGGGCGTTGCGGGCAGCACCACCGGACGCGGCACCGGACGCGGCAGCGGCACCGGACGCGCCCGCACCGGACGTATCCGGGCCCGAGGCCGGACCAGAAGGCGTTTCCGGCGCGTGCCACGGCAGCCTGGGCGCCACGCGGTGCTCGGGCGGCGCGAGATGCCGCTGCGTCACCGTCCGGCAGACGTCCGCCGCGTACGCGCCGCCGTCGGCGAGGGGCAGGGAGCAGCAGCCGGCCAGCCAGTTGTGGCCGCTGCGGGTGAGGTAGGCGGCGATGCCCGCCCACATGAGGGCGATGACGGCGCCGTCCCGGTGCGCGGGGTGCACGCACGAGCGGCCGACCTCCACCAGGTCGGAGCGGAGCGCGGCCTGCGCGCTGAGGTCGAACTCGCTGTCGGCGTAGAGCCGTCCGGCGACCCGGGCGCGTTCGGGCGGCAGCAGCCGGTACGTGCCGACGACCTCGCCGGTGGCGCGTTCGCGGACGAGGAGGTGGTCGCAGTACGCGTCGAACGCGTCGATGTCGTGGCCGGGTTCGGTGGTGGTGAGCCGGGCGCCCATCTCGGGGGCGAAGACGTCGTGGCGGAGCCGCTGGGCGGCGCGTACCTCGGTCTCGTCGACGGCGAGCGAGACGGTGTACGGGGTGGGGGCGGGGACGGATGCGGCGGGCGCGGGAGCGGAAATCACTGTCATGTCTTGTTCTTGACCGCACAGACTTGACTTGACATGACCGCGCAGGATCGGCGGGATGTGGGGCTTCTGAACAGGTCGCCCCGGCGGCCTGACCGCCGCGTGCCCGCGCGCGCTCCCCGCGGAACGGGGCGCGCTCGACGCGCGCGCTCCCCCGCGTACCGGCGCGTAGCGCCGTCCCCGCGCTTCGCGGCGCGTCATGCCGTGCGAGACGGCGCCGGGAGCGGGAGGATCGGAGGTGCAATCCGTTCATACGCAGGAGGGATCCGCATGGCCACCACACGTACGGCGCACACGGTATGGCGCGGGAATCTGATGGAGGGGTCGGGCACCGTCTCCTTCGACTCGTCCGGCATCGGCGACCAGGCCGTGTCCTGGCCCGCCCGCTCGGCCGAGCCGAACGGGAAGACCAGCCCCGAGGAGCTGATCGCCGCCGCACACTCCAGCTGCTTCTCCATGGCCCTGTCCAACGGACTCAACAGTTCGGGGACCCCGCCGACGCGGCTCACGACGCAGGCCGAGGTGACGTTCCAGCCCGGCACGGGCATCACCGGCATCCACCTCACGGTGGAGGGTGAGGTCCCCGGCCTGGACGAGGGCGCGTTCGCGTCCGCCGCGGCCGACGCGAAGGCGAACTGCCCGGTGAGCCAGGCCCTTTCGGGCACCTCGATCACGCTGTCCGCCAAGCTGGCCTGAGCCGCCGGTCCCGCGGGCCCGCCGCCGCGCCCCGGCCGCACGTGTGCGTACGCGTACGCACGCCTGCGTGCGGTCCGGGGCGCGGCGGCGCCGTACGCCCTCCTGAGCGCCGGCGCCCCGCGCGCCACGCGCCGCCCCGCGCGCCACGCGCGGCCCTGAGCGAACGCGCCCCTACTCGCGGGCGCGCGCGACCGCGATGCGGCCGCCGAGCCGGTCCCCCGCCTCGTAGATCATGTACTCCTTGCCCCGGTCCGTGCCGAACGTCGGTGCCGCGGCCCGCCCGTTGTCCGGCGCGCCCTGCATCGGCTTGTGGAAGACGCCGAGGTGCTTCCGCTTGCTGAAGTCGTTGCCCAGCTCGGTGATGAGGATGTTGCCGCCGCTCTCCTTGTCCGTGTGGTACACGACGTAGGTGCTGCCGTTGCGGTGCAGCAGATGCCCACCGCTGATGTTGACCGCGCCGACGTCGGAGTGCCGGACCAGCGGCTCCTCCGGGAAGGTCCAGTCACGGCCGTCCGCGGACCAGCCCCAGCCGATGTCGCGGTGGCCGTTGCGGTTGACCATGAAGGTCATGACGTAGTGGGCGCCGCGCGCGGGCAGTCGGTGCTTGAACGCCCGGGCGTACGAGGTCTCGGTGGCGCCCGGCTGATCGTCGGTGGTGAGCACCACCTTGTCGTACGTGAACTGGATGCCGTCCTTCGAACGCGCCAGCCGCGTCGTGTTGTTCTCGCCGTGGAAGTACAGCCACAGCTCGCGCTCGCCCTCGTGCCACATCACGTGCGGAGAGGAGACGTGCGAGACGCTGTAGTGCGGCTGCCAGTCCCGCTTGACCAGCGGGTTGCCCTCGTACTCGGTGAACGGGCCCTCCAGCGAGTCGCCGTAGGCGAGGCAGATGCCGCCCGGCGCGTCGTGCGGGGCGTAGTAGAGGTAGTAGCGGCCGAGGGGGTTGTCGAGGCGGTCGTACACGCCGCGTATGCAGGGGAAGATGATCTCGCCGGTGGGGTTGTAGTCCAGGTCGCCGGGGCTGAGGAGCGTGTCCAGGTAGGCGTAGTCGGGGAAGCCCCCGGGCGCCGCGTGCGCGGGCGCCGCTGCGGTGCCGACGACGCCGCCCGCGGCGAGCACGGCGGGTACGGCAGCGGCGGCACGCAGCAGGGTGCGGCGCTGCAACGGGGCGTGGTGCCGGGGGTCCTGGCCGGATGCGGTCGGCGTCTGGTGCGGTTCTGGCATGGCGGTCTCCGTTCGGTGAATCGGGAAGGTCGGACTGCGAACCGTGAACTGTGAACCGTGAACCGTGAACTGACTGAAAATGGACGAGGATTGAAGGCCCGGGGGCGGGACTCAGAGGTAGAGCGCGGCGGTGACGCACAGTCCGCCGAGCGCGACACACCAGACGTACGGCAGCGTCCGCACCATCACCTGCTGCGGCGACACGCCCGAGTACTGCGCGCTCCACACCGTCTGCGTGCTGGTCGGGTCGGCGACGCCGAGCACCTGGTTGTACGAGGTGGTGAGGCCGAGTACGGCCATGGCGGGGTAGATGCCGGTGGCGATCAGGACACCGGCGATGCCGGCGCCGAGACCGAACACGTTGAGCGGGCCGCGGTACAGGCAGAGCGGCACCAGCACCGTGAACAGCAGCACGAACAGCACCTGGTTCTGCGGGCTGACGGACTCCACCAGCGGCTCCAGCGCGTCGACGGCGCCTGGCAGTTGTACGGCGGTGAGCAGCACGCCGATCGCGATGAACAGGGCGATCGGGGCGGCGGCGACGTCGAACGCGGCGTAGAGCGTACGCAGCAGGCGGGCGTTCATCTCGCGCGGGCGTGTCGTGGTGAACAGCGCGTACAACACGCCGGCGAGCATGGACGGGATGATCGCCAGCTCGAAGCCGAGCGCGAGGATCATCGGCACGGCGGGCGTGAGCAGCGCGTACCAGGGCGCGTCGCCGAGCCGCCGCGAGCGGCTGGCCCGCTTCTCCGGCGACCTGAGCGACCAGGTGTGCTCGACGCCCCTGCGGCGCGACTCGACGAGCACGAACAGCACCGCGAAGAAGAGGGCGAAGGGGAACAGCTTCAGCATGAACCCCCGGACCGTCGGCACCGGCAGGTCCAGCGCGGTGGAGAAGAACTGCCACACCGGCAGCTCGAACGGCATGCCCGCCGCGATGCCCATCAGGATCGTGCCCGCTGCCGTGATCTTGGGGATGCCCACGGCGATCATCGCGGGGATGCCGATGATTCCGGCCAGCATGGCGGCCGGTGCCGAGCCGGTGACCGTGCCGACGAGGAGCGACACGCCCAGTACGCCGAGCGCGACGATCGTGGGGCGGTCACCGCCGAACTCCACGATCTTCCGCACCAGGGTGCTCGCGATGCCCGTCTCGTCCAGCAGCTTGCCCAGCCAGGAACCCAGCAGGATCGCGACCATGGTGGACGCCAGCATCACGGCGCCCTCCTGGAGGACGCTGTCCATGAGGCTGTTCTTGCCGGTCAACGGCGCGTCCGCGACCACCGCGACGGCCACCCCGAGCAGCACCAGGGCGAACGCGGTGGGCAGTTTGCGGCTGAGCATGGCGGCGACGCCGACCGCCATGATCACCAGGATGACGATGCCCATCAGGGCTCACCCCTCTCTCGGGTCTGGCCGGTTGTGTCTGGTCGTGTCGTTCCGTACGGGCGCGGGTTCGGTCCCGGCCACTGGTGCGGTCCCGGCCACGGGTCCGGTCCCGGCCACGGGTGCGGTCCCGGCCACGGGTGCGGTCCCGGCCACGGGTGCGGTCCCGGGTACGAGCGGCAGTGCGCGGCTCAGCGCAGCGGTCAGCAGCAGCGGGCTGCGCCCGAGGCCGCAGACGGCGCGCGCGTAGCTGTGCGCGGCGAGTTCGTCGGCCCCGGCGACGTGCCCGGCGAACCGGAACCGCCCCACGCGCAGCACGGTGTGGTCCAACGCCCGCCGCAGCGCTGCCTTTTCGGCCCGCTCGTGCAGGCGGCAGTGCGCCTCCTCGTGGGCGAGGGCGGCGGCGCGTACGGAGCCCGCCGGGTACCAGTCGCGCCAGCCGAGCGCGTCGATCAGCTCCTCTGCGTACGCGAGCGTGTCGACGTACAGCTCGACGGCGGGCGGCCGGGAGGTGTAGCGCGCAAGCAGCAGCCGCTCGGGGTCCAGCCCTCCGGCGCGCTCCACGACGCGCGGCCCGCCGCCGTGCACCCCGTGCGCTCCGGGCGTGTCCGCCGTGCCCTCCCCGGCCGCGTTGCCGTATGCCCCGGTGGCGAGGCGTGTCCCGAACTCCTCGGCCGCGTACGCCCATCGGTCCAGCAGCGCCGGATCGCGCCCCTCGTGGGTGGGCGTAGCGGCCAGCAGCCGTACGGCGAACTCCCGGTCGTCCAGCGCGGCCAGCCGCCCGCAGTCCGCGCGCAGCGCCCGCAGCTCCGTGCCGCCGCGGCCCGCACCGCCCGTACGCCCGTCGCCGCGGCCCGTTCCGCCGCGGCCCGTTCCGCCGGAGGTGCCGCCCGTACGCCCGTGTGCGGCCCGGCGCGCCACGGCCGTCACGTCCGCACCTCCACGACGGCCACCACCGGATCGTCCGCGTGCCGCGCCCGCAGCTCGCTGCGGGCGAGCGCGAGCAGCGGCTGCGCCTCCAGCACGCCCGACAGGTCCGCGATGCGGGAGCCGAGGAGCAGCCGCAGGGCCGGGGCCCGTACGCCGCCGTCGCCGTACGAGGTGGACTCCCGTACGAGGCGCGCCAGTTGCTCAGGTGCCTGCGCGACGGTCGTCGTCTCGATCCGCGCGTCCGGGGCGTGCAGCCGTACGACGCCGTCCGCGTCCACGACCCGTACCGGGTGCCGGGTGCCGCGCAGGAAGCGGCGCCGCGACTCGGTGCCGTACACGGTGTGCGCGTCCGTCTCGGCGAGCACCCGCACCGCGTCCGGTTCGGCCTTGAGGCTGGCGGCCGCCGTACGCAACCGCTCGCCCGCGTCGGCGCGGTGCGCGCGGTCCTGCGTACGGAGTTCGGTCGCGCCGGTGGCGACCGCCCGTACGGTGCTCGTCTGCGGGTCGACGGTGACCTCCACCTCGACCCCCGAAGCCTCCGCGCCCTGCGCGACGACGGCGCTTTCCGCCTCGTTCCGTACGCCGAGGATCTGCTCCTGCGTGGCGCCGGGGATGATCCGCTCGATCTGCTCGCGCACGAGCGCCAGCGCCACGCCGATGGGGCTGATCACCTCGGCGTGTTCGGCGATACGGCCCTCCAGCCCGCTGCCCGCGGCCAGATGCGGGGTGACCGCGGCGGCGCCGCCTCCGCCGCCGACCAGCACGACGGCGTCGCGGTCGAGCCGGTAGTCGCGGATCATCGTGTCGACGACTTCCCGTACGGGCGCGGCGCCCGCGTCCAGCACCTGCGCGGCGGCCCCGGCGACGTCCGTGCCGAGCTCGGCCGCGAGCGGTTCGAGCGCGGCGCGGGCCACGGCGGGGTCGCAGCGGGCGAAGTCGCCCTCGCGGACGCGGCCGAGTGCGTTGGCGGCGCAGGTCATGGTGAGCGCGTACCGGCCGCCGGCGGCGTCCAGCACGGCGTGGTCCGGCGGGTCGCCCTCCATCGGGCTGACGGTCACCAGCCGGGCGTCGCGCAGGTCTTCGAGCGTGGCGAAGCAGGCGTACGGCAGCCCGGCGATGTGCGCGCTGCGCGGCCCGACGGCGGTGACCCTGCGGCCCCCGCTTCCGCCCCCGCTCCCCTTGCCGACACCTTTGCCGAGGGTCAGGCCGCCCTTCCCGGGCCCCTTGCCGAGACCCTTGCCGAGCCCGGCGCCGACTCCCTTGCCCCCGCTGCCGATCCGCACCATCGAGCCGCCGCCGACGCCCACCGTCCGTACGTCCAGCGCCGACAGGTACGAGCCCTTGCCGAGCACCGTGGCGTGCCGTACGGCGACCTTGCCGCGCCGGATCACGCTGATGTCGGTGGAGGTGCCGCCGGTCTCCAGGAACACGCCCTCGCTGACCCGTTCCTGCATCAGCGCGCCCGCGACGCCCGCCGCGGGCCCGGACAGCACGGTCAGCAGCGGGCGGCGGCGCATCTCGTCCAGGGACATCACGCCGCCGTCGCAGCGCATCACCATCAGCGGCGCGGTCACGCCCGCCTTGGTGATGGACGAGTCCACCAGGTCGGCGGTGGCCAGCATCTTCGGCAGGATCGCGGCGTTGACGGCGGCGGTACGGGTGCGCTTGTGCAGGCCGTAGAGCGACGTGATCTCGTGCGCGGCGGTCGTCGGCATGCCGTACGGGCGCGCCGCCGCGACCACCTCCTGCTCGCCCTCGGCGAGGTCCACGCTGAACGGCTCGCTGGCGACGAGGACTTCGGCGCCGCGCCCGCGCAGCTCCTCCACGGCGGCCCGTACGCGGGCGGCGTCGGAGGGGTCGTCGACGTGGGCATAGTGCAGCGGGAACCGCTTGCCGGGCGTGAGCTGGAGCCGGCCGAGCGCGGCCAGCCGCCGGGTGAGCGCGGCGCCCGGGCCGGTGCCGATGCCGACGAGTCCGACGGTGGCGACGTCGCCTTCGAGCAGCGCGTTGGTGGCCTGCGTGGTGCCGTGCGCAAGGAAGGCGACCTCCTCCGGGGCGCAGCCGACCTGTGCCAGCAGCCGGTCGAGCGCGTCGACGATGCCGTGCGCGACGCCGTCCTCGTGGTGGTGGCTGGTGGGCACCTTGACCTGGCCGAGCAGGCCGAGGGTCGAGGCGTCGACGGCCACGGCGTCGGTGAAGGTCCCGCCCACGTCGATGCCGACGCGGACGCGTGGAGAGTTCATGCTCGTGCACCTCTTCGTGTCGTCTCGGATACGGGTCGTGCTGCGCACTTCTCTTCGCCGCGTCCGTACGGCGGCGCTCCGGCGGGCGGCTCCTGGGCGGGCGATTGCTCTGCGGGCGACGGCGGCGCGGCGGGCAACGGCGCGGCCGAGCGCCGCGGGGGCGCGCCGTCGCCTACGGCCGCTAGTAGCCCCGTACGTCGGGCCAGTGCCGCTGCACCCCCTCCCGGTCCAGCAGCCGCGCGAACTCCGCGAAGCGCTTGTCCTCGGCCTGCACCTGCCGCGGTTCGACCGCCTCGTCCAGGCAGTGCGCGGCGAGCGCGCCGGCGACCTCGCCGAGGTTCCACTCGACGGGGTGCAGCCGGAAGCAGCCGTTGGTGATGTGCGTGGTGCCGATGTTCTTGGCGGCGGGCAGCAGGTTCCGCACACGGCGCGGTACGAGCGCGCCGAGCGGGATCTCGAACGGCACGGAGCCGATGTCGACGTAGTTGTCGCCGCCCGTGGAGGGGTGCAGGTCGATGCGGTAGCTGCCGACGCCGACCGCGTCCCGGTGCCGGGTTCCGCCGTACGGCCCCACCAGGTCGATCGCCACGTCCTGTTCGGTGACGGTGGTGACCGCCCGGATACGGCGCGACTCGCGCACGTACGGCGCCTTCGCCAGCCCGTCCGGCGTACCGGTGACATCGGGCCGCAGCGCCAGCCCGGGGAAGCCGGTGCCGCCGTCGGCGCGGGGCGCCTCGGTCTGCAGCCAGTACAGGACGGAACGCGACAGCTCCCGCGCCCCGTCGAGCGCGGCACGCGCGGTCTCCTCACCGGCTCCGGCGAAGGGCGTCAGCCAGTAGTCGTTCAACGGCCAGTTGACGAGGGTGATGTCGGAGCCGAACGCGCCCGGCCGGTGCAGCTTGCGCGCGAGGATGCGGCGGAAGCCCCACAGCTCCTTGTCCCCGGCGTCGGCGCTCTGGTCGGCGGCCACGTCCAGCGGATCCAGTTCGGGGTTGGGCACGAAGGTCCGCGGTACGGGCTCCAGGCTGCGCGGGTCGGGCGCGAGGAAACCGAGGAGCGGGCCGGGCCAGAAGGCGGGGCGGTACTCGCGCCAGAAGCCGTAGTCGGCAGGCCGGTCGATGGTGTGGTCCTCACCCTGGTGGTGCGAGAGGGCGAAACAGACGGTGATGCCCTGCTGGTTGAGCGGGTCGGCGCGCTCGGGGGCGTGCGGCTCGCCGTGTTCGGCGCGCGCCTCGGCGCCGTTGACGTGCTCCACGCCGGCGAGTTCGAGGAGTTCGCCGGTCTCGGTGGCGTCGAGTACGTAGCGGGCGGCGACGGCGTGCCGGTCCCCCGTACGTGTGTCCTCCAGCGTGACCGCGCGTACGACATCGTTGTCGGACTCGGCCTGCACGGCCCGGTGTTCGGTGAGCAGCGTGAGCCTGCCGGACGCGCGGTGCGGCGCGAGCATCGCCTCCAGCACGGCGAGGGCGACGCGCGGCTCGTGGCACAGCTTGCTCACGCGGCCCGCGCCCGGGTTGAGTTCGCGCTGCGCCAGCGCCTCGGACCGCAGCGGATACCACTGCCGGTAGTAACCCCGTATGCCCTCCCGCAGCGCGCGGTACGTCGCCGTGGTGCCGAACTGCTCCACCCACGGGTGCTCGTCCGGCGGCACCGCCTGCGACGTGAGCTGACCGCCGATCCAGTCCGTCTCCTCGGTCAGGACGGCCCGGCGGCCCGCCCGGCACACGGCCAGGGCGGCGGCCACGCCGCCCAGGCCGCCGCCCACGATGAGGACGTCGGTCTCGGCCGGAACGGCTGTCGGATGGGGCATGTACGTCTCCTTCTGCGGTCTGTGTTCTGTCGTTCTCTGGTCTGCGGGAGGTCCGTGGTCTGCGGAGGTCTGTGGTCTGGGGGGTGTCGGCCGTACGTGGGCGTGCGGGTCGGCCAGCGACGGCGGCGGCGCGTCAGCCGCCGTCCGGTGCCGCGCCCGGCGCCGCTTCCGGTGCCGTCTCCGGTGCCGTCTCCGGTGCCGTCTCCGGCGGCGGACCGGCCGTGGCACCGGCCCGGAACGCGCAGGGCACCAGCGGCCCGGGTACGGCAGGCCCCGGTACGGCACCGGAGGCCCCCTGTTCCGGCTCCTCGCCCGCCATCACGGACACCAGGAGCCGTACGGCCGTGGCCCCCAACTCCGTACGCGGCACGTCGAACCCGGTGGGCACGGGCTCCGCCCCGAGGTCCGCGGGCGGCGCCCCGAGCAGCGCCAGCGAGAGGTCGCGCGGCGCCTCCAGGCCCGCCGCCCCGACCGCGCCGAACAGCGCACGCCAGGCGCCGCCCGTGTCGGTCTCCTCCGCGACGAACGCCGTGACCCCGGCCGCGCGCCACGCCCGTACGCGTTCCGCCGTGATCTCCGCGGCGGGCTCCGCCGTACGGGCCACCGTCTCGGGGCCGCCGGGCAGTCCGGCGCGCTCCAGGCCGAGCAGGAAGCCGCGTTCGCGGTCGGTGGAGGCGGGCGCGTCGTCGTCCTCGCGCACCAGCACGATGCGGCGGTGCCCGGCCTCGGCGAGATGGCGTACGACGTCGGCGCTGGCCGACACGTAGTCGGCACCGACCCAGGCCAGGCCCTCCAGCTCGTCGCGGCGGCCGATGTGCACCGCCGGATAGCCGTCCTGGACGAGGCGGCGCAGCTCGCGGGCGGGTATGTGCCGCCCGAGGAACAGGCAGCCGTCGGCCAGCCGCACCCGGTCCAGCGCCTCGGGCGTGGTGGCGGCGGGCCCGTGCGCGCTGGAGCCGGTGAACAGCACCAGGTCGTAGCCCTGCGCGGCGGCCTCCTGCTCGACGCCGGCGAGCAGCGGGTAGTACGAGTGCCGCTCGTCGGTGGGGAAGGTCGCGGTGAAGCTGAAGACGCCGAGCAGGCTGTTGCGGGCGGCGGCGAGGCTGCGGGCGGCCGGGTCGGGGACGTAGCCGAGTGAGCGCGCCGCCTCCAGCACCCGTACGCGGGTGGCCTCCTGGATGACGATGCCCTGCTTGTTGCCGCCGAGTACCAGCGACACCGTCGTCTGGGACACGCCGGCCTCCCGCGCCACGTCTGCCTGCCGGGGGCGCCCCCGGCGGGGGGCCTGCGGACCGCGCTTGCTGCTCATCGGCACCTTTCGGCTCGTTCCGGTTCCTCATTACTAATACGCATTAGTTTTACGGCGGCTGGAGCAGCACTGGAGTAATGCGGATTAGCGGACACCCTGAGGGCGGGCACGGCCCGCCGTCAAGGGGTGTGACAGGACGCTTTTCAGCCAGCAGACTGGGGAGCATGCCCGAACTGCCGGAAGTCGAGGCCCTCCGCGCGTTCCTGGCCGGCCGGCTCGACGGCCGGCGGATCGCGCGCGTACAGCCCGTGGCCATCAGCGTCCTCAAGACCTACGAACCGCCCCTGGACTCGCTCGAAGGACGCGCCTTCACCGGCGTGTCCCGTTACGGCAAGTTCCTCGCCCTCGAGGCCGGCGAACTGCAGCTCGTGACCCATCTCGCGCGGGCCGGCTGGCTGCGCTGGCAGGACAGCCTGCCGTCCACGCCGCCCCGGCCCGGCAAGGGCCCGCTCGCGCTGCGGCTGCGGCTGGCGGAGCCGGAGGGCGCCGGGTTCGATCTGACCGAGGCGGGCACGCAGAAGCGGCTCGCGGTGTATGTCGTACGCGACCCGCACGACGTACCCGGCATCGCGCGGCTCGGCCCCGATCCGCTCGGCGACGGCTTTTCGGCGGAGCTGTTCCGCGGCCTGCTGCGCGGCGAGCGGCGCCGTCTGAAGGGCGTGCTACGGGACCAGCGGGTGATCGCCGGGATCGGCAACGCGTACTCGGACGAGATCCTGCACGCCGCCCGCATGTCCCCGTTCAAGATCGCGGACACGCTCTCGGAGGAGCAGGCCGACGCGCTGTACGAGGCGGTGGGAACGACGCTGCGCGATGCCGTCGAGCGCTCGCACGGGGTGGCCGCCGGGCGGCTGAAGGCCGAGAAGAAGAGCGGGCTGCGGGTGCACGGGCGTACGGGTGAGGCGTGTCCCGTCTGCGGGGACACGGTGCGTGAAGTGTCGTTCAGCGACTCGTCGTTGCAGTACTGCCCGACGTGTCAGACCGGGGGCAAGCCGCTTGCGGATCGGCGCTTGTCGCGCCTCCTGAAGTGACGGGCTCTTGAGCCCGTCCGGCGTTCGCCGACAGCCCAGTCCCGCCCCTTCAACGCCGGACGGGCTGGAGTGGGCGGCTGAGCGCCGTACTCAAGGGCGGGGGATGTTGCGGAGGTTGGCGCGGGCCAGGTCCAGCATCGTGCCCACGCCGCCGTCCAGCACCGTGCGTCCCGCCGCCAGCGCGAAGCCTTTCACCTGGCCGAACGTGATGTGGGACGGCACCGACAGCGCGTTCGGGTCCGTGATCAGCTCGACCACCGCGGGCCCCGGCCGTTCGAACGCCTCGCTCAGCGCGTCGCGGATGCCGCTCGGCTGCTCGACCCGCCAGGCCGGGATGCCGATGCCGCGGGCGATGGCGCTGTAGTCGACGGCGGCGTGGTCGGTCTCGTACGCGGGCAACCCGTCGACCATCATCTCCAGCCGGACCATGCCGAGCGAGGCGTTGTTGAAGACGACGGTCTTCACCTGGAGGTCGTGCTGCCGGACGGTGAGGAGTTCGCCGAGGAGCATCGCGAGACCGCCGTCGCCGGAGAGCGAGACGACCTGCCGGGACCGGTCGGTGAAGGCCGCGCCGACCGCGTGCGGCAGGGCGTTGGCCATGGTGCCGTGGCTGAAGGAGCCGATGACGCGGCGGCGCCCGTTCGGGGTGAGGTAGCGGGCGGCCCAGACGTTGTTCATGCCGGTGTCGACGGTGAACACGGCGTCGTCGGCGGCGAGTTCGTCGAGGATGCTCGCGGCGTACTCGGGGTGGATCGGGACGTGGTGGTCGACGTTCCGGGTGTACGCGTCGACGGCCGTCGTCAGCGCGCGCTCGTGCCTGCGCAGCATCGTGTCGAGGAAGCGCCGGTCGGCCGCGGGCTCCAGCAGCGGCTGTACGGCGTCGAGGGTGGCGCCGACGTCGCCGTGTACGGCCAGTTCCAGCGGCGTACGGCGGCCCAGCCGGCGCGCGTCGTGGTCCACCTGCACGGTCTTGGCCTGCGGGAGGAACGCGTCGTACGGGAAGTCGGTGCCGAGCATCAGCAGCAGGTCGGCGTCGTGTACGGCGTCGTGGCAGGCGCCGTAGCCGAGCAGCCCGATCATGCCGACGTCGTACGGGCTGTCGTACTGGATCCACTCCTTGCCGCGCAGCGTGTGCCCCACCGGCGCCTTGAGGGTGTCGGCGAGCCGCATCACCTGGCTGTGCGCGCCGCGTACGCCCGCACCGCAGAAGAGGGTGACGGTGCGTGCGTCGTTGAGGAGGCGGGCGAGGTCCCGTACGGCGTGCGGGGCCGGGGTGACGGTGCCGCAGGCGGGGGTGGGGACGGTGCGGCCGGTGGGGTTCGGCGCGGGCTTCTCGCCGATGTCGCCGGGCAGGACCAGTACGGAGACGGTGGAGCCGCCGAGCGCGTGCTGGGCGGCGATACGGGCGAGGCGGGGCATCTGCTCGGGCTGGGAGAGCAGTTCGCACCAGTCGGCGGCCTCGCTGAACAGCTTCTCCGGGTGCGTCTCCTGGAAGAAGCCGGTGCCGATCTGGGTGGTGGGGATGTGGGAGGCGATGGCGAGGACGGGCGCGCCGCTGCGGTGGGCGTCGTACAGCCCCTGCACCAGATGGGTGTTGCCCGGCCCGCAGGAGCCGGCGCAGACCGCGAGCCGCCCGGTGATCTGGGCCTCGGCGGCCGCGGCGAAGGCGGCGGCCTCCTCGTTCCGTACGTGGATCCAGCGGAGCGCGCCGTCGGAGCGGCGGATGGCGTCGACGAACGGGTTGAGGCTGTCGCCGACGACTCCGTAGACGCGCTGGACACCGGACTGGATCAGGACCTGGACGAGTTGGTCGGCGACTTTCGCGGCGGCCATGGCCATCCCCTCGTTCGACTCGTGTCCCGGGGGCGCCCGGCGGGTTCGGGCCTTCGGGACGTTCCGGACCGAGCGTAGATCAGCCGGGGCGGAAGGGGCGGCAGGCGCCGTCGGCACCCGGGGCGGCTCCCCTGTGCTGCTGGTCGCGGGCTGTGCTGCCGGTCGCGGGCCTGGGTGCCGGGCCTCCCCTCACCGGGCGGCGCGGGCCGGCGCGGGGACCGGGGCCGTGACGAGGACCGGGCCGGGGGCGCCCGTACGGCCGAGCGCCTCGCCGAGCAGCGCGTGCAGCCGGGCCGCTCCGGCGGCGGACAGCACGAGCTCGCCGGGAGCACCGGGAGCACCGGGGCCGCCGGGCGCGCCGCGCGCGCCCTCCGGGGCGTGCCCGAACGCCGCGAGGGGGATGCGGATCGGCGCGTCCGGTGCGGTGGCGCTGTCCGCCGTACGGGCGCGTCCGCCGCCGGCGCGCTTCACCTCGCGCAGGGCGACGTCCGCGTCCAGGACGAGGTCCGCGAGACTCGCGCGGGCCGCGGGCACCGTACCGTCGCAGCAGGCCACGCCCATCGAGACAGCCTGGCCGGTGAGTTCGACGGTGGTGCTGCGGCTGGCGCGGGCGGTCACGGTCAGCCGCCGGATGTGCTCCTGGGCGCAGCGGGCGACGGCCAGTGCCTCGTCGCGGGTGGAGCCGGGCAGCAGGATGAGGAACTCGTCGCCGGCGTGGCCGCCGTAGCGCCCGACGATGCCGCCGTCCATGCCGTTCAGCACCGACGCGACGGCGCCCAGCACGGCGTCGCCCGCGAGGTGGCCGTACGTGTCGTTCACGGCCTTGAAGCGGTCGAGGTCCGCGAGCACCAGGGCGAGCGGCTGGCCGCGGCGGTGCGCGCGGTCGGCCGCTCTGGACGCGCGGGCGTCCCACTCCTGCCGGTCCAGCACGCCGGTGAGCCGGTCGGTCAGCGGCTTGCGGCAGAGGGCGCAGCGTGTCCGCTCGGCGGTACGTGGCGCGGTGGTCATCGATCGCATCTCCCGACATCGTGGAGGCACGGCTCCACGGCATCCCCCGGTGAACTCGGGCAACCCCGATTTGACTGACGGCGCGGCAAGCCCGGTGCGTAGTCGAGCCGTCGCACTCCGTGAGTCTAGGTGCACAGCGACCCGGCGCGTCAAACTCCGGTTGACATAGTGCAGTTGAACGCACTAGTGGTCCGGACCATGGCCGCCATACTCCGGCGGCGAAGCGGAATCCGGCTCCCCACTTTCGGTCCTGGCCGAAGGGCCGCGGAACCCCGCCGTTCTCCGTCTAGCCTCGTGCCGGATTCTCCGGGGTGGGGAGTCGGGGGGAGGACGTCATGGGAAATCCGCGAACGACCGGAACGGCCGGAACGGCGGGTCGGAAGGCGCGGCTGGCCGCGCTGCTGGGGGCGGGGGCCCTCGCCGTGCCTGTGCTGGCGGGAGCACAGGCACAGGCGGGGGACGCGGCGGCGGCCGCCGCCGCGGAAGCGCGGCCCAACGACGACCCGGGCTCGCTGCAGGTCTACGACGCCAACGTGGAGAACCTGCCGACGACCGACGAGCGGCCGCCGGAGGAGTGCGCGGGCGACTGGCACGACCTGATGTACTACATGCGCACCCAGGAGCTGAAGCCGGACGTCTACCTGGTGCAGCAGCTCAACAACCGGGACCAGCTGGACCTGCTGCTGGACCGGATGGAGTCGCACTTCGGCGAGGCGTACGCCGGTGTGCTCGCCGAGAACGACCCGGAGCCGACCACGGGCGGCGCCTGCAACCCGTTCAAGAAACGCCAGACGAACGCGGTGATCTGGCGTACGGACCGGCTGGAGCTGGTCAAGTCGGCCTCGCCCGGGAACCGTTGGCAGGCGCAGAACGAGGTCGCGGGCCAGTGCGTGAATAACGACCAGCCGCGCACCAAGGGCGTCAAGGCGCTGCTGCACGACAAGGTATCGGGGAAGACGGTCACCGCGGCCTCCTTCCACTGGCCCACGATCGGCCACGGCGGCGACGCCTGCGCCGACTCGAACATCGGTGAGCTGTCCAACGAGCTGACCGAGGACGGCTACGACGAGCACGCCGGCCATGGCGCCACCGACCTGTACGTGGCCGGCGGCGACACCAACGCCCACGACCGGCGGGACGGCGCGTGGCGCACCTGGTACGAGGCGGCCAACGGCGACCTCGGCGGGAAGTACGGCTTCCGGGACGCCGTGTACGCCCACTGCGCCACGCAGAGCGACCCGGCCGGGTGCCGGGCGGACAGGTGGACGCTGGAGACGCAGTCGCTCCGGCGTGTCGACTACGTGCTGGCGCGCAAGCCGGGCGGGGCGCTGCCGCGGATCACGGGCACGGTGGTGCCGACGTTCGAGGACGGCAACAAGGCGGACGAGGAGATCAGTCAGGACGGTGACAGCCCGCTGGTCTTCTCGGACCACCGCGCCGTGGGGGCCCGGGTGCACTACTGACGGATCACTCACGGGTACCCGACGGGTAGCTGACGGGACGCTGACGGGTCGCCAGGTTTGGGACAGGGCACCGGACCTGGCGTTCCGCGCGTCATACCGGGGTAGGTGGTGCTGGCACCACCTGAGGGCGGGTGGTATCCGGTTCGCTTCCTGGCGTGTACACGGGGAGGCTGGGGGCCGGACCGGCGGCCGACCGGGCCGGTCCGCCGACCACGTGCCTCAGGGAGAGAACCCGATGCCACTCGTCTCACGCCGGACGCTGCTCGCCGCCCTGCCCGCGCTGGCGCTGACGGTCACAGCGGGCGGACCGGCCCGCGCCGGCGCCCGTTCGCGGGCAGCGGGGCCGGACCCCGGGCCTGCCGCAGGACCGGCCGCGGGCCCGCGCGCCAAGGGCGCGGAGACCGTGCTCGCCGCCCTCGCCCGCGCCTCCCGGCCGCTGCGGTCGGTACGGCCGAACGGCGACCTGTCCGACCTGCGGCCGCTCGGCGCTGCGATCGGCCGCAGCGCCGTCGTCGGGCTCGGCGAGGCGGCGCACGGCGCCCGCGAGCTGTTCACGCTCAGGCACCGGGTCTTCCGCTACCTCGTCGAGGAGAAGGGCTTCACCACCTTCGCGCTGGAGACCAACTGGGCGGCGGGGCTGCGCATCAACGACTTCGTACGGCACGGCACGGGCGAGCCGCGCGCGATCATGGCGGAGGAGTTCGGGAACGGCAAGTGGCCCTGGAACGTACGGGAGTATCTGAACCTGATCACGTGGATGCGCGAGCACAACCTCCGCAACCCGGACCGGCAGGTGCAGTTCATGGGGAACGACCTGGCGTACCCGCGCATCGCCGACACCCTCTTCGAACGCGTGCTGGGCTATGTCACGGAGCACCACCCGTCGCTGCGCCCCATGTTCGGCAGGCTCTACCGCGAACTGTGGGCGCACGCCGAGGAGTCCGACTTCAGCGCGCTCCCCCAGCCCGAGCGCCGCCGCATGGCCGGCCAGGCCCGGCACGCCGTGGCCCTGCTGGAGGGGCTGCGCCCGGAGGGCGGCAGGCCGTCGTACGCGTGGACCGTGCAGCACGCGCGCGTCGTCGCGCAGACCGCCACGCTGCTGTCGTACGACCTCGAGGACGAGCGGCAGATCCCGGAGGCGATGCGCTACCGCGACGAGCTGATGGCCCGCAACACCGCCTGGTGGCACCGGAACACGGGCCACCGCATCCTGCTGGCCGCACACAACGGGCACACGGCGTACGAGACGTACGCGCCCGCGCGGTATCCGCGGACGCAGGGCGCGTACCTGCGGAAGCTGCTCGGCGACGACTACCTCAGCGTGGGCACGACCTTCGGGCGCGGCGCGGCCACCGTGCCGGGTGACGACGGCGGGTGGGAGACGACGAAGTTCGGGCCGCCGCGCGAGGGCAGCAGCGAGGAGTTGCTGGACCGGGTGGTGAACGTGGCGGGCAGCCGCAACTTCCTGCTGGACCTGCGGTCCGCGCCGCCCGCGGCACGCGCGTGGCTGAACGAGTCGCGGGTCACCCGGGACATCGGGCCGCCCGGCGACCCGTACCGGCCGTTCGTGCTGGGCGACGGGCACAGCGTGCTGATCCACCTGCACCGGTTCCGCTCGGCGCGCCCGCTGTCGTAGCCAGGGGCCCCGCCGTCGCGGGCATCACGGCGGCGGGCGTTCACGGCGGCGGGCGTCACCGCGCGTGACGCATGTGTACGGGGGCGCTCCGGCGGATACGCGGGACGCACGCCCGTACGCGGCGCGCCCGCCCCCGGACGTGCCGCGACCGCTGACGCAGGAGGTCCACCGTGCAGCGACGCCCTCGCATCGTGATCGTCGGAGGCGGCTTCGCCGGCTACCAGTGTGCACGTACGCTCTCCCGCCGGGCCAGGGGCGCCGCCGAGATCGTGCTCGTCAACCCGCACGACTACTTTCTGTATCTGCCGCTGCTGCCCGAGGTGGCCGTCGGCACGCTGGAGCCGCGCCGTGTCTCGGTGTCGCTCACCGGCAACCTGCGCGGCGTACGGCTGGTGCTGGGCGAGGTCGGCGGCGTGGACCTGGAGGCCCGCCGGATCACGTACACCGACCCGGAGGGCGAGCTGAGGCCGCTGGACTACGACCGGCTGGTGCTCACCGTGGGCAGCGTCAACAAGCTGCTGCCCATCCCCGGCGTCGCGGAGCACGCGCACGGCTTCCGCGGCATGCCCGAGGCGCTCTACCTCCGCGACCACCTCACGCGGCAGACGGAGATGGCCGGCGCCACGGACGATCTGGAGGAGCAGGCCGCGCGCACCACCTTCGTCGTGGTCGGCGCCGGGTACACGGGCACCGAAGTCGCCGCGCACGGCGTGCTGTTCACCGACGCGCTCGCCCGCCAGAACACCGGGCTGAGCAGCGCCACGCGGCCCCGCTGGTTGCTGCTGGACATCGCCGACCGCATCCTGCCGGAGCTGGACGAGAGGCTGTCGCGGACGGCGACACGGGTGCTGCGCGACCGGGGTGTCGACATCCGTACGGGCACCTCCGTCAAGGAGGCCACTCCGGAGGGAGTGCTGCTCGACGACGGGGAGTTCGTCGCCAGCCGCTCGCTGATCTGGTGCGTGGGAGTGCGCCCCGACCCGCTGGTCGAGGCCGTGGGGACGCCCACGGAACGGGGGCGGCTGTGCGTGGACGAGTACCTCACCGTGCCCGGCCACCCGGAGGTGTTCGCGTGCGGCGACGCGGCCGCCGTACCGGACCTGACCAGCCCCGGCGACGTGACGCCGATGACGGCCCAGCACGCACACCGGCAGGGGAGGATCGCCGCGCACAACGTCGCCGCGTCCTGCGGACAGGGCGCGCGGCGCCCGTACAAGCACCACGACCTCGGCTTCATGGTCGACCTCGGCGGCGTGCAGGCGGCGGCGAACCCGCTGCACGTGCCGCTCGGCGGCCCGCTCGCGAACGCCGTAACGCGCGGCTACCACCTGCTGTCGATGCCGGGCAACCGCGTACGGGTCGCCGCGGACTGGCTCCTCGACGCCGTACTGCCGCGCCAGGGGGTGCAGTTCGGGCTGGTGCGCTCGGGCTCGGTGCCGCTGGACACCGCGGCACCGGAACTCGCGCGCGTACCGGCGCCGGACGGCGGCGGCGGCTGACGCGTAATGCGGAAGCGCTGCGCATGAATTGACTTCTCAAGGATCGCTTGAGCGCGAACAGGGCTTACGTTGACTGGAACATGGAGAAGTAGATACTCATGTCGCAGGAGGGGACAACGGTACCGGTCGGTAGTACCGGACCGGTCGTGAACATGATGAGTCACGACCGCCGGAAATGGGGGATGCGTTTCCGCTCTGCTCCGTTGCATTCCCGCTGCCGGGTGGCCTGCGGGGCAAACTAGGGATCGTCATAGACGATTTGGCGAAACACTTACGACACTGATTATTCAGTGGCGCGGGGGCGGTCGGCGCCCTCGCGCAGCGGGGGACAGGGGGACCGGCGAGCATGCGGTTGCGCACGGAGCATGCGGGGTGTTTTACACCGGTTGAGGCAGAAGTGACTCCCGGGGCACATGTTCCGCCGTACGCCGTACACCGTCCCCACGGCTCCGTGGCCGGACGGTGTGAAGTGTTTCTTTTTCGCGGTGACTTGAGTGAGGTGTGTGTGGTGAAGTTCAACGTTCTGGGCCGACTCGAAGTAATCGGGGACGCGGGAGACTGCGTCCCGTCCGCGCCGAAGCAGCGGCAACTGCTCGTACTGCTGCTGACGAATGCGAATCGGGTGACTTCCACGGAGACGATTACCTCGGAGTTATGGAGTGGATCGCCCCCGGCCAGACTGGCCACGACGATTCAGACTTACGTCTACCAGCTGCGCCGCCGGCTGGTCGGGGACGACTGGAAAGCCATGGATCTGATCGCCACCTGCCCTTCCGGTTATCTGATTCGGGCGGACGTCGAGAACATCGACATGTACCGCTTCGAACAGGCCGTGCAACGCGCCCGCACCTGCCTCGCCATGGACCCGGAGAACGCGCTCCAACTGCTGTCCCAGGCGCAGCCGATGTGGCGCGGCGCCGCGTTCGCGGACGTGCCGCGCGGGCCCCTGCTGCAGGCGCACGCGGCGCGCCTCGAGGAGTTCCGCATGGAGGCCCTGGAGCTGTGGATCGAGGCCGGACTGCGGTCGGGACGGCACCGGGAGCTGGTCGCCGAGATCACGTCCCTCATCCTGCTGTACCCCTTCAACGAGCAGCTGCACGGCCAGCTCATGCGGGCGCTGGCGATGGGCGGACGCCGCCGGGAGGCACTGGAGGTGTACCAGCGGCTGCGCCGTACGCTCCAGCGGGACCTGGGCGTGGAGCCGACCAGGGCGCTCAAGGAGATCCAGCAGCGGGTGCTGATGGACAACTTCCCCTCCCTGTCCTGCCATCCGGACGCACGCGTCGGTCCACGCCCCGCCTGAGGCCGCTAAGGGGTGCCGCCGCCCGAGGACACGCCCTGAGCCGCCGATTCGGTCCGGGCCGCGGACGCGCCCTGCGTCCGGCCCACCGCGCGCTGCCGCTCCGGCCGCTCCCGCCGCTCCGGCCGCGGCGCGGCGCCCGGCTGCCGGCTGTCCTTCGCCCGGCGGCCCCAGCGGGTGCGCCCCCACGGCTTGAACGTCGACAGCAGCGTGGTCGTGGTCAGCAGCACCAGCATGCCGGCGGACCCGGCGATCACGCCGTCCTCCAGCACGCCGATGTCCGCGGCGTAGTCCGCCTCCGTACGGGCCAGGGCCTCCTTGACGGACTGCGCGATGTAGACGTACGCGAACACGGCCGCGCCGACCGTCAGCACCAGCTTGTCCAGCACCCACCAGTGGTGCAGCACCCGCCACTTGCCGTACAGCCCGGTGACCAGGCCGGTGATCAGGGTGCCCAGGGCACACGGGATCATGATCACGGTGTCGCTGAGGTGCATCAACTCGTAGGCCGCGGGCCGCAGGTGCTCCCCCGCGGACGTACGCGCCGCGATGGCCATCATCAGCATCGCGTACGCGCCCCCGAGCCAGCCCACGGAGATCGCGACGTGGCAGAACAGCCACGTCTTACGGGTACGGGGGCGCATCCGCCAGGTCAGCGCGCGCTTCTTGGGGGGTGCTTGGTCGGTCACCGTGTCCTCCTCGGCGCGGACGCGCGCCCTGCCGCCGTCCGCTGCCTACGAGCGGACCACGCGGCCCGGGCGCGGCACATCAGAGCTGTCCGTAGGTCCGGGGTAGAGATAGCTCTACTGCGCCGCGGGCGCCCCGCTTCTACGCTGGATGGATCATGGACGACGTCCGAGCAGGCGCCGCACCGGCGGTGACGACCGCACCGGCCGCACCGGCCGCGCCGGCCGCACTCCGCCGCGCCATGGCCGCGCGCCCGCAGCGCTTCGTCGGCTCCGCGCTGCCCTGGCGCTGCGCCGTGTACGCCGCCTCCGGCGCCGTCACGGGCGCCTGCACACTGCTGGTGGTGACGGTCACCGTGCCGCTCGGCGTGCTGCTCAGCCCCGTACTGCTCGGGCTGGTGCTGCTGGCGGGCGTGAGCGTGTCCGGCGTCGCCGCCGGCGCGGTCGAACGGCGCCGGGTGCGGCTGCTGGGCGTACGGCCGGTCCGCTCCCCGCACCGCGTGCTGGGCGACGTGGGGCTGCGCACCTGGCTGCGGGTGCGCTGGCGGGAGCCGGCGACCTGGCGGGAGCTGCGGTACGTGCTGCTGTCGGCCACCGTCCTGTGGCCGCTGGACTTCCTGACCGTCGCCGCGCCCGTCGCCGCCGCGACGCTGCTGCCCGCCCCGCTGTGGTACGCGCTGTTCGCCGGCGACGGCACCGTGACCGTCCTGAACGTCGAGGTCGGCTCCCCCGGCTCCGCGCTCGCCGTGACCGGGTTCGCCGCCCTCGTCCTGGTGGCGGCCGCGTATGCGCTGACCGCGGTGGCGGCCGTACGGCTGACGCTCGTACGCCGCCTGCTCGCGCCCGCGCCGACGCCCGGCGCCGGGGCGATGGAGCCGGTGCCGGCGAGCGGACGGCTGGTCGACGCGTTCGACGCCGAGCGGCGGCGCATCGAACGCGACCTGCACGACGGTACCCAGCAGCGGCTGATCGGGCTGACCATGACGCTCGACATGGCCCGTATGCGGCTGGAGGAGACGGCGGCCCCGGACGGCTCCGTACGGCCGCTCGGCGCGTTCCTGGACAAGGCGCAGCACGAGGCCGCGCAGACCCTCGCCGAGCTGCGCGAGCTGGTGCACGGCATCCATCCGCACGTGCTGACGGAACGCGGCCTGGCGGTGGCCGTGGACGAGCTGGCGGGCCGTCAGACCTTCGCCGTGGACGTGAACCTGCGGATCGCGGGCAGGCTGCCGGACCGTACGGAGAGCACCGGGTTCTTCGTGGTCAGCGAGGCGCTGGCGAACGTCGCCAAGCACAGCGGCTGCGACCGCGCCTGGGTACGCGGCTGGGTGGCCGGGGATAACCTGGTGCTGGAGATCGAGGACGCCGGTACGGGCGGCGCCGCGCCGGAGCGCGGCAGCGGGCTGCGCGGCCTGGCGGAGCGGGTCGCCGGAGTGGGCGGACTGCTGCTGTCGAGCCCGGAGGGCGGCCCGACAGTGCTGCGTACGGAGATCCCCTGCGTGGCGCCACGACACGGTTGAGGGAGCGCCATGCGGATCGTCCTGGCGGAGGACTCCGGGCTGATCCGGGAGAGCCTCGTGGGGCTCATCGGCCACCTCGGGCACGAGGTGGTGGCGGCCGTCGACAACACCGGCGCCATGACCGCCGCCGTCGACGGCTACGCGCCGGACCTGCTCGTCACCGACGTGCGGATGCCGCCCGGCTTCTCCGACGAGGGCCTGCGGGCCGCCGTGGAACTGCGCGCGCGGCTGGACCGGCTGCCGATCGTGGTGCTGAGCCAGTACGTCGAGACGGTGTACGTCGCCGAGCTGCTCGAGGCGGGCGGCGCGGGTACGGGCTACCTGCTCAAGGACCGGGTGTCGAACGGCCGGGAGTTCGTCGCCGCGCTGGAGGAAGTCGCCGCCGGAGGCACCGTCGTCGACCCGGAGGTGGTCCGGAGGCTGGTGGCGCGCCGCCGCGACCCGCTCGCCCAGCTGTCGGCGCGCGAACGGGAGGTGCTGGAGCTGATCGCGCGGGGGCGCTCCAACGCCGCGATCGGACGGGAACTCTCGCTGACCGACGCCACCGTCTCCAAGCACATCGGCGCGATCTTCACCAAGCTCAGTCTGGACCAGAGCGCGGGCGACCACCGCCGCGTGCTCGCCGTACTCACCTATCTGCGCGGCGGCCCGTGAACCGCGGCGCCACCGCTCCCCTACGCTGGGCAGCGTCGCGCGGGCCGGCCGCGCACACCTGAGGGGGCATTGATGGCCGAGGACAAAGAGGTCGGCACGGACCAGGAGGGCACGGCGCGCGCACTCGAGGACGGCGTGGTCGTGTACTGGCGGCCCGGCTGCATGTTCTGCGTGCATCTGCGCTTCCGCCTGCGCCGCGCGAAGCTCGAGCACACAGAGGTGAACATCCGTCAGGACCCCGAGGCGGCGGCGTTCGTCCGCTCGGTCGCGGACGGGAACGAGACCGTGCCGACGGTGACCGTGGCGGGCAAGGCCATGGTCAACCCGTCGATGAAGCAGCTGCGGGAAGCGGTCGCCGCCCACGCACCGCACCTGCTCACGTAGAACGCCTCCGCAGCCCGTACCGCCCCGTCAGCCGTCCTCGACCTCCCCCTTGAGCGGGTCCGGACAGCATGTGGCCAAGGCCGTGCGCCGCGCCACGGGCGGGCGCACGGCGAGGTCCGTATGGCTGAGCCTGGAGGCGGAACGGTATGGCTGGAATCACGGGATGGGTGGACCACGGCGGCGAACTCCAGCGGGACGCGGCGCTCGTACGCCGGATGACCGGTGCCCTGGCGGCGCGCGGTCCGGACGGCGAGGCGCTGTGGGCGGGCCAGCGGGCCGTGCTGGGCCACCGGCGGCTCGCCGCCGAGGGCCAGGGCCTGCGGCGGTGTGCCACCGGCGCCCCGGGCGCCGCCGCGGTGCTGGTCTTCGACGGTGAGCTGTACGACCGCGCGGCGCTGCGCGACGCGGTGATCGCCCGCGGCCGGCGCCCCGACGGGGACGGCGACGCGGACCTGGTGCTGGCGGCGTATCTGGCGTGGGGTCCCGCCTGCGTACGGGAGCTGAGCGGGGTGTTCGCGTTCGGCCTGTGGGACGAGCGTACGGACGAACTGCTGCTCGCCCGCGACCCCGTGGGCATCAAGCCGCTCTACTACTACCCGACGCCGCGCGGTGTGCTGTTCGCCTCCGAGCCGAAGGCGCTGCTGGCGCACCCCGCGGTGGACGTGACGGTCGACGCGGACGGGCTGCGCGAGGTGCTGTCGTTCGCGGGCACCCCCGGGCACGCCGTGTTCCGCGGGATGCGGAAGCTGCTGCCGGGCGAGCTGCTGCGGGTCGGCCGCGAGGGCCGTACCGCCGACCGGTACTGGCGGCTGGAGGGCCGGCCGCACACCGACGACCTGGAGACGACGGTGGAGCGCGTACGCGAACTGCTGTCCGCGTCGGTCGCGCGGCGGCTGGCGGTCGGCGGCCCCGAGGTCAGCATCATGCTGTCCGGGGGGCTGGACTCCAGCCTGATCACGGCGCTCGCCCTGCGGGAGACGGAGCGGCGCGGCGGCGGCCGGGTGCAGACGCTCTCCGTGGACTTCAAGGAGCACTCCGCGAACGCGCGCCGGTCCGGGACCGACGACAGCACGTTCGCCATCGAGCTGGCACGCGAACTCGGCACCGAGCACCAGGACGTGCAGCTCGACCGTGCGGAGCTGCTGGGCGGTACGGCGCGGGCGGCGGCCCTGCAGGCGTACCCCGATCTGCCGTGCCCCGTGGGGGAGATGACGACGGCGCTGCACGTGTTCTTCCGGTCGGTGGCCTCGGCCACTCCGGTGACCGTGATGGGCGAGTGGGCCGACACCCTGTTCGGCGCCTTCCTGCGGCTGGAGGACCCCGAGGTGGTCGCACGGCGGACGCTGCCGTGGGTGGCGTCCGCCCAACTGCACGTGCGCAGCGGCGGGGTGGGCTCGGGGCTGTTCGCGCCGGACCTGCTCGGCCTCCTCGATCTGCCCGCGTACTGCGAGGCCCGCTTCGAGGAGGAGGTCGCGGACATGCCGGTGCCGCCCGACGGCGAGGGGCCGCCGGAGAGCGCGCGCGACCGGCGGATGCGCGAGATCAGCTATCTGTATCTGCGCGGCTGGATGGAGATGGGCCTCGCCCAGGACGACGGGCTGACCTCGTCGCACGGGCTGCGGTTCCGGGCGCCGTTCGCCGACCCGGAGCTGATGCAGTACGCGTACGGCATCCCGTGGTCGATGAAGAACTTCGACGGCAGATCGAAGAGTCTTCTGCGGGAGGTGGCGAGCGGACTGGTCCCGGCCCGGATCCTGGAGCGCCCGAAGAACCCGTTCCCGTCCACCCCGGACACAGCCCACGCGCGGGCGCTGCGGGACGAGTTGACGGCGCTGCTGGACGACCCGGCGGCGCCCGTGCTGCCGCTCGTCGACGTGCAGGCCGCGCGCGAGGCGGTGGCGGACGTGGAGAAGCTGGCGACGGGCTGGCAGAGCCGGGCCGACGTGGAGATGATCCTGCAGACCGACACGTGGCTGCGGCTGTACCGGCCGCGGCTGGCGCTGTGACCCGGGCCGGCGGCGGGGCGGGCGGCGCCCGCGGGGAAGCCCGTACGGAAGGAGCGCGCGCATGATTCCCGTGCTCGCGCCCCTCGCCCTCGCCGCCAACGGGCTGGCCGCCGGCGTCCTGCTGTGGGCCGTCCTCGGCGGGATGCCGATGCTGCGCTGGCTGCCGGCCGAACAGTACGTGCGCGTGGAGCAGTTCTGGGGCAACCGGTTCGAGCCGTTCCAGCCGGTGTGCGTCGCGTTGACGCTGCTGTGCGGCGCGGCGCTGGCGGCTGCCGCGTCCGGGGCGGTGTCACGGACACTGTTCGCGCTCGCGGCGGCGCTGGCGGCGGGCGTGCTGGCCGTGTCGGTCACCCGGAACGTACCGCTCAAACGGTGGGTGATGGGCCTCGATCCCGACCGGCTGCCCGACGACTGGGAGCAGCGCGATCCGCGCGCCGCCTGGTCGTACTGGAACACCGTCCGCTCCGTCCTCGCCGTGAGCGGCTTCGCCCTCAACGCGCTCGCGGTCGGCGTGGAGCTCTCGGGCTGACGGCTCCTCCGCAGGCACAGCGGTGCGGCTGCCCGGACGCGTATGGCGTCCGGGCAGCCGCGGTGCCGTCGGTGGTGACCGTACGGTCAGCCCGCCTTGTGGGCGACGACCGCCGTCTCCAGCCCGTCCACGAGCCGGAGGGTCTCGCTCGACGCGAACCCGGCCTGCGCGGCCCACTCCTGGCACTCGGCGGCGGTGTACTCCGAGCCGCCGGGAGTGACCAGCAGGAGGTTGAGCGAGCCGAGCAGCCCGGTGGCGTTCTCCCGGCGCGCGTCGTCGATCATGCGGTCGTAGACGACGACCATGCCGCCGGGGCGCAGCGCCTCGTACGCCCGGCGCAGCAGTTCCCGGCGCTGCCCGGCGTCCCAGTCGTGCAGGATGTGGCCGAGGACGACGACGTCGGCGGCGGGCATCGGGTCGGCGAAGAAGTCTCCGGTGGCGAAGCGCGTACGGTCGCCGAGCCCGTGCTGCGCCATGTGGGCCTCGAAGAGCGGCTTCAGGTCGGGCAGGTCGAAGACGGCGCCCTCGAGGTGCGGGTGTGCGGGCAGCAGGTGCGCGAGGAGGTTGCCGCGGGCGCCGCCCACGTCGACGACCTGCTTGTGCGCCCGCCAGTCGAGGAGCGCGGCGAGCTCCGGGCCGAGGTGGTTGGTGATGGCGTCCATCGCGGCGATGAAGCCGAGGAGTTCGCGCGGGTTCTCGTAGAGCCGGTTGAAGTAGTCCTGGCTGTTCCAGCCGATGTGCGGGGTGCCGGAGCGGAGGCTGTCGGTCAGCCCGGACCACGCGTGGAACAGCCGGCGGCTCGCCTGCCGCATCCAGCCGCCGAGGTACGAGGGCTTGTTCTCGTCGAGGTAGAGGTCGGTGGCGGGGGCGTTGCGGTAGCTGCCGCCGGCGTCGCGGTCCAGCACGCCGAGCGCCACCAGGGCGTCGAGGAAGTCGCGGGCGCCGCGTGCGTGCAGCGCGTAGCGCTCGCGCAGGGCGTCCTCGGTGACGGGCCCTTCGGCGAGCCCGGTGAAGAGGCCGATCTCGACGGCGGTCAGCAGCGTCTTCGACGCCCAGAACGACGTACCGAGCTCGATCAGCGGCCGCGGGCTGGGTGGCGCGGGTATGCCCGCGGCGGCTGGTGCGGTTGCGTGTGCGGGCGTTCTGGCGGTCATGGGGCGGTCCTCTCGACGGATCGGTTGCCGGGTCGGGCCCGGGTTCGGGCTGGGGTTCGGATGCCCGTGCGCGGGCGCGTACGGGTGCGTGCTCGGGTGCGCGCGGGAGTCCGGGGCGCGCCGTCTCACCAGGTCAGCCGCAGCTTCTCCGGGATGCGGAAGGCGCGGCCCTGGCTCCAGTGCAGGTCCTGCTCGGGCTCGGCCAGCGCGAACGCGCCGAGTTCCCGTACGAGCGCCTCCAGGACGACCTGCAGCTCCACCCTGCCGAGATGGGCGCCGAGGCAGTGGTGGATGCCGTGCCCGAAGGCCAGATGCGGGTTGTGCTCCCGCGCGAGGTCCAGGGTGCCGGGGGCGGCGAAGACCCGTTCGTCGTGGTTCGCGGAGTTGACGCAGGGCAGCACGGCCTCCCCGGCCCGTACGGTGACGCCGCCGATGACGACGTCCTCCACGGCGATACGGATCGGCCCCACGCCGCCGCCCGCCTGCGAGAAGCGCAGCAGCTCCTCGACGGCGGCGGGGATGCGCGCGGGGTCGGCGGCCAGCTCCGCGACGGGCGGGCCGGCGAGGTTCAGTACGGCGTGGCAGATCTCGGCCGTCGTCGCGTGGTAGCCGGCGACGAGCATGGTCTGCCCGAACGCCAGCAGCTCCTCCGTGCTGAGCAGTTCGGCGCTGTCGCGCGCCGCCACCAGCTCGGAGAGCAGGTCTTCGCCCGGGTCGCGGCGCTTTCGTTCGATCAACTCGCTCAGATAGGCGCGCAGTTCGCCGACCGCGGCGCGCACTCGCTCAGCCGATCCCTGCCCGAAGGTCAGCAGCAGGTCCGTCCACTCCTGGAACAGCCCGTGGTCCTCGTCCGGGACGCCGAGCAGTTCGCAGATGACGGTGATGGGCAGCGGCCTGGCGAGCCCTTCCACCAGGTCCGCGGGCGGGCCCGCGCGGCGCATGCGGGCCACCATGCCGTCGGCCAGCTCCGCGACGTGCGGGCGCAGCTGCTCGACGGAGCGCACCGTGAAGGCGCGCGCCACCAGCTTGCGCAGCCGCGTGTGCTCCGGCGGGTCCAGGACGAACAGGGACTTCGAACCGGTGGTCACCGGCAGGATCTTCGGCGCGTCCGGCGCGGTGACGGCCGCCCGGCTGAACCGCGGGTCGCCGAACACCCGCCGTACGTCCTCGTGCCGGGTGACCAGCCAGACCGTGTGTCCGTTCGGCAACGCGGCCCGCGCGACCGGCTGTCCGGCGCGCAATTCCGCGAACTCTGCCGGCGGGCGTAACGGATCCGTGCCGGCGAAGGGGAAACGGGGAATCTCGGCGCTGTTCGACGTGCGGTCCATGAGCTCTCTCCGCTGTCTCGGACGCCCGGCCGCCGCGCGGTCCGTTGGGCGGCCGGGTCGTCTCGGGTCCCGGCGGTCCGGGAGCGACCGGGTCGTCTCGGGTCCCGGCTCGCCCCCGAGTCTTGGCAGCGCGTCTCGCGGACGCCTCACAGCGCGCTGAGGCCATGCGCCGGTCTTGAGCCGCCCGTCAGGAGGGCGGGCCACGGTGTGGCTGCGGGCGCGGTCCACCGCGCCCCGAGCCCGTTCAGAGCCGCACGGGCACCGGCCGTACGCCACAGCTCCGGCCGTACCCGACCGCCGTACAGAGAGGCAGACGATGCACCGGACCCTGATCGTGGCGCGGATGGAGCCGCGCAACGCCACCGCCGTCGCGGAGGCATTCGCCGAGTCGGACACCGGGGAGCTGCCCCGGAAGGTCGGGGTGACCCGGCGGACGCTGTTCCGCTTCCACGACCTGTACTTCCATCTCGTCGAGGCGCACGAGGACATCACGCCCGCGCTGTACCGGGCGCGCGAGGAGGAGCCGTACGTGCGGCTCAGCACCCGGCTCGCGGAGCTGGTCTCGCCGTACGACCCCGGCTGGCGCGAACCCAAGGACGCCATGGCCGAGCCGTTCTACGTCTGGACGCCGGAACGGGGGCGGGAGCGGTGAGCGGCGCGGAGCCGGTGGCGGCCCCGGAGGCCGTGGCGAGCCGGGAGGCCGTGGCGGATCCGGAGCCCGCGGCGGACCGCGGCCCCGTGGCGGACCAGGTGCGGGTGCGGGCCGACGCGGTGGTGCCCAACCGCCGCCGCGGCGGCGACATACGGGTCACGCTCAGCCCTCGTACGGTCGGCTGCGGTTCGGGGTTCGGCGGCGTGCTGTATCTGGCGCCCGGCGAGTTCGTGACGGAGCACTACCACCCGTACTCGGAGGAGTTCCTGCACGTCGTCACGGGCGAGCTGACCATCGCGCTGGACGGCCGGCCGGTGACGCTCGCGCCGGGCGACTCGCTGCTCGTACCGATCGGCGTACGGCACCGGCTGGTCAACGAGGGCGCGGACCGGGCGCACGCCGTGTTCCACCTGTCGCCGCTCGCGCCGCGGCCCGAACTGGGGCACGTGGACACGGAGGAGCCGGTGGCACCGCACGCGGCGCAGCCGCGGGTGGGGCCGGCGCCTGCCGGGGCTCCCGCCTCGGGGGCGGGGGCCGCGGCGGGTTCCGCGGAGCCGCGGCCGGAGGACACGCGGTGAGCCGCCGGGCCGTCATCACCGGTCTGGGGGTGGTCGCACCCGGCGGGGTGGGCGGCGCGGCCTTCTGGGACGTCCTCGTCTCGGGCGGTACGGCGACCCGGCTGATCTCCCTGTTCGACGCGGCCGGCTTCCGCTCCCGTATCGCCGCGGAGGTCGACTTCGACCCGTACGCACACGGCCTGACCCCGCGTCAGGTACGCCGGATGGACAGGGCGGCGCAGTTCGCGCTGGTCTCGCTGCGCGAGGCGGTCGCGGACAGCGGCCTCGACCTGGCGGACGTGCCGCCGGAGCGGCTCGGGGTCAGCCTCGGCAGCGCCGTCGGGTGCACGATGGGCCTGGAGGAGGAGTACGTGGTGCTCTCCGACGGCGGCCGGAGCGACACCCTCGACCACCGCTACGGCGTGCCCCACCTCTACGGCTACATGGCGCCGTCCACGCTCGCCTGCGAAGTCGCCTGGGAGGCGGGTGCGGAGGGGCCGGTCGCGCTGGTGTCGACGGGCTGTACGTCCGGACTGGACGCGGTCGGCCACGGCGCCCAGCTGATCGCGGAGGGCTCGGCGGACGTGGTGCTGACAGGCGCCACCGACGCGCCCCTCTCCCCCATCACAGTGGCGTGCTTCGACGCGATCAAGGCGACCTCGCGGCGGAACGACGACCCGGCGCACGCGTCCCGGCCGTTCGACGCCACACGCGACGGGTTCGTGCTCGGCGAGGGCGCCGCCGTACTGGTGCTGGAGGAACGCGAGGCCGCGCGGCGGCGGGGCGCGACCGTGTATGCCGAACTGCTCGGCTTCGCGTCGCGCAGCAACGCCTTCCACATGACCGGACTCAAGCCGGACGGACGGGAGATGGCCGAGGCGATCTCCACCGCCCTGGACCAGGCCCGGCTGGACCCCACCGCCGTCGACTACGTCAACGCACACGGCTCCGGCACCGTCCAGAACGACCGGCACGAGACCGCGGCGTTCAAGAAGGCACTGGGCGATCACGCGTACGGCGTTCCCGTAAGTTCGATCAAATCGGTGATCGGACACTCACTCGGAGCGATCGGAGCGCTCGAACTCGCCGCGTGCGCCCTGGCGTTGCGGCACCAGACGGTGCCGCCGACCGCAAACCTCGACCACCGCGACCCGGACTGCGACCTCGACTGCGTGCCGCACACGGCCCGCGAACACGCCATGTCCACGGTCCTCAGCGTCGGCAGCGGATTCGGCGGCTTCCAGAGCGCGGCGGTGCTGGGCCGGGCGGGGAGAGCGGCATGAGCGGCGCGGACGCGGGGGGCCGCGCCGGAGAGGCCGTCGCCGCCGCGGGGGGCGTACGGGCCGAAGGGACCGTACGCCGGAACGTACCCGCCGAGGCCTCCCCCTCAGCCGAACACCCCGGTGCGCGCCTGGTGTTCACGGGCCTCGGCGTCGTCGCGCCCACCGGGGTGGGCGCCGAGGAGCACTGGGCGTCGGTACTCGCGGGACGCACCGGCATCGGCAAGATCACCCGGTGCGACGCCGAGGCGTACCCGCTCCGGCTCGCGGGGCAGGTGCCCGCGTTCGACCTCGCGGCGCACGTACCGCCCCCGCTGATGCCGCAGACCGACTGGTGGACGCAGCTCGCGCTGGCCGGCGCGGCCCTCGCGCTGGCCGACGCGCGGCTGGAGCCCGCGGAACTCCCCGAGTACGAGATGGCGGTGGTCACCTCCAGCTCCTCCGGCGGAACGGCGTTCGGGCAGCGGGAGATCCACCGGCTGTGGTCGCGCGGCCCGGGCCACGTGGGCGCGTACCAGTCCATCGCCTGGTTCTACGCCGCGACCACCGGGCAGATCTCGATCCGGCACGGCATGCGCGGCCCGTGCGGCGTACTCGCCTGCGAACAGGCGGGCGGGCTCGACGCGCTCGCGCAGGCCCGCCGGCTCGCCCGCGAGGGCTCGCGGCTGGTGGTGACGGGCGGCACGGACGCGTCACTGTGCGAGTACGGCGTGATCGCCCAGCTCAGCACGCTGCCGCTGGCCCGGCGGGACGACGTACGCCGCGCCTACGTCCCGTTCGACCGCGCGGCCTGCGGCTATCTGCCCGGCGAAGGCGGCGCGATCCTCCTCGCGGAGCGGGAGGACGCGGCCCGCGAGCGCGGCGCGGACCGGCCGTACGGCGAACTGCTCGGCTACGCCTCCGGGTTCGACCCGGCACCCGGCTCCCGGCGCCCGCCGGCGCTGCACCGGGTGGCCCGCAACGCGCTGGCGAACGCGCGGCTCGAGCCGTCCGAGATCGACGTCGTGTTCGCGGACGCGATGGGCACACCGGCGGCCGATCTGGCCGAAGCGCAGGCGATCAGCGCGCTGTTCGGCCCGTACGGGGTGCCCGTGACCGCGCCGAAGACGCTGACCGGGCGGCTGTACGGCGGGGGTGCGGCGCTGGACGTCGCCACCGCGCTGCTGTCCCTGCGGGACGGCGTGGTGCCCGCGACGACGGGGCCGCGTGAGATCGGTCCCGGCTGCGAAATCGATCTCGTCACCGGGTCCCCGCGTGAACTCCCGCTGCGTACCGCCCTCGTGCTGGCCCGCGGGCACGGCGGCTTCACCTCGGCCGTGGTGCTGGGCCGTTAGCCCGCGCCGGACACCGCGACGCGATCACACGCTCAAAACGCTCAACCGCTCACCAACCGAATGCCAGACGACTGACAAGCGACAAACGACCGGCAACCGCTCAACACCGCACGACAGAAAGGAACCACGCCCATGACCACGAACCCGACGTTCTCCATGGACGAACTGCAACGGCTGCTGCTGACCGACTCCGTGGAGGGCGCCGCCGTCGACATCGCCGCCGCGGCCGACACCCCGTTCCAGGAGCTCGGCTACGACTCCCTCGCCATGCTCGAACTCGTCTGCCGGGTCGGCCGCGAGTACGGCGTCAGCCTCCCGGAGGACGCCGAGAAGGCCATGACCACACCCAACGAGGCCGTGCGCTACATCGGCCGCTCACTCGCGGACGCCCGGCTGGAGCCGGGCCTCGGAAGGACGGCCTGACATGTCGGAACGTACCGACAACGCGGTGGTCGTCGACGCCCCGCTGGACCTGGTCTGGGACATGACCAACGACCTGGAGTCGTGGACGGAGCTGTTCAGCGAGTACGCGGCCGTGGAGGTGCTCTCGCGCGACGGGGACACCGTCACGTTCCGGCTCACCCTGCACCCGGACGAGCAGGGCCGCAGCTGGAGCTGGGTGTCGGAGCGCACCTCCGACCGCCGGTCCCTGGTGGTGAACGCGCACCGGGTGGAGACGGGTGTCTTCACGTACATGCACATCCGCTGGGAGTACGCGCCGGAGCCGGGCGGCGGCGTGCGGATGCGCTGGATCCAGGAGTTCGAGATGAAGCCGGACGCGCCGCTGGACGACGCCGGCATGCGCGACCGGCTGAACCGGAACACCGCCGTGCAGCAGGCGCGGATCAAGGAACGCATCGAAGCCGCCGCACGCGGCACCGACGGCCAGAGCCCCGCGCCGGCCGGCCTCAAGGGGGAATCATGACCGGAACCCGGACCGGACCCGGAGCGGAGTCCGCGGGCCTCGCGGCCGCCGGCGGCAAGCTCCTGACCGGCGCGAAGGTGCTCGTCACCGGCGGCACCCGGGGCGTGGGCCGCGGCATCGTCAGCGTGCTCGCGGCGGCCGGTGCCGACGTCGCCACCTGCTACCGGCAGGACGCCGAGGCCGCCGCCGCGCTCGAACGCGAGCTGAAGCGGAACGGCGGCGACCACCACGTGCTCCGTGCCGACCTCGCCCAGCCCGAGGAGATCGCGCGGCTGGTGGCGGAGTGCGGCACCCGCTTCGGGCGGCTGGACGCCGTGGTGAACAACGCGGGCGCCATCAGCCACATCCCGTACGGCGAACTGCCGCTCGACGAGTGGCACCGGGTGATCGACACCAACCTCACCGCCGCCCACCTGGTCGTCCAGCACGCGCTGCCGCTGCTGCCGGAGGGCGCGTCGGTGGTGAACGTCGGCTCGAAGTCCGCCGAGGTGGGCATCCCGCTCCGGGCGCACTACACGGCGGCGAAGGCGGCGCTGGCCGGCCTGTCGCGTTCGCTGGCCAAGGAGTTGGGGCCGCGCGGCATCCGCGTCAACGTGCTCGCGCCCGGCGTCATCGAGACCGAGGCCATCGGCGCGCTGCCCGCCGAGCAGGCGGCGGCGATGCGGGAGCGGTACTCGCGGAAGACCGCGCTCGGCCGGCTCGGGGCACCCGACGAGGTGGGCGGCGCGGTGCTGTTCCTGGTCAGCGGACTGTCGCGGTATGTGACGGGTGAAGTCCTGCACGTGGACGGGGGGATCAGCTGATGTCCGTGTTCCGCGTGCTGCTGCGGATGCAGATCAAACCGGGCATGGAGGACGCGTTCGAGCGCGAGTGGAGCCGCGTCGGCGAGTCCGTCACGGCGCACCCGGCCAACCTGGGCCAGTGGCTGGCGCGCAGCTGCGAGGAGAAGGGCGTCTTCTACATCACCAGCGACTGGACGGACGAGGAGCAGTTCCGGGAGTTCGAGCGCAGCGACCGGCACGTGACGCACAGGCAGAAGCTGCACCCGTACCGCTCGGGCGGGTCGATGAGCACGATGCGGGTGGTCGCGCACCTCGACGGCTCGCAGCCGGACGGATCGCACGTGAACGGCACGGGGGTGTGATGCGTACGGATACGGGCGCGGGCACGGCTACGGGCGCGGGCACGGCTACGGGCGCGGGCGCGGAGGCGCGTCCGGACGACGCTCCGGACGGGGATGCACACGGCGCTCCGGACGCGGATGCGCACGGCGTGGCCGAGGTGCGCGTCCTCCTGCACCACTCCGCCCCCGGCCCGGCGGACGGCCGCGCGCTCCGCGCCGCGTACCGCCGGGTCAGCGCCCGGCTGGCGGCGGAGCCCGGCCTGCTCGGCAGCGAGCTGCTGCAGTCGGTCACCGACCCGGCCGTGTACGTGGTGGTCAGCCGGTGGACGGACTTCGACGCCTTCCGCCGCTGGGAGCAGGGCCCGGAGCACCGCGACGTGACGGCGCCACTGCGCCCGTACCGGGCGTCGGCGGACGAACGGGCAGGTATCTACCGCGTGGTGGACACGTACTGAGCAGGTGTTGAGCACGTACTGACGCGTACTGAGGAGGTGGTGTGCAGGGACGAGGGAGTACGCGTGCGTGGCACGAGGGCGGCGGCCTCCGCCGCCCTCCGTTCGTGCGCCGTATGGCACACTCGCGGAATCGATTTCATATCTGGGGCCACAGATCTGGCCTGCAGCGATGCGGAAGTCGTGACCCATCGCCCCCGGGCCATTGACCTGCCAGGGGGCGCACTCATAACCTCCCCGCGAATTCGATTCCAAGGAGCGGCCGTGCTCACGAACATTCACCCCTATCTCACCGGCGACCTGCTCCGGTATCTGGACGCCATGGGCCACGGCGACACCGTGGTCCTTGCCGACGCCCACTTCCCGGCCGCGCGGACCGCCACCCGGCTGCTCGACTTCCCCGGGCTGACCACGCCGGGGCTGCTCGGCGCCGTACGCACCGTGGTGCCGCTCGACGACGCTCCCGCGCTGGAGCTGATGACCTGCCCCGACGGCCGGCGCCCGGTCCAGGAGGAGTTGACGGCCGCCGCCGGCGTGCGCCCCGAGGACGTACGGGAGCTGGCGCGCGGCGACTTCTACACCGCAGCTGCCGCCGCCTTCCTCGTCGTCCGCACCGGCGAGAGCCGCCCGTACGGCAACGCGATCCTGCGCAAGGGCGTAGTGACGCAGACAGGAGGGCACTGACCCATGGCATCCGACGGTCACAGCGCCGTGACCGGCAGCGAGCGCGACGGCACCGGCCCCGACGGCACCGGCCCCGCGGACACGGGCCCCGACAGCACCGGCACCCACGGGCCCGACGCCCAGCCCCTCCTGCGCGTACGCGGCGTCACCAAGAGCTTCCCCGGGGTGCAGGCCCTCCGCGACATGCGGCTCGACCTCGCCGACGGCGAGGTCCTCGCACTCGTCGGCGAGAACGGCGCGGGCAAGTCCACGCTCATGAAGCTGCTGTCCGGCATCCACGCGCCCGACGCGGGCGAGTTCTTCCTCGACGGCCGCCCCGTACGCGCGCACACCCCGCGGCAGGCCCAGGAGCTGGGCATCAGCGTCATCCACCAGGAGTTCAACCTGATGCCCGACCTCACGGTCGCGCAGAACATCTTCATCGGCCGCGAGCCGCGCGGCCGTCTCCTGCTCAGGAACCGCGAGCTCAACTCCCGCGCCCAGGAGCTGATCGACCGCCTCGGGCTGCCGCTGGAGCCGACGCGCGTGGTCGGCACCCTGACCGTCGCGCGGCAGCAGATGGTCGAGATCGCGAAGGCGCTCTCGTACGACGCCCGCGTCCTGATCATGGACGAGCCGACCGCCGCGCTCAACGAGTCCGAGGTGGCGGCGCTCCACGAGCTCATGCGCCGCTTCGTACGCCCCGGCACCGGCGTCATCTACGTCTCGCACCGCATGGACGAGCTGAAGGCCGTCGCCGACCGCATCACCGTGATCCGCGACGGGCAGTACGTGGACACCCTCCGCACCGCCGACGCCTCCATGCAGGAGGTCATCAGCCGCATGGTCGGCCGCGAACTCGACACGGAGGCGGGCCCGGAAGACGTACGCGAGGACCGGGAGACGGTGCTCGCCGTGTCCGGGCTGTCCACCAAGCCGCTGCTGCGGGACGTCGGTCTGGAACTGAAGCGGGGCGAGATCCTGGGGCTGGCGGGCCTGATGGGCGCCGGGCGCACGGAGGTGGCGCGGGCCATCGTCGGCGCCGACCCGATGATCTCGGGGACGGTGACGCTGCACGGGCGGCCCGTACGGATCAGGAACCCCGCGGACGCCGCCGCCCACCGCATCGGCTACCTCTCCGAGGACCGCAAGCGCCTCGGGCTGCTGGTGGACCAGGACGTCAGCGCCAACATCGGGCTCAGTTCGCTCCGTTCGCGATTCCAGTCGTTCGGCTTCGTCGACGACGAGGCGGTGCGTACGAAGTCGGAGGAGCTCGTCGAGTCGCTGCGGATCAGAACGCCCTCCGTGCACCAGACGGTCAAGCACCTCTCCGGCGGCAACCAGCAGAAGGTCGCGCTCGCCAAGTGGCTGGTGAAGGACTGCGACATCCTCATCATCGACGAGCCGACGCGCGGCATCGACGTGGGCGCCAAGGAGGAGATCTACCGGCTGCTCAACGAGCTGGCCCAGGACGGCAAGTCGATCATCATGATCTCCTCGGAGCTCCCGGAGCTGCTGCGCATGTCGCACCGGGTCGTCGTGATGAGCGAGGGCCGGGTGACGGGCGAGCTGACCGCCGACGAGGCCACGCAGGAGAAGGTCATGCACTACGCGACGCTGCGCCCCGCGTCCGCGCCCGGCAGCCCGGACGAGACCGGCCCGGACGCGGCCGCCTGACCCCGGACGCGTACCCGTACGCCCCCGCCCCGGCAACCCCCTGCACTCCCCCGCATCCGCAAAGGCAGGAACCACCATGACAGCGCCCGCAGTCGCCGCGCCGCAGGACCAGCAGCAACCGGAACAGGACCGGTTGCGCGCCAGTCTGAAGGGCAAGTTCCAGCAGTTGCTGGCGTTCGGCAGCCTCGTCGCCATCGTCGTCTTCTTCTCGTTCGCCAGCCCCAACTTCCTCAACTACAGCAACATCACCTCGGTGCTGTTCTCCACCGTCGTCATCGGGACGCTGGCGCTCGGCGCGACGTTCGTCATCGTCTCCGGCGGCATCGACCTCTCCGTCGGCACCGGCATGTCGCTGTGCGCCGTCATGGCGGGCGTGTTCATCGTCAACTGGGGCATGCCCGTCGCCCTCGGCGTCCTCGCCACGCTGCTGTTCGGCGCGCTGATCGGCCTGGTCAACGGCCTGAACGTGACGGTCCTGAAGCTGCCGCCGTTCATCGCGACGCTCGCGATGATGCTCGTCGCGCAGGGCCTCGCGCTCGTGGTGTCGGACAGCGCGCCGATCTACTTCGACTCCGGTTCCGGTTACACGGACCTCTCCACCGGCAGCATCATCCCCGGCACCGACTTCCCCAACGCCGTGCTGATCCTCGCCGCCGCGGCCGTCATCGGCGGCGTCGCGCTGAACCGTACGCTGCTGGGCCGCTACACGTACTCCATCGGCAGCAACGAGGAGGCCACCGGGCTCTCGGGGATCGACGTACGCAAGTGGAAGATCGTCGTCTATGCGATCTCCGGCCTCTTCATCGGCCTCGCGGGCATCCTGATCTCCGCCCGCCTCGGCTCCGCCCAGCCCGCCACGGGCATGGGGTACGAGCTCCAGGCCATCGCCGCCGTCGTCATCGGCGGCACGTCGCTCTCGGGCGGCAAGGGCTCCATCCTCGGCACCGTGATCGGCGCGCTGATCATCTCCGTACTCAACAACGGCCTCCAGATCACCTCCGTACCGCAGGAGTGGCAGAACGTGATCCTCGGCTGCGTCATCGTCGCCGCCGTGTACGCGGACCAGGCGCGGAAGCGGACGGCCTGACCGCCGTCCGGCGACCGGGACCGGCAGGGGAATTCGAGCGAGGATTGGGACACACCATGCAGCCAAGGCGGAACGCCGCGCTGGTAGTCGCGGCTGGCATGGCGCTCGCGCTGAGCGCCTGCAGCGGCGGATCGGGAGACGGCGGCGACCAGGACAAACCGTATGTCGCCATCGTCTCCAAGGGCTTCCAGCAGCAGTTCTGGCAGGCCGTCAAGAAGGGCGCGGAGAAGGAAGCGGAACGCCAGGGCGTGACCATCAGCTTCGACGGCCCCGCCACCGAGACCGAGGTCGAGAGCCAGGTGACCATCCTGTCCAACGCGTTCGGCAAGAAGCCCGACGCGGTCGGCCTGGCCGCGCTGGACTCACGGGCGGTGGAGCCGCTGCTGAAGGACGCGCAGGACGACAAGACGCCGGTCATCGCGTTCGACTCCGGCGTCGACAGCGACATCCCGCTGACCACGGCGGCGACCGACAACAAGGCCGCCGCGGCCGAGGCCGCCAAGCACATGGCGAAGGCACTCGGCGGCAAGGGCAAGGTCGCCATGGTCGTCCACAGCCAGACCAGCGGCTCGGGCATCGACCGCCGCGACGGCTTCACGGAGTGGATGAAGAAGAACGCCCCCGGCATCAAGCTGCTGCCGGTCCAGTACGGCGGCGGCGACCAGACCAAGTCCGCCGACATCACAAAGGCGATCCTCGCCGCCAACCCGGACGTCAAGGGCGTCTACGGCTCCAACGAAGGCTCCGCGATGGGCGTCGTCCAGGGGGTCAAGGAGAGCGGCCGGGACGGCATCAAGACGGTCGGCTTCGACTCGGGCCAGGGCCAGATCAACGCCATCAACGACGGCACGATGCTGGGCGCCATCACCCAGAAGCCGGGCGCGATAGGCGAACAGGTCGTCGCGGCGGCGGTCAAGGCCATCAAGGGCGAGAAGCTGCCGAAGGTCATCGACACGGGCTACTACTGGTACGACCGCCGCAACATCGACGACCCGAAGATCCAGTCGGTGCTGTACCGCTGACGTTCTATGGGCCGGGTCTCTCCCGCGTCTTCAGTCAGGGGAGAGGCCCAGCTCCGGCAGGGAGAAGCGGCGTACGCCGTCCGTACTGAGGCCGTCCGGGCCGCCGCGGAAGTACCAGAAGCCGCCGTAGCGGTGCTGCGGGCCGGTGATGTCCTCGGCGGCGAGTACGTCCGTGTGACCGTCGCCGTCGGCGTCGAGGAGCTGGAGGCGGTCCGCGAAGTGGTCGCGTTTGCCGATATCCGATCTGAAGGCGTCGCCGGGCACCCCGGGGGTGTCCAGGCCCACGTGCTGGAACGGATGAATGCCCGGCCCGTCCCCGAGCCGCGCGACCTGGATACGCCCGCGGTTGCCGTAACTCCCGTACGGCACGGTGGACACCAGCTCGGGGCGGCCGTCGCCCGTCACGTCGCCCGCGAGGAGCGGTTCGCCGACGTCGTCGCCGGTGGTGAGGGTGGCGGTGCCGGCGCGCACGCCGTCGGGCCCGCCCCGCAGGTACGTGCGGGTCCGCTTGTCGCCCTGGCCCGGCGGCAGGATGTCGGGATAGCGGTCGCCGTCCAGGTCCGTGCCCGCGCGCGGACCCGGGCCTGAGCTCCAGGTGCCGATGTCCTCGCCGAGCCGCTCCGTCAGCCCCTTGTCGAGCACGGGCCCGTCCTCCGTACCGCGGAAGAACTTCGCGGGGACGGGCGGTTCATCGCCCTCGTACTCCTCCTCGGACGCGTTGAGCAGCAGGATGTCCGTGTCCCCGTCCCGGTCGAAGTCCGCCGCGACCGGTTCTCCGCTGAAGCTCTCGGAGGTGCCGGAGCCGCCGTCGAGGGTCTGGACGGAGGCCGGTTCGCCGGACGGTGCGAACGGGCCGTACACGACTCGGGGGAGATTGCCCGGGTCGATGAGGTCGGGGTGACCGTCGCCGTTCACGTCACCGGCCGCTTCCGCGTCGAACGGGTCCTCGGCGCGGTCGCCCGGCACGTCGACGCGTACGGGCCGCTCCCCCAGTCCCTTCGGTCCGCCGCGCAGCAGGACGGTGTGGCTGCCGCGGCGCCCGTTCCTCTCGTTGTCGGGGAGGGGCAGATACCGGTGCGCCACCACGTCCGAGTAACCGTCGCCGTCGAAGTCGGCGGCCAGAGGGCGCGCGTAGCCCTCTGCGAGGAAACCGTTGGAGTCCTTGCGTCCGCTGCCCGCCACGAGCGGCCGGCCGGTCGGGCGCAGCCCGCCGTCGCCGCCGCGGAAGACGGCGATGGGGCCGTAGCCCCGTTGCAGATCCGAGGGGGCGCTGCCGGTGACGACGAAGGCGGCGTCGGCGTGGCCGTCGCGGTCGAAGTCGGCCTGGCCGTCCGGGACTCCGAGGTCCTTACGGGGCGGGCCACCGGCGGACGGCGGCCCTCCGGCGGGTGGCGGGCCGCCGGAACCGCCCGAGTCCTCGTCCCCCTCGCCCCCGGAGCACGCCGTCACCGCCGCCAGCAGCAGCACGGCGCCGCCCACCGCGGCGCGGCGGCACGCCGTACGTGCCTTCCTGTATGTCATCGCCGCAGGGTACCGGCCGTACGGTGAGGGGGAGCAGGGTGGTGGCGGCGGGAACGGCCGGTGCCCGCGGCGGCCCCTCAGCCCCCGGACGGCGCCTCCCCTGCCCCGTTCCCGCCGCCCGTCTCCGTGGCGTACGGCGCAGTCCCCTGTGCTGCACGTACGCCGCGTCCGGACCGGGGCGCCCGACCCCCGGCGCGGGCCGCACGACCGTAACTCGGCTCGCGCGGGACGGGTCCCGGGCGCGGCGGTATAGGCGGGGGCGCGCGGTGCAGGCGGGGCGGCACAGACGGGGCGCGCGCCACGGCCCGTACGGCGCCTGCCTGTTGTGCCGCTCCCCCGGTACGGTCCGGGCATGGCAGACCGTCCCGCCGTGCACGGCTACTGGGAGGCCGACGGCGCCTCCAAGGACTTCACGCACGCCCTCGACCACGAGCTGCTGGCCGCGTACGTGCCCCGCGACGCCCGCGTCCTCGACTACGGCTGCGGCTACGGCCGGCTCACCGCGCGGCTCGCCGCCCTCGGCTACGGCGACGTGCGCGGCGTCGACCCGTCCCGCGCCATGGTCGAACGCGGCCGCCGCGAGCACCCCGCGCTGGACCTCGCCCACCAGTCCGCGCTGCCGCTCCCCCGCGCGGACGGCCACACGGACGGCTCGTACGACGCGGCGCTCCTCTTCGTCGTCCTCAACTGCGTGCCAGGGGACGCCGACCAGCGCGCGATCGTACGGGAGCTGGGCCGGCTCCTGCGGCCGGGCGGCGTGCTGTACGTCAGCGACGTGCCCGTACAGCGCGACGCGCGCAACGTCGGCCGCTACGAGCAGCACGCGGCGCACGCGCCCGAGGGCACGCCGTACGGTGTGTTCACCACACCCGACGGAGGGCTGTTCCGGCACCACCCGCCGGGGCACGTACGGGAGTTGCTGCACGCGTACGGCTTCACGGTCGAGGAGGAGCGTACGGGCACCTCCGCGACGCTCCACGGGCACACGGCCGGCCACGTGCAGACGATCGCGCGCCGCCGGAACGCCTCACGCGCCACCCCGTAACCGGCCGTCCGCGCACGTCGGTTGACGACGGGGCGCGCTCAGCGCCCGTCCGGGAGCTCCTCCGCGAGGCGCGGCGGGGCCGCCTGCTTCCAGGAGTCCACGATGATGTCCTGGAGCTCGTCCAGGTCCTCCAGCGCCGCGAGCCGTACGCGCACCCAGTGGGAGCTCGCCTCGTGCGGCGGCACCCAGAACTTCTCCGGCTCGGCGGCGATCAGCTCTCCCCGCTCCAGCTTCGGGCACCGTACGGCGAACGACGTCTCGTCGTCGGGCATCGTCACGAACATCTTCCCGGCGGCACGGAACGTGGGCATGCCCCAGGCCAGCACCTCCTTCGTCTCGGGGAGGGACAGGGCGACACGTCGCACGTCGTCGGGACCGGCAGTCATGATCGGCATTTTACGGTCCGTACGCCTCCGCCGGGGCGCGCACCCGGCGTAGGACACGGACCGTGCAGGGCGCTTCAAATCCAGTGGCGGGTACGCACCGCACGCACGACCATGTGCGCATGAGTGACGAACCCGCGCGATGGAGCCAGGCCACCCGCTACCCCGACATGTGGGCCGACCCGGACGACGACCCCCGCGAGAGCGGCGTCAGCCCGGAGGGCGAGCTTGCGACGCTGCAGGACTTCCTGTCGGGTTACCGCAAGACCCTGCTGATGAAGTGCGAGGGCCTGAGCCCGGAGCAGCTGGCCCTCCGCTCGGTTCCGCCGTCGACGATGTCGCTGCTCGGCCTGCTGCGGCACCTCGTCGAGGTGGAACGGGACTGGCAGACCTGGATCACCCACGGCGACCCGGTGCCGAAGCTGTACGGCGAGCGCGGCGCGGACTTCGACGGAGCGGTCGGCGAACAGGCCGTGGTCGACGCCGCGTACGCCGATCTGGCACGCGAACAGGCCGCGACGGACGCCCTCTTGGCCGAGCACCCGGATCTGGGCGAGCACGTGGGGCGGGAGGACATCGCGGTCCGGGAGCTGATGGTGCACGCGATCGAGGAGTACGCCCGGCACTGCGGGCACGCCGACCTGCTGCGCGAGTGTGTCGACGGGAGGGTGGGCCAGTAGCCGGGGCCCGTCACGCCGCGCACCGTCCTGCCGCGCACCGTCACGCCGTCCGCCGCGTCCTGCCGCCCGTCGCTTCACGCCGCGCGCCGCGTCAACCCTGCCGGCTGAGGTGCGCGTTGAGCCGGGCGGCCTGGCGTGTCAGGTGGTCGCGTTCGGCGAGGTTCGGCGCCTTCCGGGCCGCCTCCGCGTACAGCCGTGCCGCCGTCGCCAGGTCGCCGTCGCGCTCGTGGAGGTACGCCGCCACCGCCGTGTGGCGCGGCAGGGCGTCGTCCAGCGCCGCGAGCGCGGCCAGACCGGCGCGCGGCCCGTCGGCCTCGCCGACGGCGACCGCGCGGTTGAGCCGGACGACGGGGCTGTCGGTCAGGCGCGCCAGCTCGTCGTACCACTCCACGATCTGCACCCAGTCGGTCTCCTCGGCCGCCGGCGCGTCCGCGTGGAGCGCCGCGATGGCGGCCTGGGCCTGGAACTCGCCCAGCCGGTCGCGTACGAGCGCCGCCTGCAGGATCTCGACACCCTCGGCGATCGACGCGGTGTCCCACCGGCCGCGGTCCTGCTCGGCGAGCGGCACCAGGCTGCCGTCGGACGCCGTACGGGCGGCGCGCCGGGCGTGGTGGAGCAGCATGAGCGCGAGCAGGCCCGACACCTCGGGGTGGTCGATGGCGGCCGCGAGCTGCCGGGTGAGCCGGATGGCCTCGGCGGCGAGGTCGACGTCGCCGGAGTAGCCCTCGTTGAAGACGAGGTAGAGGACGCGCAGCACGGTGGCGACGTCGCCGGGCTGGTCGAACCGCACGCCCGAGACCGTCCGCTTGGCGCGGCTGATGCGCTGCGCCATGGTCGCCTCGGGCACGAGGTAGGCCTCGGCGATCTGGCGGGTGGTGAGCCCGCCGACGGCGCGCAGGGTGAGCGCGACCGCGGAGGACGGCGTGAGCGACGGGTGGGCGCACAGGAAGTACAGCTGGAGGGTGTCGTCCGCCGCGGGAGCCGGTCCGGGCGGCGGCTCCTCCTCGACCCGGTCCTCACGCCGGCGCCGGGCGGCCTCCGCCCGGGTCGCGTCGAGGAACCGGCGCCAGGCCACGGTGACCAGCCACCCCTTCGGGTCCCTCGGCTGCTCCTCGGGCCACACCCGTACGGCCTCGACCAGGGCGTCCTGTACGGCGTCCTCGGCCGCCGCGAAGTCGGCTCCGCGGCGGACGAGGATTCCGAGGACGCTCGGGGTGAGGCTCCGGAGGAGAACCTCGTTCATCGGAGAGGCCACTCCGGTCACTCCGTGATGGTGGGCGGCTCGGCCAGGAACGGACGCAGTTCGAGCCACTCGTGGATCGGCTCCCCGCCCGCCCCGGGCGCGGCCGACAGCTCCCCGGCCAGCTCGACGGCGCGCTCGTAGCTGTCGACGTCGATCACCATCCAGCCGGCGATCAGGTCCTTGGTCTCGGCGAACGGCCCGTCGGTGACCGGCGGGCGCCCCGGCCCGTCGTACCGCACGAACGTCCCCTCGGGGGCGAGCGCCTGCCCGTCGACGAACTCGCCGGTCTCCTCGAGCCGGTCCGCGAAGTCCCGCATGTACTGCACGTGCGCCGAGATCTCCTCGGGCGTCCACTTGTCCATCGGCACGTCGTTCGCCGGTGCCGGGGCGCCGCGGTAGTGCTTCAGCAGCAGGTACTTGGCCATGATGTTCTCCTCGGTCCTGGTGCGACCCATTGTGGTCACGTTCACCTCGGGGACGGAGCCGGCCACGGGTTCTCGACATCACCACCGAAACTTTTTCCGTCCGCGCGGCCGAGGGCGCGTGAGCAGGGCTCCTGGCCCAGCACATCCAGCCCGTCCGGCGCTTGAGGACGAATCCGGCCCGTCCCCGGGCCGCGCCCAGCACACGATGCGGTCACCGCCCACCGGCGACTGCCGCGAACCGCGGGCTGAGGGCCGTCCTCAAACGCCGGACGGGCTCGGGTGGGTGACCGCTCCGGCCCGGGTGGGGTCAGGCCGCCGGGGCGGACGTCGTCAGGGTGTGGATCGCGTGGAGTTCCGTCATCACGTCGTGCAGCGAGCGGCACCCGCGCGGGCCCGGGGGCAGTGGCGGAGCCGTGTGGCCGCGGCCGTCCTCCAGTGCGTCGGCCATCGCGGCCAGCGCCGCCGTGACCTGGTGGACCTCGGCGTCCGGCGGGCGCGGGACGCCGTATTCGAGGCGTACGGCGCACACCGTCGCCGCGTCGGCGATGCGCTCGGCCCGCGCCAGTACGGCGAGCCAGTCGTGCCGGCGCGCGCCGTACGGGCCCGGCAGTTCCGCCGCTGCCGCCTCCGCGACCGCCCGCGCCTCCGCGAGGGCGCGGTAGGCGGTGTGCCGGAGGGCGGCGCAGTGCGCGGCGGCCGGGTCCGGGGCGGCGGCGAGGTGTACGGGGCCGGGGCGTACGGGACGGGGCGGGCGGTCGAGTTCGAGCGTGTGCCGCAGATAGCGTTCGGTGGCGCGCAGCGCGACCGCGAACCGGTGCCCGACGCGTACGCGCGGATCGGACAGCCGCGGCAAGTGGCCGACGAGCAACGCTATTCCGCAGGCCAGCGCCGTGTCCACCAGCCGGGCCACGGTCACCGCGGTGTCCCCGACGGTGTGCATGAAGGACAGCACCAGCATCGTGATCACCGCGGTCAGGAGGCCGATGTGGCGCGTGGCGGCCGGGATCAGCGCGCCGCCCGCGACGACCACCGCCACCGGCCACCACGTGCCGCCGCACCACGCGGCCAGCACGGTGAACGCCAGGACGCCCACCGCCGTGCCCGCGAAGCGGTTCACGACGCGGGAGAACAGCGGGCCCATGTCGGGCTTGATCAGGAACGCGGTGGTCGTCGGCAGCCAGTACCAGTGCTCCTCGTGCAGGGCCAGCGCGAGGGCGGTGGCGGCGGCGACGCACAGCGCCACGCGCAGCCCGTACTCCCGCCCGGCAGGCCCGAGCACGCTGCGGCGCAGCGGGTACGGGCGCGGGGCGGGCACGTACGGGGCGGCGTCCGCCGGAGCCGTGCCCGTCGGTGGCCCGCCCGCCCTCGACGTCCGTGGTGAAGGCCGCGGAGCCGTCCCCCTCCAGGCCGGCGGTGAGGACGGCCCTCCCCGCGACGGCGCCGGAGCGCGCGGGGGCGGGCGGTTCCGGCGGGGGCGCAACGACGCCAAGGGACTGCGCGAACGTGTGCAGCCGCGCCGCGCCCGAGCGGCACGTAGGCGGCAGCACAGGCGAATGCGGACGTTTCGCTGGTGATGCGGGTGAGCGGGGGGCGGACTTCTGCCAAACGCCTGCCCGACGCACACTCGAAGACCCTTCGCGAAGCCTCCGTTTCTGCCACGATTCGATTAGGGCGGGGGCACGGTCACGACGAAACCCTGGAGACCCGCCAGGTGCGCTACCGCACCGTCGGCGACATGTCCTGCACCGGCGCCGTCGACTCCGACGCCGACACCGTGGACAAGGTCATCACCGAAATCACCGCCTCCCGCCTCACCGAACGCGGCGCCACCCGCGCGGATGACAAACTCTCCGAAGCCGCCATGGAAGACCGCAAACGCGAGGGGTACTTCTGAGGGAGGGCCTTCCCGGAGAAGGACCTCCCGTGAAGCGGGCGGCGGCCGGACGGCCGCCGCCCGCTTCTCACTTGAGCCCGGTCAGCGCGATGCCCCGGACGAAATAGCGCTGGCTGAAGATGAGGATCAGCGCGGTCGGGACGAACATGATGACGGACCCGGCCGCCGTCAGATGCCAGAGCGTGAAGTGCTCCTGGTTGAACAGGGTCAGCCCGACGGGAATGGTCCGCATCTCCTCGGTGGTGGTGGCGACCAGCGGCCACAGGAACTCGTTCCACTGGAAGATGAACGTGAACAGCCCCAGCACCGCCAGCGCGGGTTTCGCCTGCGGCAGCACGATCCGCCAGTAGATGGTGAACTCCGAGGCGCCGTCCACCCGCCCCGCGTGGATCAGGTCGTCCGGAATGGGCTGGATGAACTGCCGCATCAGGAAGATCCCGAAGCCGTCCATCAGGAAGGGCATGATCAGCGCCTGATAGCTGTTCAGCCAGCCCATGTTGGACATCATCACGTACAGCGGGATCATCCGGACGAAGAGCGGGATCATCAGCGTGGCCAGAATCGCCACGAAAAGCGTGTTGCGGAACGGGAAGTCGAACTTCGCGAAGACGTAGCCGACTAGCGGGTCGAAAAGGAGATGGGCGATGGTGATCCCGCCCGCCACGACGAGGCTGTTGACGATGAAGTTGGCGAACGGCGCCTCCTCGAAGAGCGTCGCGTAGTTCCCCCACTGCGGCGAGTCCGGAATCAGCACCGCCTCACCGGACAGCGTCTCGCCCTCCGTCTGCAGGGACAGCGCGACCATGTAGAGCAGCGGAAGGATGGTGAGCGCGCTGGCCAGCACCAGCAGCGCGTAGACGGTGACACGTACGGCCCGGCTCATCAGTACTGCACCTCCCGCCGCCGCCCGGCGCGCAGCTGGACGGCCGTGAAGACCATGATGACGATCAGCAGCAGCACGGAGAGCGCCGAGGAATAGCCGAAGTCACGGCTGCGGAAAGCCACGTTGAAGACGTGGAAGACATAGAGGTCGGTGCTGTCGGCGGGTCCTCCGTTCGTGATGATGTACGCCTGCCCGAACGCCTGGAGCCCCGAGATCACCGCCATGACGGTCACGAACAGGGTGGTGGGTGCCAGCAGCGGCACCGTGATGCGCCAGAACCGCTGCCTGCTGTTGGCCCCGTCGATGTACGCGGCCTCGTAGTAGACCTCGGGAATTCCCTGCAGTCCGGCGAGGAACAGAATCATCGTGTAGCCCGCGATCTGCCACAGGGTGATCACGATGATGGTCACCAGCGGATCGGTGTTGAGCCACTGCTGGGTGGGCAGGTCGAATTCCTTCAGCAGCCGGTTGAGAATGCCGAGTTGCGGGTCGAGGATGTTCCGCCACAGCAGCCCGACCACGGCCACCGACGTCAGATACGGGACCAGCAGCGCCAGCCGGAACACCGTACGCCCGCGCAGCGGCCGGTTGACGAGCAGCGCGAGGCCGAGCCCCAGCACGATCGCCCCGACGGTGGTGCCCGCCGCGAACAGGAGCGTCACCACGAAGGAGTTGCGGGCGGCCGGGTCGTCGAACGCGTCGACGTAGTTCCCCAGCCCGTTGAACTCGTCGGCCTGCGGACCGGAATGCATGCTCGTGTTCACGATGTCGGCGATCGGCATGTAGAAGAACACCGCGAAGAACACGAGCGCGGGCAGGAGGAACAGATAGGCGGTACGCGCCTGCCGCGCCTTCAGGGTGAGCGGCCGCGACCTGCGGAGGCCGCGCGGAAACCGCGCGCTCCGGTCGCGGGTTTTCAGCGGCATTCCCCGCTACCCCTTGATGAGCTTGCGGCCGGCCGTCACGTACTGCTCGTACGCCTTCTCCACCGGTTTCTTCTCCATCACGATGCCCTGGTACATCGTCCGGAAGAGGTCGATGGACAACTCCCCGTACTTCCCGGTCACATAGAGGTCCAGATACGGGTCCTCGGCGTACGTCAGCCCCTTCGCGAACGCCTTGGTGAGCGGATCGTCCTGCACCACGGGTTCCTTCATCCAGGACTTGCGCGGCATCAGCATGCCCTCGTCCCGGGTGACCGCGACCTCCGTGCGCAGTTCCGTGAGCCGTTTGATCAGGTCCCAGGCGAGATCGGGGTGTTTGGCCTTCTTGGGAATGAACACGCTGGTGCCGGCCAGAATGGTGGACTGCTTCTTGCCTTTCGGCACCTGGGCCACGCCGAGTTCGAGGTCCGGGCTGCTCTTCTCGATGGGCTCCAGGTCCCAGGGCCCGGAGACGATCATCGCGGCGCGTTCCGCGGAGAGCAGTTTCTGCGGCCCCGAGTAGTCCGTACCGGGTGTCGGCACCGGGGACACCTTGTGCTTGTGCACCAGGTCGGCCTGGAACTGGAGCGCCTCCAGCGCCGCCGCCCGCGGTGTCAGCAGTTCCTGGCCGTCCGGGTTGTAGAGCCGTACGTCGTTCTGCAGCAGCCAGGGCCAGGCGTACGACTGGTCCTGGTTCAGCGCGATGCCGTGTACATCGCCGCCGGTCAGTCTCTTGCCGACGCTGACCACCTCGTCCCAGGTCGTCGGCGGCTCGACCCGGGCCTTGCGGAACATCGCCTTGTTGTAGAGCAGCAGGCTGCAGGTCTGGTGCAGCTGGATCCCGTACGCCTTGCCCCGGTGGGCGTTGTGCCGGACGGCGGCCTCCTGCCAGTCGTCCGGGTAGCCCATCTCCGCGCCGTCCCGGTCCAGATAGTCCTGGAGGCTGAGGACGTCGCCGCTGAGAGCGAACTCCTGCGTCCAGCCGCCGGGTTCCTCCATCAGGTCCGGCACGTTCCCGGAGGAGAAGTCGGTGAGGATGCGGGTCCGCATGTCCGGCCACTGGTACTTCTGCATCCGTACGGTGACGCCGTGCTTCTTCTCGAAGGCGTCGATGACCTTCTGGTACGCCGCGTAGTCGTGGCCCGCGTTCCAGTAGACCGTGACGGTGCCGCCGCCTCCGTCACCGCCGCCCTCGTCGTCGGGTGCGCCCGAACCGCAGCCGGCCAGCGGTACGGCGGCCGCGGCGCCGCCCGTCAGGGCGAGCATGCGGCGCCGGGAGAGTGCTCCGCCGGGGGCAGGGCCGGCCGCGGGGCCGGGGTCAGGGTCGGGGTCGGTGGCGGGCTGGGAGGCGGGGGCGCGTGAGCCGTTGTGCGGGGTGTTCCGGGAGCCGTTGCGGGACATGGGGGCGCTCCTCTCGACGCGTGCGCCGTCGCACAGTCGACTTCCCATTGCGGCTGAGGGAGCGTGACGCGTCAACCCTCCGTGCCATCTGGAGTACGCACCGCATCCGCCGTACGGAGCTGCCCCTCCGCTGAGCTGCCGCGCCGCCCTACGGTGTGCCCGCCGCCCGCAGCGGCGCCCGCGCGAAACCCTTCATGCCGGCGTCGAAGCCGACCCGCGCCTCCCAGCCCAGCTCGGTCCGCAGCCGTTCCGACGACGCGGTGATGTGCCGTACGTCCCCGAGCCGGTAGCCGCCCGTCACCTCCGGAGCGGGCCCGCCGTACGCGTCCGCCAGCGCCTTCGCCATGTCCAGGATGGTGTGCGGCTCGCCGCTGCCCGTGTTGTACGCGCGCAGCTCGCCGCCCGTACGCCCGCCGCGTGCCAGCGCCTCCAGCGCGGCCACGTTCGCCGCCGCCACGTCGGTGACGTGCACGAAGTCGCGGCGCTGCGCCCCGTCTTCGTACACCTGCGGCGGTTCGCCGCGTTCGAGGGAGGAGCGGAAGAAGGAGGCGACCCCGGCGTACGGGGTGTCGCGCGGCATCCCGTCGCCGTAGACGTTGTGGTAGCGCAGGCTGATCGCCCGCCCGCCGGTGGCGCGCGCCCAGGCCGCCGCCAGATGCTCCTGGGCGAGCTTGGTGGTCGCGTACACGTTGCGCGGGTCGACGGGCGCGTCCTCGGACACCAGGCCCGGTTCGAGCGCGGCCCCGCAGCGGGGGCACGGCGGCTCGAACCGGCCGGCGTCCAGATCCGGCACGGACCGCTGCCCGGGCCGCACCACCCCGTGGATCCGGCAGACGTAGCGGCCCTCGCCGTACACCACCATCGAACCGGCGAGCACCAGCGCGCCGACCCCTGCCGCCGCCATCTGCTCCAGCAGGACGGCGGTGCCGAGGTCGTTGTTGCTCACATAGCCCGCGGCGTCGTCGAAGCGGCTGCTCAGGCCCACGGTCGCGGCCTGGTGGCAGACCGCGTCCACCCCCGCGAGCGCCCCGGCCACGGCCGCGGCGTCCCGTACGTCGCCGGGCACGGAGCCCTCCGGGCCCCGCTCCCGTGCCGCCGTGTCGAACACCACGGGCTCGTGCCCGGCCGCCCGCAGAGCGGCTGCGATGTGCGAGCCGATGAAGCCCGCCCCTCCTGTGACCAGTACGCGCATGGCCACACGCTAGGCCGGTGAACGCCCGGTGGCGCCGTGCCGCTCCCACGCGTCAGAGATCCGTAAGGTCTGGCCACGGGATGCCGGCGGTGCCACGATCGGTGCCATGAACAACGACCGGCTCCGCGATGTGTATGTCGTCGACTCCGTCCGCACTCCCGTCGGCAAGTACGGGGGCGCCCTCGCCCAGGTCCGCCCCGACGACCTGGCCGCGCATGTCGTACGCGCCCTGCTGGACCGTACGCCCGCGCTGGACCCGGCCCGCGTCGGCGACGTCGTGTTCGGGAACGCCAACGGCGCCGGCGAGGAGAACCGGAACGTCGGCCGGATGGCCGTCCTCCTCTCCGGCCTGCCCCTCAGCGTCCCCGGCAGCACCGTCAACCGGCTCTGCGCCTCCGGTCTCGAGGCCGTCGTCCAGGCCGCCCGCGCGGTCGCCGTCGGCGACGCGTGCGCGGTGATCGCGGGCGGCGTGGAGTCGATGAGCCGCGCCCCCTGGGTCGTACCCAAGCCGGAGCGCGCCTTCCCCGCGGGCGCCCCCGAGATGTACTCCACCACCCTGGGCTGGCGCATGGTGAACGACCGCATGCGCCCCGAGTGGACGGTCAGCCTCGGCGAGGGCGCCGAACTCATCGCCGACAAGCACCGCATCACCCGCGAGGACCAGGACCGCTTCGCCGCCGCCAGCCACCAGAAGGCCGTCGCGGCCTGGAAGGAAGGGCTGTACGACGGCGAGGTCGCGCCGTACGAAGGGGTGGACCTGCCCCGCGACGAGACCGTACGGGACGGCAGCTCCCCCGAGGCCCTCGCACGGCTCAAGCCGGTCTTCCGCAAGGACGGCAGCGGCACGGTCACCGCGGGGAACTCCTCGCCGCTCAACGACGGCGCCGCCGCCCTGCTGCTCACCGACGAGGAGGGCCTGGCCGCCACGGGCCGCGAGCCCCTGGCCCGTATCCGCGCCTCGGCGGCCACCGGCATCGAACCGCAGCTCTACGGCCTCGGCCCGGTCGAGGCGGTCCGCCGCGCGCTGGCGAAGGCGGGCCGAGACTTCGGCGGGCTGCGCACGGTCGAACTGAACGAGGCCTTCGCGGCCCAGGCACTCGGCTGCCTCGCCGAATGGCCCGAGCTGGACCCGGCGGTCGTCAACCCGCGCGGCGGCGCCATCGCCATCGGCCACCCCCTCGGCGCCTCGGGCGCCCGCCTCGCGGGCGCGGTCGCCCACCAGCTGGCGGCGGCGGGCTCGGGCACGGGCCTGGCGGCGCTCTGCATCGGCGTGGGCCAGGGCCAGGCACTGGTCCTGGAACGCTGACCACCGGCCCGTCCCGTACGGACCCCGCTCCCGCCGCGTGACCGTCCCGTGCGTGAGCCCGCGCACGGGCCCGCGCACGGGCCCGCGACCGCCCGGGCCTGCGCGGGAGTGCCATAAGGGGTGCGCGAGCACGCCGACGAGTGCGGTATTGTTCTCGTGCACGGCCGACGAGGGGGAAACCCCGCGTCGCACGGGCACCGGGACGTGGCGCAGTTTGGTAGCGCACTTGACTGGGGGTCAAGGGGTCGCAGGTTCAAATCCTGTCGTCCCGACCGCGAAGAATGCAGGTCGGAAGCCGCTTCAGCGTTTGCTGGGGCGGCTTTCCCCGTACGTGCGTCCGCTCCCCGTGGGAGCACTCGTGCTCCCACGCTCCCACTCGGTCAACGGTGCCCCTTTCATCCGCCACCCGTTCCGGTCGCTTTCCCCCGCGGTACGCAGCAGTTGCGCACTGCCGCCAACTGCTGCCGCGACGTGCGCTGCGCACGCCTGGTTCATGGCCGGGCAACCGGCTCCTGCCCGATCGTGGCGTGCAAGCGCCGCGTGTGGTCCACATGGCGCTCGGCTCCGGTCAACGTGACCCTGGCCGTCAGGCGCGGATCCGCGCTGGAGGCGGCCAACCGCACTTCCAGCTCGCCCGGTTCGACGACGCGCCGACCGTCGCGTCCGGTGAAGGAGGCGAGGTCGGCCGGGACCGTGACACGGAGGCGCCGGGCCTCGCCCGGCTTCAGATCGACCCGGGTGTAGCCGACCAGGCGCTGCACCGGCTGGACGACGGAGGCAACCGGGTCGTGCAGATAGAGCTGGACGACCTCGGTTCCGGACCGCTCGCCTGTGTTGCGGACGGTGAAGGTGAGGGTGAACTCGCCGTCCGTCGGAGCCTCCTGGACGTCCACGGTCAGGTCTGTCCAGTCGAACCGCGTGTAGGACAGACCGTGACCGAAGGCGAACACGGGGGTCGGGTCGATGGTGGACACCTCGCTGACGTGAGCGAGCCGCGCTCCGAGGTACGTGGCCGGCTGGGAGCCCGGCCCGCGCGGCACGCTGACCGGGAGACGTCCGGAGGGATTGGTACGGCCACTGAGCACCCCGGCGATCGCGTGCGTGCCCTCCTCACCCGGGAAAAAGGACTGCACGATCGCAGCGGACTCCTCCACGGCGCGGTCGAGAGCGTACGGTCGTCCCGCGAGCAGGATGGTGACCACGGGTGTCTCCAGGTCGAGCAGGGCGTCGAGCAGTTGCTGCTGCGCGCCGGGCAGCACCAGCGAGGCGACGTCACATCCCTCGCCGGTGGTGCCCCGCCCGAAGAGTCCGGCTCGGTCGCCGAGCACGACCAGGGCGATGTCCGCCTCGCGTGCCACCCGGGTGGCCTCGCGGATGCCGGAGAGATCTCCGTCATCGATTCCGGTGCCGCGGACGACCGTGATCTCGGCGTCAGGGAACTCGGCGGCGAGAGTGTCGCGCAGCGTGGGCAGCTCGATGCCGAGTGGGGTACCGGGGTGGCGGACACCAATGTGCTGGGGGAAGGAGTAGCAGCCGAGCACGGCGATGGGCTCGTCGGCGTTGGGACCGAGCAGGGCGATGCGGCGCGGCCTCTCGAGCGGCAGGGTGCCGTCGTTGCTCAGCAGCACGACCGCTTCCTCGGCGATCGTACGGGCCAGCGCGCGATTCTCCGGACCGTCCAGGTCGATTCGGCCGCGCAGGGCGGCCGGGTCGTCCAGGTCCGCCCCGTCGAGCGCCGCCGGCACAGGGCTCCAATCCGGGTCGAGCAGGCCGAGTATCGCCTTCTGGGTGAGTGTCCGGCGCAGGGCGCGATCGACCAACGCCTCCGGTAGGCGGCCGTCGGCGACGGCCTCGGTCAAGGGCGCGCCGTATGTCTTGACATTGGGCAGCTCGACGTCGATGCCGGCGCGCAGCGCCGTGCCGGCGGCGCCGGCCCAGTCGGCTGCGATGCCGTGCAGCGTCTTCAGGAAGGCGATGGCGAAGTAGTCGGCGACGACGGTGCCGTCGAAGCCCCACGTGTCGCGCAGCAGCCCGGTGAGCAGATTCTCGTCTGCCGCGGAGGGCATGCCGTCGGTGTCGGTGTAGGCGTTCATCACCGACCGGGCGCCGCCTTCACGGATCGCCATCTCGAAGGGAGGCAGCAGAACGTCGGCGCGTTCACGCGGGCCCAGGGAGGAGGGAGCGAGGTTACGGCCGGCGCGAGAGGCCGAATAGCCGGCGAAGTGCTTGAGGGTGGCGACGATCCCGGCGGACTCAAGGCCCTGCACGTATGCCGTCCCGATGGTGCCGACGAGGTACGGGTCCTCGCCGATGGTCTCCTCGACCCGGCCCCAGCGGGCGTCGCGCACCACATCCAGGACGGGCGCGAGTCCCTGGTGGACGCCGACGGCACGCATGTCGCGGCCGATGGCTGCGGCCATGCGCCGCACCGTGTCCGGATTGAAGGTGGCGCCCCAGGACAGCGGAACGGGGTAGGCCGTCGCCCCCCAGGCGGCGAAGCCGGCCAGACACTCGTCATGCGCGAGAGCGGGGATGCCGAACCGGTTCGTGGCGGCGATACGGCTCTGGGTGCGGGCCAGGGAGAGTGCGCCCAGAGCGGGGTCGACCGGGACCGTGCCGAAGGGCCGGGTCAGCTGGCCCAGTCCGTTGGGCAGGAGCGCGTCGAGATCGACGGCCTCCTCCATGTCGTGCTGGTGGGGGGCCACTTCACCGCCCTGATCGGAGGCGCCCACCCACACTCCGTACAGCTGGGCGATCTTCTCCTCGAGGGTCATCGCGTCGATCAGGGCGTCGACTCTCGCGGTGACGGGAATGGCGGGGTCGTTCCAGAGGGAGATTCCGGTGGTGTTGTCTACAGCCACGTTGGCGTTCACTTTCCTCCCACGCCCGTCAGCCCCTTGGCCAGGGCGCGGCGGGCGAACAGGTAGACGAGCAGGGCGTCGGCGTCGGTCAACGGCTGAATCCGGCGGTCAGACCGCTCAGCAGCTGGCGGCGGCCGAACGCGTACAGGATGATCAGGGGCAGGGTGGTGAGGACGACGGCGGCCAGGAGGGCGGGGACGTTGACCCCGTACTCGCCCTGGAAGGTCCACAGGGCGAGCGGCAGAGTCCGCTGGGAAGGGCTCTGGGTGAGGATCAGCGGCAGCAGGAATCCGTTCCAGATGGTGAGCGCGTTGAAGATGGTCACGGTGAGGATGGCCGGCCGGGTGAGCGGCGCCGCCAGACGCCACAACGTCCCCCACTCGGTGGCTCCGTCCACCCGCATCGAGTCGAACAGCTCCTTGGGCACGTCGCGGATGAAGTTGGCGAGTATCAGCACGGACAGCGGGATGGCGAAGGCGATCGACGGCAGGATCAGCGCCAGCAGGCTGTCGTACAGCTGTAGCTTGATGATGATCAGATAGACCGGGATGGCCGTCGCCTGCAGCGGGATGGCGAGGCCCATGAGGAACATGCCGTTCACCACGCGCAGGAACCGCATGCGCCAGCCGCGCACGATGGCGTAGGCGGCCATGAAGGAGACCGCGACCGCCGGCACCACCGCGCCGGCGGTGACCACGACGCTGTTCCAGAAGTAGCTGATGAAGTCGGACTCGAGGACCAGCTCGTAGTTGTCCAGTGTGGGGTCGGTCGGCGGCGCCAGCGGGTTGCTCGCGTAGTAGTTGCTCCGGGCCTTGAGGCTGGTGATGAGAATCCAGTAGAGGGGTACGACGACGACAGCGAGCCATAGCCATCCGGCCAGACCGCCGAGCCAGTTGCGCCGGTGGGCGGTCGCACCGGGACGGTGCCCCCGCTCGCGTGGGGTGGTCTTCTGCGGTTGCGGCTTGGTCAGCGTGGTGGTCATGTCAGGCTCCCTCAAGCTGGCTCTCACCGGCGTCCCGGCCTCCGAGCCGGCGCAGCAGCAGGGCGATGGCGAGGCCCATCAGGACGAGGATGACCGCGATGGCGCTGGCCGGCCCCATCAGCTCGGCCTGGAAGCCCCGTTTGTACATGTCCAGCGCGAGGACCCGGGTGGCGTCTCCCGGGCCGCCCTCGGTCAGGACGAAGATGAGGTCGAAGAAGGTGAGCGAGCCGATCACCATCAGCGTCGACGAGGTGATGATGGTGTATTTGAGCTGGGGCAGCGTGATGCTGAAGAACTGGCGGATCTGCCCGGCGCCGTCCAGCTGTGCGGCCTCGTACAGGGACTGCGGGATCTGCTGGACGCCGCCCTGGTAGATCAGCGAGTGGAACGGGACGAACTGCCAGGAGACGACGAAGACGACGACGCCGAAGGCGAGCCAGGGGCGCCCCAGCCAGTCCTTGCTGAGCCACTCGAACCCCAGCCCGGCGCCCAGCCCGAAGTTGGGGTCCAGCAGCGCCCTGTACGCGACCGCGATCGCCGCGGAGCTGAGCAGGAGCGGGACGAAGTAGATCAGGCTCAGCACCGCCCGGTAGCGCTGGCGGCCGGCCAGGAACGTGCCGAGCAGAATGCTCGCCGGTGTCTGAACCGCCCAGGACACGGCCATCACCAGGAACGTCACCCAGAGGGCGTGCGGCAGCCCAGGGTTGGTGAGCACCGCACGCCAGCTGGTCAGCCCGGACGGGTGGATGGTGCCGATCCCGTCCCACGTCGTGAAGCTCAGCGCGAAGACGCCGACGAGCGGGACCAGGGCGAAGCCGACGAAGAACAGCAGCGCCGGCACGGCCAGCCAGGGCAGGATGCTGCGCCGGCCCTCGCGCCCTGTGGAGCCCGTGAGTGCGCTCACTTGCCGATGACCTTGTTGAGATTGTCGGTGAACTGCCGCGGCGAGATGGACAGCTGGAACAGCTTGGCGATGTTGTCCAGCAGCGTCTCGGCGGCCGTCGGGCTGAGCGCCTGGTCCCAGGACTGGCCGAACGTCTTCGCGTTGCTGGCAATGCCGTAGACGAACTCCAGGAACTCGGAACTCTCAGATTCGGCCAGCAGCTTCTCCGAGCCCTTCCGGATCGGCACCGCCCCGGTGTCGATCCACTCCTTCACCTCGTCGTCCGTGAGGACGCCGGTGGCGAAGAAGTCCTTCGCTATCTTCTTCTGCTTGGCGCTGGCCTTCGAGGAGATGGACAGGTACTGGGCGGGGTTGCCGACGGAGTTGCCCGGATCGCCCTTGCCGCCTTCGACGGGTGGGAAGTTCATGAAACCGAGGCCGCCGCCGGAGACGAAGTCTCCGCCCTCGGACTGCTGGATGCCGTACGACCAGGAGCCTTGCAGCATCATCGCGGCCTTGTCGGTGTACAGCAGCGCCTGGTCGGCGTTGGAGTCCGCGGTGATCGAGGAGAAGCCCTTTATGAATCCGCCCGCCTTGACCAGGTCCTGCACCTTGGTCAGCGCCTCGATGGCCGCCGGGTGGGACCAGGCGCCCTTCTCGCCGTCGAAGACGGCCTGGAACACCTCGGGGCCGCCGATGCGGTCGAACAGGAACTCCAGCCACATCATGTTCGTCCACCGGGACTGGCCGCCGAGCGAGAACGGCGCTATGCCCTCCGCCTTGAACTTGGGCACCAGGGACATGATGTCGTCCCAGGACTGGGGCGGCTCCACGCCGACGTCGTCGAAGACCCTCTTGTTGTAGAACAGGACGACCGGCTCCACGCTCTCGAACGGCATCGCGTAGATCCTGCCGTTGACGGTCGCCGCGCCGAACGAGGACGGGAAGAGGCGGTTCTTGATGTCAGGGTTCTCGTCGAACCACGGGGTGAGGTCGTCGACCTGGTCGGCCTCCACGTGGGTGCGCAGCGTTCCGCCGCCCCACCCCCAGATGATGGTGGGCGCTTTCCCGGCGCCGATGGCGGTCTTGATCTTCGTCTTGTAGGCGTCGTTCTCGAAGGTGGTGACCTCGATCTGCCCATTGGGGTTGGCCTCGTTGAACCGCTCCACCGCACCGGTCCTGACGCCTTCCTGAGGCTGGCCGCTCAGGTGCCAGTACGTGGCCGCGCCGTCGCCGCCCTTGCCGGGGCCGGATGAGCCGCATGCTGCGAGGGCCGCGGAGGCCGGCACGCCGGCGGCCAGGCCGAGGAGGGTACGTCGGGAGAGCGCCATGTTCTTCTCCGCACTCGAGAGCCATCGGCTTCTCGTGAGTCATGTGAGTCATGGTGAAAGGTTTTCGAAACTTCCTTCTCTGAGCTCTGTTTCAGCAAACTAGGTTTCGGGCTGACACCCTGTCAAGGTGTGTGCAAGCGCGTGGTCGCGCTGCCACCAGCCGCGCAATATCGGGCACAAGCAGCCCTCGAGAAGGCTTGACAAGGACCGAAACTATTTCGAAAGTAATGGCTCGGGACGGAGAGGCGGAGCTATGGCCGCGGCTGATGCACTGTCGGCGCAGGTCATGCACAAGGTCGCGCAGCTCGGCAGCCGCTGCGTCGGCAACTGCCCCGGACCGCGTTCACCGGACGCGATCTCACACAGATCGTCGGACGTGTCGAGTGTGAGGGGCTCGTCGGCACCTCTCCGGACGAGCTCGGGGCCGGGTTGCCGTACGGTTGACCGGTTCCACCCGCACTGCCGGCCCGACCGGCAGCTCACCACACCGGTGGACGTACAGCTGAGAGGAACCGATGCGTCCGAACGCCAGGCGCACCACCTTGGCGGACATCGCCCAAGCGGCGGGAGTCTCCGTCGCGACCGTGTCCAAAGTGGTCAACGGTCGCGGCGACGTGGCGCCGCACACCCGCAGCCGGGTGCAGGAACTGTTGCATCAGCACGACTACCTCGCACCCGTGTTCCGCCACACCGAGGTCGTCGAAAGCCCGACCATCGAGGTGCAGTTCCAGGGCGGCCTCAAGTCGTACGTGGCCGAGACCCTCGAGGGCATCATCGACTCCGCCGCCGAATCCGGGGCCTCGGTGGTGATCAGCAAGGCGTCCCATGCCCCGCACTGGGCCCGGGACCTGGTCTCAGCCGGGCGCCGCGCCGTCATCGCGGTCACCAGCGTGTACACCACAGCGCACCTGAACGAACTGGCCCGGTCCGGGCTGCCGTTGGTCGTGCTGGACCCACTGCACCTGCCGGACAGCCGCGTCCACAGCGTCGGGTCGACCAACTTCGCCGGCGGCCTGGCCGCGACCCGGCACCTGCTCTCCCTGGGTCACCGCCGCGTCGCCTACATCGGCGGACCGGCCATGGCCGTATGCAACCAGGCACGCACGCACGGCTACCGCGCCGCCATGGAGGCGGAAGGAGCGCAGGTACCCGACGCCTACGTCCGGCCCGGAGAATTCACGTACGAGACCGGGTTGCTCGGCGCCACGGCACTACTGGGCCTGCAAGAGCCACCGACGGCGATCTTCGCAGGCAACGACGAGATCGCCCTCGGTGTCATCGAGGCCGCCCGCACCCGAGGCCTGCGCGTCCCCGAAGACCTGAGCGTGGTCGGCTTCGACGACACAAGCCTCGCCCAGATGGCTTCACCGCCACTGACCACTGTGCGCCAGCCCCTGCGGGAGATGGGCGGTGCGGCCATGCGCACCGCCCTCCGACTGGCCACCGGTGAAAAGGTCGAGTCCCATCACATCGAACTCGCCACCGAGCTCGTGGTACGCGCCTCAACGGCGCCGCCCCGCGAAGAGACTTCGGCGCGTAGGTAGTCGCAAGTGAGAGGTCGCACTGATGGCCTGCAGCAGCCCGGTGGTGGGTCGCCCGCAGGAGATCTCCTCCTGCATCGCGTACTGCCCCGACGGGACCGCCCTGGATGACGTGATCCGCATCGCGGGCAGCCTACCCTTGGCCACAAGGTGTCCCCGGAGCCTTCACCACGTTGGGACAGTGCGTGCCGGTCGCGGCGCGTCCCCTGGCCGTCCGGCCGTACCTTCAGGAGAGCCGAATGGACTACTACGACCTGGGCACCCACACCCGCCCCGTGACGACGTCCTCCCCGTCCGCCCAGATGTGGTTCGACCGCGGGCTGCTCTGGTCGTACGGCTTCCACCACGAGGAGGCCGTCTCCTGCTTCGAAGCCGCTGCCGCGGCGGATCCGAACTGCGCAATGGCCTACTGGGGCATCGCCTACGCCCTCGGTCCGAACTACAACAAGCCCTGGGAGTTCTTCGAAGGCGAGGACTTGGCCCGAACCGTCGAACGCACCCACGCGGCCGTCGAACGTGCGCACGAGAAGGCGGCCGGCGCCACTCCCGTCGAGCAGGCATTGATCCAGGCATTGCGGTACCGGTATCCGCAGGCGGAGGCGGCCGAGGACTGCTCGGTCTGGAACGAGCCGTACGCCGACAGCATGCGCGCCGTGTACGAACTCGCTCCCCACGACCTCGATGTCGCCACACTCCATGCCGACGCACAGATGAACCTCACGCCCTGGCAGCTGTGGGACCTGCGCACCGGACTGCCGGCGGCAGGCTCCCGCACGCAGGAGGCCAGGGCGGTCCTCGAGCGGGCGATCGGCACCGGGCCCGGGAAGACACACCCCGGTCTTCTGCACATGTACATCCACCTCATGGAGATGTCCCCGACCCCCGAGGCAGCCCTGCCCGTCGCGGACCGGCTCCGTGGCCTCGTACCCGACGCCGGGCACCTCCAGCACATGCCCACACACCTGGATGTGCTCTGCGGGGACTACCGGCGAGTCGTGTCGGACAACACCGCCGCGATCAGCGCCGACGAGAAATACCACGCGCGGGCCGGCGCGATGAACTTCTACACCCTCTACCGCTCGCACAACTACCACTTCAAGATCTACGGTGCGATGTTCCTCGGCCAGTCGGCGACCGCCCTGGAGGCCGCCGCGCAGCTCGAAGCCTCCATCCCCGAGGAACTGCTGAGGGTACAGAGTCCGCCCATGGCCGACTGGCTGGAGGGCTTCCTCGCCATGCGGGTGCACGTGCTCATCCGCTTCGGCCGCTGGCCGGACATCCTGGGCCTGCCGCTGCCTGCCGACCCGGGGCTGTACTGCACGACGACGGCGATGCTCCACTACGCCCGCGGTGTCGCCTTCTCGGCGACCGGCCGGATTCCCGAGGCGGACACCGAACGCGAACGCTTCAGTCAGGCCGTCTCCCGCGTGCCCGAGTCACGCATGCTGTTCAACAACACCTGCGTCGACATCCTCGCGATCGCGTCGGAGATGCTCGACGGCGAACTGGAGTACCGCAACGGGAACTACGACGCCGCTTTCGCCGCGCTGGAGCGGTCGATCGCACTCGACGACAGCCTTCCCTACGACGAGCCCTGGGGATGGATGCAGCCCACCCGGCACGCGTACGGCGCCCTGCTTCTCGAACAGGGACGCGTGGCAGAGGCGGAGGCCGTCTACCGGGCCGACCTGGGCCTCGACGACACACTGCCGCGTCCTTCACAACACCCCGGCAACGTATGGGCGCTGCACGGATTCCACGAATGCCTCCTGCGCCTGGGCAAGACAGCGGAAGCGCAGATCGTGGCCCAGCAACTGAAGCTGGCGTCCGCCATGGCGGACGTGCCGATCAACGCGTCCTGCTTCTGCCGTCTCGAAGCGGTCGCGGGCGCGGCGGAAGGCGGCTGCTGCTGACTGCCGGTGTGAGATCTCGGCGGTTCCGGACCACGGACTCCTCGCACGAGGTTCCTGCTCGGAGCCGTCACGGAGCGAGCACTCGTGCTCCTCGCCTACCCTGGCCGTCATGAGCCGTTGGGAAGAGCTGACCGGTGGGACGTCGGGAGAGGACTACGCAGCCCGGTTCGCGGCCCTGGCCGGCAGCGGCAAGGACATGCACGGCGAGGCACGGTTGTGCGCCGCGCTGGTGCCCGCCCCCGCACGGGTACTGGACGCCGGGTGCGGCACCGGCCGCGTCATGATCCGGTTGGCGGAGCTCGGGTACGACTGTGTCGGGGTCGACCTCGACGCTTCCATGCTGGCCGTGGCGCGCAGGCAGGCGCCGGAACTGCCCTGGATCCAAGCCGACCTGGCCACGTTCGACCCGGCTGAGCTCCATGTTGCCGCGGACTTCGACCTCGTGATCACCGCCGGCAACATCTTCCCGCTCCTCGCTGCGGGTACCGAGGCGGCGGTGATCAACCGCTTGGCCGCGCCCCTGCGCCCCGGCGGCCTCATGGTCGCCGGATTCGGCCTGGACGAGGCCCACCTGCCCGTACCACCCTCCATCACCCTGTCCGAGTACGACGCCTACTGCGCCGCGGCCGGCCTCACCTTCGTCGACCGCTTCGCCACGTGGGACGCCCACCCCTACGAGGGCGGCGGCTATGCCGTCAGTGTCCACCGGAGCCTCTCCATCAGCTCCGGAGCGGATCAGTAGGAGGTCAGCCTTTCAGCGCAGTACGAGTCGTCGCCGATGTCTCGCGGCACCATGAGTAAGTCCTGGGCCACTTCAAGACATGGTGAGGTCACCCAAAGCCCAGTGAACGACCGGCTGCTCATCGCTGTGGAGCGACAGGAACTGTGCATGCGATACGCCCCGCCCGGCCTCTGCGTGAACGACTTCGCCCTCCTGCGCGACGACGACGGCACATACGCGCTGCTGCACCTGCAGGGCCCCTGGACACCGGAGTTCGACCACCTGCAGATGGAGACCTCCTACGGCCGGGCCACCTCGACCGACCTGGTCGGCTGGCAGCCGCAGGGCACCACCTTCGGCAACGGCCTGCCCGATCGCTTCGACCAGCGGACGGTGTGGACCATGCACCCCTTCCGGCACGGCGGCGGAATGGCGATGTTCTACACGGGGGTGAGCGGGCTGACGCCGGACGGCTGGCCGCTCCAGTCCCCCCGGGCTCGCGTACTCCGACAGCACCGACGGCACCAACTGGCGGCGGCACGCCACCGGGCCGGTCGTCGAGGCGGACCCGCGCTGGTACCGCACCGGTGAACGCATGGGCTGGCGCGACCCGTTCGTCGTACGCGACCACGAGTCGGACGGCTGGGTGATGGTCCTCTGCGCCAGTGACGCCTCCCTCCCCGTGGAGGTCAGCGGCTGCGTCGCCTGGGCCACCTCTGACGACCTGGAGCACTGGACCGTCCACCCACCGCTCATCTCCCCCGGCGACGTCGACGAGCTGGAGTGCCCGGTCCTGGAACGCCTCGACGACGGCAGCTGGCTGCTGCTCGGCTCCATCGGCGCCACCCGCGGCATCGAGGCATGGACCGCCCTCCACCTCAGAGGCCCCCTGGACCCGCCGTGGCCCGGTTGCCCCGACCGGCGCATACGCCCCGCGCGTCATCGCCGCGCCGAACGGCTCCCGCGTCGTCCTGCACACCACACCCCGCCGCGTCGGTCTCACGGACACCGGTGACCGCTGCCGCGGCATGCTCGCCCAGCCGAAGTCGCTTGTGGTGGAGAGCAAGTCGGCTCCCCGCCTGGAATGGTGGTCCGGCCCGAACACCTGGCTCGGCGAGGAGACCCACCGCCCCACCCTGCACGCGGTCGGCGACATCGGCATAACCGGGCCTGTCGAGATCACGCTGCGCACCGACACCCCGGAAAGCGACCGTCTCGCCCTCGCAGTCGGCTGCGACGGCAAGAACACCTGGGCCACCGGCCCCGACGGGGCCCAGCTCGGCGAGACCGTCCTGAGTAAACCCGTCACCACCCTGCGCATCCTCACCATCGGCGAGTACGTCGAGGTCTACGCCGACGGCGTCTTCGCCCTGACCGTCTTGTGCTACTCAGGTCAGCCCACACCGCGGAGGGCCATCAGCGCAGGACATGAACGCACGATTCGCATCCGCCCGATCCGGCTGCCCGACCCCCACCGCGACGACGCCTCGGCCATCTGGCCCGGCCCTCCAACTCCCTGACGGCCGGCAGCCCGCCTCCGCTGGCCGACACCCCGCGCGACCCCGGACAGGTCAAGCCACGAACGTCACCGCCAACGGTCTCCGCTTCCCCGATGACTTCCCGAGCCGGACCAGATGGACGCCGAGGCGCTCAGTGAGGAACGCCTCGAACTGTCGCCCGGCGAAGCCCTTGTCCGCAGGGGTCACCTGATAGGTGTAGGTGTGTTCAGTCGTCGAATTTCCGTCACGAGGCGCGGCGCGTGCCTCTCCCGTCTGCTGGCGCTCCATCAGCTCGACGCGTGGGGCCTCCCGTACGGCAGCAGACTGTCTGAGCACGTGGCCGCCGTCGTGGCGGAGCTGGCATCGAACGCCGTGCTGCACGGGCGGGAGCCGGGGCGGGACTTCGAGCTGCGGCTCGTTCTCGACGGCGAGGACGAAGGCGACGGCAGTCCGCTCCAGGGCGAGGTCAACGATACGCGGTGCGTGGCGCAGCCGCCCGAGAAGCCGACCCGGCCGGAGGCCGACGGCGAGGGCGGGCGGGGCCTGCTGAGCGTGGAGGCTCAGCTCGCGGTGGGGCGTGACGGAGGGGCCCGAGCCGCTGACGACGGTGTGGGCGGAGCTGGATTGCTGAGCGTCCGTTCAGCTTCGGGCATGGCCGCGCAGGACGCGGGCGACGCGGGTGAGCAGGTCCACGTCGCGGCCGGAGACCATGAGGACGTGTTTGCCGGTGGCCTTGAGTATCAGGGAGTCGGCCTTCTCCCCTTCGGAGCCCAGTCGGTACAGATATGTGCCGGGCCCGAGGCGGCGGATCCTGTCGCTTGAGGTTTGCCACGGCAGGTCGGCTTCGACGAGTTGTCGAGCTGTGTCTTCGTCAGGGGCCACCCATTGCACGCTGATCTGGAAGATGTCCTTCTCGTGCGCCGATGGCGGGGAGAACCGGCAGGCGGACGGATGGGGGAGGCCGACTCCGAAGACCTTACGGCTCTCCTCCACTGGGACTCGTGCGTAATTCCTTCCGATCTCGGCGAGTTGGCGGTCGGACAACAGCTTGCATGCGGCGGGCCAGTCGGTGGGGGATACGCCTCCCAGAGCCGGATTTGCCGTTTCTTGCCGCTTCAGGCGCAGCGCACTGAAACGCCTTCCGTGCCCTACTTCTCTCTCAGTGATCACAGAATCACCGACGACCTTGAGCCCTGTTCCTCCGCCCGGGACCGGCAAGGTGTGTTGCCGACCCGTGCGATCGATGATGAGGCTCTGGCTAGGTCGGCCGTATTGGACGAGATCAAATTCGCTCTCCCTCCCGAGCAGGCCTGAGATAAGCGTTCCGTTTGCCAGCATGGCCGGCAAACGGTGGTCGATCCGGCTCCGCCGCCATGGTGCGTCGGTGCCGATACCAAGCTCGTAGAAGTTCGGCTGGCTTTCGAAGTACAGAGTCTTTCCGGAGCGCCCGGTGAGAGTCATGAGGCTCATTTGCTGCTGATTGAACGAGGGGTCGCTGACTGCTGCCTCGGCCAACCGCTTACCCGAGTCATCGAAGACGCTCACTATCGATCGGCCACGGTCTTCACGGCCGACACTGATGAGATCCGGGGTGGCTGAGAAATGCTTGCCTTCCAGGCGCCCCAGGTTTCTCCGCCAGACAATTTGGCCGCTGCCCGGGTCGATGGCTTCGAGAACGTATTCTTCGCCCTGACACCGCTTCAGCGTGATCGAGTGCTTCCGCGTCGCCGCGAATTGCCGATCCGCGCGACAGCCCGGATCCTTGTCCTCCCGCTCCCACGTGGGTTTCCCGGTTCGCGGATCCAGGCCGACCGAGCGCTTTCCCCCGTTCCACACGAGACCCTGCTCGGTGAACGCGACGACCGCTTCGGAAGGCCCGCCCCCACCCTCTTCCCCAGGGTGAAGAATGGATTCCACCGTGCCTCGCCGCGCCCATAGATGGCCACCAGAGTTCACGTCATATGCTCTCATGGCTCCGTTGCGCCCGATCCCCTGGTTCTCCACGATCTCAGCATCATTCTCCCGGTAGTCCAGGAGAACGTCTCCTACCTGATACGTGCGGGAAGGCTGTCCATGGGTCTTCTCCAGCGTCCGGACCACACGTCCTGTGGCGACGTCCAGCACCTCCGCGGTGCCTGAATGCCGCACTGTCAGTGTCCGGTCGAAGCCGAAATCCACGGGCTCGAATCCGATAGGCGTGATATCCAAAGGGCCAGTCTTCGCGGTCCACTGGCGCTCCCAGACGAGCGTGCGAGGCGTGGAGTCCGGAGGGGAGCTGCGGTCCTTCCCGTCGTCCGGGCTGCCTGATGTGCAGGCGCCCGTGAGAGCGGCGAGTGTCAGCAGGCAGAGACCGACGCGGTATCTCATCGGCACTTCTTCGCGGCGGAGAACTCGCACATCTCTGGGGCGGTCATCCTGTGCGGGCCCGTCGGAGCGTAGAGGTAGCCGATATCGTAGGTGTCGTTCAACGCCGTCACTGCGTATGCCTTCCCGCGTGGGGGTGGGATCTTCTGCGAATGGCGCTTGCCGTTCAACGTGTAGCGCATGACGAGCTCGAACTCTCGGTGCCCTTGTTTTGACTGAAAGAACGCCCTGATGCTGACCTGTTCCTGGGGCGCCAGCGTGATCACGTTGTCATGGAAGTGCGAACGGTGCGGCGAGTCTTCGTCGTAAAGATAGGGATCAGGATCGTCCATATCCGCCGCCAGCTTGACCTTGGGGGAGTCTCCCTGCCCCTCCGAGCACAGCAGTGCGCCGTCGAACGGGCGCGTCGCTTGCGGTGCCTTGGGCACAATGTCGATCGACTCGACTGTCAAGGCCCGTTGGTGGCCCTGGAGCGTGATGCTGATGCCCAACTGCCCCACCGCTGCGCCGCCCTGGCGCTCTGCCACGTGTGAGGGGCCACTTCCGGTGGCCATTTCTGTACGCTCGGCCAGCGTGGTCGGGGCGTCTGGAAGCGCCATGCAACCTTGGTCGTCCGGAATGAGCCGCGCCGTCCCATAGAGATGCGGTCCACTCGGCGATGCTGCGGCAGAACGCTTTGCGGGCGCCTCTTGCGCGGCCTCCTCACCACCGCCGGGAAGGTACTCGCCCAATGCGGCCACCAGCAGCGGTGCACCCACGAGGACCAGAACACTCGCCCCTACGCGTTTGAGGCGGCGCACGCGTGCCTTGCGTGGATCGACCGGTGGATGCATGCGGTTGTTTACCCGTCGCCCGGATAGGTCCATCGATCACCCCGGAAAGCGTTGAGGAAGCAGTATGGCCACTCGGGGTGCATGCGCGCGACGGTCAATTCGGCCGTATACGGGCCGGTGCCGCTGAGCGCGAGCGCGTACGCGCGAGCGGTTACGCGCGCTGCTCCTTCAGGTAGTCGACGAAGGTGCGTGCGCCCCGTGGCGTATTCCGGGCTCAGGTGGCCGCCCGCGTCGCTGTCTGCGGCAACCGTCGCCTGCCCCGAGATGACCAACTGGCTGCCGCTGTCGCAGGCTTCGCCGAACCGAGTGCCGGCTTGAGGGCCCCGTACGGGAAGTGCGCACGCCCGGTCTTCTTCCTGTCACGGGACAGCGGGAACCAGTTCCGTCGTAAGTGGCGTCCGCCCCGCCCGCCAGGCTAGCCGCCGTCCACACCACGAGGGCCCGGGTACGGGCGGGCCCTCTCCGGGAAAGCGGCCGTCAGGATCGTCAGGGTGGCCAAGGCCAGTACGGGGGCACCCAGCCCCTGGAAGGCGCGTGCGGCGATCATCTGATCCCGGCCCCGACGGCTGGGGCACGATCGCGGACCGGCTCACGCGGTTCGTGGAGAGTGCGCCGTGAACATCACGAGTGCGCCGTGAAGACCACGGCACTGACGACCCGGCCCCCGTCCGCCGTCAGACCAGCAGCCCTCCGCCTCCCGGGCGGAAGACGACGCGTGCCGTACGCGGCCCGAGCACGGGGTCCGCGCGCAGGTGCGCGTAGTCGTCCTTGCGGCGCGGCGGCAGGTCCAGGAGGGTGCCCGGGCCGGGGTCCTGCACGCTGATGCCGAGTTGCAGGCAGGTGTCGGCCAGCCGCCCGTCCAGGCGTCCGCGCCGTCCCCTCTCGTGGTGTATGCGTACGGGCTTCCCCTCGGCCTTCAGCGGCCCGGCCAGCTCCGGCAGCAGCGCGTACAGCTCGGCGGGCAGCGGCTGCGACTTGAGGCTGACGTTGGGCGTCCAGTAGTACGAGTAGTGGTCGACGAAGCCGGTGAGCCAGCCGCCGCAGCCGCCCTCGGGGACCAGCCGGCCGCTGACCATGGCCTCGAAGGCGCCGCTTTTCCGCAGGACTTGGAGCAGGCCTTTCCCGTTGGTCTTCGTCTGGGTGCGGGTGAACAGGGAGAGCAGCCGCAGCCGTACCTCATCGTCGGGCCGGGCCGCCGCGAACACCTCGGCGATGTCCTGCAGCAGGGTCTCGTGTGCCCGCCAGGCGCATTCGCCCCGCACCATGACGCCGAGCAGCCTGGTGTTCTCCTCGGCGCCTAGCCCGGCGGCCGCGGTGGCGGTACGGACCAGGCCGACGAGGTCCGCGGGCGGCTCGAGGGAGTTCCTGGCGGCGGTGGCCTCGATGAACCGGGCCGTTTCGCGGTGGGCCCGCTCCGGCGGCAGCGCCTCCTGCAGCCAGCGCAGATGCCGCCCCTGCTCGGGCCCGCGCAGGCCGAAGTCACCGGTCAGCAGCAGGGCGTTGGCGATCAGGTGGTCGGCGTCCACGGGGAGCGCGTGCTTCTCCTCGGCCTGGCGTGCTCTGCGCCAGGCGCCGGTGGCGAACCACCCGTGGAGCAGGTAGCTCACGTTGTCCCAGAAGAACGGCAGGTGGGGCGGCGGGAGTTGGTCCGCGCGCGCGTCCAGTTCCCGGAAGTACCGGGTCTGGGGGCCGTCCTGCATCTTCGGTTCCGGCAGCCAGGTCTCGCGGACGTAGGCCATCAGCTCCTCGGCACGGCGTACCGCTTCCGCCTGTTCCTCCGGGGGGTGCGGCTGTGCCGTACGGAGCCAGTTCAGGTAGTGGTCGTCGTGCCCCGGGGCGGGGCGGGTTGATCCGCGCATGGCAGGCATTGTGGCCGATGCCCGCGTACGGAGCCGCCCCTGGGGGCCGCCCCGCCCGCCTGGCACCGGATGCGAGTCCGTGACCAGCCGGTCGGCCGGACCTCGGACCCGTCGGCGTACGGGTGCTGAGGGGCGGTCAGGCTCCTTCCGTACCGGTGGCCGGGGGCGAGGCCGGGGTGCCGATGGGCAGGCCCGCCAGCAGCGCGCGCCGGCTGGCGCGGACGTGTTCGCGCATGACCTGCTCGGCGCTGTAACCGTCCTTCTCCAGGATCAGCTCCAGGACGAGGTGGTGCTCACGGTCCGACTGAAGAGGGCGTCCCGGCTGGCTCAGTGAGGTGTTGACCAGCCGGGAGTAGGCGAGCTGGTTCATCAGCATGCGGTAGTGGGCTTCCAGCTTGCTGTTGTCGGCGCCCGCGATGAGCAGGTCGTGGAACTCCTGGACGAGTTCCGCGTAGCGTCCCTGGTCACCGCGCGCCACTGCGTCGTCGGCCTCGTGCAGATTCCGCTCCAGCCCGTCGATCTCCGGGACGCGGCCGCGCTGGGCGAGAAGGCGGGCGGCCGCTCCCTCCAGCAGTTCCTTCATCTCGAAAAGTTCGGTGATCTCGCGTCGGGACGGAGCGGTGACGAAGGTCCCCACGCGCGGCCGGATCTCGACCAGTCCTTCGGTCTGCAGCTGCTTCAGGGCCTCACGGACCGGCGTGCGGCTGACGCCGAACTCCTCCGCGAGCGCGAGCTCCGAGAGCGGGGCCCCGGGCTTGATGTCCCCCTTGATGATGCGCCGTCTCATCTCGTCGATGACCCTGGACTGCATCGACCCCTTCGCCGACGCGCTTGTGCCGCGATTCACCGAGCCCTCCTCCGTCGTTCGGGCCGCGCACGGGTCACCCCAGGGGGGTGAGCGCGCCGCCGTCGAAGAACTTACCCGCGCCGTAGACCATCGGGACGTTGTCGGTGACCGCGGCATGCACCACGCGGCAGATGAACACCGTGTGGGTGCTGGCCTGGAGCCGCTCGCGGATCTCGGCCTCCATCTGCGCGCTGCTCCGCGCGATCAGCGGGCTCCCGAACGGGCCGCGCTCCCAGTCGAGTTCCCTGAACTTGTCATCGGACTTCCCCGCGAAGGTGCCGACCACGTCGAGCTGCTCCGTGGAGAGGATGTTGATGGCGAGATGATCCTCCCGGAACAGGCAGTCGTGCGTCGATGAGGTGCGCTGGACGCACACCATCACGATGGCCGGGTCGAGCGAGATGCTCGAGAACGCGTTGACAGCCAGCCCTCTGGGGACGTCCCCGTCCATCGCGGTCACGACCGTGACGCCGGTGACGAACCGGCGGTTGACGCTTTTCATCAGGTCGGCGTTGGGCTCCGTGGACAGCGGTGTCATGGAAGTGCTCCTTGGTGATGGTGATCGTCGTGTCTGCCCGGCCAGGCCGTCAGTCCTGTCCGACGCGGATGATGCCGAGCGCCGAGAGCAGGGCCCGGGGGTCCCAGGTCACGTACTCCTCGACGACGCGTTCCCCCTCGAACCGGGCGAACGTGGCTCCGCTGACGTCGACTTGCCGCCTCGTGGCGGGGACTCCGAGGAAGGAGTGCTCGTGGGTTCCGCTGCTGTGCCAGCGGATCGCGGCCCTGTCGCCGTCGACCACGATGTCGTCGATCGTCGTGACCAGATCGGGGAACGCCTCCCGGATGGAGACGATCGCGGCCTTCAGCGCATCGGGGCCCTGGGGCCGCCCGTCACCGCCGTGGCGCAGGTAGGATGGGCTCAGCAGTGAGTCGAGGGCATCGACCTCACCCCGGCCCCAGGCCGCCGCCCACACCTTCTCGATCAGGGCGCGGCGGGTTTCCGTGTGCGGCATCAGTCTTCCCCTTTCGGTCTGCGTCGAGCTCCTTCCAGAAGGACACCGCCAGCCCGGCGATGATCACGAGGAAGGGCAAGGACGCGACGATTACGGTGTTCTGAAGGGCTGTCAGTCCCCCGGCGAGCAACAGCACGACGGCGGTGACTCCGGTGAGGACTCCCCAGAGGACGAGCACCGGACGGCGCGGGGTGAGCAGTCCGTCCGAGGTCATCATGGACAGCACGTAGGTGTTGGCGTCCGCGCCGGAGACGAAGAACATCACGACCAGGACGATCGCGATCGCGGACGTGACGCCGGCGAGCGGGAAGTGGTCGAGGGTCGCGAAGAACGCGCTGTTCATGTCCGCCCCGGCCTGCCGGGCGATGTCTCCGTCCTGGAACAGGTCGAGGTGGATCGCCGTACCGCCGAAGACCGAGAACCAGGTGAAGAACACCACGCTGGGCACCACCAGGACACCGGCGATGAAGCCGCGGATGGTGCGTCCGCGGGAGATACGGGCGAGGAAGACGCCGACGAAGGCGCCCCAGGAGACCCACCAGGCCATCATGAAGTACGTCCAGAGCTGCATCCATTCGAGACCGCCGAACGCGGTGCCCTGCAGGCTCATCCGGAAGAAGTCGGTCGCCCAGCGGCCCACGGACTCGATGTACAGGTTCGCGATGAAGACGGCGGGACCCACGACCAGCATGAAGACGAACAGTGCGACCGCGAGTAGTGAGCTTCCCTGGCTCAGGAACTTGATGCCCCTGCTGACGCCGGTCACGGCGGAGACGGTGAAGACGGCCGTGACGGCGGCGATGATCACCACCTGCGTCACGGAGTTGACCGGGATCCCGAACAAGGTGCCGAGCCCGTTGTTGATTTGGAGCGCTCCGAGTCCGAGGGACGTCGTGGTGCCGAACAGCGTCGCGAACACGGCGAGCACGTCGATCGTCTTGCCGACGGGCCCGTTCACACGCTCGCCGAGCAGCGGCACGAACAGCTGGCTCACGAGGGTCCGGCGGCCCTTGCGGTACGTCGAGTAGGCGATCGCGAGTCCGAAGACCGCGAAGATGGCCCAGGCGTGCAGGCCCCAGTCGAAGTACGAGTACTGGAGGGCACGCACCGCCGCCTCCGGCGTGTTCGGCTCCGCGAGGCCGTGCGGCGGCGCCGCGAGGTGCGAGATCGGCTCGGCGACACCGTACGAGACCAGGCCGATGCCCATGACCGCGCTGAGGATCATGGCGAACCAGGTCGGTGTCGAGAACTCGGGACGGTCCGTGTCCTTGCCGAGCCGGATCTCGCCGGCGGGGCTGAAGGCCAGGAACACCAGGAAGACCAGGATGGCCAGCGTGACCACGAGGTAGGTCCAGCCGAACGTGCCCGTCACCCAATCCAGGGAGGCGGTCGTGACGCGGTTCAGGTTGTCCTTGAAGAGCACCGCCCAGGCGACGAAGAGGGCGGAGATGCCGAGCGAGGCCCAGAAGACGGAGCCGAGCCTGCCGACACGGTGGTGGTCGCCGCTGTCCTGAACGGCGCTCTCGTCAACGCTCCCGGACGGCGCCTCGGGCGTCATCTCCGCACCCGATCGAAGGTGGCTGAACATGAAACTCCTAGCGTCCGGAGGTCCGCCAACCGGTGGCGTTGGCATACAAGGAGCAGTAAGGCAGGTCACGTTTGAGGCGTCAAGGGTTCGTCACCACCGGATCGAGACCCGCCTTCCGGCACCGACTGTTTACACAGGTCATGGCCGTGAATAACAGAAAGGCCGAGGTCACTGCAGTCCACTGGCGGGCTCGTTCGATCCATGCCCTTGCCATGCGGAAGACACATGCCTATCGTTCCGTGGCATGCAAGAGCGCACCGTGGATCATCCTGACGAACGCATCGGCCTCCGCAAGCTCGTGCTCTACCGCGACGTCGTCCTCACCGAGGCGGGCACGGCCCCCGTACGGCCCGCGCGGCGTGCCAGCGTCGCCGCCGTCATCCGGAACCCCTGGGTGAACGCCGGCCTGTCAGCTGATCTTCACGCGGAGCAGAGCCGGATCGCCCCGGCACTCGCGCGGCTGCTCACGGACCGGCTCATCGGCGCCCTGGGCGGAGTCGGGGAGATCGAGGCCTTCGGCAAGGCCGCGATCGTCGGCACCGCGGGCGAGATCGAGCACGCAGGAGCCCTCATCCACACGCCGTACTTCGGCAACCTCGTCCGGGAGTTCCTCCAGGGCGAATCCATCATCTGTTTCGCCGACACGCGTGCCGAAGCCGGCGAGACCGTCATCGTCCCGCTCTGGCACAAGACGCACGCCGCGACGCGGAGCCACTACCAGACCGTCAGCGCGCGTGTTCCCGACGCCCCGTGCGCGGACGAGATCGTCGTCATCGCCGCCGCTTCCACGGGGCCGCGCCCGCACCCCCGTATCGGGGACCGCGAGACCGATCCCGCCGTCACCGCAGAAACCCTGGAGGAAGTCCCGTCATGAACATCCGTAAGATCGTGACCACCGTCGAGGAGATCCGTACGGAAGGCGGCCGCCAGGTCACCCCCGCGGCCCGGATCGCCGTCGTCGCGGCAGTGATCGAGAACCCGTGGGCGGGCCAGGGCTTCGTCGACGATCTCGCCCCCGGAATCGCCGCCAACGCCTCCGACATCGGCGCGGTGCTGGCCCCGGCGGTGCTCGACGCCCTCGATGCTCCCGCCGAGGCCTACGGCAAGGCGGCCGTCGTCGGCCTCGACGGCGAGATCGAGCACGGCTCGGCGCTCATTCACACGCTCCAGTTCGGCGACCACTTCCGCAAGGCGGCCAACGCCACCACCCTGCTGCCGGCCGTCGAGAAGCGCGGAGCCGCCGGCACGGTGTTCGACATCCCCCTCAAGCACATCACCGACGCCACGGTCCGCTCGCACCACCAGACGACCGAGGTCCGGATCTCCGACGCCCCCCACCCCGGCGAGATCGTCATCGCGCTCGCCGCCGCCGCCCAGGGACGCCCTCAGCAGCGTCTCGCGCCGCTCTCGACCGAGCGGTAGGCGCTCATGGCGCTCCTGGGCAAGCCGACGATCGTGCTGCTGCACGGCGTGGGGCTCGACCACACCATGTGGGAGCCCGCGGCCGCGCTGCTGGCCGACCGGTTCACCGTGATCACCCCCGACCTGCCCGGCCACGGCGCCCGGCCCCCGGCAGGCGACGGGGTGACACTCGCCGACCTGGCCGACGGGGTCGCCGGCGGGATTCCGGCGGGCTCGCACCTCGTCGGCTTCTCGCTCGGCGCGCTCGTCGCCCAGCATCTCGCGCTGTACCGGCCCGGCCTGGTGGCCACGCTGACCTCGGTCAGCTCCGTATGCGAGCGGACGGCCGAGGAGCGGGCGTCCGTCCTCGCCCGGCTGCGCTCCGCCGAGGCCGACTTCCCGGCGAGCGCCGCCGCGTCCCTCGACCGCTGGTACGCCGGAACGGACGTCGACCCCCGCTGGGTCAGCCGCACCGAGGCCACACTGCGGGCCAACGACGTCGGGTCCTTCCTCCGCTGCTACCGCGTGTTCGCCACGGCGGATGCCGAACTCGGGCCGGCGCTGGGCACGATCGCCGTACGCGCGCTGGCGGTCACGGGTGAGAACGACACGGGTTCCACGCCCGAGATGACCCGCCGGCTGGCAGCGGCTCTGCCGGACTGCCGCGCGGTGATCGTCCCCACCGCACGTCACATGCTGCCCGTCGAGCGTCCCGAGGCGCTCGCCGACTCCCTCACGACCTTCATCGGAGAGTCCGCACATGTCTGAACTCACCACGTCGCAGCACTTCATCGGCGGGGCCCGGGTGGAGCCCGCCTCGGGCGAGTACTTCGAGAGCACCAACCCGGCCACCCGCCGCGTGCTCTACCGGGCGGCACGCGGAGGCGCCGCCGACATCGACCGGGCCGTGACCGCCGCGCGGGGAGCGTACGAGGATGCGCGCTGGCGCGACCTCAGCCAGACACGGCGCGGGCGTCTGCTGCGGCGCCTCGGTGACCTGATCGCCGAGAACGCCGAAGAGCTCGCCCGGATGGAAACGGAGGACAACGGCAAGCTGCTGCGCGAGATGCGCGGGCAGCTGGCCACGCTGCCGGAGTACTACCACTACTACGCCGGGCTCGCGGACAAGATCCACGGAGATGTCGTCCCCACCTCCGACCGCCGGGTGCTCAACTACACGGCCCGCGAACCGCTCGGCGTCGTCGGCGCGATCACTCCCTGGAACTCTCCGCTGACGCTCACCAGCAGCAAGCTCGCCCCCGCGCTGTGCGCCGGCAACACCGTCGTGATCAAGCCCTCGGAGCACACCTCGGCCTCGGTCCTCAGGCTCGCCGAGCTGGCGCTCGAGGCAGGGTTCCCGCCGGGTGCGGTGAACGTCGTCACCGGGTTCGGCGGCGAGGCCGGGCAGGCGCTGGTCGACCACCGGGCGCTGGCGAAGATCTCGTTCACCGGGAGCACCGCCACCGGGTCGCGCATCGCCGCGGCGACGGCGGGCCGGTTCGTCGGCTCGACCCTCGAACTCGGCGGCAAGTCGCCCAACATCGTGTTCGAGGACGCCGACATCGCGAACGCCGCGATGGGCGTCGTAGCCGGCATCTTCGCCGCCGCCGGCCAGACCTGCATCGCCGGCAGCCGGGTGTTCGCGCACCGCTCCGTCTACGACGACCTCCTGGAGCGCGTCTCCGACCGCGCCCGGAGCATCCGGATCGGCGACCCCCTCGACGAGAAGACCGAGCTCGGGCCGCTGGCCTTCGAGGGCCAGCGGGACAAGGTCGCCGCGTACGTCGACATCGGCCGCGGCGAAGGCGCGCGGGTGCTCACCGGCGGGCGCTCCACCGACGGCGGTCTCGGCGGCTTCTTCTACGAGCCCACCATCCTCGTGGACGTCGACAACAGCATGCGCGTCGTACGCGAGGAGATCTTCGGCCCCGTACTGGCGGTCATGCCGTTCGACACCGAGGAGGAGGCCGTCCGGCTGGCCAACGACACCGAGTACGGTCTCGCGGCCGGCGTCTGGACGCAGAACCTCGCGCGGGCGCACCGTATGGCGGCGCGGCTGGACGCCGGGACGGTGTGGGTGAACACCTACCGCGCGATGTCTCCGATGTCGCCGCGGCAGGGCTTCAAGTCGAGCGGAGCCGGCGTCGAGCACGGCACCGAGACGATCAAGGAGTACACGCGGCTCAAGAGCGTCTGGATCAACACCGGCGAAGAACCCGTGGCCGACCCGTTCACCATGCGGAGCTGACATGCCACAGGTCTCGATCACGATCGCCGAGGGCCGCACCCCGGCGCAGCTGCGGAACCTGATGCACGAAGTGCACGCCGCGGTCCTGCGCACCACGGACACCCGGCCCGAGTACATCCGTGTCGTCGTCCACGAGGTCCGCCGGGCCCTCTGGGCGACCGGTGACCTCACCGTCACCGAGAGGGACGCGGCCGAGACGGGCCGTACCGGAGAGCACGGCGGTCAGGCCGCCGCGCCACGCCCGGTCACCCCAGCAGCAGACGAGGAGCAGTCATGAGGTTTTCGTTGTTCGTGCACATGGAGCGCTGGGACGAGGAGGTCGGCCACCGGCAGCTGTTCGAGGAGCTCTCCGAACTGGTCCTGACCGCGGAGGCGGGCGGGTTCGGCACCGTGTGGATCGGTGAGCACCACGCGATGGAGTACACCATCTCCCCCAGCCCCATGCCGCTGCTCGCGTACCTGGCCGCGAGGACCTCGACCATCCGCCTGGGCGCCGGAACGATCGTCGCCCCGTTCTGGAACCCGATCCGGGTCGCCGGTGAATGCGCGCTGCTCGACGTCATCAGCAACGGCCGGATGGAGGTCGGACTCGCCCGCGGAGCCCACCAGTTCGAGTTCGACCGCCTGGCGGGCGGGGTCTCCGCCCGCGACGGCGGCAGGCACCTGCGTGAACTCGTGCCCGCCGTCCGGGAGCTCTGGCAGGGCGACTACGCCCACGACGGGGAGATCTGGCAGTTCCCGACGTCGACCAGCGTGCCCAAGCCCGTACAGCGGCCCACGCCGCCCATGTGGATCGCCGCCCGCGACCCCGACTCCCACGACTTCGCCGTGGCCCAGGGATGCAACGTCATGGTCACGCCGCTCATGAAGGGAGACGAGGAAGTCGTCGACCTCAAGCGGAAGTTCGACACCGCGGTGGCGAACCACCCCGAGGTGCGCCGCCCCGAGCTCATGGTGCTGCGGCACACCCACGTGCACTCCCCTGACGAGCCCGAAGGCTGGCGCCCGGCGGCGGAGGCGGTCAACCGCTACTACCGGACGTTCGACGCCTGGTTCGGCAACAAGACCACCCCGGTGAACGGATTCCTCGACCCCAGCCCCGAGTCGAAGTTCGAGGGGCGCCCCGAGTTCGAGCCCGAGTCGCTGCACAGGACCGCGGTGATCGGCACCCCGGCGGAGGTCATCGAGCGGCTGCGCACGTACGAGGAGCTCGGCATCGACGAGTACAGCTTCTGGATCGACACGAGCCTGTCCCACGAGGAGAAGCGCGAGTCCCTGGAACTGTTCGTCAAGGAGGTCATGCCCGCCTTCCAGGACGACGGTGGTGCCGTCTCCGGGCGGTGAGACCCGCCGACGGGACCGTACTGTTGGTGCGGGCGCCAGGAGAGGCTGGTCCCGGTGCGGCGGCCTCTCGGGGCGGGCCGAACACGACGGGGGGGCTCGCGTTGGATCGCCTGGCCGGAGCGGGTCGCCCGGACGCGGCGGGCACGTGACCGGGCGTCCGGCGTCCGCGGTGCTGCCGCAGCCGCTGCGCGCCCGGCTCGGGCCGGTCGCGGTCCTCGCCGCGCTGGTGGTGAGCGTGGTCGGGATCCTGCACGCCGGTCACGGCAGGCCCGGCGTGGTGGACCGGTGGCTACGGCCGGAGACGGGCGAAGTGCGGTCACCGTGGCGGAACGCCGCTCTCGCCACTGACTTCCTGGGGGAGCCCGTGGGTGCGGCGACGCTGCTCGTGCTCGCCGCGGCGTCGGCCGCCGGTGCCGCCATGGGCTGGGCACAGGTCGCCCTGGGCGCGCACTACCCGACCGACGTCCTCGGCGGCTGGTGCACCGCGCTGGCGGTGGTGCCGGCGACCGCGTGGCTGGTTGACCGGACAGCCGACGCCCGTCGGCGGAAACGCCGCTGACGTCCCGTCACGCCAAGCGGCGGAACACGGGCTTCACCGGCCGGCCGCCCAGCCAGGGGCGGGGTCGGCGGCGTCCAGCGCCTTCCGGTACACCGCACACGCCTGGGCCACCACCTCGACGGTGCGGTCGATGTCCGCGTCGTCGAGCGCGCTGCTCACCACGAACGACGGGGCCAGCACACCGCCCGCGAGGAGCCGGCGCAGGAACAGGGTGCGGTACCGCTGCGACGGCTGCCCGTTCTCGTCGAGGGTGGCGTAGACCAGGTTGCTGGCCCGGCCCCGGAGCACGATGTGGTCGCCGACGCCCATGCCGTCCGCGGCTTCGCGCACACCGGCGGCCAACCGCTCGCCGAGGGCGTGCAGTTGCGCGGTGACGCCCTCCTCGACGTACGTGGTGAGCACGGCCATCGCGGCGGCCAGCGAGTGCGTTTCGGCGCCGTGCGTGGTGGACAGCAGGAACACCCGCTCGCCGGGGTGCCGCAGCCCGCCCCGCTCCATCAGCTCGCGGCGCCCGGCCAGCGCGGAGACGGCGAACCCGTTGCCCAGCGCCTTGCCGAACGTGGAGAGGTCGGGGACGACGCCGTACAGGCCCTGGGCGCCCGCCTCGGACCAGCGGAGGCCGGTGATCATCTCGTCGAAGACCAGTACGCAGCCATGCCGGTCGGCCAGTTCGCGCAGCCCGGCGAGGTAGCCCGGGGTGGGGGTCTCCCCCGCTCGAACGGAGTGATGAGCCAGGGGAAGGCTCGGTGTGTTCGGCGGGTTCGAGGATCAGGCAGGCGACCTCGTCGCGGTACCGGGTGAGCAGGTCCGGGTCGTCCATCGCCCGCTTGAGGAACGCGGGCAGCTCGGTGGTCAGCGTGCGGCCCAGCAGCACCGGGATGAACTCGTCCTGCTTCCACTCGCCGGCACCCACCCCGTCTCCCGGGGCCTCACCGGAGTCTCCCGGTACCTCGCCGGGTTCGCCCGTGCGGCCGGAGGCGCCGGGGATCAGAAGCAGGTCGGCGCGCTCCGGATCGAGGGTGCCGGCGGCGCGCAGCGGCAGTCCTCCGGTGCCGCTGATCACCTCACGGGGGCCTTCCGCGGTCACCAACTCGACGGTCACCGCGCCGTCCGACGCCGAGCCGCCGGCGTACAGCACCTCGTAGGGAGCGATGACATCGAGCGGGTCGAAGCCGTCGAACAGGACGATCTGGATGTGCATGGGGCTGCCTCCGGTCGATCTTCATCGGACGCTCCGAAGTCAACCGGCCGCGGACGCGCTCACCCAGTGGCGCTGGTGGCAGGTTTCAACGGAAAAGTGCCAATAGCTTCCGGGAGACGGAGAGTCGCGACGGTGGAGGGCGCCTGCCTGTCGACCTGCGGTGCCGGTGCGACGCGGACGGCCCCGCGCAGGTCGTACGCGCGGCAGTGGCGCGTACGGCGTGCACGGGGCCGGAAGTGCGCTCCGCAGTGCGCGGGTTCAGCCGAAGGACACCGTGAAACGGCGGTTCGCCAGGCTCGGGTTCTTCGCCCGGACCTCCGCCACCCGCGAGGCGTCGAGGACCGCCGACGCGACGCCCGGGTTCTCGCCGGCCGACGCCGTGATGTGACCCATGGGGTCGACGATGCTGCTCTGGCCGCTCCACGTGGGGCCGGTCTGGCCGCAGCCGAGGACGTACACGGTGTTCTCGATCGCCCGGGCCCGCAGGAGGGTGGTCCAGTGGTCCTCCTTGGCCGGGCCGACGACCCACGCGGCCGGGACGAGGACGGCCTCGGCGCCGGCGTCGACCAGGAAGCGGGCCATCTCGGGGAAGCGCAGGTCGTAGCAGGTCATGACGCCGAAGGTGAGGCCGTCGAGTACGAAGGTGAGGGCCTTCGCGGGCTGCGGCTCGATACGGTCGGACTCCCGGTAGCCGAAGGCGTCGTAGAGGTGGACCTTGCGGTACACGCCGAGCTGCCCGCCGGTACGGTCCACGGCGAGCACGGTGTTGCTGGGCTTCCCCGAGCCGTCGGCGGGCGTCTCGGTCATCCCGGCGACCACGGCGATGGAGTGCTCCTTCGCGGCCGCGGCGATCGCCGACGCGAACGGCCCGTCGAGCGGCTCGGCCTGGCCGGAGGTCTCGGCCGTGAGGTCGGGGTTGGCGTACATGGCGTTCTCCGGGAGAACGACCAGGTCCGAGCCCTGGGCGGCGGCCGTGGCGATCAGACCGGTGGCCGTCTTCAGGTTGGCGGACTTGTCGGTGGTGGCGGCGAACTGGGCGACCGTTGCGAGCATGGGAGGGAGTGCCTTTCACGTAGTGGATCTGAGCTGGTTCCGCGCGGCGTCCGGGCGTGCGCCCCTACGGCCGCCCCTCGCGGGCGAGTTCTGCGGTCTCGTCCAGTGCCGCGCGGAAGCCGGCGAGGAGGGCGCCGTGCTGCATCGTCAGGACGAGCTGGTCGGCGCCGTGCGCCAGAGCGAACGCCTTCTCCGCGGCGGACCAGGCCGGCAGGACCCAGGGCTTGCCCGCGGAACGGGCCGCGTCCGCGATGACGGTGAGGTCGGCGAAGTCCCCCTCGCCACGGGAGTAGGCGCCCCGCTCCCGGCGCATCGACAGGTCGCTGGGGCCGACGAAGACACCGTCGACGACCGGCAGGGCCAGGATCTCCTTGATGTCGTCGAGGGCCCCGGAGTCCTCGATCATCGGATAGATCCGGGTCTCGCGGTCCTGCCGGGCGATCCAGTCGTCGTCGAAGCCGCCGTAACCGGTGGTCCGGCCTCCGGCGAAGCTGCGGTCACCGAGGGGCGGGAACTTGCCGTACGCGCAGACCGCGGCGGCGTGTTCGGCGTTCTCGACGTGCGGGACGACCACCGCCGTGGCGCCGAAGTCGAGCGCCTGCTGGATCGGGCCGCGCTCCGGCCCGAGGACCTTGGCCAGAACCTCGAGGTCCAGCCGGCGCAGGAACGGGATGAAGCGCTCGAGGTCGGCGAGGTCGAAGGCGCCGTGCTCGATGTCGAGCACCACGGCGCCGTAGCCCGTGGCCGCCACGATCTCCGCCGCCGCGAAACTCGGGTCGGAGAGCCAGGCGGCGTACCTGCGCTGCTGATCGGTTGCGGTCCGCGAGGACATGAGTCTCCTAATCAGGTATACACTGCGTATACAAATCGTCGAGGGAGCAGAAGCGTGTCAGTCGACCAGGGGGGAAGCGCCAACTCGGCGCGTGCACGGGCCTACGAGTGGGTCCGTGAGGCCATCTTGCTGGGGCGCTACCCGGAGGGTGCGTTTCTGGAGGAGAAGATCCTCTCGGAGGAGGCGGGGGTGTCGCGGACGCCGGTGCGCGAGGCCCTGCACCGGCTGGCGGCGGAGGGGTTCATCGACCTGCCCCCTCGGCGCGGCGCCCAGGTCCGCCGCGTCACCGTCGGCGAGATGATCGAGACGTACGAGATGCGGCAGGTGCTGGAGATACACGGCTTCCGGATCCTGTGCGAGAAGCAGATCGAGATTCCGCCGGAGCAGGCCGAGCTGCTGGACCGCATGGGCGACGCGGACCTGCTGGAGCGGTCCCGCAACGGCGACCGCGAGGCGATCGCCGAGCACGCGAAGTTCGACTTCCGCTTCCACTGCGGCTTCGTGGCGGCGACCGGCAACTCCGTGCTCCTCGACCTGTTCCGCAGCCTCCAGCCGCGGCACCAGCGGATCGGCGTGTCCGCGATCACCATCCGGCCCAACCGCCTGCCCGTCATCATGCGGGAGCACCACAGCCTGCTGGCCGCGCTGGTCAAGCACGACTTCGAGCGCGCCGCCGACACCCTGCGCACCCACCTCAACCCCGATGACACGGTGGTCGCGCACCTGAAGTGACGGCCGGGCCGCGCAGGTGTTCACGCCGCCATCTCGCGCCACAGCCGCCGCCGTTCGGCCTGCTGGGCCGGGTCGGGTACGGGTGCGGCGGCCACGAGCCGCCGGGTGTAGTCCGTCTGCGGCCGGGCCAGCACCTCGTGCGTGGGGCCGTGTTCGACCAGGCGGCCGTTCTGGAGCACCGCGACCTCGTGGGCGAGCAGTTCCACGACCCCGAGGTCGTGGCTGATGAACAGGCACGCGAACCCCATCCGGTCCTGCAGCTCCCGGAACAGCCGCAGCACGGTGGCCTGGACGGACACGTCGAGCGCCGACGTCGGCTCGTCGGCGATGAGCAGTTCCGGCTCCAGCGCCAGCGCGCGGGCGATTCCGACGCGTTGGCGCTGGCCGCCGGAGAGCTCGTGCGGGAAGCGTTCGGCCCAGCTCACCGGCAGCTCGACCTGCTCCAGGAGTTCGGCCACCCGCTCGCTCGCGGCGCTGCGGTCCGCTCTGCGGCCCGTCAGCAGGGGCGCGGCGATGGAGTCGCCGATCGACAGCCGGGGGTTGAGCGAGGCGCCGGGGTCCTGGAAGACCATCGAGTAGGTGGGGCGGAAGGCACGCAGCCTGCGGCCGGTGAGGCGGGTGACGTCCGTGCCGCACACCTCGATGGACCCGGCGGTCGCCCGCGCGAGGCTGACGACGGCGCGTCCGATGGTGGACTTGCCGGAGCCGGACTCGCCGACCAGGCCGAGTACCTTCCCCTTGCCGACGGCCAGGCTCACGCCGTGCACGGCCTTGAAGCCCTTGCGGCCCAGCCTGCCCGGGTACTCGACCTCGAGGTCCGTGACCCGGAGGGTCGCGGTCTCGCTCGTCGGCGTCTCCTCGGGCGCGGGTTCCGCCTCGCCGGGGGCCGGGGGCTTCGGGACGGCGGCGAGGAGTCTGCGGGTGTAGTCGTGCCGCGGCGCGGAGAACAGCCGGCCGACGGGGGCCTCCTCGACCACCTCGCCCTGCTTCATCACGACCACGCGGTCGGCCAGGTCGGCGACCACGCCCATGTCGTGGGTGATGATCAGCACCGCGGAGCCGAGGTCCTTCTGGAGGCTGCGCAGCAGATCGAGGATCTCGGCCTGCACCGTCACGTCGAGCGCCGTGGTCGGCTCGTCGGCGATGACGACCTCGGGCGACCCGGAGATCGCCATGGCGATCATCGCCCGCTGCCGCTGGCCGCCGGAGAGCTGGTGCGGATAGCTGTCGACGCGGCGTTCGGGCTCCGGGATGCCGACCTTCGTCAGGAGCTCCACCGCTCGCGTACGGGCCTCGGCGGCGGAGATCCGCTCGTGGCACCGTACGGCCTCGGCGATCTGCCGCCCGATGGTGTAGACGGGATTGAGCGCCGTCATCGGCTCCTGGAAGATCATCGCGATGCGCTTGCCGCGGATGCCGCGCAGCGCCTCGTGATCGAGGCCGAGCAGCTCGGTGTCGTGGAAGCGGATGCTCCCGCGGTGCCGCGCGTTCGCGCCGACCAGGCCCAGGACCGACATCGAGCTGACGGACTTGCCCGAGCCGGACTCGCCGACCAGCGCGACGACCTCTCCCTTGCCGACGGTGAAGCTGATGTCCCGTACGGCCGGGGTCCACTCCCCCGAGATGCGGAAGTCCACCGACAGCCGGTCCACGGTCAGTACGGCGTCGGCCGCCGGTGCCGTGTCCCCGCCCGTCACGGTGTCCCCGCGGCGGTCGCGGTACGGGTGTTGGCGTCGTACTCGCGCAGGTACGCGGCGCAGAAGCCGAGGACCCGCTCGATCCAGACCTCGCCCGTACGGGCGCTGCCCAGGCTCACGTCGCCGGTGCAGCCGGTGGGGCTGACCTCGGAGAAGTCCCAGAAGACCGTGCCGGGCACGTCGTAGCCGGGGATGGCGGCGTCGGTGTAACTGGTGGGAGTCCAGCCCTCCTTGGACTCCAGGCCCCCGGGCCGCGCGAGCTCGCTCTGCACCTGCTCGGGGAACATCGCCAGCATCGCCGAGTGCTCCGGCTCCGCGCCGTGCCCGTACGCCGTGGCGGGGTCCTCGTACACGTCGCGCATGAGGGCGTACCCCAGCTGCCACGGGTAGAGGTGCCCGATGAGCACGCCGAAGTCGCGCCGCGCGTCCAGGCTCGCGCCGGTCACGGGGCCGACGTTGCCGCCGTTGTTGTCGACGATGACGATGCGCCGGAAGCCGGAGGCGACCAGGGCCTGGAGGATCTCGTACGTGACGTTGCGCAGCGTCTCCTGGCTGAGGGAGAGGTTGCCGGCATAGCCGCGGAACGTGCCGGAGTGGCCGTAGTTGAGGGCCGGGGCGACCCAGTGTCCGTGCTCGCGGGCCAGCCGGTCCGCGACCCACTCGGCGACGATGGAGTCCTCGTGCACCGGCAGATGCGGGCCGTGCTGCTCGATGGCGCCGATGGGGAGGAGTACGACCGGGTCCTGCTCTGCCAGGTGCCGGACCTGGGTCCAGGAGAGCTCGCCCAGCCGGTGGGTGTCGGGCAGGGTGGCGGCCATGTGGCGTTCCTTTCGCTTGCGGTGCGGTGCTGCGCGGCCCGCCGTACGCCTGCGGGCCCGGGAAGGGGGTTCAGGAGTCGGTGCCGCGGCGCCGCGGGTCGAGGAGGTCGCGAAGGCCGTCACCGAAGACGTTCAGCGCCAGCACGATGAGGATGATCAGGACCGACGGGTAGATCAGCAGGGCGGGCTGCACCTCGAGGAAGTCGCGGCCGGCGCCGACCATCGTGCCCAGGGACGGCAGCGGGGGCTGCGCGCCGAGGCCGAGGAAGCTCAGGCCGGCCTCCATCTGGATGGCGAAGCTCACGGACAGGCTGAGCTGCACGATCACCGGAGCGGCGACGTTCGGCAGGATGGTGCGCAGCAGGATGCTGGTGCGCCGGGTGCCCATGATCTCGGACGCCTCGACGTACTCCACGTTCCTGATGGCCAGCACCTGGCTGTGCACGATCCTGGTGAACCGCGGGATGTAGAGCACGCCGATGACCATCACGACGTTGATCAGCGCCGGCCCCATCGCGGCGACCACGGCGATGGCCAGCACGATGGGCGGGAAGCTCAGCAGGATGTCGATGCCGCGCATGATGACGGCCGACGCGAGGCGGCCGCCGTAGCCGGCGACCAGGCCGAGCGCCGTTCCGACGACTCCGGCGATGGCGACGGCCGACAGCGCCACCGCCAGCGACGTACGCAGCCCGATCAGCAGCCGGGAGAGCACGTCGCGCCCGAAGTCGTCGACACCCAGCACCCCGTCCCCGGTGAGGGGCTTGCCGACGATGTCGCGGTAGTCGTGCGGCGCGACGAGCGGTGCCAGCAGGGCGGCCAGGCCGACCAGGAGCAGGAATCCGCCGGCGATGGCCGTACGCCGGTTGGCGGCCAGCCGCCGTACGAAGTGCTTGCCGCGGCGCCCGTTGCCGGGGGCGGCCCCGGGCGGGGCGGGGACGGGGGTGAGTTCGGCGGTCGTCATGTCAGGCTTCCTCCGCCCGCGGGTCGAGGGCTCGTGTCACCAGGTCGCCGACCAGGTTGACGAGGATGACGATGGCCGCCACGGAGAGGACGACGGCCTGCACGATCGGGTAGTCCCGCTGCCCGACGGCGCTCATCAGCAGTGAACTCACCCCGGGCCAGCCGAAGATCGTCTCGACGAGGACGGTGCTGCCGATGAGGGTGGTCAGTTCGACGGTCGCCGCGGAGGCCACCGGCAGCAGGGCGGTGCGCAGCGCGTGGTCCTTGATCACCCGGCGCTCGGTGAGCCCTTTGGAGCGTGCGGTGCGCACGTAGTCGGTGTTGAGCGTCTCCAGCATCGCCGAACGCGTCATGCGCGTGATGACGGCGCAGGAGGCGGCGGTCAGCGTGACCACCGGAAGGATGAGGATCTTCAGATGGGTGACGGGGTCTTCCCACGGGGTGGTGAAGCGCTGCGGCGGCAGGACGGGGATGAAGAACGCGAAGACCATCAGCAGCAGCGTGCCGATGACGAACACGGGCAGGGAGATCCCGAAGATCGATCCGGCGACCAGGGCGTGGTCGGCGGGCCGGTCGGCGCGGGTGGCGGCGATCCGGCCGAGCAGGACGCCCAGTACGAGGGCTATGACCAGGGAGATCAGGACGAGTTCGAGCGAGTTGCCCAGGCGGGTCGGCAGATCCTGCATCACGGGCCGGCTGCTCATCAGCGAGGTGCCGAGGTCCCCTTGGAGCAGCCGCCCCCAGAAGCCGAGGTACTGCTCCAGGAACGGCTCGTTGAGATGCATCGCCTCGCGTGTCTGGGCGACCTGCTCGTCGGTGGCGCCGTCGCCGAGCGCGGCCCGTGCCGGGTCGCCGGGGATGAGCCGGACGAGCAGGAAGACGATGCTGCCGACGGCGAAGAGCTGGAGCAGCGCCTGCGCGAAGCGGGTGAGGAGGAACCGTCTCACGCTGCCTCCCCGGTGTCTGCGGCCGGCCTTCCCGCGGCCCGGCGTGTGTGCGGCCTCATGCGGTCTTCTCCATCCAGATGCGGCGGAGGGTCACCCCGGTCCAGGACCCCTTGGGAGGGTGCTGGTAGCCCTTGACGTAGTCGTAGTGCGCTTCGCCCTGCTGGCGGCGGATCGTCCAGGTCATCGGCAGGAGCTCGAGCGCCCGCTGCTCCACGTCCCGGTAGATCTCGTCGCGCAGGGAGCGGTCGCGGGTGCGGCGGCCCTCCGCCAGCAGCCGGTCGATCTCCTGGTCCTTGAAGCCGGTGTTCACGGCGAAGGTGCCGGTGCTGCTGAGGAAGTCGCCCAGTGAGGAGGGGTCGCCGAACTTCGGCGCCGTACCCCACGAGTGAGCGGGAAAGGACTTGGCGGTGACGCTGGCGCGGAAGGTCAGCCACTCCTGCTGAGTGAGCCGTACGTCCACCCCTGCCGCGCGGATCCCGGGCAGCATGGCCTGGGCCGGGCGGGCGATCACCGAGTAGGTGCTGGTGGTGACCACCGGCAGCGTCATGCCTTCCCGCCCGGCCTTCTTGAGCAGGAAACGGGCCTGCTCCGGGTCGTACGGCAGCGTGTTGTCGAGCTTCCGCGGATAACCCGCGAAGGCGTCGGGCATCAGCGCCCCGTCGATGGGCTGCCCGTGGCCGAGCAGCGCCGTCTCCAGCACGGACGGCCGGTTGATGGACAGCGCGATGGCCTTGCGGACGCGTACGTCGTCGAACGGCGGCTTGCTGGTGACGAATCCGACGAAGCCGAAGCCGAAGGTCCGGTCGGACGCGAAGCGCAGCCGGGGGTTCTCGGAGATGACGTCGACGTGGGTCGCGGGGACGTAGTCGATCATGTCCACGGTGGCGGTGCGCAGGGCGGTCACGCGGGCGTAGTCGTCGCTCATCGGCTGGAAGACGATGGCGTTGAGGTACGGGAGCCCGTCGTCGAAGTAGTCGTCGAAGCGGGTGAAGGTGGTGCTCACGCCCGGGATGCGCTCAACGAACCGGAACGGTCCCGTCCCCATGACCTGCGTCATGGGATCGGCGCCGGACTCGATCCATCGCTGGGAGACGATGTTCGCGGTCGGTCCGGCGAGGACGAAGGGGATCGTCGTGTCGGGCTGCTTCAGCCGGAAGACGACCGTGTCGGCGCCGCGCGCCTCGACCTTCTCGACCAGGTCGAGGAGGGGGCCGGTGGTGGCGGCGGTCTTCTTGTCCATCATCCGCCGGAACGAGAACACCACGTCCTCGGTGGTCAGCCGGGTGCCGTCGTGGAAACGCACGCCCGGGTGCAGTCTGACCTTGTAGGTCGTGGTGTCGGTCCAGCCGAACTCGGCCGCGAGATCGCCGACGATCTCGCCGTTCCCGTCGTACTGGAGCAGTCCGTTGTACGTCAGCTGCCGCAGGAAGTCCGATGCCGCGCCGGTGGTGACGTGCGGATCGAGGTTGGCCGGGTCCGTGGACAGCCCGAAGTGCAGGACCCCGCCGCGGTTCGGCTTGCCCGGCCGGGCCCGCACGGCCTCCATGGACTCGGGCAGGTTCACGGGAGTCCCGCAGCCCGCCAGAGCCGCACTGCCGAGCGCGCCACCGCCTACTGCGAGCAGGCGCCGCCTGCTGATTGGTGCCATGACATCTCCACGCATCGGGGCCCAGGACGAGCCGGTCCGGGTGTGGATCCACCGTGCATGGAGCATGTATACACGGAGTCCACACAGTGGTCAACGGATCGGGAAGGGCCGAAAACACGGCCGTGTACGCCCCCGCCACGGCCGGTCCCCGGGCGGGTCCTCGGCCAAGCCGCTGGCGGGGCGCGGCAGTTGAGGGTAGGTATGGGGCGTACGTTGGGATGGTCCGGCCGCCGTACGTGCACCCGTCTGCCGCCAGTGAGGGGAATTCCATGACCGACAGTCCCGAGCAGAGCCCGCGCGGAGTGGACACCACGGTTCCGCACTCCGCCAGGGTCTGGAACCACTGGCTGGGCGGGAAGGACAACTACAAGGTCGACCAGGAGCTCAGCGCCCGGTTCTGCGAGGTCTTCCCCGGCATCGTCGATCTCGCGCGCACCTCCCGGTACTTCCTGGTGCGCACCGTGCGCTATCTCGCCGAGGAGGCGGGGGTCCGGCAGTTCCTCGACATCGGCACCGGGCTGCCCACCGCCGACAACACCCACCAGGTCGCGCAGCGGTGCGCGCCCGAGTCGAAGGTCGTCTACGTCGACAACGACCCGCTGGTGCTGGCGCACGCCCGCGCGCTGCTCACCAGTACGCCCGAGGGGACGACGCAGTACATCGACGCGGATCTGCACGACCCGGACCGGATCCTGCGGATCGCCGGGGAGACGCTGGACTTCTCGCAGCCCGTCGCGCTCACGATGATGCAGACCGTGGGACACGTCGCCGACTACGCCGAGGCCCGCGCGCTCGTGGACCGCCTGATGGCCGCCCTGCCCTCCGGCAGCTATCTCGCGCTCAACGACAGCGTCGACACCCACAAGGCGAACGCCGAGGCCACCGCGCGCTACAACGACAGCGGCGCCGTCCCGTACCAGCTGCGCAGCCACGAGCAGATCGCCGGCTTCTTCACCGGGCTGGAGCTGGTGGAGCCCGGCGTGGTGGCGCTCGCGCACTGGCGGCCCGACTTCGCGGAGATCAGCGACCCGGCGGAGACGGGAGCGGTCGGCGGGGTCGGCCGCAAGCCGTAGCACCGCCCCGGCCGCCACCGCCGCCCCCGTCCGGAGGGCGGGGGCGGCGGGCAGGGACGGCCGCCAGGGCGGCGGCTCAGGTCTCCGCCTGCCCGGACAGCCCCGCGTGCTCCGCGCGCAGGTCGCGCTTGAGGATCTTGCCGCTGGGGTTCTTGGGCAGGGCCTCGGCGAAGACGACGTACTTGGGCCGCTTGTAGCCGGCGAGGTGCTCGCGTACGTGGGCGTGCACGGCGTCCTCGGTGAGGGCCGCGCCCGGCTTCGGTACGACGGCCGCGATGACCGCCTCGATCCAGCGCGGGTGGCTGATGCCGAACACCGCGACCTCGGCCACGCCGTCGAGGAGGTAGATCGCCTCCTCGACCTCGCGGCTGGCGACGTTCTCGCCGCCGGTCTTGATCATGTCCTTCTTCCGGTCGACCACCGTCAGGCAGCCGTCCTCGCTCATGACCCCGAGGTCGCCGGAGTGGAACCAGCCGCCGCGGAACGCCTCGGCGGTCTTCTCCTCGTCGTTGTAGTAGCCGAGCGTCGCGTGCGGGCTGCGGTGCACGATCTCGCCCGTCTCGCCGGGGGGCAGCACCTTGTCGGACGCGTCGACGACGCGTGTCTCGACGTTCAGGGCAGGCCACCCGGCCGACCCGGCGTGCGTCTCCTGTGCGTGCGGGCCCAGGATCGTGGCCGCCGGGGCCATTTCGGTCTGGCCGTAGAAGTTCCACAACCGGAGGTGCGGGAGCCGCTCCCGCAGCTCGCGCAGGACCTCCACGGGCATCGGGGAGGCGCCGTAGTAGCCCTTGCGCAGCGACGACAGGTCCCGTACGGCGAAGTCGGGGTGGCCGAGCAGGGCGATCCAGACGGTCGGCGGGCAGAACAGCTTGGTGACGCGTTCCCGTTCGATCGTCTCGAGCAGCGCGGCCGGGTCCGGCGCGGGCAGGATGATGCTGGTCGCGCCCAGGTAGATGTCCACGGAGAGGAAGCAGTCGAGCTGCGCGCAGTGGTAGAGCGGCAGCGCGTGCACTTCGACGTCGTCGGCGCTCATGCCCCCGTCGATCGCGCACGATACGTACTGCGACACCAGCGAACGTGACGAGAGCAGCACGCCCTTCGGCTGCGCCTCCGTGCCGGAGGTGTACATCAGCCGCAGCGGGTCGTCGTCCGCGACGGACGCCTCGACCGGCTCCGGATCGCCCCGGTCGATCCAGGTGTCGACGTCCTCCCAGCCGTCGGCCGCCGCCGAGCCGGTCCCGGCGATCCAGCCGCGTACCCCGCCCCGCGTCCCCGCGGCGGCGAGCGCCTTCCCGGCGGTGGGCGCGAGGGAGTCCTCGGTGACCATCCCGGCGGCACCGGAGTGGCGGAGGATGTACGCGATCTCCTTGGCGCCCAGCATGAAGTTCACCGGAACGAGGACCGCCCCCAGCCGCGCGGTGGCGAAGGCGAGCACCACGTACTGCCGGCAGTTGCGGCTGAGCAGCGCGAGCCGGTCGCCCTTGCGCAGGCCGCGGTCGGCGAGCGCGCGGGCGCAGCGGTGCACCGACCTGTCCAACTCGGCGTAGCTCACGCGGCGTTCGCCGGCCACGACGGCGGTCTTGCCGGGGTATCGCGCGGCGGTACGGGTGAGCAGGTCGCTCACGGAGTGCCGGCGGACGTCGGCGACGAGCCGAGCGGTCGCGGGAGTGAACGCCACGGGGTCGGGCGTCGCCATCGGGTCGGACATCTGGGCCTCCGGTCTCAGACGGTTCCGGGGCGCCCCGCGTGTCAGCCCTCGTTCGGGTCGGCCGGCACGCGGCCCCGGTGACTCGTGACCGTATAGCGATCCGGCCGCCGGGTCACCGTACGGAGCGCTTGATGCCCACCCCGGCCCACAGGCTGACCTCGGCGTCCGAGTGCCCGTCGGCCGCGTCACCGTCGGCCCCGTCGGGGCGCCAGCGGTGGCCGACGGTGACGCCGGGGGCGAGCAGGTCGAGACCTTCGAAGAAGCGGGCGACGTCCCCCTGGGAGCGGAACTGCACGGGCGTCCCGGAGTTGGTGTAGATGTCGGTGACCTTCTGCCAGGTGGGCGAGTCGAAGTCGGGCGTGCAGTGACTCAGGGCGAGTGCGCTGCCCGCGGGAAGGACGCCCAGCAGCCGGTCGACGATCCCGTACGGGTCCTGGGCGTCGGTCACGAAGTGCATGAGGGCGTTCAGCGAGAGCGCCACGGGCTGGCCCAGGTCCAGCACGTCTTCCAGCTCGGGGGCGTTGAGCAGCGACTGCGGATCGTTGACGTCGGCCTGGATGTACGTGGTGCGGCCCTGGCGCGTGCTGCGCATCAGGCGCTCGGCGTACTTCAGGACGAGCGGGTCGTTGTCGGCGTAGACGACCCGGGCGTCGGGGACCACGGCCTGGGCCACCTGGTGCAGGTTCGGTTCGGTGGGGATGCCGGTGCCGATGTCGAGCCACTGCCGGATGCCGTGCTCCCGGGCGAGGACGCGGGTGGCCCGGTGCATGAAGGCGCGGTTCTCGCGGGCGCAGGTGAAGATGCCGGGGTAGGCGGTCGCGACGGCCTCGGCCGCCTGCTTGTCGACGTCGAAGTGGTCCTTGCCGCCGAGGTAGTAGTCGTACATGCGGGCGGAGTGGGGCCTGCTGGTGTCGATGTCCCGCGCGGCGTGGCTGTTGCTCATCTCGTCCCCTTCAGCGGTGTTCGTGGTGCGCCGGGCAGGTCACGGCCGGGGCCGGCACGGATCCTCCCGCTCGTTCTGCTGGTTCAGCCGGCCGTCAGATGGTCGGCGAGGCCCCTCTTCACGCCTGCGACGAACGCTGCGAGTTCCTGCGGCGTGTAGATCAGCGCCGGACCGGCGGGATCGGTGGACTGCCGCAGGGCGATACGGCCGTCGGCGAGCTGCTTGGTCTCCACGCACTGGCCCCCGTTGGGCCCGCTCCATGGGCACTCCCAGCCCTGCTCGCCGAGGTCCAACGCGGGCATCCCGTTGTAGACGTGGCCTGTGTGGACGTGGCCCTTGCGTACGTGGCCGTTCTGGACTTGGCCGTCGGTGAGGGTCATGAGTACTCCTTGCGCAAGCGGTGCAGCACCGCTCTGCTGTCTGCGGACGAGGTCAGCAGGGACATCCGGTTGTGCGCTTCGAGGTGGGCCGCGACGTCGGAGCGCTGGTCCAGGTACATGGAGCCGGTGAGGATCTCGCTGTAGACGATGTCGGGCAGCTCCGGTTCCTCGAACCGGAAGTAGGTGAAGGGGGCGCACGCTCCGACGTGGGCGCCCGCGGAGAACGGCACGATGTCGACGCTGACGTGGTCCAGCTCCGAGACCTCCAGGAGCCGGTCGATCTGCTCCCGCATGACCTCCGCGCCGCCCACGGCCCGGTGCAGTACGGCCTCCTCCATCACGACCCACAGCGTGGGGGCGTCGGGCCGCTCCAGCAGGCCCTGGCGGCGCAGCCGCAGGCCCACCCGGCGCTCGAGGTCGTCCTCGCTGTCGTTGGGGAAGCCGCCGCGCAGGACGGCGCGTGCGTACTGGTAGCTCTGCAGCAGCCCGGTGACGTAGTGGGGTTCGTAGGTACGCAGGGTCTTGGCGCCGGTCTCCAGGCTGACGTACGCGGTGAACCACCCGGGCAGCACGTCGCGGTACGCGTGCCACCAGCCGGGCTCGTTGGCCCGCTCGGCGAGGGCGACGAACTCGTCGATCTCCTGCTGCCCGGCCCCGTAGGTCTGCAGCAGCTTCTCCACGTACAGGGGCTTGAGGGCGACCTCCGCCTTCTCCAGACGGCGGATGGTCAGGGGCTTCACACGCAGGGCCTGGGCAGCGTCCTCCAGCGACACCTCCGCGGCCTGCCGCATGTCCTGCAGCCTGCGGCCGAGGATCATCCGGAGAACGGTGGGTGCGCTGGCGCCCGCTCCTGAACGAGCTTCGCTCATGCCCTACCTCCTGAGGGACCGTCATCAGCACGAGTCTGACAGCGACTTGCTGATGCCGCTAGAAGGATACCGTCTTCCTGAAATTATCAGGGAGGAGCTTGCAGTATGAACTCGGCTGCGAGCATAGTGACTTGTGCCAGCGACCTCGCCCCGCGCGAGCGCGCAGTACGCCAACCTGCCGTAGACCACGTGGAGTTGGCGTGCCGGCGTACGTGTCGCGCGCCCGCACACCGGAACAACCCCCCGCCCCGCAGGCCCGCGACCACCTGCCCTGTCTCCTGACCGCGCCCGTCCCGATGGAAGGCGACAACGGTGTCTCCCCTCCCCCACACCACCTCCTCCCCTCAGCCGTTAGAAGTCGGGGGTCCGGACCGAACACACTGGCTCGAGCTCCCGGCCGAGCGCCCCAGCGTCGGGGCCGCCCGCCGCTCGCTGACCGCGCCGCTGACCGCGTGGGGCCTGCCAGAGGACCTGTGCGCGGACGCCGTTCTGCTCATGTCCGAACTGGCCACCAACGCCGTGTGCCACACGCTGAGCCCGCGGATCCTCTGCGGCGCCGGGCTCGTCACCGACATGTGCCTCCGCATCGAGGTGCACGACCACGACCGCACCGGCGGCGGCCTGTCCCGGTGCCGCCCCGGACCGGACGACGAGAACGGCCGCGGCCTGCTCCTCGTCCAGGAGATCGCGTACACCTGGGGAGTCGACCGCTCGGCGCGCACCGGAGGGAACGCCGTATGGGCGACCCTGACGACCGCGTCGTACGACGGCACCGGGACCGCGGGGCGCGGCCACGGCACCGTCTGCTGAACGCCGGCCGCTGAACGCTGCCTGCTGAGCACCGCCCGCCGACGACACCCGGGGAGCCCTACGGGTAGACCTCGGCCCTGTCGACGCTGACGAACGCGGCGCCGGACTCGGGGTTCTTCTCGCCCGTCACCCGGACCGTGACCGTGTGCTCCCCCGGTTCGAGCCGCGGGCTCACCCACTGCAACTGCTCCCCGACGCGCGTACTGCCGTGGAAGTCGACACGCTGCTCCGCGCCGCCGTCGACCGAGACGGCGGCGATGCCGTTGCCGGTGTCCTTGACGGACAGCAGCGCGAGGCGGGTGCCGTTGAAGCGGATGGTCGCGGTGGCCCCGGCCTCCTCGCTCCAGTGGTCGTCGCCGTGGAAGCACTGGGCGCCGCACTGGCTGCCGGAGTTCCAGTTCCCGGTGTACGTCACCTGCGGGTCGGTGTCGTTGAGCGCGGTCGTGCCCGGGCCCGGGTCGCCAGCGGGGAGGTCGACCGGGGTGCCGAGGGCGACGGGGACGCCGAGGTCCGGCCGGCCGTCGGCGGTCCAGCCGATCCGCTGCGCCCGGGTGGTGCGCCAGTCGTAGGTGTACGCGGACGTGTTCTTCGCGTGGTACGCGATCCAGTCCTCGGTGCCGTCGGGCGAGGTGAAGAAGAAGTGGTGCCCCGGGCCCCAGACACCGGCGGCATCGTTGCGCGAGAAGAGCGGCCCGGGCTCCTGCGTCCAGGCGGCGGGGTCGAGCGGATTCGCGCCGGGCGGCAGGGACTTCGACCAGACCGCGTAGTCCGGCTTGCCGGTGTCGCAGGCGGAGTAGGTGAGGAAGAGACGGCCGTCCTTGTTGCGGATGGGGGTCGGACCCTCGCGCACCTCCGGGCAGTTGCCGTCGACGGGCAGGTGGACGCGGCTGCCGCCGAGGGTCCAGGGGTTGGCCATGGGCGCGAGGAACAGCTGGTTGCGTACGCCGTCGTCACGCTCGCCGCTCCAGGCGAAGTACAGCTTGCCGTCGTGCTCGAAGGGCTCGCCGTCGATGGCCCAGCGGTCGTTGCCGGAGTCGGCGACCTTGGCCTTGAAGTGGTACGGGCCGAGGGGGTCGGAGCCCTCGGACTCGAGCACGTACATGCGGTGCGCGGAGTCGTTGCCGTCGCTCGCGGTGTAGTAGAGGTACCAGTGCTCGGCGCCGTCCACGGTCGCCTTGTACAGGCCCGGCGCCCAGATCTGCCGGTTGCGGGACGGGTCGCTGTCGCGCCACACCTCGTGCGGCTCGGCGGTCAGCAGGGTCGCGATACTGGGCGACCTCCAGATGCGCAGGGCGTCGCCCTGGGTGGTCGCGATGTAGTAGTGGCCCTCGTGGGTGACGAGGGCCGGGTCGGGTCCGGTGTTGACGGGATTGCGGAACTGGCCGGCGGCCGTGCCCTTCTGCTTGGGCTTGACCTTGGTCTTGGTCTTGGTCTTGGTCTCGGATTCGGTCTCGGCCTTGGCCTTGGCTTCCGGCTCGGCTTCGGAGTTCCCGCCACGGTCGGCGGACGGACGGGCGGCGGCCGGGCCGATTCCGGCCATGGCGACGACGAGGCACAGGGCCGCGGCCAGGAGCGGCCGGCGTCTGCGGCGCAGTGGATGTCTCACGGGCGTACCTTCCATACGATGCCGATCAGGCTCTGGACGGACACACGGCGTGATGCACGAACACAGGCGTACAGAAAGGTATATAGCGCGAATTCCAACGTTGTACAAGCGTCGGCGCAGCCCGTACGCGCCCCCGCGCAAGGCGTACGGGAGCGGTACGGGAGCTGTACGGGGGCGGGGAGCGGCCGGTCAGTCGAGGCCGATGCGGACCGTTCCGCCCGTGGCGGAGGCGCGGTCGAGGAGCGCCGAGGGGACGCGGAAGACCCGCCCGGGCGCGGCCGGCCAGGGCAGCGTACGGCGGGCGAGGACGCGGCCGTCCTGACGTACGGTCACCCGGGGGAACCGCACGAACTCGTCGGTCCACAGCAGCAGTCGGCCGCGCGCGGGCGGCGGATCGTACGGGCGCAGGATCTGCGGAGCGACCCAGCGGAACGGGACGTCGGCGGCCAGGCGCAGGCCGTCCTCCGGCTGCCGGTGGCCGCGCAGGTGCCGGATGACCTGTTCGGCGACGTGCCGCCCGTCGAGCGCGGCGATGTCGGCGGTGTCGACGGGGTGGAGCAGGTTCCCGGCGGCGAAGGTGCCCGCGCGGCTGGTGCGCAGGGCGGTGTCCGTGACGGGCCCGAGGGTGCCGTCGTCGAGGGTGATGCCGGCGGTGCGGGCGAGTTCGTGGTCGGGGATCCAGTCGCCGGTGAAGACGACGGTGTCGCAGGCGAACGTACGCCGCCGGCCGGTGTCGAGGTGCTCGATCTCCACGGCCTCGCAGCGGCCCTTGCCGATGACGCGGGTGACGCGGGTGCGGGTGGCGACGGGGACGCGGAGCACCGTACGGCCGGCGGCGTTGAAGGCGGCGTACGACTCGGCCCTGGCGTACTGGCTGACCATGAGGGCCGGTGTGCAGCCCGCCTCGCGCAGGGTGACGGCCGCGGACCAGCTGACGAGTTCGCCGCCGACGATGACGGCCCGCTTGCCGACGGGCTGGTGGTGCACGTGGACGAGGTTCTGCAACTGGCCTGTGGTGTACACCCCTTGGGGCCGGTCGCCTGGGATGCGGCGTGCGCTGCGGGGGCGTTCGCGGGCGCCGGTGGCCAGCACGGTGGCGCGGGGCCGTATGCGGAAGCGGCCTTCGGGGCTGGTGACCTCGGCGGCGCCGTCGCCTGCCCAGCCGGTGACCATCGTGCGGGTGCGGATGTCCGCGCCGGCGGCGGTGGCCCGGTCGGTGAGCTGCCGGGCGTACGCGGGCCCGGATAGGACACGGTGCAGGTCGCGCAGCCCGTAGCCGGTGTGGTCGCTGTGCCGGGGGATGCCGCCGGCCTCGGGTTCGCGGTCGACGACGAGGACGTGGCCGGCGCCTGCCCCGGCCAGCTCGGCGGCGGCGGTGAGACCGGCGGGGCCGCCGCCGATGACGAGGACGTCGGGCGTGAGCAGCGGGGTTCCGGCCGTGGACGGGGCGGGCGTGGTGCTGGCGTGCTGGTTCATCGTTGTCCTTCGGGCCTGGTCGGCACGGTCGTCGCGGACGTCTCGGTCGGCACGGACGTCTCCGTCGGCACGGACGTCTCCGTCGGCACGGTCGGCGCATCGTCGCGGTCGCCGCAGCCGTCGCGGGTGTACCGGCGGCACAGGGCGTCGACGGCCGCGCCGCAATAGAAGCCCTGGCAGCGGCCGTTCATGGCGCGGGTGCGGCGGCGCAGCCCGTCGAGGCCGCGGGCGGGTACGGGGGCGTGGCAGGCGTCGCGGATCTCGCCTTCGGAAACGCGTTCGCAGAAGCAGACGATGGTGCCGTACGCCGGGTCCCCGGCGATGAGTTCGGCGTCCTCGTACGGGCGGGGTGCGGCCTCGCCGATGTTGGGCATGTGCGGCGGGCCGGGCAGCCGGCCGCGGCTCTCCAGGTCCAGTCCGGCGTCGGCCAGGAGGGTGCGTACGTGCTCGGCGATGGCCATGCCCGCGGTCAGCCCCGTGGAACGGATGCCGCCGACGACGAGGTAGCGCTGCTCCGGGGTGGCTTCGATGACGTAGTCGCCGTGCTCCGTCGCGGCCCGCAGACCCGCGTAACTCGCGGTGACCTCCTCGGCCAGCAGACGGGGCATGAGCTGTTCCCCCTTGCGAAGCAGGTACGCCTGGCCGTCCTCCGAAGTCCCGGTGTCGGTGCGGTCGGTGAGGTCTTCGGCGGTGGGGCCGAGCATGACGTTGCCGTAGATGGTCGGTGAGATGAGCACGCCCTTGCCGCGGGAGGTGGGCACGGGCAGGACGATCTTGTCGACCAGGGGGCGGGCGAGCTTGTCGAAGACGAACAGCTCGCCGCGGCGCGGGGTCACGGTGAACCGGTCGTGGCCGAACAGCCGGTCGATGTGGTCGGCGCCCAGCCCGGCCGCGTTGACGACCCAGCGGGCGCGTACGTCACCGGCCGTGGTGGTCAGCGTGGTGTGGCCGTCGTGGGCCTCGACGCCGGTGACCGAGTGCCGCAGCAGGATGTCGGTGCCGCGCTGCTGTGCGTCGGTGGCCAGGGCGAGGCTGGTGGTCCAGGTGCAGATGATCGACTCGTCCGGTACGGACAGCCCGCCGAGCACACCGTCTCCGAGGCCGGGCACGGTGCGGTAGACCTCGTCGGCGCCGACGAGGCGGCAGTGCGCGTAGCCGTTGGCCTCGGCCTTGTCCCGCAGCCCCGGCAGGGCGTCGAGCTCCTCGAGGGTCCAGGCCACCAGCAGGGCGCCGGTGTGCTCGACGGGGATGCCGGTGGCCTTGGCGTACTCGGACAGCAGGTGGAAGCCGCGGGCGACGAGGCGGGACTCGAGGGTGCCGGGTGTGGCGTCGAAGCCCGTGTGCAGGATGGCGGTGTTCGCCTTGCTGGTGCCGTCACCGACGTCATCGCGGGCTTCGACGAGGGCGACGGTCAGCTCGTAGCCGGACAGCTCCCGTGCGATGGCCGCGCCGACGATGCCGCCTCCGATGACGGCGACGTCGTGGACGCCGGCGTGAGGGGCCCGTGGGGTGGCGGGTGTCATGCGTGTTCTCCCTTGCCGGCGCGGGCGGCGGCGGCCCGCGTCCAGGTGGTGCGGAATTCCTCGGCCCGGTCGGCCGGCCAGCGGGGCTCGTATACGGTCGTGGGCCGCCAGTCGCCCACCGCGTCCTCCAGGGTGAGCGCCGGGTCCAGTGCGCAGCGGGCCATGGCGGCGGCGCCGAGCGCGGTGGCGTGCGCGGAGGGGTAGAGGTCCACGGGGAGCTGGCCGATGTCCGCCTGCGCCTGCATCAGGGTGGCGCTGTTGGTCAGGCCGCCGTCGGCGCGCAGCCGCGTCAGGGGCCGGCCGAGGTCGGCCTGGACCAGCCGGCCCAGCTCGGCGACCTGTGCGGCGATCCCCTGGAGCACGGCGAGGACCAGGTGCCCGGGCCGGGTGGAGAGGGTCATGCCGGTGAGCGAGGCCGTCGCCTCCGGCGCCCACCAGGGCGCGGCGAGGCCCGCGAACGCGGGCACGCACAGGACGCCTTCGGCGTCCGCGGCGGCCAGCGCGTCCAGTTCGGCGGCGGAGCCGACGAGGCCGAGGTCCTGTAGCCACCGTACGGCGGAGGCGACGGTGTAGACCTGCCCGTCGACGCAGTACGGCGTACGGCCGCGGGCGCGCCAGGCCACCGAGGTCGTCAGCCCGGCGGTGGAACGCACGGCGCTGCGGCCGGTGTTTGCCAGCAGGAACGCCCCGGTGCCGTACGTGCACTTCGCGGTCCCCGCCTCCAGGCAGCTCTCCGCCACGAGTGCGGCCTGCTGGTCGACGATCAGACCGGCCACGGGGACGGGGGCGGCGCCGCCGAAGGCGCGCGTGGTGCCGACGATCTCGTCGCAGGCGGCGATGCGCGGGAGCCGCTCGTCCGCGAGGCCGAACAGGCCGGCGAGCTCGCCGTCCCAGGCGACCGTGTCCAGGTCGAGGAGGAGCGAACGGCTGGCGGTGGTGGCGTCGGTGACGAACTCGCCGGTGAGTTGGTGGACCAGCCACGTGTCGGTGGTCGTGACCACGCCCTCGCGGGTGAGGTTGCGGCGCAGCCACGCCATCTTCGGGGCGGAGAAGTACGGGTCGAGGACGAGACCGGTGCGTGCGGCGAAGCGGTCGGCGTGCTCGGCCAGTTCGTGGCAGATGCCCTCGGCGCGGCGGTCCTGCCACACGATCGCCGGGGACAGCGGGGTGCCGGTGGCCGGGTCCCAGGCGAGGACCGTCTCGCCCTGGTTGGCGAGGGCGACGCAGTCGACGGGGCGGCCGGCCGTACGGACCGCGCTGCGGCCGGTGTTCAGGACGGAGTCGAGGAGTTCGCCGGGGTCCTGCTCGACTCCCCCGCCGGGCAGGTAGACCGGGCGTACGGTCTCCTCGGCGACGGCGACGGTGCCCTCGGCGGAGTCGACGACGACGGCCTTGGTACCGGAGGTGCCCTGGTCGATGGCGAGGACGGTGGTCATCGGGGGCTGCCCTCCGCGGTGACGTCCGCGGCGTCCGCGGCGTCCAGCGTGCGGTCGACGTCGGCCATGTCGGGCATGGTCAGCCCCTGCCTGCCGCGCCGGCGGAGGAGTCCGGCGAAGTAGACGGCGCCGATGGCGAACAGCACCAGTACGTACGTCCAGGGCGCGCGGAAGGAGGCGTCGCGGAAGATGAGCAGCTCGTACGCGAGCCACACGCTCGCGACGACCAGGACCGGCACCTCCCAGCGCCCGAGTGCGAAACCCCGGGTCGGCGGAAGGGACTTGCGCTTGGCGATGTACATGGCGATCGTCCCGGCGTAGATGAGGGCGGGCAGCAGCGTGGCCGCCGAGAACAGCTCGAACAGCGCGTCCGTGGAACGCGAGAACAACGCCAGGATGGCCTGCGCGACGAGCAGCATGAACACGGACGCGTTCAGCGGCGTGGCGGTACGCCGGTCCACGCGGCGCAACAGGCGCCAGCCGGGGAAGCGTTCGTCCCGCGACATCGCGTACACCAGGCGCGTTCCGCTGAGGGTGATGACGAGTCCGCAGGAGAAGATCGAGATCACGACGAGAACGAGCAGCACCTTGCCGACGACCGAGCCCAGTACGGCGGTGATCACGGTCGCCACCGGGGTCTCGGAGGTGCCGACTCCGGCCACCTTGCCCGCCGCGGCGGTGATCGCGACGAGGAACAGGAAGCCGAGCACGCCGAGCGAGATGACGGCGCGGACCATGGCCTTGGGGATCACACGGGCAGGTTCGCGGGTCTCCTCGGCCAGGTTCGCCGCCGACTCGAAGCCGACGATGGTGAAGGCCCCGAGCAGGAACGCCAGCGCGAACGGGCCCGCCTCGGTGGCGCCGCCCAGCGCGTAGTAGCCGTCGGCGGGCACGGACGCCGTGTCGAAGAGGTTGCCGAAGTCCAGCTTGCCGGTGAAGGCGCCGACGGCGAACAGCAGGACCGTCAGCGCGATCATGCCGATCAGCTGCACGGTGACCGCGACGCTGTTGACCTTGTGCGTACTGCGCGTCGACAGGGCCACCAGCACCGCCTGGAGCAGGACCACCACCGCCGTGATCGCCCACGCGTTCTGCGTGGTGCCGACGTACCGGAACAGCTCCGGCAGGATCGTCGAGGCGATCGTGTAGTCCACGGCGACCACGACCACCCCGAGGAACGCGAACGAGATCCAGCCCATGATCCAGCCCCACACCGGGCCCACGATCCGCGACACCCACTGGTACGAGTAGCCGCTGATCGGGATGCGCGCGGCGAGGGCGCCGAAGACCAGCGCCACCGTCAGCTGGCCGACCACGGCGATCGGCCAGGCCCAGATGCCGCGCGGACCCGAGGTCGCGAGGACCGCGCCGTAGGTCGTGAAGATGCCCGTCGCGATCGACACGAACCCGAAGGCCACGGAGAACGAGGCGTACCAGCCCAGTTCCCGGGGCATCTTCCGCTGCGGCTCCTCGGCGGTCTGCAGGCGGGACTCCCCCGCCCCGTGCGCGCCTCTGTCTGGATGCGTCATAGCTCGTTCCCCTGCTTCAAGGTGTCCCGCCGCGAGTGCGGGCCGGTGGACGCGGACGGGCCGTAAGGCACCCTCGCTGACCGAATCTGTGGAAAACTGACTGCGAATACCCGGAAGTGTGGACCTCTGCCCGCCTCTCGTCAAGAGGAACCCCGAGCTGCCGTACTGCCGTCCTAGAATGCGGTCAGAGATCCACAGAAACAGTCAGGAAGGGCTCGCGCGTGCTTGCCGCAGAACGCCACCGCAGGATCGTCGCCGAACTCTCCCGGCTCGACTTCGTCACCACCGACCACCTCACCACGCTCCTGCGCGTGTCCCACGAGACCGTACGGCGCGACCTCGCGCTCCTCGAACAGCGCGGCGAACTCCTGCGCATCCACGGCGGCGCCACCACCCGCCAGGCTCCCGTCGGCGAGGAAGCCCCCTTCACCGAACGCACAGGCGCCCACGCGGCGGAGAAGGAATCCATCGGACGCGCGGCGGCGGCGCTGGTCCGCCCGCACCAGACCGTCGTCATCGACGTCGGCACCACCGCACTGGAAGTCGCCCGCGCCCTGCCCGCCGACCACACCGGCGTCGTCGCCACGCCCTCGCTCCTCGTCGCCGCCGAGGTCAGCACCAGGCCCGGCATCGACGTCCTCGTCAGCGGCGGCCGGCTGCGCCCCGGCGACCTCGCCTGCTCCAACGCCCAGACCGTGGCGTTCTTCGGCAACCTGCGCGCCGACGCCGCCTTCATCGGCTCCGGCGGCATCGCCCCCTACGGCCTGACCGACTACCACCTCGACGAGGTCGCCACCAAGCACGCCATCCTCGACAACACCACCACCAGCTACGTCCTCGCCGACTCCAGCAAGTTCGGCCGTACCGCCGCGCACCGCGTCTGCGGCCTCGACGGCTTCGACGCCCTCATCACCGACCAGGAGGCCGACGCCGACCTCCAGGCCGCGCTCACGCGCGCGGGCACCGGGGTCCACGTGGCCTGAACGTACGCGGGGCCTCAGCGGGCACCGGCGCGGGGCGGGGCGCCCGCTGCGGGGGCGGGTCCGGTGGAGTGGCGGATGACCAGGTGCGAGGGGAACACCACCTGGCCGTGCGGCGCCCCCGCGGGCTCCTGGTCGCGCATGCCCAGCAGCATGTCGACCGCCGTCCGGCCGGTCTCCTCGAACGGGCCGGCGAGGGTGGTCAGCGGCGGAGAGCAGAAGTCGGCGCCGAATATGTCGTCGTAGCCCACCACGCTGACCTCCGCGGGCACGCGGACGCCGCGCTGGGCGAACCGGCGGAGCATGCCGATGGCCATGAGGTCGTTGTGCGCGACGGCCGCCGAGGCGCCGGAGCCCAGCGCGGCGTCCGCGGCGGCGGCGCCGCCCGCCACGGAGGGCGGGAAGGGGCCGAGTTTGGCCGCCGACATCCCGAACCGGTGCGCGGCCGCCGCCAGGGCGTGCCAGCGCCGGACACCCGGCCACGACATGCGCGGGCCGATCAGGTACACCACCGACCGGTGGCCGAGCGAGGCCAGGTGCTCGACGATCTGCCGGGTGCCCTCCGCGTGGTCGACGATCGCGCTGGCCACGCCGTCCACCTGGCGGCTGACGAGGGTCAGCCGGTGTCCCTCCGCCAGCTCCCGGATGCGCTTGTCCACCATCCTGCTGGCGGCGATGACAAACCCGTCGACCGAGGGCCCGAGCCGCTGGATGTTGCGCGCCTCGACCTCGGGTGACTCCTCCGTGTCGCCGACGATCAGCGTGCAGCCCGCGGCCCGCGCCTGGTGCTCAGCGCCCCGGATGATGCCGAAGAAGTGCGGGTTGGTGATGTCCGAGACGAACAGCGCGAGGGTCTGCGTACGACCGGACGGCAGGGCGCGCGCCAGCGGGTTGGTCTGGTAGCCGAGCCGCTCTGCGACCTCGCGTACGTGCTCGCGGGTCCGTGCGCTGACGCGGTCCGGCTTGGCGAGCGCCCGCGACACCGTGGAGGCCGCCACTCCCGCCGCACGCGCGACGTCGTAGATCGTCGGCCGCCGGCCGCCGCCGCGTCCGCTGTTCACCGGCACCGCGCCTCCGCTCGCTCTCCCCGCTCTTGCCGCTCTGCCCGCTCTCCCCGCTCCGCCCGAGGTGGCCGGGCCCGCCGGCTCCCGGCGGGCCAGTGTGGCAACTTTTGGCAACCGATTGCCACCCCTCCCCCGCGGTCCTAATGTCACCGCAACCTTCCAGCCACGTGTGGCGGCCGTCACAGCAACGCGCCCCCGGCCGCCCGGACTTCGGAGAGGACGGGAACGGGTCTCATGCGAGCGATCGTCCTGACGCGGCCCCGCCGGATCGAGGTCGCGGCCGGCTGGCCGGAGCCACGGCCGGGTGCCGCCGACGTCGTCGTGGCGGTACGGGCCGTCGGGCTCTGCGGCTCCGACCTGAGCGTGTACGACGGCACTCGCCCGGTGCCGTACCTGCCGTGGGTCATGGGGCACGAGGGCGGGGGCGAGATCGTCGCCGTCGGCTCCGCCGTCACCGACCGCCGGGCCGGCCAGCGCGTGGTCGTCGAGCCCAACTACTGCTGCCTGGCCTGTCCCGGCTGCCGCAGCGGCACCACCTCCGCCTGCGAACGCCGGCAGAGCGCCGGGATCAACGTGCCCGGGCTGCTCGCCGAACGCGTCGCGGTGCCGGCGCGCTTCACGTGGCCGGTGCCGGCGACCGTCCCGGACGAGGCGCTGGCCTGCGTCGAGCCCCTCGCGGTGGCGCGCTCCGCCGTCCGCAGGTCGGACGTGGGCGACGGCGACGCGTGCCTCGTCGTCGGGGCGGGCTCGCAGGGCCTGCTGGTCTGCCAGACGCTGCTGGCCGCAGGCGCCCGCGCGTACGTCACCGACCCGCACGAGGGCAGGCTCGCGCTCGCGGAGAGCATCGGCGCCGAGCCGGTGGACCCGGCGCGGGCGCGGGGCTACGCGACGGTGTTCGACACCGTGGGCCTGCCGGAGGCGTGGGAGACGTCCCAGCGCGCCGTGGCCACCGGCGGCACCGTCGTCATGATCGGCATGGGCGCGCGGCCCGTACCGCTGTCCACCATGGCGCTGGCCCGCCGTCAGCTCGTGGTCAGGGGCTCCCTCATCTACGACCACCCCGGCGACTTCGCCGCCACCCTCGCGGCCCTGGCCGCGGACGGCGGACTCGCGCCCGGCCGGGTCCTGCACGCGGAGACCCCGCCCGAACGGGCCGCGGACGCCTTCGCCCAGGCCCGTACGGCGCCGGGCAAGTCCTGGATCAACCTCACGAGTTGGCGGGAGGACGCACGTGACCGGTGACGAGGCGACCCCCCGGCAGCGTGCACGGCCCGCCGTGCTCCGCCGGCTGTCGGCGGCCGAGGCCGCCGTGGGCGGGCTGCTGCTGGCGCTGATCTTCGTGCTGACGCTGCTGCAGGCGGCGCAGCGGTACCTGCCCGGCGGCGGCTGGGTGTGGACCGGCGAACTGGCGCAGTTCGGCCTCGTCTGGCTGACGTTCGCCATGGCCGGCCATCTGGCCGCGCGCGACGGCCACGTCACGCTCAAGGTGGTCGACACCGTCGCGGGCCCGCGGGTCCTGAGGCTGGTGGGCATCTTCGCCAACCTGACGGTGGCGGTCGTCTGCCTGAACCTCGCGTACGAGGCGTACGCGCTGGTCACCGACGGTTCGCAGCAGACGTCGCCCGCCCTGGACATGCCGCTCGGCTGGCTCTACGTGATCCCCCTCGCGGGGCTGCTGCTGACCACCGTCCGCTCCGTGGTCGCCGTCTTCCTGCCGGAGCCGGAGACCGACGACGGCCCCGCCGTCCACGCCCCCGCCGTCCACGGCGCCGCGCCGGACGCCGGACCGGCCGAACACGAGGAGCCCTGACGCATGACCATGCCGCTGCTGGCCGCCTCCATCGCCGTGCTGCTCCTGCTGCGTGTGCCGGTCGCCTTCGCGCTGCTCGGGCCCTCGCTCACGTACGTGACGATGAACGGCTACTCGCTGGGCCTGAGCACCCGTCAGGTCGTCGACTCCATCGACAGCTTCCCGCTGCTGGCCGTGCCACTGTTCATCCTGGTCGGGGTGGTGGCCAACCGGTCCGGCATCGCCGACCGCATCTTCGACTTCGCGCTGGCGGCCATCGGCCGCGTACGGGGCAGCCTCGGCTACGTCAACATCGGCGTCAGCCTGGGCTTCTCCTGGATGAGCGGCTCCGCGCTCGCCGACGCCGCCGGGCTCGGCAAGGTCGAGGTGCCCGCGATGGTCCGCAGGGGCTACCCCAAGCGCTTCGCCGTCGGCATCACCGCGGCGTCCAGCCTGATCGGCCCGGTCATGCCGCCGAGCATCCCCGCGGTCGTGTACGCGGGCATCGCCGGGGTGTCGACCGGCGCGCTGTTCGCCGCCTCGGTCGCGCCCGCCTTCCTGCTGGCCGCCGGGCTCGCGGTGATGGTGTACGTCCTGGTGCGCCGTCAGCCGGGCATCCAGGACCAGCCCTTCGAGTGGCAGCGGCTGCGGGCGGCCACGCTGCGGGTGCTGGCGCCGCTCGGCGCACCGGTGATCATTCTCGGCGGCATACTCGGCGGCGTCTTCACCCCCACCGAGGCCGCCGCCGTCGGCGCCGCGTACGTGCTGGCGCTCGGCTTCGCGGACCGCCGGCTGCGGCTGCGCGACCTGCCCTCGATCGCCCGCGAGACCGCCTCGACGACGGCCTCGATCATGCTGATCATCGGGGCCTCCGGGCTGCTCGGCTGGATCCTCGCCCGCGAACGGGTGCCCCAGTCGGTGGCGGACGCCTTCCTGAGCGTCACCGACAGCCCCGTCGTCTTCCTGCTTCTGGTCAATCTGCTGCTGATCGTCCTCGGCGCGGTCCTCGAGGGCATCTCCGTACTGGTCATCGCCGTGCCGATCCTGCTGCCGATCGCGGAGGAGTTCGGCATCGACCCGATGCACTTCGGCGTCGTCGTCATCGTCAACCTCATGATCGGACTGCTGACCCCGCCCATCGGTGCGGTGCTGTACGTGATGAGCCCGGTCAGCGGCCTGCCGGTGCACGAGGTGTTCCGCGGCACGGCGCCCTTCCTGATCCCCCTGACCGCGGTGCTGCTGCTGGTGACCTTCGTACCGTCCACCGCCACCTTCCTGCCCGCACTGCTCGGGCTCTGACGCCCGTGCACCGGCCGAACCCGAAGTACCTCAACGACGAGGAGGAAGCGATGCAGAGCAAGGCGACGCGATTCCGTACGACGGCGGCCCTGTGCGCGGCCGCCCTGCTGGCGGCCGGCTGTACGGCGATGAGCGACGACAAGGGCGGCGGCGACGGCGGCACCGTCAAGCTGTCGTTCGCCAACAGCTACACGCCCGAGCACCCGCACACCCGCTGCGGCGTCGAGGCGGTGGCCGACGACATGCGCGAGCAGGACAACGGCGTCGAGATCGAGACGTTCCCCAACAGCCAGCTCGGCGACGACACGGCCCGCGTCACCTCCGTCATGGACGGCGACATCGACATGGACGTGCAGGGCTCCTCGGCGCTCGCCGAGGTGTACGCGCCGATCGGCGTGCTCGACATGGCGTACGCCTTCGACGGACCCGACCAGCTGTTCAGGTTCTTCGACAGCGACGCCGGCAGGGAGCTGAAGGACACGTTCGCCGAGAAGACCGGGATGCGGGTGCTCGACGTGTGGTTCTTCGGCATGCGGCACTTCTCGGCCAACGAGCCCGTACGCGAGCCCGGCGACCTCGGGGGCCTGCGGATGCGCTTCCCCGATTCGAAGGTCTATCTGGAGAACGCCAAGGCCCTCGGCGCCAAGGCCACCACGGTCGCCTTCGAGGAGCTGTACCTGAGCCTCCAGCGCGGCGTCGTCGACGGTCAGGAGAACCCCATCCCCACCGTCGTCGAGATGAGCATGGAGGAGGTGCAGAGCCACGTCAGCCTCACCGGCCACCAGACGGGCTCCCAGTTGATAGTCGTCAACGAGGACAGCTGGCAGCGGCTCTCCGGCGAACAGCGGCGGGCCCTGCAGAAGTCGGTGTCCGGCACCCGTGCGGAGAACCGCGAGTGCGTCGAGCGGGAAGAGGCCCGCATCCTCAAGCAGTGGGCGGAGAAGGGCAAGCCCGAGGTGGTCGAGGACGTGGACCGCGAGGCGTTCCGCGGCAAGGCCGAGGCGTACTTCACCGAGAACCTGAAGGGCGGGCAGCGCGAACTCTACGACGCCGTACGCGCCGCCGGATGACCCGTACGCCCGCGCTCGCACGCGCCCCCACGCGAGAGGTGAGGAACATGCGCCGGTCCATCGCCACCGTATGCCTGTCCGGCACGCTGGAGGACAAGCTGGCCGCGGCGGCCGCCGCGGGGTTCGACGGGGTCGAGGTCTTCGAGAACGACCTCATCGCGTCGCCGCTCACCCCCCGGCGGATACGCGCGCGGTGCGCGGAACTCGGCCTGTCGGTCGATCTGTACCAGCCCTTCCGTGACTTCGAGGCGGTCGGCCCCCGCCTCCACGAGCGGGCGTTGCGCCGGGCGGAGCGCAAGTTCGACCTCATGGAGCAGCTGGGCGCGCCCATGATGCTGGTGTGCTCGTCGGTGTCGCCGGACGCGGTGGACGACGACGACCTCGCCGCCGGGGAGCTGCACGCGCTCGCCGAACGCGCCGCCGCCCGCGGCCTGAAGGTCGCCTACGAGGCGCTCGCCTGGGGCCGGCACGTCGACACGTGGGAGCACTCCGCCGAGATCGTGCGCCGCGCCGGGCATCCCGCGCTCGGCCTGTGCCTGGACAGCTTCCACGTCCTGTCCCGCGGCGGGGACCTCGGCGCGCTGAGCGGCTTCCCCGGCGAGAAGCTGTTCTTCCTCCAGCTGTCCGACGCGCCCTGGCTGCGGATGGACGTCCTGCAGTGGAGCCGGCACTACCGCCTCTTCCCCGGCCAGGGCGGCTTCGACCTCGCCGCCTTCGTCAGCCGGGTCCTCGCGGCGGGTTACCGGGGGCCGCTGTCCCTGGAGGTCTTCAACGACGTCTTCCGGCAATCGGCCCCCGACCGGGCGGCGGTCGACGCGATGCGATCCCTGATCACGCTCGAAGAGGACCTCGGCCGCCGCCACCCCGAGGCCGCCGCGGCTGTACGCGATCCCGCCGCGCCGCCGTCCGCCCCCGAACCGGCCGGGTACGCGTTCGTCGAACTCGCCGTCGGCGGCACCTCGGGGCCGCAGATCGCACAGGCGCTCGCCGCCATGGGCTTCGCCCACGCCGGCCGGCACCGCAGCAGGCCGGTGGAGTTGTGGCAGCAGGGCGGCGCCCGCGTCCTGCTCGACAGCGGCGCCGCCGCGGCCGGCGAACGTACCGAGGTCAGCGCCCTCGCCGTCGGGACCGGCGATCCGGCGCGCGCCGCGCGACGCGCGGAGGCGCTACTCACGCCGGCGCACCCGCCCGCGGACGGCTCGGCCGGCACCCGGCTGACGTCCGTCAACGCCCCCGACGGCACCCGGGTGTTCTTCTGCCGCACCGGCGCGGACGCCCCCGGCGGCTGGCTCGGCGACTTCCTCCTCACCGGCGCCGGCCACGCGTCGCCCGCCGGCCTCGCCGGCCTCGCCGGCCTCACCGGCATCGACCACGTCGCGCTGTCGCAGCCGTTCGACTTCTTCGACGAGGCCACCCTCTTCTACCGCTCCCTGCTCGGCCTCGATCCCCAGCACGACGCCGAGTACGCCGCCCCGTTCGGCCTGGTGCGCAGCCGGGCGGTCGCCGACGCCGGACGCCGGGTCCGCATCGTGCTCGACGGCACCGTGCTCCGCCGCGGCACCTGGGCCCCCGGCGTCCCCGACCCGCAGCACATCGCCTTCGCCACGGACGACATCTTCGCCACCGCCCGCGTGCTGCGGGAGCGCGGGGCACCGCTGCTCGCCGTGTCGGAGAACTACTACGACGACCTCGACGCCCGCCTCGCCCCCGACCCGGAGCTGCTGGCCGCCATGCGCGAGTGCCACGTCCTCTACGACCGCGACGAGCACGGCGAGTTCTTCCACACGTACACCGCCGTCCTCGGCTCCCGGATCTTCTTCGAGGTGGTGCAGCGGGTGGGCGGCTACGCGGGCTACGGAGCGGTCAACGCCCCCGTACGGATGGCCGCCCACCACGCGGCCCGCACCGCGTAAACCGTACGGGTGCGAGGGGCGTTGCTCACGGTCCGGGCTCCAGGCTCACGACCACCTTGAGCCGGCCCGGAGCGGGCGTGACGGCCAGGTCGTAGGCGCGCTGGACCTCGTCCGCCCCGAAGGTGTGCGTCACCGTGAGCGCGAACAGCTCGGGGTGGGCGCGCAGATACGCGTCCGCCTCGGCCAGCATCCGCCGGCGGTCCGAGGTGCCGCCCGCCATGAGGGTGAGGTTCTTACGGAGCATCGCGTCCATGTCGATCGTCTGCACGGGATCGTCCGGCACGCCGAAGTAGAACACCCGCCCGGCGGAAGCGGCGGCGTGCACCGCGTGGTTGAGCGTCGACGCCTGATGCCCGATCGCCTCGACGACGACGTCCGGCCGTGCGTCCGCCGCGAGGCCGGCGGCCCACGTACCCGTGGCGGCCCAGTGCGGTGCGTCGATGCCGAAGTCCCGGGCGGTGTCCGACCGGTCGACCCGGTCGACCCCGATGACGCGGCGTGCTCCGCGGTTCTTCAGCACATGGGCGAAGAGCAGGCCGATGGGGCCGAGGCCCAGCACGGCGCACACGTCGTCGGTCACGTCACCGGTGCGCTCCACCGCGTAGAGCACACACGCCAGCGGCTGGAGCAGCACGGCCTGCTCCGGGGCGACCGGAGCGTCGTAGCCGCTCAGGCTCGCGGAGTCGGTGACGACGTACTCGGCCATCCCGTCGAACGCGGTGGCCCAGCCGACCACGTGCTGACCGGGCTCGAATGCGGGGTCGGTCGTGGCGACGACGGTTCCGGCCACCTCGTGCATCGGGAATCCCGGCCGTCCGATGGCGCTCCGGGCGTTCCCCGCCGGCTCCCAACGGCCCGGCGTACCCAGGAAGAAGGGCACGTCGCTGCCGCAGATGCCGCCGGCCAGCACCTTCAGCAACACCTGTCCGGGCCCCAGTTGGCCGGCCCCGGGCCGCGGCACCTCCACGGAGCCGAACGTGGCGGGAGCCGTGAGGGCCTTGGCCCACATCGACCCGCCGGTCACGACGTCTGCTGCCAGACGAGCAGGCGCTTCTCGGCGGCGGTGAACAGCCAGTTCATGGCGACGGCGATGACCATCAGCTCCACCAGGATCGCGAAGACGGTGTTGATCTGGTACGAGGACGAGTAGAGCACGATCTCCTGGCCCAGGCCGCCCGTAGCGGCGACCATCTCCGAGGCCACGACGCCGAGCAGCGCGTAGGTGAACGTCAGCCGCAGGCCCGCGAACATCGTCGGCACGGCGGACGGCAGCACCACCTTCGTCAGCAGCGAGACCCGCTTCAGTCCGACGACGCGCGCCATCGTCATCAGGTCGCTGTCGACAGAACGCACCGTGGAGCGGGCGTTCTCGGCGAGGATGAAGAAGACCATGCTGACGGCCAGTACGACCTTCGAGGTCATCGTCAGCCCGAACCAGGCGATGAACAGGGGCGCCAGTGCGATCCGCGGGACGCTGTTGATCGGCGCCAGGAACGGCCCGAAGATCGCGTTCAGTGTCGGGCTGAGCCCGAGCACCAGACCGGCGACCGTACCGGCCACCGAGCCGACCACGAACGAGACAGCGACCGCGGCAGCCGTCGCCCGCAGTGAGGACAGCCCCTTCTCCGAGGGCAGGTAGTCGACGATGGCCGTCCAGATCCCGCTGGGCTGCCCGTACAGGTTCCGGTCGGCCCAGCCCTGGCTCGAGGCGGTCTCCCACAGCACCAGGAAGGCGACGCAGATCAGGACCTGGGCGGCGTGGACGAACGCCTTGGACTGCACGAGGTGAAGCGGGGCGGCGGACGTCTTCCGTGCCCCGGCACCCGCGCCCTGCCGTGAGCGCGCCTTCTCGGTGGTCGTGGTCATGGGTGTCCGCCCTTCAGCTCGCGCCCCGAGGCGGCCGGTCGCCGATGGCGCCCTCCAGCCGCTCGAAGAGGTCGTGGTGGATGCGCTTGAACTCGTCCGAGAACTGGATCTCTCCCAGGTCCTCGGCGCGGGGCCGCGGCAGATCGACGACCCCGTCGTCGGCGATGCGGCCGGGGTTGGGCAGCATGACGATCACGCGGTCGGCCAGCAGCACCGCCTCCTGGAGGTCGTGCGTGACGAAGATGACCGTCTTACGGGTGTCGCTGCCCTGGTGCTGCTCCCAGATCCGCAGGAACTCCGCCTGGAGGGTCAGCTTGGTACGGGCGTCCAGCGCGGCGAAGGGCTCGTCCATGAGCAGGATGGACGGGTCGGGCGCCAGCGTCCGTGCCAGCGCGGCCCGCTGGCGCATGCCCTGCGACAACTGGAGGCGGTACTGGGATTCGCGGCCCGACAGCCCGACGAGGTCGAGCATCTCGCGGGCGCGTTCGCGGCGTTTCGCGGGCGCCCAGCCGCGCGTCTCCAGGGGCAGTTCCACGTTCTTGCGCGCGGAGCGCCAGGGCAGCAGGGCGTCCCGCGCGAACATGTAGCCGATGTCCATGTTCGGCAGCTCGGGTGCGCGGCCCAGGAGCGTGACCTCGCCGCTCGTGGGCTGGACCAGCCCGGCGAGCATGTTCAGCATGGTCGTCTTGCCGCAGCCGCTGGCTCCGACCAGGGCCACGAACTGCCCCGCCGAGATCTCGGCGCTGACACCCTGGAGGGCCACGACCTCCCTGGCCCCGGCGGCGGAGCCGCGCTCGGCGCGCTTTCCCCGGAGCTGGAACACCTGATGCACGTCCCTGAACGAGATCAGCGGGGGCGTTCCCGATGCGGCTGTGATTTCGGGCCTCACGGCCGACCTGCTTTCCGTCCTGGCTGCCAACGTCACCATCTCCTCACCACCTGGAAGTCAGAGGTCCGCCGATGGGGCATGACGGCCGCGCCGCGGGGGCCCTCTGCCGGGTGACCGCAGTCACACCGAGAAAATCTCACGTTAAACGCGAGATAGCAATATCTGAGGCGGACCCCCGGACCCCGCACCGGGACCCCGGAACGCGCGCCGAACGGCCGATGGGGCGGTCAGCCCTGCGGCTTGACCAGGGTGTCGAACGTCGGCTTCGGACTTCCCTTGAGGATGCCGAGCTCCACGTACGAGTCGAACGTCGCGTCGAGCCTGCCCTTGTCGAGCTTCGTGGAGTAGTCGCCGTACGCCTGGTCGAGGACCAGTTCGGCGACCGGCTTGTCGACGCCGGTGTCCTTCTCCAGCATCGCCACGCTGGACTTCCGGTTCTCCGGGGCCTTGATGAACGCCAGAGCCTCCTCGACGGCAGCGCAGAACGCCTTCGCCTTCTCCGGCCGCTCCTCGAGGAACCTGGTGGGAGCCACCCAGCCGCTGCCGTAGTAGTCCTTGTACGCCTTGGGTCCATCCGGCATGTACAGCAGCGGCTTGCCGGACTTCGCGTTCAGGATGTGCTGGGTTCCGGTCGGGTTGACCTGGGCCACGTCGACGCTGCCCTTGCCGAGCGCCGCGATCGCGGCACTGCTGCCTCCGCCGAGGTTCACATAGGTGACGTCCTCGACACCGGCCTCCTCGAGCGCCGCCGCGAAGATCTTCTGCAGCCCGGAGCCGACCGGCGTCTGGATGCCGACCTTCTTGCCCTTGAGGGACTTCAGCACCTGCTGCCAGGTGGCGCCCTCCTCCGCCGACGGCAGCTCGGAGCCCTTCGGCGCCATCAGCGTGGTCTGCAGGACGTCGATGCCACCGCAGAAGAACGCGCCCTTGCTGCCGGCCTGCCAGCCCTGCCCCAGGGTGCCGACCGTCACCTGCCCGACATCCGACTTGGTCGCGTCGAGCCCTTGCATGCCCTGCAGGTTGGCGGGCTGCTCGGTGATGTCGATCTCGATGCCCCGCTTCTCGAAGAAACCTTCCTGCTCCGCCATCATCACCGGCAGCCGGTAGGACTGGGCGGCGAACATCATGACGCGGACCGGGCCGTCCTCCCCCTTGGACGACGCCTCCGTACCACCACCACCGCACGCGGCGGCCGAGCCGGCCACGAGCACGCCCGCCACGGCCAGCGCGGGGCGGGAAATCCTGTTCCTGTGCATTGCGCTACCTCCGTTGTCCAAGCCCTCGCACGTCCCACCGCACCTAGCTGATGCAGCATTTCACGTTCAACGGTAGATAATAAGGTTTGTGCATGAACAAGTCTGCGGCGAACCGCTCCGCGCGGGCCCGCCAGGGCCCGCCCGAAGCGCCGCCGCACGCCGGGCGGGCCCTCCTCAGTGCAGGCTCCAGCCGCCGTCCACGGGCAGCGTGATACCGGTGATGTACGAGCCCGCGTCCGAAGCCAGCAGCAGCAGGGCGCCGTACAGCTCACTGGTCTCGCCGACACGCCCCAGGGGCGTACGCGCGAGCACCTTCCCCGCACCCACCTCGGACTCCAGGAGCGGATCGGTCATCTCCGAGGAGAAGAAGCTGGGGGCGAGCGAGTTGACCCTGATGCCGTACCGTGCCGACCACTGCATGGCCAGGTCCCGGGTCATGCCGTTCATCCCGGCCTTCGACGAGGAGTACGCCACCTGCGGGATGGCGCCGCCGCTGATACCCAGCACCGACGACACGTTGACGACCGATCCGCCGTGCCGGGCGCCGATGCACGCGCGCCCGAACGCCTGGGCCATGTAGTAGGCGCCGACCAGGTTGATTCCCAGCACCCGGTTGAAGTCCTCGGGACGCTCCTTGTGCGCGGGGGCGGCGTGACCGACGCCCGCGTTGTTCACCAGGACGTGGACGTCGCCGAGTTGCTCCACCGCCGCGTCGACGAGCGCGTCGCAGTCCTCGGACCGCGAGACGTCCGTCGGCACGGCGATGCAGCGGCGGCCGGTGGCGGCGATCTTGCCCTTGACTTCCTGCAGGCGGTCGACCCGGCGGGCGGCGAGCACCACGTCGGCACCGGCATCGGCCAGCGCCTCGGCGAAACCGACACCCAGGCCCGACGAGGCCCCGGTGACGATGGCGACCTTGCCGTCGAGCCTGAACTGCTCCAACACACTCATACGGGACCTCTCGTGGATCGGTGGGTACGGCAGCCGGGAGTCACTCACCGCGGAAGACCGGCTCACGGCGCTCCTCGAACGCCTTGCGGCCCTCCGCGACATCGGCCGAAGCGAAGATCGCGGGCATGAGGTTCTCGCCCTCGCGGTAGTGGCCGCCGGCGGCTTTGTTGAGCGTCCACTTGGTGGCCGACACGGCGAGCGGGGCGCGCTTGGCCAGCCGGGCGGCGAGCGCGGTGTACTCCGCCACCAGGGACTCGTGCGGCACGACCTTGTTGACGAAGCCGAATTCGCGCGCCTCCTCCGCACTGACGTCGTCGGAGGTGTAGGCCATCCATGCGACCCGGCGGCGGCCGATCATGTCGATGCCGCGGGTGATCGTGACCGCCGGGACCAGGCCGTGGTTCATCTCGCGGAGGCCGAACCGGGCCTTGTCCGAGGCGATGGCCAGATCGCAGGCCAGGGCGATCTCGGTGCCGAAGCCGAAGGCGTACCCGTTGACGGCGGCGATGACGACCTTCCCGAGGCGCTCGATGGCCTCGAACGGCGCGTGTGCCAGCCGGATGAACCTGCGGCAGTTCCCCATGCTGTCGAACGTCATGCCCCCGAGGTCGGCGCCGGCCGAGAAGGCCTTGCCGTGGCCGCCGGTGAGGACCACGGCGCGGACTTGGGCGTCGTCCTCGAAACCGGAGATGGTCTCGGCCAGTTCCCCGAAGAGCGTCGGGCTGCCCGCGTTCAGTACGTCGGGCCGGTGCAGGGTGACCACGGCGTAGCCGTCCTGCGGGTACTTCTCGACGTACAGCGTCTCCCTGTCGACGCGTTCCATGTCAGCCATCTGCGGGTCCCTCTCACTGGAGAACTTGCTTTCTTACGTCCAACGTAAATATCTGACCACGAGACCGCACCGGCCCGGGCGGATCCGGGCGTACGCGGTGGGATCAGAGCGCTTCGACGATCGTGGCGTTGGCCATGCCCCCGCCCTCGCACATCGTCTGGAGGCCGTAACGACCGCCCATACGGCGGAGGTTGTGCACCAGCGTGGTCATCAGCCGGGCCCCGGTCGCGCCCAGCGGATGCCCCAGGGCGATGGCGCCGCCGAGCGGATTGGCACGGGCGGGATCGATGCCGAGTTCCCGCAGCCAGGCGAGCACCACGGGCGCGAACGCCTCGTTGATCTCGTACTGGTCGATCCCGTCGGCGGACAGTCCGGCCCGCTTCAGGGCCTGCCGGGTCGCGGGAATCGGCGCGGTCAGCATGAGGACCGGATCGGCGCCGGTCACGGTCATGGTGTGGATCCGTGCCAGCGGCGACAGGCCGTGACGCGAGACCGCGGCCTCGGACGCGACGACGAGCGCGGCCGCGCCGTCGGAGATCTGGCTGGAGACGGCGGCGGTGATCCTGCCGCCCTCGGTCAGGGTCTTCAGCCCGGCCATCTTCTCCAACGAAGTGTCCGCACGCGGACCCTCGTCCGCGTCCAGCGAGCCGAACGGCACGATCTCCTGGTCGAACGCTCCGGCCCGCTGCGCGTCGAGGGCTCGCCGGTGGCTGGTGAGCGCGAACTCCTCCATCGCCTCACGGGTGATCCCCCACCGCTCCGCGATGAGCTCGGCGCCACGGAACTGCGAGACCTCCTGGGTCCCGTAACGGGCGGTCCAGCCGGGGCTGTTGTACGGCGTGCCGAAGCCCTGCTGCTCGCCGACGACGGCCGGGCTGGAGATCGGCACGAGGCTCATCACCTCGACACCGCCGGCCACGACGAGGTCCTGGGTGCCGGACATGACGCCCTGGGCCGCGAAGTGCAGTGCCTGCTGCGACGATCCGCACTGCCGGTCGACGGTCGTGCCCGGAACGTGTTCGGGCAGGCCCGCCGACAGCCACGCGGTGCGGGCGATGTTCGTGGACTGGGCGCCGAGCTGGTCGACGCAGCCCAGGATCACGTCCTCGATGTCGCCGGCGTCGACTCCGGCCCGCTTCACGGCGGTCTCCAGGGCGTATCCGGCCAGATCGGCCGGGTGTACGTGGCTCAGACCGCCCTTCCTGCGCCCCACGGGGGTGCGGACGGCACTGACGATGTAGGCCTCGGCCACGGTCTTCTCACTCTCGGCTAGTGGGGTTCACGGTGACGACCGTCCGGCCGGCCGACCGCCTGCCCGCCAGGAACTCGTGCGCGGCGGCGATTTCGGAAGCGGGGAAGACGGCCGCGACCACGGGTGTGGCGCCACCGTTCTCGAACAGGTCGAGCACCCGGGCCACGGACGGACGGACCAGCTCGGGGCTGTCGCGCAGCCAGTTGCCGAGGGTGAAGCCCGAGACGGAGATGCCCAGTTCGAACAGCGTGTGCAGCCGGAACCGGCTGCTGCTCCGGCCGCTGCTGGCGCCGACGCTGACCAGTCTGCCGCCGGGTGACACGCAGTCGAGGCTGCGGCCGAGAACGTCGCCGCCGACCGACTCGAGCACCAGGGGTACTCCCCGCCCGCCGGTCGTCTCGCGGACCACGTCGGCGAAGTCGGTGGTCGTGTAGTTGACGACGGTGTCGGCCCCCGCTTCCCGTACGCGCGCGCACTTCTCGTCCGAGCCCGCGGTCGCGATGACGCGGCCCGCGCCGTACGCCCGGCACAGCTGCACGCAGGCCGATCCGTAGGCACCGGCGGCGGCGTGGACGAGGACGTCCTCGCCCTCCTCCAGCCGTCCCATGGTGACGATCGCGGCGTCCGCGGTGAAGTAGGGCCCGGCGGCGCCGGCGGCCTGGGCGTCGTCGAGCGTGCCGGGCACGGGGTGCACCTGGCCGGCGGGCACGGCCGCGAACTCCGCCGCGCCGCCGCCGCGCGGGATCACGCCGAAGACGCGGGTGCCGTCCTCGGGCCCGGCGGTGTCCGGGCCCCTGCCGACGACCACGCCGGTGAGGTCGTGCCCCATGACGTACGGCGGGGCCGGCGCGCCGGGGTACTTCCCGGCACGTTCCAGGAGATCGGCCCAGTTGACGGCGAAGGCACGCACCTGGACGAGCAGTTCCCCGGGGCCCGGCACCGGGACGGGCACCTCGTCCCAGCTCAGCGTCTCGGGCCCGCCGTGCTCCGCGAAGCGCAGCCCCTTCATGGTCGCGCCGTTCACGGCCGTGCCCTCCGTCGCCGTACTCACGCCTCGGTCATCCCCGCCGGGACCCCGTCGGTCATACGGTCGTGGTACTCGGAGATCCCGTAGCCGGTCGCTCCCTGGTAGTCGAGCTTCACGAGGTACTCCGCGAGGCGGGCGACCTCGCCGTCCCGGCGGTTGCGGAGCGGGACGACATGGAAGACGCTTCCGCTCGCCTCGACCCGCTCGCCCGCCTCGGTCCACATCGAGACCCGCATGCCCGTGGCGTAGTACGGCGCGGAGTCGGTGTAGTCGCTCTCCACCGTGACCTTGTTGACCAGTTCGACGAAGCCGTCGCGCAGGACCATGCCGTTTCCGGGTGCCCGGGCGTCACCGATCCGCTGGCTCCAGGCCACGAAGCCGTTGCGCTCGTCGGTCATACAGGAGATCCAGCGCCAGTAGCGCGGGCCCTGCCATTTACGGGGCCCCCAGGAGTGGTCGCGGAAGCCGAGGCCGTCGATCTCGCGGCGCTCGCCTCCCACCTCGACCCAGCCCTTGACGCTGCACGGGCCCTGGTAGTGGCCCACCGCGATGCTGTCCTCGGCGCCCTCGATGCCCGAGCCGCCGCCCAGCCCGTAGACGGGAACGACGTTGTCGTAGTGCAGTTCGAGTCTGACCGGGACGACGGGGCTGTCGGCAAAGGCCCTCTTGGGGTCCTCCAGGGCGGTGCCCCGCTCCAGCAGATAGCCCGTGCCGTCGAAGGTGACCTTGATCTTCCGCAGCGGCTCGACGACCTCGAACCGCAGCCCGGCCGCCTCGAACGCGTCGTTGCTGTCGATCTGCGCGCGATCGAAGCGGATGGCCGCCCTCCCGCCCGGCAGATAGAGCAGGACGGTGACCTCGGCGTGCCCTTCGTTGACACGGTTGCCCATCCGGATGAGCACGGCGAAGCCGGAGTCGCCGTCCACGAAGTTGTAGTAGGCCGACTCGTTGAACTGAGGGTGGCCGGTCGGCTCGTGCATGTACTCGTCGTCGGCGAGGATCGGTGTGATGCCCATGACGTCATTTGACCCTTCACGTTAGATGTCATGCAATAGCCTGGGCGAGATTTTCTTACGCGGCACGTCACATTTACTCGACACGGCAGACCGGCGACCCGATCACCCACCGGGTCAGCGCTTGTTTGATTTAACGCTTCACGTTAGATTCACAACCGTCGGACTTTCCCGAGGCCGAAGGGGTCCCCATGCGACCGTCCCCGTCCGAACTGCTGGCCAGCATCCGCCTGTCCCTCAACGGCACCCTCCTCCCCCACGTCGAGGACCGCTGGGCCCGCTACACCGGCAACGCGATGGACCTCGTCCTGCGGCACCTGGAACTCCGGCTCGCCGGAGAACCGGACGCGCTGGCCGAGGACAGCGCGGACATGGCCGTGGTGCTCGCCTCCATCGGCAGCCGCGCCGCCGCGCTGGGTGCGGAGTCGGCCGCCGACGACGGCCCCGACTGGGCCGCCCTGGCCGGTCTGCTGCCCGACGCCGGCGGCGGGGCCGACGGCACCGGCGGCGCCACCGCCCGCAACGAGGAGCTGCGCGCCGGCGTCGTCGCCGTACTGCGCACGCTCGACGAGCTGGACCCGGAGGACGCGATCCCCGCCGTGCGGGAGATGAAGGACGAGGTGCACCGGCTGATACGCCGCCAGGTCGACCGTATGCGGCCCATGGTCGAGCCGTTGTTCATGTCCTTCGGACCGGTGCGGTCATGAGCGCCGGCCAGCACGCGGCACCGGATCTCGACAGCCGTGAGGTCGGCGCCTACCTGCGCGACCGGCTCGGGGCGGACTCGCTCGAGGTCACCTCGCTCAAGCGCAACGTCGGCGGGATGTCGCGTCAGACCTGGTTCGCCGACGTCACCGGAGTACGCGGCGGCGAACCGTTCACCGACGCGCTCACGCTCCGGGTGGACCACCCGGAGGGCTCCGTCGTCCCGGTCACCCTCGAGCGCGAGTACCGCACCTTCGCCGCCCTGACCCCGACACACGTCCCGGTCGCCGAGACCCTCTGGTACGAGACGGACCCCTCGCTGATCGGCCGCGCACCCTTCTACATCCGCCGCACCGTGCCGGGCTCCGCGTCCGCGGGGAAGCTGTTCGCGCCGGGCAACGAGGAGATGCGCCGGCGGATCGGCGCCCATCTCGCCGAACGGCTCGCCGGCGTGCACACCCTCGACTGGGAGGGTGCGGGCTTCGGGGACTTCATGTCCGTACCCCGGCGGCCGGAGGACTGCGCCCTGCTCGAACTGGCCCACTACGAGGCGGCCTACCGCGTGGCGGACCCCGAACCCATGCCCGTGGTGGAGGCGCTGTTCTCCTGGCTGAAGCGGAACGCCCCGGCCGAGGTCCAGCGCACCTCCCTGGTGTGGGGTGATGTCGGCGTCGGCAACTTCATCTACAGCGGGGACCGGGTGGTGGCCCTCACGGACTGGGAGCAGGCTCACCTCGGCGACCCCATGAAGGACTGGGCGTCGGCCCTGTGGCGGGGCGCGGACGCGCTGCTGCCGCGTGACGAGATGTTCGAGATCTACGAGCGGGCCAGTGGCCTGCGCGTCGACGAGGAACGGATCAGGTACTACTCGGTCTTCATCGACGCCGAGTACGTCTGCACCTCGTTCCCGCTGCTGAGCGAGTTCGGCCCGGACGGCGTGCGAGACGCCACGTTCGTCCGCCTCGGCATGGGCGTCCCCTACATGTGCATGGACCACGGCCTGCGCACCATCGGTTACTGAGCCCTTCGCGGGAGGAGACACGCATGTCCCTGGACACCTCACTCGCAGACCGCGTCGGCACCATCGCGCTGAACCGGCCCGAGCAGCTCAACGCCCTGACCGTCGAGCTCGTACGGTCGCTCGGAGAAGCGGCCGCGTCCCTGGTCGGGGAGGGCGCCCGGGCCCTGGTGCTGACCGGCCGTGGCACGGCCTTCTGCGCGGGGGCCGACCTGTCCCTGGTCGACCGCGCCCTGGCCGGCGACCCGCACACCGCCCTCACCCCGCTGGTGGAAGGGCTGCACGGCACCGTCAAGCGGCTGCGGCAGCTGCCGGTTCCGCTGGTGGCGGCGGTCGAGGGGCCCGCGGTCGGCGCCGGCCTCGGGCTGGCGCTCGCGGCCGATCTGCGGGTGCTCGGCCGGAGCGCCCGGCTGGTCCCCGGCTACACGGCCATCGGGGCGTCCCCGGACGGCGGTGTGTCGTACTTCCTGACCCGGATGCTCGGCACGGCACGGGCGGCCTCGCTGCTACTGCGCAACCGGCCCGTCGGGGCCGAGGCCGCGGTGGCCCTGGGGCTCGCCGAGGAGGCGGTGGCCGACGGCGCGGCGACGGCGGCCGCACAGGAGCTGGCCGCGACGCTGACGGGCACGGCCCCGCTGGCGCTCGTACGGATCCGGGAGCTGCTCGACCGGGCGACGACGCTGGGCCTCGCGGAACAGCTGGACCTGGAGCAGCGGCGGGTCACCGAGCTGTGGGACACCCACGACTTCACCGAAGGCGTCCGTTCCTTCCTCGAACGGCGTCCGGCCGACTTCCTCGGTGAGTGACCCGCCGGCTCGCCGGCCCGTCGGTCCGCCGGTCCGCCTGCCCGCTGAGCCTCTGCATCGCTGACCCCCGCGACCCTCGCCCGTACGCGTCAGTCCTCGGTTCGGGACAGGTCGCTGCGCAGCCGGTGCTTGAGCACCTTGCCGGTGACGTTGCGGGGCAGCGTGTCCACGCGCACCCAGCGGCGCGGCACCTTGAAGCCCGCCAGCCGTTCCCGGGCCCAGTCGCTCAGTTCCCCGTCCGGGGGCGCCGGACCGACGAGGACGGCGGTGACCACCTGGCCCCACCTGGGGTCGGGCGTCCCGACGACCGCCAGCTCGGAGATGCCGGGGTGGTCGGCGAGCGCGGCCTCCACCTCGCGCGGGTACACGTTCTCGCCACCCGTGATGATCATGTCGTTGCGCCGGTCGGTGATGTGGAGGCAGCCGCGGTCGTCGCGGTAGCCGAGGTCGCCGGTGTGCATCCAGCCGCCGCGCAGGGCCTCCGCCGTCGCCTCGGGACGGTTCCAGTAGCCCACCATGACCGACGGCCCGCGGCAGACGATCTCACCGACCTCGCCCCGCGGGACCGGCACGTCGTCCCCGTCCACGATGCCGACCTCCAGGCCGACCGCCTCGGTTCCGGCGGAGGCGAGCCTTTCGGCGTCCCCGGGGTCGTGATCTGCCGGACGGAGGATGGTCTGGCCGCCGGTCTCGGTCATGCCGTACTGCTGGTGGAAATCGCAGCCCAGCCGCTCCATGGCGCGCCGCAGCGGGCCCGGTTCGATGGCTGAGCCGCCGTAGATCATCAGGCGCAGCGCGGAGAGGTCGGCGCCGGCGGCGGCCGGGCTGTCCAGCAGCATCGCGATGGTCGTCGGCACCAGGACCGTCGAGGTGACGCGCTCCCGCTCCATCGTGCGCAGCGCGAGGGCGGGCTTGAACTCCGGCAGCATCACCACCGTCCCGCCGACCGCGGTGTACGCGTACGAGAGGAACGCCGCGATGTGGAACATCGGCAGGCTGGCCTGGTGCACATCGTCCGGACGCGCGCCGAGCTCCACCGCGTTGACGAGCACGCGGGCGGTGAACCCCAGGCGGTCGATGACCGCTCCCTTCGGCGAGCCCGTCGTACCGGAGGTGTACAGGATGGTCGCGGGCAGGCCGGGGTCGCCGGGTCCGCCGCCCTCGTCGGGGGCCGCGGCCGCCAGGGCGGTGTCGTAGGAGGGGATGGCGCCGGGATCGCCCAGTCCCAGCATCCGTGGGATCCCCGTCTCGGCGGCGAGCGGAGCCGCGCGTTCCTCTTCGTCGCGTCCCACCACTAGCAAAGTCGGCGTGCAGTCGGAAAGGATGAAGCGCAGCTCGTGCTCGGTGAGGCGTACGTTCACCGGCACGAGAGCGAATCCGAAGCGCAGGCAGGCGGCCTGGATCTCCAGGTATTCCAGCTCGTTCGCGGCGAGCAGCGCCACCCGGTCACCGGGCTTCACCCCCAGTCCGCGCAGGACCGTGCCGAGCCGGCCCACCCGGTCGTGCAGCTCGGCGAAGGAGAGCCGCCGGCCGTTCCCCACCACCGCGGACTTGTCGCGGAACCTGGCCGCCGGGCCCCGGACAAGATCGAGATACCTCATGTCACCGCCCCCTGAGAAAGCTGCGATCTACATCTTACGTACAGCGTTAAGTCAAGTTACATTGGCGTCACCGGGAGCGCCAGGGCTCGACAGGCAAGGAGCGCGTAGATGCTGGTCAGCGACATCGTCCGCCACAACGCACGGTTCTTCGGCGAGCAGGACGCGGTAGTGGTCCCCGGCGGGACCACCCACTCGTGGTCCGAACTGGACGTCCGCACGAACAGGTTCGCCCACGCGCTGCTGGGGCTGGGACTGGTGAAGGGGGACCGGATCGCGGTCTTCGCTCCGAACTGCGGGGAGTACGTCGAGTTCTTCTTCGCGACAGCCAAGTCCGGCATCATCGGCGCCGCGACGAACATCCGCCTCGCGCCGTACGAGATCTCCTCGTATCTCGCCTACGTCGAGCCGCAGGCCGTCCTCGTACACGCCGAGCTGGCGCGGGCCGCCCGCGCCTGGCTGCCGGACGTCCCGACGGTCCGGCACGTGATCGGGTTCGGCGGCGACCACGGCTTCGACCTGGACCTGGAGGACCTGCTGGGCCGGGCGCGCGCGGACGATCCGGCGGTGCCCGTGCACGAGGAGGACACCTACCAGCTCGGCGCCACCAGCGGCACCACGGGCATACCCAAGGCCGCCGTCCTCACCCACCGCAACGCGCTCGCGGCGATGCTCAACTGGCTCGCCGAGCTGCCCATCCCCGAACGGGGCACGGGGCTCCAGTGCATCCCGTACTTCTTCAACCCGGGAGGCCCGGCGGGGCTGCACCCGGTGCTGATGAAGGGCGGCCGCACGGTGGTGCCCCCGGCCTTCGACCCGGCGGAGTTCCCGCGGCTGGTCCAGGAGTACGGCGTCACCAACACCATCATCGTGCCCACGATGGTGCAGATGGTCGTCGGGCAGCCCGGTATCGAGCGGTACGACATGTCCAGCCTGCGCGGGATCATCTCCGGCGGCTCCCCGTACGTACTCGATGTGCTGAGACGCGCCCGCGAGATGATCGGCGACGTGTTCTTCCCGCTCTACGGCATGGCCGAGAGCTACTCGTGCGGCGCCGTGCTGCGCCCCGAGAACCAGTTCACCGAGGGCACCGAGGAACAGGTGCGGCGGCTCTCCACGGTCGGCAAGCCCAACGTGCTGATCAGGCTGCGCGTGGTCGGCCCCGCCGGTGACGACGTGCCGCACGACGGCAGGACCTCCGGCGAGATCTGGCTGAGCGGTGACTCCATCTCCCCCGGCTACTTCCGGATGGACGAGGAGACCCGCAGTAGCCGCGAAGGCGAGTGGTTCAAGACCGGTGATGTCGCGGTCGTCGACACCGAGGGCTTCATCACCATCGTGGACCGGCTCAAGGACATGATCATCACCGGTGGCATCAACGTGTTCAGCGTGGAGGTCGAACGCGTCCTCCAGGGGCACCCGGACGTGGAACAGGCAGCCGTGATCGGTGTCCCGCACGAGACCTGGGGCGAGGCCATACACGCGGTGGTGCGCCGCAGACCCGGGTCCGCCGTGACCGAGGACGAGCTGATGGCCTTCGCGGCCGAGCGGCTGTCCGGCTACAAGAAGCCCCGCTCCGTGGAGTTCCTCGAGCAGCTGCCGATGAGCGCCACCGGAAAGATCCTCAAGAAGGACCTCCGCGGGCGGCATGACGGCCTGCCCGGACAGACCGAGCATGCCGGAGCCTGACCGGCGCCGGCAGACGACCCAGGAGCCGGACGGGAGACGGAATGGACTTCACGATCAGTACGGAGCATCAGCAGCTGCGGGAGACCCTGCGGGCCTTCTTCGAGGCGGAGGCACCGGTCGAGGAGGTGGCGCGGTACGACCGGGAGGAGGAGTTCAACACCGAGCTGTACCGGAAGGCCGCCGGACTCGGCCTGTGCGGCATGGCGTTCGGCGAGGAGTACGGCGGCTCCGCGGCCGATCAGATCTCCCTGTGCATCGCCGTCGAGGAGGTCGCCCGCGCGAGCGCAGCACTCGCGTACGCCTGGCTGCCCACGGCCACGTTCTGCGCCAAGGGCATCGCCCGGTTCGGGACGGAGGAGCAGCGGAAGGAGCTGCTGCCGCAGATCGCCGCCGGGACCATGCGGATGGCCATGGGCCTGAGCGAGCCGGAGGCCGGCTCGGATCTCACGCACCTGTCCACGAGGGCGACACGCGACGGCGACGACTTCGTCGTGAACGGCCAGAAGGTGTTCACCACCGGCGCGGACACGGCCGACTACCTCTTCGCATTCGTCCGTACCGAGCCCGGCGCCTCGGCCTCCAAGGGCCTGTCCGTCCTGCTGATTCCCAGGGAGGCACCCGGGGTCTCGATCGGAACGCTGCGCAAACTCGCCGGCCAGTCCACCCACACCTGCGAGGTCTTCCTCAGCGACGTCCGGGTGCCGAAGGAGAACCTCGTCGGCGAACTCGGCGACGGCGTGGCGATCATCTTCGGCCTGCTCGACGCCGAACGGATCTACGTCGGTGCCGAGGGCACCGGCCTGGGGCAGGGCGCGCTCGACATGGCGCTGAAGTACGCCAAGGAGCGCGTCCAGTTCGGCAAGCCGATCATCGAGCACCAGGCGGTCGGGCACATGCTCGCCGACATGGCGATGGACGTGCAGACCGCACGCCTGCTCACCTGGCAGGCCGCGTGGCGGCTCGACCGGGGTCTGGACTGCACGATGGAGGCGTCGATGGCGAAGGTGCACGGCTCCGAGGCCGGCACCCGGTGCGCCAACCGCGGCATGCAGATCCTCGGCGGCTACAGCTACATGATCGAGTACGGCATGGAACGGTACTGGCGCGAGACCAAGTTGTACGAGATCGCCGGCGGGACGAACCAGATCATGCGCAACACGATCGCCAAGCAGCTCGGCCGGCGCGGCCTGTGACCGCGCCCCACGCCCCGCTCCCGGCCGGGCTTCCGCTGGACGCCGAGTTCGACCACGCCGCGGTGGCCGCCCGCCGTATCCGGGACCTGCTGCCGCTCTACCGGGACACGCTCGGCGGCGAGTTCCACCTCGGCGGCGACAACGTACGGGTCGGCTACCGCGGTCTCCAGCTGAGCTTCCGCGGCGGCGGCAGGATCGAACTCCTCGAGCCGCTGCCGGGTTCGGCGTTCCTGGACAGCTTCTTCCGGCGCAGCCCGCTGGGCGGCCTGCACCATGTCACCTTCCTCGTACGGCAGGACATGGACCGGACCATCACGTCGCTGGAAGGGCTCGGCTACCGCGTGCACGGAGCCTCCGAAGCCGACCCCGAGTGGCACGAGGTCTTCCTCCACCCCCGCGAAGCCCACGGCACGCTGCTCCAGATCGCGCGCCCGGGGCCGGACCACGGTCCGGCCGCGGGCTACACGCTCGACGACGTACTCGCGGGCACGGCGCCCAACGGCTGCGGCATCCCGAGCCGCTGAGCCGCGCCGGTCCCCGCGTTGTCCCTCCGCCTGTCCGTGCTCACCCGAGGAGTGTTCCCTTGATTTCCGACGACCCCGCCGGCCGGCTCGAGATCCGCGAACTGACCGCGCGCTTCACCGACGCCGTCAACCGGCGCGCGCCGGAGGACCTGGCCGGCCTGTTCGCCGAGGACGGCGAGTGGCACGTGCCCGGCGTGCCGGTGGCGGCCGGCCGGGAAGCGATCGCCGCCCTCCTGCGCAAGCTGCTGGGGAACTTCGCGCACCTCGTCCAGCTCACCCACAGCGGCCATGCCGACGTCAGCGGCGACACGGCGACCGCCACCTGGTACCTCACCGAGAACGCGGTGGACGCCGACGGCAACGCCTTCGCGTTCACCGGCGTCTACACCGACGAGCTGGTACGGACCCCGGAGGGCTGGAGGTTCGCCCGGCGGACCTTCGCTTTCCTCCAGCGCGGCACCCCTGGCGGCACCAGCCGCCACTACGCCCATCCGAGGTCGGCGGCGGACGGCTGAGCGCACCGCCGCCACAACACGACGCGGCCACGACGAGCGGCGGGAGCCCCCGGGCCTCGGGGTTCCCGCCGCTCCTCGCTGCCGGGCCACGGCGCTACGAGCGCCCGGGAAGCTCGTCCGTGAACTCGTAGAGACCCTTGGACAGATGGTGCCCGCCGTCGATGGTCAGCACCTCGCCGACCACGTAGGACGCGTCGTCGGACAGGAGGTACGCCACGGCGCGCGCCGTCTCCTCGGGCTTCAGCAGGCGCCCGGCCGGGATCGCGTCGATCAGCCGCTGACGTACGGCGGGGTCGCCCGCCAGGAAGTCCGTGCCGCCGACCGGCATCCAGCCGGGGGCGACGGCGTTGACGCGCACCCCGTGCCCGGACCACTCGGCGCCCAGCGTGCGGGTCATGGCCAGGACGCCGCCCTTCGCGGAGGCGTTGTGCACGATGCCGGGCGCGCCCGTCCACGCGTACGGGGTGAGGAGGTTGACCACCGCTCCCCCGCGGCCGGCCGCCAGCCAGCGGCGCGCGACCTCGGAGGTGCAGTGCCAGGTCCCGTTGAGGACGATTCTGACGACGGCGTCGAAGCCGTTGGGGGTCAGCTCCTCGGCCTTGACCGGGAAGAGTCCGGAGGCGTTGTTGACCAGGCCGTCGACCGCGCCGAGCAGCTCCGTCGCCCGGCCGGCCATGGCCTCGACCGACGCCGGGTCGCGGACGTCCGCGGTGACCGCGAACGCCCGGCCCGGGCCCAGCTCGGCGTCGACGGCCTCGACGGTCGCGTCCAGCGTGTCCTTCGTACGTCCGCTGACCACCACCCGCGCCCCCAGCCGGCACAGCTCGGCGGCCATGGCCGAGCCGAGCCCGCCGCCGCCTCCGGTGACGATGATTCCCTTGCCGTCCACTCCCGACAGCGCTGCCACGATGACCCCTTTCAGGGGAAGTACCACTGACGTTCTCGTCCTGGGCCTGGGCCTGGAGCTAGACGAGGGTGACCGTACCTGCGTTCTCCCGGATGTAGTCGGCGACCACACCGCCCGGCAGGCCGGGCGGGAAGCTCCGGTGGACGCCGAGCTCCCGCAGCGGCTCGAAGTCGACCTCGGGAATGATGCCGCCCATGATCACCAGGACCTGGTCCATCCCACGCTTCTTGAGTGCCGGGACGAGTTCACGGGCGATCTGCATCTGACCGCTCGTCATGATGCTGACCGCCACCACGTCGACGTCCTCCTGGAGGGCCGCCTCGGCGATCTCCTCCGCCACTCCGAACCGGAAGTAGACGACCTCCATACCGGCGTCACGGAGCTCCCGGGCGATCAGCTTGGAGCCGCGCCCGTGGACGTCGATCTTCTTCTTGGCCAGCAGGACCTTGATGTGCTCCTCGGACACGGTGCACTCCTTGTGTCTTGTGTGATGTACGAGGCCCGGCGCGGGCTCACTCGCTGACGTACCAGCCGAACGCTTCGCGCATCGGCACCATCATCTCCCCGTTGGTGGCACCCCTCCGGGCGGCCTCCACCAGGGCGGGCATCAGCGGGCCGGTACCGTCCTTCAGCGCCTGGCAGGCCCGCCGGACGTCCACGAGGGCCGCGTCCACCGCGGCCTGGTCGCGCTTGGCGCGGTAGTTCTCCAGCCGCGTCCTGGCCTTGTCCTCGATGGACTCGTCGATACGGAACGGCTCGTAGTTCTCCTGCTCGTCCGAGACGTAGCGGTTGACGCCGACTATCGGTGTCTCGCCACTGTTGATCTTCTTCTTCATCTCGTACGAGGCGTTGTCGATGCTCCGCTTGACCTCACCGGTCTCGATGCCCCTGCGGTAGCCGCCGGCCGCCTCGAGATCGTCGAAGATCTTCCAGGCCTCGGCCTCCATGTCGTCGGTCAGCTTCTCGAGGAAGTACGAACCGCCCAGCGGGTCGGCCACGTCGCGCAGCCCGCTCTCCCACATCAGGATCTGCTGGGTGCGCAGCGCCGTACGGTGCGACTCCTCGGTGGGCACTCCCACGGCCTCGTCGTACGAACAGGTGTGGATCGACTGGACGCCGCCCAGCACGGCGGCCAGGGTCTGGAGGGTGATGCGGGCGTTGTTGTTCATCAGCTGCTGCTGGGTGAGCACGTAACCACTGGTGTGTACGTGCACCCGGGCGTGCATGTGGGACGGCTTGGTGACACCCGCGTCCTTGCACAGCTTGGCCCACATCCGGCGGTGCGCCCGGAACTTGGCGGCCTCCTCGAAGACGTTGACCGTGCAGCCGATCTGGAAGGACAGCCGGCCGATGAAGTCGTCCGGTGCCAGGCCCGCCTCCAGGCCGGCGTCGATGACCGACTTGCCCCAGGACAGGCCGTACGCGAGCTCCTGCACCGGGGTGGCGCCGGCCTCGGACAGGCCGTACATGAAGATGTTGACCGGGTTCCAGTCGGGCGCGTTCTCCTTGGCCCACTTGATCAGGTCGATCATCAGGGCGTAGCCCCACTGGGGCTCCCAGGACGGCACGTCCTGCACGGCGATGCGCGGGTACCAGTTCATGGAATTGCCGTGCATCTTCGCCGTCGGCTCGCCGCGGCGCTCGACGGCGGCCGCGAGCAGCGCCAGCGCGGGCAGGCAGTTGTCTCCGGTGATCATGGAGAAGTTGGTCGAGTCCAGTTCCCAGTCGCGCACCAGCTCGTCGTAGTCGTCACCGGTGCTCATGTGCACCCCGCACTGGCCGATGTTGCCCACGGCCTCGGGGTGGTCGGCGTCGATGCCGTACATGCACGGGACGTCGTAGACGGTGTTGAAGACCTTGTGGCCGAAGTAGCCCTCCATGCCCTCCGCGACCATCTTCTCCATCTTCTGCCGGGTCTCCTCGATGGTCCCGTAGCCGAAGACCATCTGCTGCATCCACGGCGTCAGGGCGTACCCGTCCGGATGCAGGCCGCGGGTGAACGGGTAGACGCCGGGCATCACGTCCAGGTCGGAGCCGGTCACGTCCTCTCGGGTGTAGACCGTCTTCAGCGGCAGGCCGGAGACGGTTGAGGCGGGGCGCAGTCTGCTCGCGTAGCGGGCCCGGCGTGCGGCCCACGCTTCCTTGGCCGCCTCGAACTTGCTGCTCAGGAGGGATGTCACGGCTTCTCCGTTTCTGGCTTGGCCTCGGGGCGAGGGCGGTCGACGAGCCGCCCGTGCACGTGGAGCAGTTCCTGTACGTACCTCTCGGCGGTCCCGTACGGGTCGGTCAGCCGCTCCGCGCCGAACACGGCTCCGGCGTCGGCGAGCAGCTCCGTGCGCAGCCGGTCGCCGACGAAGGCGGCGAACTGGGCGTGGCGGCGGGCGCGTTCCGCCTCCGCCCGCCACCGGGTGGCGCCGGTGAACGCGTGGTGCCCGTCCACCGCGGCGACCACTTCGGCGACGCCCTCGTGCCGCAGGGCGGACACCTTGCGGACCGGGACCGGCCAGGGCTCGCCGCCGGCGGGGCTCCGTCGTTCGAACCCCTGGGCCGCCAGGTCCTTGTGGGTCTGCTCGGCGCCGGGCGTATCGCCCTTGTTGACGGCGAGCACGTCCGCGATCTCGGTGATGCCGGCCTTCATCGCCTGGAGGGCGTCGCCGTAGCCGGGGACCAGTACGAGGACGACGGTGTGCGCGATCCTGGCGATGTCGAACTCGCCCTGCCCGACACCGACGGTCTCCACGATGACGACGTCCTTGCCCATGGCGTCCAGCACGTCGACCGCGTCGTTGACCGCGGCGGCGAGACCGCCCGACGCACCCCGCGAGGCGAGTGACCGGATGAAGACCTCCGGGTCGCCGCCGGCGGCCTCCAGCATCCGGTCGCGGTCGCCGAGCAGAGCGCCGCCGCTGAACGGGCTGGAGGGATCGACGGCGATCACGCCGACGGTCCGCCGCTGGTTCCGCAGCTCGCGGATGAGCGCCGCCACGAGCGTGCTCTTGCCCGCCCCCGGCGGTCCGGTCACGCCGATCAGCTGCGCGTTCCCGCAGTGTGGCACCAGGTGGCGCAGCGTCGTACGGGCCTCGGCGCGCCCGTTCTCGATCCCGGTGATCAACCGTCCCACGTGCCGCACGCTTCCGGCGGCCACTTCGGCAGCGGCTTCCGCGGACGGGTCGGTCACAGCTTTCACGGGTCATCCCTGCCAGGGGTTAATTGTTTACGTTGAACGTCAGTCTTACATAACGGCCGCCGCCACGCCAGGGCCCGCCGGATGGGACGAGTCCGCGCGGAAATATTTTACGTTGCACGTTACATAACGTATCCTGGCGCCGCCCGTCCCCGGGCCGCGGCACGACCGGCTTTGAGGAGACACCATGACGGACCCGACATTCACGACCCTGGCGGTCACCGACTCCGGAAGCCGCCTGTCCATCACCCTCGACAGGCCGGAGGAGCGGAACGCGCTGACGTTCGCCGCCTGGGACGAGCTCGATCAGGTCATGGCCCCCGCGGAGGTCCGCGACGACCTGCGCGTGGTGACCCTCACGGGGAACGGCCCGGCGTTCTGCGCCGGCGTCGACTTCGGGGCCATCGGCGCCTCACTGGAGGCGGAGAGGGGCAGCTACCCCTCGTTCATCCGGCGCTGGGCGAACATCGTCGAACGCTTCGAGCGCGTCCCCCAGCCCACTGTCGTCGCCGTCAACGGCCCCGTGGTGGGCGCCGGACTGGAGCTGGCGCTGGCGTGCGACCTCCGGATCGCCAGCGACCGGGCGGTGTTCGCCATGCCGCAGATGCGCATGGGCATCGTCCCCGACGTCGGCGGCACCAGCCGACTGGCGCGGGCGACCGGCGAGGCCTTCGCCAAGGACATGATCCTCACGTCCCGGCTCGTCGGCGCCGAGGAGGCGCTCCGCGCCGGAATCGTCAGCCGGGTGGTGCCGCACGGCGAACTCGCCGCGGAACTGGAGGAGATCGCCACCGTCGTCGAGAACCTCCCCTGGCCGTCGGCGTACTTCGCCTCCGTCGCCGTTGACTGCGGCCCCCGCCTGGACTCCCGGCGCGCCGCCGACCTCGAGGCCATCGCGGACCAGGTGATGCTCCGCCAGGACGAAGTGTGGACCCGGATCTCGGAGTTCATGGCGGCGAAGGGCCTGCGCGGCGTCACCCGCGACAGCGGATGACCGTACGGGCACCCACGGCGGAGCGACCCGCGCCGAGCACCATTTACACCTTTGACGTTCAACGGTAGATTATTGCTCCGCGGCCCCGCGGAGGGGGAATCGCGTCCGACCAGAGAGCTGTGGTGGAGCCATGAGCGAAAGCAAGATGCCCGACAAGGTCGCCCCCCTGGAGATCCTGGGAGAACTCGTCCACGACGGCGACTCCGTGGCCTTCGGCGGCGGCTGGTTCGCGAACCATCCCATGGCGGCGGTCCGCGAGCTGATCCGCGCCGGGCGCAGGGACATCCATGCGATCACCGTCGTCGGCTCGGTCGACATGGATCTGCTGGCGGCCGCCGGCGCCCTGGGCCATCTCTCCTTCTCCATGGTCACCATGGAGGCCTTCGGCCTGGCCCCGAACGTACGCAAGGCGGTCGAGTCGGGCACGCTGCCGTTCACCGAGTACACCGGGCTGGGCCTGCTGATCGGCCTGGAGGCGCAGGGCCGCGGCGTCCCGTACCTGCCCTACCGCGGCCCGTTCGGCTCCGACATCCCGGCCCGCTATCCCGGGATCTACGCCACCAGCACCTGCCCGTTCACCGGTGAGGAGCTGACCGCGGTCCGCGCTCTCCAGCCCGACGTGGCGATCGTGCACGCCCTGCGCGCCGACGCGGAGGGGAACGCGCAGTGGGACGGCACCTCCGGTCCGGACGTCGAGATGGCCAAGGCCGCCCGCAAGGTCATCGTCACCTGCGAGGAGGTGGTCGACCGCGATGTGATCGTGCGGAACGCGCACATGACCAAGCTCCCCGGCTACTACGTGGAGGCGGTCATCGAGGCGCCGTTCGGCGCCCACCCCACCTCGCACATACCGCGCTACGCGATGGACGCCTGGGAACTCATGGACTACGCCGGCGCCGCGGCCGGCCCCTCGTTCGCCGAGTACGTGGAGCAGGTACGCGGCGAGAGCGAAGAGGGTTACCGGGCCCGGGTGCTCAAGGGACGCGACTCCGTGCTCACCAGCCTGGTGGACGCCGCCGAAGTGATCGAAGGAGCAGAGGCATGACCGACTACGAGATCCACGAGCTGATGACCTGCCGTGTGGCGGCGGAGGTCGACGAGCAGGGCGTGACCGTGATGGGTTCGTTCACCCCGCTCGCGTACGCGGCGTACATGCTGGCCAAGCTGACCCACGCCAAGGGCGCCTACCTCGCCGGATTCGACGCGGTGGGCATGGCCCCGGTCCAGCTGTCCTTCACCGGCGCCGAGGCCGCCGCTTACAAGGGCGCCGCCTGCCGCTGGGGCATGCTGACCGAGGTCAACTCCATCCACCTGGCCAACCACGGCGGTGTCGAGGCCGTGTCGTCCGCCCAGTTCGACGGCAGCGGCGCCATCAACCTCTCGGCGATCGGCCCCTTCGACAAGCCGAAGGTCCGGCTGCCCGGCGGCGCCGGTGCCGCCGAAGTGATCAAGATGTACCGCAAGATGGTCGCCTACTTCGGCAACCACAACTCGCGGACGCTGGTCGAGAAGGTCCAGTTCACCACCGGCACCCGGTGGAAGGTCGGCGCCGCCGCCCGTACGGAGGCGGGCCTCCAGCCCGGTCCCGTCGTGGTCGTCACCAACCTGGCCGTGCTGGTGAAGGACGAAGACGACGAGCCGTTCCGGATCGAGTCCGTACACCCCGGGGTCGACCCGCAGACCGTCGTGGAGAACACCGGCTTCGAGGTACGGGTGCCGGACGACGTGCCGACCACGGCCGAGCCGACCGCCCGCCAGCTCGACCTGCTGCGCAACAGGATCGACCCCTTCGGCACGGTCAAGTTCGACTTCGTGTCCGGCAAGGACCGCCTCGCTTATCTGAAGGGCGTCCTCGACGCCGAGTGGGAGCGGGCGACGGCGGTGGCGTCGTGAGCGTATTCGACCGCTTCAGACTGGACGGCAAGGTCGCCATCGTGACGGGCGCCTCGTCCGGACTGGGAATCACCTTCGCGCTGGCCCTGGCCGAGGCGGGTGCGGACATCGCGCTCGGCGCCCGCCGTACGGAGCTGCTCGAGGAGACGCGGCGGAAGGTCGAGGCGCTGGGCCGCCGCTGCGTCGCGGTGGCCACCGACGTGGCCGAACCCGCCGACTGCGCCGCGCTCGTGGCCGCGGCACGGGACGGACTCGGCGACGTGGACATCCTGGTGAACAACGCCGGGATGGCCCGGGTGGTGCCGACGCACAGAGACGACCCCGCCGAGTTCGCCCGGGTCCTCCAGGTCAACCTCACCGGCGCGTACCAGATGGCGCAGGCGTTCGGGCGGGCGTGCATCGACGCCGGCCACGGCGGCTCGGTCATCAACATGTCGTCCGTCCTCGGGATGGTGTCCACCGACGCTCCCCAGCCGGCGTACAGCGCCTCCAAGGCGGGGCTGCTGGGCATGACCCGCGACCTGGCGATGCAGTGGACCCGGCGGCGCGGCATCCGGGTCAACGCCCTCGTACCCGGACTGGTCGTCTCCGGCATGACCGAGGCGATCCAGGCGGACGAGCAGGCGTCGGCGAGCGCGCTCGCCAGCATCCCCATGCGCCGCCTGGGCGACCCCGACGAGCTGGTCGGAGCTCTGCTGCTGCTCGCGTCCGACGCCGGCAGCTACATCACCGGCTCGTCCCTGGTCGTCGACGGCGGCTGGACGGCCCAGTGATGGCGGTCGATTTCACGCCCGACCCGGCGACGCTGGAGCTGCGGGAGCGGGTACGCGTCTTCGTACGCGACGAGGTCGTCCCGGCCGAACAGGAAATGCTGCCGGACACCGGGACCGGCCCCACCGACGCGCTGCGCCAACGCCTCCAGCGGGCCGCCAAGGAGCACGGGCTGCTCGCCCCCACCGCACCGGTGCGCTTCGGCGGTCTCGGTCTCACACTCACCGCGCAGGCGGAGATCCTGCGGGAGGCGGGCCACAGCCTGCTCGGCCCGCTGGCGCTCAACTGCGCGGCGCCCGACGAGGGCAACATGCACCTGATGCACCGGGTGGCAACGCCCGAGCAGCAGGAGAAGTACCTCGTGCCCCTGGTGAGCGGGGCGGTACGGTCCTGCTTCGCGATGACCGAGCCCAGCCCCGGCGCCGGCTCCGATCCGTCCATGCTGCGCACCACGGCCCGCTGGGACGGCGACGCCTGGGCCATCGACGGGCGGAAGTGGTACATCACCGGAGCCGACGGCGCGGCCTGGACGATCTGCATGGCGTCCACCCCGGAGCACGGGGGCGCTCCGGCCGGGGCGACGATGTTCCTGGTCGACGCCGGCAACACCGGGATGCGGATCACCCGGCACATCGGCAGCCTCGACACCGGCTTCACGGGCGGACACTGCGAGGTGGTCTTCGACGACTGCCGGGTCTCCCCCGACGCCGTACTCGGCGAAGTCGGCCGTGGGTTCGCGTACGCGCAGGTGCGGCTGGCGCCCGCCCGCCTCACCCACTGCATGCGCTGGCTCGGCATCGCCCAGCGGGCCCAGGACATGGCCCTCGACAGGGCCGGCGAGCGCGAGGCGTTCGGGCAGCCGCTCGCCGGTCTCGGCATGGTCCAGCAGATGCTCGCCGACAGCGAGATCGATCTCGCGGCCTGCCGGCACCTGATCGCCCACGCCGCGTGGCTGCTCGACCAGGGCGGCCGCGCCCGCTCCGAGACGGCCGTCGCCAAGACGTTCGTCGCCGAGGCGGTCGGCCGGGTCGTCGACCGGGCCGTGCAGGTCCACGGCGCCCTCGGCATCTCGTACGACGTGCCGCTGTCGCTGTTCCTCCGCGAGGTCCGCCCGTTCCGCATCTACGACGGCGCCTCCGAGGTCCACCGGATGTCCATCGCCAAGCGGGCCGTACGCCGCCGCGCCGCCGCCCGCTCCCCCCAGTGAAGGGAACTCCCGTGCCCACTCTCGCAGTTGTCGGAGCAGGTCTGATGGGCTCCGGCATCGCCCAGTGCGCCGCGCTCGCCGAGTACGACGTCGCCCTCCACGACGTACGCGGTGAACAGCTCGGCCAGGCGCTCCACTCGGTCGAGGAGTCGCTGGAGCGGCTCACCAGGAAAGAGAAGATCAGCGCCGGACAGGCGGCGGCGGCTCTCGCGCGCATCACCACGACGACCACGCTGGAGAAAGCGGCCGCGGACGCCGACTTCGTCGTCGAGGCCGTCGTCGAGGACCTCGGCATCAAGCAGGTGCTCTTCCGGCAGCTGGACGGAATGTGCCGGCCCGACACCGTACTCGCCAGCAACACCAGCGCCCTGCCGATCACCGGGATCGCCTCGGCGACGACACGGCCCGACCGGGTCGTCGGCACCCACTTCTTCTCGCCCGTCCCCATGATGCGGCTGTGCGAGGTCGTGCGCGGCGTCAAGACCACCGACGGAACCCTCAAGAAGGCCCAGGCGTTCGCCGCGGACCTGGGCAAGACCTGTGTGGTCGTCAACCGCGACCTCGCGGGCTTCGTCACCACCCGGCTGATCGTCGCGCTCAGTGTCGAGGCCGTGAAGCTGGTGGAGAACGGTGTGGCCACCGCCGAGGACGTCGACACCGCGTGCCGGCTCGGCTTCGGCCATGCCATGGGCCCGCTGGAGACGATGGATCTCACCGGTGTCGACGTGTTCGTCAACGCGGCGCGCAACATCTACACCGATACGGCCGACCCGAAGTTCTACCCCCCGGAGCTCTCCGTACGGATGGCCGGCGCCGGCGACCACGGCAGGAAGACGGGCAAGGGCTGGTACGACCATGGGTGACCGGACCCGGGTCACGCTGAGCATCACCGGCGGGCTGGCCGCCGTCACCCTCGCCCAGCCGCCCGTCAACGCCCTGGACGGGCCGCTCGTCCGCGAACTCACCGATGTGGTCGCGGACATACGGCGGTCCGAGGAGGCCCGGGCGGTCATCGTCACGGGCGGACCGAAGGTGTTCGCGGCCGGCGGCGACGTCAAGGAGATGCTGGACTGGGACTACCCGAAGGCGGTCCGGGACTCCAGTGCCCTCGGCGACGTGTGCACCGCCCTGGCACGGCTGCCGATGCCGGTCGTCGCCGCAATCAGCGGCTACGCCCTCGGCGGCGGCCTGGAGCTCGCGCTCGCCGCCGACCTGCGGGTCTGCGCCACGGATGCCACGCTGGGCTTCCCGGAGATACACCTCGGAGTGATCCCCGGCGCCGGCGGAACGCAGCGCCTCCCGCGGCTCGTGGGCGCGGCCAGGGCCAAGGACCTGATCTTCTCCGGCCGTACGGTCGACGGCCGCGAGGCCGCCGCCCTCGGACTCGCCGATTACGCGGTGGAGCCGGCGGACGTGCCGGACAGGGCACGGCAGCTGGTGGAGCCGTACCTCAACGGCCCCGCCCTGGCGCTGCGTGCCGCCAAGGAGGCGGTCGACCGGGGTCTGGAGTCCTCGCTGGAGACCGGACTGGACCTCGAACGCTCCCTGTTCACGGGGCTGTTCGCGACCGAGGACCGGGCGGCGGGGATGGCGAGCTTCGTGGCGGACGGCGCCGGGAAGGCGGTGTTCCATGGCCGCTGACCCGGACTCCGCCGAGACCGCCGAACAGGACCCGGTCGGCGTCGACCTGGACCGGCTCACGCCGTACCTCGACGGGGCCGTCGGCCTCGCCGGGCCGCTCCGGGCGTCGCTCATCACCGGCGGCCGCTCCAACCTCACCTACCGGCTCACCGACGGCCGTTCGGACTGGGTGCTCCGGCGGCCGCCGGTCGGGGACGTACTGCCCACCGCGCACGACATGGCCCGCGAGTACCGCGTCATCGAGGCGCTTCACGGCAGCGCCGTCCCGGTCCCCGAACCGGTGGTGCTGTGCCGGGACCAGGACGTCCTGGGCGCCGGCTTCTACGTGATGGAGCGGGTCGACGGCCCGGTGCTGCGCGATGCCGCGGACGCCGAGGGCCTTCCGCCGGACACGGCCGCCCGGTACGCGCGGAGCCTGGTGGAGGTGCTGGCCACGCTGCACTCCACCGACCCGGGACTCCTGGCGGGCTTCGGCCGCCCGGAGGGGTTCGTGGCGCGCCAGGTGTCCCGTTGGGCCCGCCAGTGGTCGCTGTCGGCGACCCGCGAACTGCCGGGGTTCGACGAACTGGTACGCCGCCTGAAGCGGGCGGTGCCCCCGCCGCAGCGGGCGAGCATCGTCCATGGCGACTACCGCCTCGACAACGTCATCTTCGCCCCCGCCCGTACGGACGGGGCTCCCGGGCCGGGCGGCATCGCCGCGGTGATCGACTGGGAGATGTCGACGCTCGGCGACCCGCTGACCGACCTCGGCCTCATGCTCGTGTACTGGGACGCCCTCACCGCGGAGGTGACCGGCACCCGGCACGCGGTGACCGCCAACCCCGGGTTCCCGGGCAGAGCGGCGCTCGCACGGGCGTACGCCGACGCCTCGGGTCTCGACCTGGACCGGCTCGACTTCTACGTCGCCTTCGGCTACTTCAAGCTGGCGGTGATCGCCGAGGGCATCCACGCCCGCTACCTGGCCGGCCAGACCGTTGGGGAGGGCTTCGAGAAGGCGGGCCCCGCCGTCCCGGCCCTCGTGGAGTCGGGACTCGCCGTCCTGATCTCCGGCGACCCGGACTGACCGGCTCCGGTGCCCTGTTCCGCGGTGCCCCGGCCCTTCAGGAGCCGGACTGGCCGGTGACGTGCAGCGCCGCGAGGTAGCCGAAGACCATTGCCGGGCCGAGCGTGCCGCCCGCGCCGCCGTACGTCATGCCGAAGGGCGACGCCATCACGTTGCCCGCCGCGTACAGCCCCTCGACCGGTTCGCCGTCCACGTCGAGCACCCGGGCGTCGGGGTCGGTCCGGGGGCCGCCCTTGGTGCCGAGCGCGCCGCTCTTGACGGGGATCGCGTAGTACGGCGGTTCGTCGAGCGGTCCGAGTGTGCCGCGCACGTCGCCCTTGTAGGCCGGATCGCCCCACCAGCGGTCGTGGGCGCTCTCGCCGCGGTGGAAGTCGGGGTCCGCGCCCTTCTCCGAGTGCGCGTTCCAGCGCCGCACGGTGGCGTTCAACTCCTCGGCGGGGACGACCAGATGCGCCGCGAGCGCGTCCAGCGTCGCGAAGCCCGGCAGCCAGGCCGGGGGCTCCTCGCCCGCCGGGTGGGGGCCGATGGTGCCGTACGCCCGCAGGTAGCCCTGGTCGAAGACGAGCCAGCAGGGCAGGTTGGCGTAGTCGAAGGAGGCGACGTCCTCGACATGGAAGGCGCCGCCGAACGCGTTGTAGTTCGCGGCCTCGTTGGTGAAGCGGCGGCCCTGCCGGTTGATCATGATCGAACGGGGCCGGGTGCGGTCGGCGCTGATCATCGCGCGGTTCATGGCGTTGATGCCCTCGGGCAGTTCGGCGGCCGGAACCCACCACGCCTCCCGCATGTTTCCGAGCATCGCGCCGGTCTTCATGGCCATGCGGAGGCCGTCACCCGTGTTGGTCCTCATCGAGACCGGGTGGGTCAGCGGCCCGCGCAGGAACGCCCGCTTGAACTCGTCGTTCCACTCGAAGCCCCCGGTCGCCAGCACGACGCCGCGGGACGCGCGCACCTCGCGCTGCCCGGCGGGCGTGTCGAACCGTACTCCGGCGACGCGCCCGTCCTCCACGACCAGTTCGCGGGCCCGGTGCCCGGCCCGCGGCTCCACACCGGCATCGAGGCAGGCCTTGAGCAGCCTTCCCACGAGGGCCTGGCCCCGGCCGCGCTCGTCGCGGACGGCGCGGCGGGCGAACTCCTCCTCGGACGGGAGCTCCGGCACGACGGCGCCCAGGGACGTCTCGCTCATCGTCAGGTGCTGGTTGGAGTAGTACGGGCTCTTCGTGACCTTGTGCTGCCAGGTCCCCAGCGTGTCGAACGGGAACAGCGGGCACTCGACCGTACGGCCGCCCCGCGGCTTGCCGCCCGGCCGTTCGGGGTGGTAGTCGGGGAAGTCGGCGACGGCGTGGAACTCGGTGCCCGCCGACTCGTCGAGGAAGCGGACCATGCGGGGCCCGGCCCGCAGATAGGAGCGGATCAGGCGTCCCTCGATCATGTCGCGGGAGAGGGACATGATGTAGGTGAACGCCTCCTCCTCACTGTCCTCCACGCCGATGTCCGCCTGGTGCGGATTCCCGGGGATCCAGACGTGGCCGCCGGACCACGCGGTGGTTCCGCCCACCTCGTCGGCCTTCTCGAACAGGCCCACCCGCGCTCCGCCCGCCGCGGCGGTCACGGCAGCGGTGAGGCCGGCGGCTCCCGTACCCAGCACGATGACATCGAACGGCTCCGACATGTCCCGCCCCTTCTCTCCCTGCGCCCGGTCGGCCACACAACATGACTATTGACGTACAAGGAGAGATTTGCAAGGGTTCCGGCAACCTTGGAGAGGCGGAGCTTCCATGCTGTTCCACGAAGCAGTTGCGCGCGCACTGGCCGACCACGGAGTGGACACCGTCTTCGGAGTCCTGGGAGACGCGAACCTGTTCATGATGGACAGCTTCCAGCGGGTGGCGGGCGGCACGTACCTCTCCTGCTCCCACGAGGCGGGCGCCGTGCTCGCCGCGAACGGGTACGCCCGTACCTCGGGCGGCCTGGGAGTCGCCACCGTGACCCACGGCCCCGCGCTGACCAACACCCTCACCGCACTGGTGGAAAGCGTGAAGGACCGCACCCCGCTCCTCGTCGTCGCCGGCGACACGGCCGTGGCGGACCGGGAGAACCTCCAGAACGTCCCGCAGCGCGACGTCGTCCTGCCGACCGGCGCGGGCTTCGAACAGGTCCGCACACCCGGGACCGTCGCGGAGGACGTGGCCGTGGCGATCGGCAGGGCCCACGTGGAGCAGCGGCCGGTCGTGCTCAACGTCCCCGTCGAGTTCCAGTGGGAGGAGGCCGGTTACGAGAAGACGGCGCCGCGGTTCAGCGCACCCCAGGCCGTCGCCCCCGACCCGGCCGCGCTCGACGCGGCGGTCGGCATCATCGCCAGCGCCCGCCGGCCCGTCGTGCTCGCGGGCCGCGGCGCGGCCACGCCCACGGCAAGGGCGGCCCTGCTGCGGCTGGCCGGGCGCATCGGCGCCCCGGTGGCGACCACGCTGCGCGGCAAGGACCTCTTCCGCGGCGAGCGGTTCGACCTCGGCATCTGCGGCACGCTGTCCCACGAGGTCGCGCTCGACACACTCCTGCGCAGCGACTGCGTCATCGCCTTCGGCGCCGGACTCAACAAGTGGACCACCGCCGAGGGTGCCGTACTGGAGAGGAAGCAGGTCGTCCACGTCGACACCGACCGCGGCGCCCTCAACCGGTTCGCGCCGGCCGACGCCGGTGTCGTGGGTGACGCCGCGACGGTGGCGGACACGTTCGTCGAGTGGCTGGAAGAGGCCGGGACCAGGCCCACCGGCTTCGCCTCCGACGCCCTCGCCGAGCGCCTGGCCGCGTACGCCGGAACGGAGTTCACGGATCTCGGCACGGACGGGACTGTCGACATCCGCACCGCGCTGAACAGGATCGAGGAGGCGTTCCCGGACGACCGCAATCTCGTCTTGGACGGCGGGCGGTTCCTCTTCGAGGCGTTCACGAGGCTGCACTGCCCGGAGCCCGGCGCGTACGTGCACACCGTCAACTTCGGCTCGATCGGCCTGGGCATGGGCAACGCGGTCGGCGCCTCGTTCGGCGCGCCCGGCCGTCCGACCCTGCTGGTCACCGGCGACGGCGGGTTCATGCTCGGCGGCCTCGCCGAGTTCAGCACGGCGGTACGGCACCGGGTCGACCTGGTCGTCGTCGTCCTCAACGACGCGGCCTACGGAGCCGAGCACGTCCAGTTCCGCGACAGGAACATGGACCCGGCGCTCTCCACCTTCGACTGGCCCGACTTCGGCCCCGTCGCCACCGCGCTCGGCGGCCGGGGCCACACCGTCCGGAACCTGGCCGAACTCGACGCGGCGCTCGGTGCGCTCGGGTCCCGGGACCGACCGGTGCTGATCGACATCAGGATCGACCCGGAGAAGGTGTCCGCGCCGGGGCACTGACCGCCAAGAAATCTAACCTTACACGTAAAACGTATAGTGATGCAGGTTCTCGACGGGACCCTGCCGAGGAGGAGCTGTGGCGGACGCGTACGACGTGGTGGTGCTCGGCACGGGGGCGTCCGGCCTGACCGCCGCCCTGGCGGCGGCGAGCGCCGGAGCCTCCGTGGGACTGTTCGAGAAGGCCGATCGGATCGGCGGAACGACGGCACTGTCCGGGGGCGTCGTGTGGCTCCCCGACAACGGGCGCGCCGGTGAGGACGTCACCGACAGCCGCGACCTGGCCCTCGCGTACCTGGACTCCCTCTCCAACGGGAGCATGCGGCCGGAGATGACGGCGGCCTTCGTGGACGGCGTACGCCCCACCCTCCGCTGGCTGGACGACGAGACCCCGCTCCGGCTCAGGCCCGTCCCCGGATACCCCGACTACCACCCCGAGCACCCCGGCGGCCTGCCTGGCGGGGGCCGTTCGATGGAGCCGGAGCTCTTCGGCACGGACGTACTGGGCGCGTGGCGGGACCGGATCGAGGGCGCCCCCCGGCGGCTGTACATCGGCGAGATACCCAGCGGGGGCGGTACGGGCGTCATCGCCCCCGAACTCATGCGGCGCCGCACGGCGGCCGCCCAGGAGGGACTGGGCCGCGGCCTGGTGGCCGCCCTGCTGAAGGGCTGTCTGGAGCGCGGCATCGAGCCGGTCACGGGAGCGCGCGCCACCGGGCTGCTGACCGGTGGCGGTGCCTCCGGGGGCATGTCGGAGGCCGGGCCCGTGCGCGTGTCGGGGGTCCGCTTCGAGACCGCCGCGGGGCACCGCGAGGTGCGCGCCGGCGCGGCGGTCTTCATCGCCACGGGCGGCTTCGAGCACGACCCGGAGCTCGTACGGGACTTCATCCGCGGCCCCGTCGCCCACCCGCCGGGCGCCGCCGCCAACACCGGTGACGGGCTGCGTCTGGCCATGAGTGCGGGCGCGCGGCTCGGCGCCATGGGCGAGGCATGGTGGGTGCCCGTCGTGCTGGTGCCGGGAACGGACGGCACGGCGGCCCCGGTCCTCCTGCTGCGCGAACGGACCCTGCCGGGGACGCTCATGGTCAACGGGCGCGGCGACCGGTTCACCAACGAGGCCGCGAACTACAACGCGCTCGGCGCGGCCTTCCACGCCTTCGACGTGACCGAGTTCCGCTACGCCAACCTCCCTGCCTGGCTCGTCCTCGACGACGCCTGCGTACGCAAGTACGGCGTCTTCGGCACCACTCCGGGCTCCGCCGCCCCGGAGTGGCTGACCAGCGACGCGACCCTCGACGGCCTCGCCGGGCGGATCGGGGTCCCGGCCGGGCGGCTGTCGGCGACGGTGGCCCGCTTCAACGCCGGCGCCGCCGCCGGGCACGACCCCGACTGCCGCCGCGGCGAGAGCGTGTACGACGGCTGGTGCGGGGACCGCGCCCACTACGGCACGCCGCAGGCGACGCTGGGTCCGCTGACCACGGGCCCGTTCCACGCCGTCCCCGTCCACCCCAGCACGCTCGGCACCAAGGGCGGCCCGCGGACGACGCCCGACGGGCAGGTCGTACGGGCCGACGGCATGCTGGTGGACGGCCTGTACGCGGCCGGGAACGCCATGGCCGCGGCGACCGGCATGGCATACGGCGGGGCCGGGGGAACCCTCGGCCCCGCCATGGTCTTCGCACGCCGCGCCGGCCTGCACGCGGCGCAGTCCTAGGAGGAGCGAGATGCCGGAATCCGTACGGGACAGCCTGCTGTTCCAGCCGATCCGTGTCGGCGCGATGGAGCTGCGCAACCGGATCATGCTGCCGCCCCACGGAAGGCTGACGGGCGACCCGTTCGGCAGCGAACGGCAGGCGCGGGCCAGCACGGCGTACTGGCGCCGCCGGGCCGAGAGCGGCGCGGCCTGGATCTGCGGCATGAACGCGTTCGTCGGCAACACGCTCATCCCCGGTTTCGAGCCAACCGGCCTCGGCGCGACCACCCGTGGCGTCTTCCGGCTGCCGCAGTTCCGCGAGCGTGCCGCGCAGTACGCCGAGGCGATCCACTCCGCGGGGGCGTACGCCTCGGCCCAGCTGATCGTGCAGGGCGGCATGCCGCACTCGCCGTCGGGCGTGCTGGCCAACCACACCAACAACCAGGTCCCCCATGTGCTGACCCGCGACGAGATCGCCTGGTTCACCGGGGAGTACGCGTACTCCGCCGCGGAGGCGCAGGCCGCGGGCCTCGACGGCGTCGAACTGCACGCCAATCACGAGGACCTGCTCCAGTTGTTCCTCTCCCCCGCCACCAACCTGCGCGCCGACGAGTACGGAGGAGACGAGGCACGGCGGCTGCGGCTGCTCCTCGATGTCCTGCGCGCCATCCGCCGGGAGGTCGGTCCCGGCTTCACCGTCGGCGTACGGCTCAACATGGACGAGCTGTTCGAGGGGGGCTACGGTCTCGACGGAGGGCTGGCCCTCGCCGCGGCCCTGGAGGCCGCCGGCACCGTTGACTACCTGCACTGCGTGATGGGCAACAACTGGGGCGCGCCCAGCTACATCCAGCCGCATCACTACGGCGTGGCGCAGTGGTCCGGCCTCGCCCGCCGGTTCAAGGACGCGCTGGACCTGCCGGTGATCTACACCGGGCGGGTCGCGACGGCCGACGCCGCCGCCCGCGTGGTGGACGAGGGCGACGCCGATGTCGTCGGGCTGGCGCGGGCGATGTTCGCCGACGGCGACTTCGTCGCCAAGGCCCGCACCGGCCGCGCGCGGGACATCAGGCCGTGCATCGGCACCAACGACTGCCTGCACCGCGTGACCGTGGAGGGGCTGCGCTTCGGCTGCTCGGTGAACCCGGAGACCGGCCGCGAAAGCGAGCCCGGCCCTGTCCGCGCGGCGCCCGCCAGGCACGTACTCGTGGCGGGCGCCGGCCCGGCCGGCCTCGAACTGGCCGCGCTGCTGGCGGAACGGGGCCATCACGTCGCCCTGTGGGAACGGGAGCACGAGATCGGCGGCCAGCTGCGGATCGCGGCGAGGGCGGCCGAGAACGCCGCGTACGCCGACTTCCTGGCGTTCCAGGAACGACGGCTCACCGGCCTCGGGGTCCGTGCCGAGACCGGCCGGGAGGCGAGCGCCGACGCCGTCGCGGACGCCGGTTTCGACGTCGTCGCCGTGGCCACCGGGGCACGCGCGCGCCGCCCCGCGATCCCCGGCGCGGACCTCCCGTTCGTGGTCGACGGGCGCGAGGTGCTGCTCGGCAGCGCCGAGGCCGGCCGGAGGGTGCTCGTGGTCGCGATGGAGGACCACATGCAGCCGCTCACGATCGCGGGCCATCTCACCGATCTCGGCAGCGAGGTGACCGTGCTCTACCCGACGCCCGCCATCGCCCCCCTCGTGGGGAAGTATTCGATCGGCGCGCCGCTCGCCAAGCTCTCGGCGGCGGGCGCCCGGGTCGAGGTGATGGAGCGGGTGGCGGCCATCGAGCCGGACCGCGTCGTGTCCCGCAACGTCTACTCCGGCGCGGCCCGTGAGCACAGCGGCTACGACTCGGTGGTGCTGGCGTGCGGAGGAGAGCCGGAGTCCGCGCTGTACGAGGCGCTGCACGGCCGGGTGCCCGAGCTGCACATCCTGGGTGACGCGTACGCGCCGCGCCGGATGTCGTTCGCGACGCGGCAGTCGTACGAACTCGCGCTGCGCCTCTGAGCGGCGTACGGGGAGTGCGGGGGCCGACGGCCCGGCGGAAGACCCGTCAGAAGCCGAGGTCCCGGCCGATGATCTCTTTCATGATCTCCGTGGTGCCCCCGAAGATGGTGTGAATCCTCGCGTCCCGCCAGGCCCGCGAGATCGGGTACTCGTCCATGTAGCCGTAACCGCCGTGCAGTTGCAGGCAGGTGTCCGCGGTGCGCTTCATCAGCTCGGTCGTCCACCACTTGGTCTTCGCCGCGTCGACGGCGCTGAGCGTACCGGCGTTGAGCTCCAGGATCGCCCGGTCCAGATAGACCTGCGCCATCTCGATCTCGGTCGCCATCTCCGCCAGCTTGAACCGGCTGTTCTGGAACGTGCCGATCTCCTGCCCGAACGCCTTGCGGTCGTGGCAGTACCGCACGGTCCAGTCGAACGCGGCCTGTGCCACCGCGACGGCGACCGCGGAGATCGACAGCCGCTCCTGCGGCAGATTGGCCATCAGATAGGAGAAGCCCCGGCCCTCCTCGCCCAGCAGGTTCGCGGCGGGCACCCGTACGTCGTTGAACACGAGTTCGGCGGTGTCCTGCGCGTGCATGCCCGCCTTGGCCAGCTTGCGGCCGCGCTCGAAGCCGGGCATGCCGCGTTCGACGACGAGCAGGCTGACGCCGCGCGCACCGGCCGAGGGATCGGTCTTCGCCACGACGATCACCAGGTCCGCGTGGATGCCGTTGGTGATGAACGTCTTGGTGCCGTTGAGGAGGTACGCGTCGCCCTCGCGGACTGCGGTGGTACGCACCGCCTTGAGGTCGCTGCCGGTGCCGGGTTCCGTCATGGCGATCGCCGTGACGGAGCCGCCGGAGCAGAAGCCGGGCAGCCAGCGGGACTTCTGCTCCTCGGTGCCGAGTTCCAGGAGGTACGGCGCCACGACGTCGTTGTGCAGCCCGAACCCGGAGCTGAGGGACGCGGCGCCGCTGCGCGCGAACTCCTCGACGAGCACCGCGTTGTAGCGGAAGTCCGGTTCGTCACCGCCGCCGTACCGCGCGGGAACCGCGGTACCGAGGAAGCCCGCCTCCCCCGCGAGGTGCCACAGCTTCCTGTCCACCAGCCCCTCGGCCTCCCAGCGGTCGTACTCGGGAGTGACGTGACGCTTGATGAACTGGCCTACGGCGTCCCGGAAGGCGTGGTGATCGGCCTCGAACAGTGTGCGTTCCATCAACGGCTCCGTCGGGTGAGTGTGTCGGTCAGCTCCCCGTCCGCTCCATTTCCTCGCCCTCGCTCACCCAGCGCAGCAGCCCGTGCACCGGAGACCCCTTGGACTTGGGCGCCGCGGCTGCTTCGTTGACGAGCTCGTACAGGCGGTTGAGCACCCGGATGCGGTGCTCGAGCTCCGAGAGCCTCTCCTGGAGGATCGCCTTCGTACGGGCGGAAGCGGACGTCCCGGTCAGCGCGAACTGGCCGAGTTCGGCGATCTCTTCGAGACCGAAGCCGAGCTGCTTGAGGATGCGTGCACCTTCCACGTAGAAGATGTAGTCACGCGGGTAACGGCGCGTCCCTCCCGCGGTCCGCTCGGGCGGCGGGAGGATGCCGAGCTCTTCGTAGTAACGGATGGTGCGGGTGGAGACGTTGGCCTGCTTGGCGAGCTCTCCGATGCTGAGCAGATCGCCCCTCGCGCCGCCCTTGGCGGCGCCGCCGGAGTTCGCGCGCCCGGCAGCCGGGCGAGCGGGTTGCTTCGGGCCTGTGGCCGCGCCTCGCGTGCGCGCCGCCGACCCCCGACGTTCTGCCATGGCATTCCCCTTCGAACCTGTGGCCCGCACATTTACCTCTTGACGGAACCCGTTAAGGGTATCAATCCTAGTCGCGCCCGTACGCCGGATTCCGAGAGGGCCGCGCCAGGTGGTCAGCCGGGGCCACCGGCGGCCGGCCGTGCGCCGACCCAGATGTTGATCCGCGCCGAGACGACGAGTTCGTCGCGCTGGTTGAGTATCTCCTCGTTGAGCGTCACGACACCCCCCGGCTCCTTGTCCTTCTTCTCCAGGACCTCCATGACGGGACGGATGGTGTCGCCGAAGAAGCAGGGGGCCCGGAACGCCACATCCGCCATGCCCATGAAGGCCAGGACGCGGCCGGGCAGCAGGGGGATGAGGCCGGCGCCGCAGGAGAGGACGAGCAGCCCGTGGGCGACGCGCTGCTTGAACGGCGTGGTCTTCGCGTACTCGGCGTCCATGTGCAGTCCGAAGTGGTCGCCGGTCACTCCGGCGAAGTTGACCACATGGGTCTCGGTGATGGTCACCCCCGTGAACTCGCGGCTGTCGCCGACGGCGAGTTCGTCGTAGTACCGGTCGAACATGCGGACTCCTCACTGGCGCCTTCCCGGCTCCCGAGCCGCGGCACGAAAGCAAGACTTGACGTTCAACGTTATATCTCATCATGATGCTCTCGTCCACCACCGGCGCTCCCCCGCCGTCCGGTGCGCAGCGGACCCGCCCACGCCACGGAGAGGCCGAAATGACGAAGACAGGCGAGACACGCACCGCCACGGCGAGCAGATACCGGGTCGCCGGCCGGTGGCAGGAAGTCGACGACGCCAGGACCCTGCCGGTGGTCTCACCGGTCGACGGGTCGGTCACGGGCAGCGTCCGCGAGTTCACGCACGCCGAGATCGACGAGGTCTTCGCTTCCGCAGGCGCGGCCCAACGGGCCTGGGCCGCGCGGCCGCTGACCGAGCGGGCGGACCTGCTCCACCGCTTCGCCGACCGCCTCGCGGAGAGCGCCGGCGAGATCGGCGACGTACTCATGATGGAGATCGCCAAGCCGGCCAAGGACGCGCGGGACGAGGTCGTACGGTCCGCGGACTACCTGCGGCACACCGCCGAGGACGCCAAGCGGATCATCGGCGAGTCGCAGTTCTCCGACTCGTTCCCCGGGCAGGCACGCAACAAGCTGGCCGTCGCCCACCGCGTTCCGCTGGGCACGGTGCTGGCGATCCCGCCGTTCAACTACCCCGTGAACCTGGCCGTCTCCAAGATCGCACCGGCCCTGGCGACCGGCAACGCCGTCGTGCTCAAGCCGCCGTCGCAGGGCGCCCTGAGCGCGCTGATGATGTGCGAACTGGCCTACGACGCCGGCGTCCCCCCGGAGGTCCTCCAGGTGGTCACCGGCCGCGGGTCCCGGATCGGGGACTATCTGGTCCGGCACAGCGGTGTCGGCCTGATCTCCTTCACCGGATCTTCGGAGACCGGCGCCGACCTGGCCCGCAAGGCGGGGATGGTCCCGCTCCTGCTCGAGCTGGGCGGCAAGGACCCGGCGATCGTGCTCGACGACGCCGACCTCGACGACGCCGCCGCGGACATCGTGGCCGGCGCCTTCTCGTACAGCGGGCAGCGGTGCACGGCCGTCAAGCGAGTGCTGGTGATCGACAGCGTCGCGGACGAACTGGTCGCGAAGATCACGGAACGGACCGCGAAGCTCACCGTCGGCGACCCGCGGGACAACGCCCAGATCACCCCGCTCGTCGACGCGGACGCCGCGGCCGGTGCGGAGCGGCTGGTCCACGACGCGGTCGCCGGCGGTGCCGTGCTGGCCCTCGGCGGGACGCGTACGGGCAGGCTCGTGCGGCCCACCGTGGTGGACCACGTCACCGAGGACATGGAGCTCGCCTGGGTGGAACCGTTCGCCCCGGTGCTGCCGGTCCTGCGCGTGGGCAGCGCGGCGGAGGCCGTCCGGCTCGGCAACAGGTCGGAGTACGGGCTCCAGGCGGCCGTCTTCACCCGTGACATCGACGCCGCCATCCAGATCGCCGCCCGGCTCGACGTGGGCACCGTGCAGGTGAACGGCCGCACGGCCCGCGGCCCGGACCACTTCCCCTTCGTCGGGACCAAGGCGTCGGGCATGGGCACGCAGGGTGTGAAGCCGTCGATCGAAGCGATGACGCGGGTGAAGTCCCTGGTGGTGAACCTCAGCGGGAAGGACCTCGACGGTACGGCCGCGTCCTCGCGGCCCTGACCCCGTGCGCCGTACGGGCGGGGGGCCGCGCACGGCGAAGGGGCCTGCCCGGCCGGGGTGTCGGTGGATCCTCCGGCGGGGCAGGCCCCCGTTCGCGTACGCCGTGAGCGCTTGGGCGGTGGGCGGTCAGGGCATGACGGGCGGGGTGTAGCCGAGGGTGTAGGAGAACGCCGTCAGGAACCCCAGCGCGACCGGTGCGACGAACAGCAGCTGCAGGAACGTGAAGCCCACGAGGTGGCGTGCGCGCAGCGACAGGATGCCGAGCAGCGGGAGCATCCAGAACGGGTTGATGAGGTTCGGCAGCGACTCGGCGACGTTGTAGACCTGCACGGTCCAGCCGAGGTTGGCCTCCACCTCGTTCGCGGAGTCCATCACGTAAGGCGCTTCGATGAGCCATTTCCCGCCTCCGGAGGGGATGAACAGGCCGAGCACCGCCGAGTAGACGGAGACGACCAGGGCGAAGGGCACGACGGAGGAGAGCGAGGTGAAGCCGTCGGTGATGTAGTCGGCGACGGAGTGGCCCGACGCGTTGGTGGCGCGGGTCATGACGGCCGCGATCGCCGCGTAGATGGGGAACTGGATGAGCACACCGCTGGTGGCGGGCACGGCCTTGCCGACGGCGGTGAGGAAGCTGCGGGGCCGCCAGTGCAGCAGCATGCCGAGCATGATGAACAGCAGGTTGTAGGTGTTCAGGCCGGAGATGGTCACGATCGGGTCGGACCCGGCGAACGTCTGCACCGCCCATCCCCCGCCCATCGCCACGACCAGCACGGTCAGCAGCGGGCTGTACTCGAGCCACTCGCCGGGCCGCGTACGGGGCGGCAGCTTCTCCTCCGGGGTGTCGAGGTCGACGCCGAGGTCGGCGGCCTTGCGTACGTGCCGCCCCCGGGGTGCGGAGAAGTAGGCGACCGCGACGACCACGGCGATGAGGACCACGGCGAGCAGCATGGACTGCCAGAGGAAGATGGTGTCGCGGAACGGGATGACGCCGGTGATGGGCATCAGGCCCTTGGGAATGCTGTCGGGGTTGGCCTGCAGCTGCGCGGCGGAGGAGCTGAGCCCCAGCGCCCACACGCTGCCCATGCCCATGAAGGCGGCGGCGCCGGCCGCGCGGTAGTCGAGGTTCAGTTCGTCCCGGCGTGCCGCCTGGCGGGCGAGGAGGCCGGAGAAGATGAGGCTGAAGCCCCAGTTGAACAGCGAGCTGACGGTGCTCACGGTGGCGACGAGCGCGACGGCTCCCGGGCCGGTCGCGGGCAGCGACGCGATCCGTACGATCAGCGCGCGGGCCACGGGCGCGGTGGCCACCACGTAGCCGCCGATCGCGACGAACGCCATCTGCATGGCGAAGGGGATCAGGTCCCAGAACCCGTCGCCGAACTCCTGCGTGACGGTGGCCGGGGAAGCACCGATCGACAGCGCGCCGGCCGTGACGACGACGAGGGCGATCAGCGCGAAGATGAACGCCTCGGGGAACCACCGTTCGGAGAAGTTCGACATCCGGACCGCGAGGCGGGACAGCGCGCCCGCGTCGTCCCCTCCGGAGTGGTCCGTACCCGGGTCGGGTTGAGCTTTCGTGGCCGGCATCAGCACTCCAGGAGAGGGTCGGTACTCGTGTACACGGTGACGGCGGCGACGAGATCGGCCAGGCCGGTGCCCACCGTCTTGAAGACGGTGATCTCGTCGTCCGCGCGGGGGCGCGGCGTGGTGCGAGGGCACAGTTCGGACAGGGTCGCGGCGATGTCCTCCCCGGTCAGCACCCCTTCCGCGAATCCGGTGACGATCTCGCCCGCTTCGGTGCGTGCGGCGTCGTGGTCGATGAAGACGGTGGCGCGGCCCAGCAGCGAGGAGTCGACCTCGTGCATCTCCGGGCGGAAGCTGCCGATCAGGTCCAGGTGCGTGCCCGGCGCTATCCACTCGTCGCGGAGGACCGGTTCGCGGGCGAGTGTGCACGTGGTGATGATGTCCGCGCGGGCCGCCGCCGCCGGGAGGTCGCCGACCGCGGCGGCGTCCACGCCCCGTTCGGCGAGCGCTCCGGCGAGCGCCTCGGCGCCCGCCGGGTTGTACGGGTCGGCGACGAGCGTCGTCTTGATCCCGGGGCGTACGGCGGCGTACGCGTCGTACACCGCACTGCCGATGTGCCCCGTGCCGACGATGAGATGGACGCGCGAGTCCTCCCGCGACAGCAGGGACGCGCCCAGGGCCGCCGTTCCGACCGTACGCCTGCGGGTCAGCTCGCCGCCGTCGACCAGTGCGAGGTGCTGCCCCGTGCCGCCGTCGGCCAGCACGTAGACCGAGGACAGCGCGGGCAGCCCCTGTTCGGCGTTGCGCGGGAAGACGTCCACGAGTTTCACCCCGAGGAACTCGCGGTTCCAGGCGGGCATCACCAGCAGCGTGGCCTCGTGTCCTGCGCCGAGCGAGTAGTGCTTGCGGGGCGGCACTTCGGCGTCCTGGGTCATCCCGGACCGCAGGGCGGGGATGAGGACGTCGTAGTCCAGCCGTGCCGCCGTACGGGCGGCATCGAAGTAGTGCACGTGGGTCTCTCCTCGGGTTTCGTGAGGTCCGGTCAGGCGTCGAGGACGACGTCGGTCGCCGGAACGGCCTGGCAGGTCAGGCAGGCGTCGCCGGTGTCGGGCGGGTCGGTGAGATGGGCGACGGAGCCGGAGAGCACCCGTACGGCGCAGCTCTCGCACTGGCCGACCCGGCAGCCGCTGGGCAGGCGCAGGCCGTTGCGCTGGGCCAGGTCGAGCAGCGGGCCGTCCTGCGGGCGCCACGTCAGGCTCGTGCCCGAGGCGCGGAAGGTGACCGTGTGCCGCGCGTCGCCCGTGGGCACGGGCCGGGGCGGCGGCGCGAAGCGCTCGGAGAAGATCTCGAAGCGCGGTACGCCGCGGGCCACGAGCCCCTCCGTCACGTCGCGGATCATCGTGTCCGGGCCGCAGAGGTAGAAGCGGGCCCGCTCGTCGATGTCCGCCTGCGCGACGGCCCCGGCCGACACGCGTCCGGCGTGTTCGTAGTCGCGTCCCGGCCGGTCCTCGGGCCCGGGGCTGCTGAGGTGCCGTACGAGGCGCAGCCGCGGGATCTCGTCGGCGTAGCGCCGCAGCCGCGGCCCGAAGCACGTGTCGGCGCCGCTGCGGTCGCCCTTGTGCACGGTGATCCGTGCGCCGTCGCCGCCCCTGCGGGCGATCTCGGCGAGCTGGCTGAGGAACGGGGTGATGCCGACTCCGGCCGCCATGATCACGACGGGGAACGGCGGGTCGACGGGCAGGGTGAAGCCGCCCGCGGGCGGGCTCACGGCCACGGTGTCGCCGACGCGCAGCGCCGTGTGGACGTACGTGGAGGCGGCGCCGTCGGGCAACAGGCGTACGGCGACGGAGTGTTCACCGCCCGGCGCTCCGGTGAGGGAGTACGACCGGGTGACCTCGGCCGCGTCCTGTACGCCGCTGAGCGCCAGCCCGACGTACTGGCCGGGCCGGTGCGGCGCGGCGGAGCCGCCGTCGGCGGGGCGCAGCCGCACCTCGAGCACGTCCCTGCCGCGCTCGTTCAGCTCCACGACGGTGAACGGGCGGGTGGCGCCCGGCTCCTGGGCGGGCGCGCCTTCGTCCGGCGCCCGTACGTCGCAGGGCACGCCGCGCATCCGGAGCGATCCGCTCACGGGGTCGGCGGGCGTGCCGGAGACGGCCGCGTTGAAGTTGACGTCCCCCAGGACCGGGTCGGAACCGGGCAGTCCGAGGTCCGGCGCCGCCTCCCACCAGCCGTACTCGGCCACCACCACCCGCGGGTCGAGATCCGGATCGAGCACCGCGCGCATCCGGAGCCCGCCGTGGGCGGTCGCCACCCGCACCGTGTCGCCCTCGCCGAAACCGCGCTGCCGGGCGAGTTCGGGCGCGACCTCGACGGTGGGCTCCGGGTGCTTGCGCCGGAGCGAGGACAGGGCGCGGTGCTGGCTGTGGCAGAAGTACCCGCTCTTCGCGCTGGTCAGCAGGAACGGCAGCGACTCCGCCTCCACCGGGCCCGCGTCGGGTACGCCGGGGTGACCGGCCCGTACGAGGCGCGCGGAGTAGAACTCGACGCGGCGGGTGGGGGTGTTGAACCCCGTGACGGTGCCGTCGGCGGCCCGCTCCCGGTACTTGCGGTACACGGTCCGCAGCGGGATCCGGATGCCGCCCGGCTCGCGGCGCAGCTCCTGGGTGGTCAGCCCGGTGGGCTCCAGGACGTGGTTCCAGGCGGCCTCGATGTCGCCGTCGAAGAAGTCCGCGCCCATGCCGAGCCGGCAGGCCAGCTCGAAGACGATCTCCGTGTCCGAACGCGACGCGCCGACCGGCTCGACCATCCGCTGCCGCAGCTGCACCAGCTCCTGGGCACGCTCGTTGATCTCGAATCCGGCCTTCAGGGCTTCCCGTTCCCACGGGCTGTTCACCGGCAGGACGATGTCCGCCAGCTCGGCCGTGGGGTTCATGAACAGGTCGCAGTGCACGTGGAAGTCGAGGGCGCGCAGGGCTTCGCGGCCGCGTTCCGGGTCGGGCTGGGAGACCAGCAGGTTGGCGCCGAACCCCAGCAGCGCCCGTACGCGGTACGGGTCGTGGTCCAGCATCGCCGTGTACAGGTCGTGCGCGGTGACCCAGCCGGTGGCCGGCGGGCCGAGCGGGCGTTCGCGCAGCCCCAGGGTCTTGGCCCGCTGGCCGGGCTCCAGCTGGTCGGGCGCGGTGACGGCGTTGACGGGGACCCGGGGCAGGACGACGTTGCCGCCGGGGGCGTCGTAGCAGCCCTTGAGCGCGTAGAGCGTGGCGATGGCCCGTTCCGTCTGGGTGGCGTTGCCGTGCTGGCCCACGCCCGTCCACGAGTGGTACGCCACGCTGCGGGCTGCGGCGAACTCCTCGGCGAAGGCGCGGAGTTCCGCCTCCGGGATCCAGGTGTGGCGGGCGGTCCGCTCCAGGGTCCACGGCTCGCAGGCCCGGGCGTACAGCGCGAACGCGGGCCGTACGCGTACGGTCTGCCCGCCGCGGACCGTCACCGTGAACTCCCCGTGCAGCGCGAAGTCGCCGGGGCGCTCGGCGTGCGCGCGGGTGTCGTAGGGGCGGGGGCCGTCCGTGGCGAGGTCCCAGACGACGAAGCAGCCGTCGGGGGCGCCGGGGTCCAGCTCGCGCGCGGTCAGCTGCTCGCCGGTGTCGTCCCGTACGAGCAGCGGGCCGTTGGTCCACGACCGTACGAAGGCCGCGTCGTAGCGCTCGCCGTGCAGCAGGTACCGGGCCACGCCCAGCGCGAGCGCGGCGTCCGCGCCGGGGCGGATGCGCAGCCAGTGGTCGGCGTCCCGGGCGCTGGTCGACCGCCGCGGGTCGACGACCGCGAGGCGGGCGCCCCGCTCCTGCCCGTCGCGCAGCGCGACGGCCTGGGCGAGCCAGGTCTTCGCGGGGTTGTGCCCCCACAGCACGGCGAGGTCGGTGGCGGCGTAGTCGGCGGTGGGGAGCGCGCTGCCGAAGGTGAAGGCGTGGGCGAAGTCCTTGTGCCAGTTGCAGATCTCTGTGGCGTAGCAGATGTTCGAGGCGCCGAGGCGGCGGATGAAGCGCTCGACCCACTCGATGGAGTCCGACATCGGCGTCGCGCTGGGCGAGGTGACGGCGAACCCGATGGCCTCCGCCCCGTCCTCCGCGCGGATCGCGGAGAACCGCTCGGCGATCTCGGCCATGGCCTCGTCCCAGCTGATCTCCTCCCAGCCGGGGTCGTCGGCGTGCTTGGGGCGCGTACGGCGCAGCGGGCTCGTCAGCCTGCGGGTGCTGTGCGCGATCTCCGGGGCGGCACGGCCCTTGGGGCACAGCGCGGTGCCCGTCGGATGGCCGGGGTCCGGCGCGACCTGGGTGATCCGCCCGGACTCGACGGTGTAGACCGCACCGCAACGTGATCGGCACAGCGTGCAGTATCCGCGCTTTGTCTCAGCTGGCACGACCGGGTCCTTTGCGTGCGGAGGAGAAGGGGAGGAAGCTCGAGGTGAGACGATTGGTGGTGGGTAATCGATTACCGCTCAGCGGTGCCCGGTAGTATGCGAACCGCCGGATCAGGGTGTCAAGAGGGCAGAGGACTAGGGAGGCAGCCGCAGTGGAGCGACTACAGCGGGTGAGTCTTGGCGAGCAGGCGCTGGTGATCGTGCGGCAGGCCATCGTCTCCGGGGAGATCGGGCCGAACGAGATCTACTCCGCCTCTGCGCTGGCGACCCGCCTGGGCGTGTCCAACAGCCCCGTACGGGAAGCCATGCTCACCCTCGTCAACCAGGGCATCCTGGAGCCCGTACGCAACCGCGGCTTCCGCATCGTGCCCATCAGCGAGCACGACCTGGACGAGATCGGCGAGATGCGCCGCATGCTGGAGGTCCCGGGCGTCGTCGCGCTGATCGACCGGGCGAGCGACGAGGACATCGAGGCGCTCCGGCCGATCGCCGAGGAGATCGAATGCGCCGCGCGCTCCGGTGACGTCGCCGTCTTCCTCGATGCCGACCGCCGGTTCCATCTGAGCCTGCTGGAGCTGGGCGGCAACAGCCGGCTGGTCAAGACCGTCGCCCAACTCCGCGACCAGACCCGCCTCTACGGCGTCAGCGCCCTCGCCGAACAGGGAACCCTGCAGCAGACCGCGCCCGAGCACTTCGAGATCCTCGACGCCCTGCTCGCGCGTGACGCGGCGGCGGTCGAGCAGGTGATGGCCCGTCACCTCGACCACATCAGGGGCGAATGGGCGGGAGAGGCTCCCGGCCCGGCCCCCGGCGCAACCGCGGACCGCTCGGCGGTCGGCACGCGCTGACCCGTACTCCTTGGCCGGCCCCGGCCCCGGCCCCGGCCGCCGTCCCGCGCCCCGGTGCACCGCCGTGGCGCGGCCGGGTGCACCGCCGTGGCGCGGCCGGGGCCGTCCTCAAGCGCCGGACCGGCCGGGGTGGCGGGCGGCTCCGCGCGTCAGGTGAGGCGCTGCACCAGGTCCATGGCGACCGTGACCGCCCCGCCGGTGAAGAGCACGAGAAGGCAGCCGCCTCCCCCGCCCCCCTTCCCGGAGCGCTTCTGCTCGGCCACCCTCTCGACCTCGGGAATTCCTCCCCGGTGGTAGGCACTGCCCAGCTCCTGCCCCGCGCAGTACCCGCAGTCCCACCCGCCGAACTCGGCTTTCTCCCGACCGCACTTCGAACACGTGGCCATGAACTCCCCCTGTCGGCCCACCACTTGTCCGCCGAGGTTAGCCAGACCGGCACCTCTCCAAGGAGTCGTGAACAAGACGTAGCAGGGTAAACACCAGGCCATCGCCGGGCTCATCACTGGCGGTGGGCGGGGTTCAGACGCGGATCGCGAGCTTTCCCCGCGTGTGGCCGCGTTCGGCGTACGCGTGTGCTTCCGCGGTGCGTTCGAGCGGGTAGGTCCGCTCGATGCGCGGTGTGTAGCGGCCTTGCCGGCCGAGGTCGGCCGCTTCGGCGAGGAGTGCGGAGCCGTTCTCCGCGTTGGCCACGTGCACACCCAGGCGGTGCGCGTTGGCGTGGTCGGCGACCGTCGCCACGCGGGCGGGGTCGCCCGCGATCGCGACGAGATCGGCCAGGGACCCGGAGGCGGCAGTGTCGAGCACGAGGTCCACGCCGCCCGGAGCCAGGGCGGCGAGGCGCTCCGCGAGGCCGCTGCCGTAGGTGGTGGGAACGGCTCCGAGAGAGGTGAGAAACCCGTGGTTGCGCTCACTGGCCGTCCCGATCACGGTGGCGCCCTGAGCCGCCGCGATCTCGACGGCGGCGCTGCCCACGCCTCCGGAGGCGCCCTCGACGAGCAGGGTGCGTCCCCGCAGCGGGCCGAGCGCCTTGAGCCCGCCCATCGCGGTCACGGATGCCAGACCGGCGCCGGCGGCCTCCTCGTCGGTCCACGTGGCGGGCGTGTGGGCCCAGGCCGAGAGCACGGCCAACTCCGCTGTCGCGCCGGTGACTCCGCCCAGCCCGAAGACACGGTCGCCGGCGTTCACCCCCTGCACGCCGTCGCCGGTCTCGTCGACCACGCCGGCGGCGTCACGCCCGGGAATCGCGGGCAGGTCCACGGGGAGCACCTCGCGCACCGCACCGGAACGCACCTTCCAGTCGACGGGGTTGACGCCGGCCGCCGCGACGCGGACGCGGATTTCTCCGGGCCCGGGAGGCGGGTCCGGTGCCTGCTCGACCACGAGGGTCTCCACACCGCCGTACTGGTGGTATCGGACTGCGCGCATGACGTTCTGCCTTTCCATCCGGCCGGAACCGGCCGTTCGCCGATGTCCGCCACGCTAGAAGCTGACACTGGTGTCAGGTGCAAGTCGGGCGGGCCGCCCGGACCCGCGAGCCCGGGTGGGTGGCCTGGCAGCGAGCCTCACATCCACGTCACAATGCGGAAGTTGCCGACGCACGACGCATGACGACGCATGACGAAGCACGACAACGCACAACAAGGAGGCCCCCGGTGTCCGGAGAAGGCTCGCTTCCCTGTGAGTTCGAGGGCCTGCATCACATTCAGCTCGCCATTCCGCCGGGCGCCGAGGAGGAGTGCCGCCGCTTCTGGGGTGGGATCCTCGGCATGACGGAGCTGGACAAGCCGCCGGTCCTCGCCGCCCGTGGCGGCTGCTGGTTCCGCGGCGGCGGCCTGGAGGTCCATCTGGGCGTGGAGAAGGACTTCGCCCCGGCCCGCAAGGCCCATCCGGGAATCCTCGTGAGGGACCTCCGCGCTCTCGCCGCCCGCCTCGAGGAGGCGGAGGTGGAGGTGGTCTGGGACGGTGAGTTCCCCGGCTACGAGAGGTTCCACACGCACGATCTCCTGGGCAATCGCCTCGAGTTCATGGAGCCGCTCCGGTAGTCGCGCCGATTGCCGCAGCGCGTACGGGCCGGCTCAGCGCGGGTCCGACGTGTCGCGCCAGACCGACAGGGTGAACGTGGCGTGGTCCACCGGGGCGGGCTTGCGGAGCGTGACCAGGGCCGTGTGGCCGTCGCGCGTGAACACGCAGATCTGGCGTTCCGGACCGGCCTGGTCCACGTCGACGTTCTGGGTGAAGGCCACCTGCTTGCGGCAGATCTCCAGCGAGCCCTCGCGGTGCGCCGCGAGCAGGGCGAGGCGGTTGCCGTCGCGGGTACGGAACCGGCCGGTGTGGTAGCGGAAGTCGATCTCGTCCTTGTTCCGGGTGCCGGAGCGGGCCGGTTTCAACGGGTCGGCGTCGAGGTTGACGTGCCAGCCCTCGGGGAGCCGTACGGTGCCGTGGTCGGTGGGTTCGCGGTCCGGCTCCCGGTCGGGGGCCCGCGCAGCTCGGTGCCGTCCGACGCCTCGCGGCAGGCCGCCAGGACCTCGGTGAGCGTGGGGCGTTCGGCCCGGTCCTTTGGGCGGGATCGTCCTCCGTGAGCGGCTGGAGACTCGCCGGCCCCGCGCCGGACTCGTTCATGGACTTGCCGTACCTCGCCCCCGTGCACCACCGATGAACTGACTGCACGTTAGCGAACGCCCCACCCGTACGCGAACGCCGCCGGTCAGCCCGGCTGACACCGCCCCGGGGGGAGCAAGTCGGGACACATGGACGCTCTTGCGGAGAACTTTTTCGCCGCCGGCCCCGTCTCCGTGGTCGAATGCAGCACTCCGACGGGAGATGCCCGGGGCTGCCCCGGGGCATTCGGACGTCCACTGGAAGGGTTTTGCCGGGATGGTGTCAGAGAGCTTGGGGAAGAGGACCGTCGGCTGGGTCGCGGGGGTCGCGCTGACGGCCGTGGTCGCGGGGGTGACGGGGTGCTCGAACGACTCGGGCTCGGACTCGGACTCCGACGCGGACTCCGCCGCGAACGAGAAGCCGGAGACGAAGAGTTCGGCCCCCGCCGACCCGGAGCAGCCGCCGGGCGAGGACGGTGCGACGGCGGATCCCTCGGCTCCGCGCCAGTCCTCCGGCCAGGAGGCGATCGCCTCGTGGGTCACCGCGATCATCAAGAACCAGCCGCGGAAGGCGTGTCTGGTGATGGCGGAACCGGCCAAGGGCTCGACCCCCGCGCAGGTCGGCTCCCCGGAGATGTGCAACGGCAAGGGGACCGAGGGGAAGCAGATGAAGGAGGGGCTGGGGAGGTTCCGCGAGTCGTTCACGCCGAAGCCGCCCACCGACAACCCGAAGGTGGAGGTCGCCCAGGTCCCGGCCACGGGCGGGAAGATGGACGTCCCGGCCGACAAGGTCACCGTCGACGGCCAGACCCTCCACGAGATCATCCTGTCCCACTCCACCGGGATGAAGCCCGGGCAGCTGGACGTCAGGTTCGAGGCCTCCGAGATCAAGGGCGCCTGGTACGTGACCAACCTCGATTTCAACATCGGCTAGACGCGCGCCCGCCCGGCCCCCCGGCGTGGCGGGCCCGTACGCCCCGGTCCACCGTCAGGACGAGGCCGTCCAGCGCGTGGCGGTCTCCGACCAGTCGTGCTCCCACGCGGCCATGCGGTGGCGGTCCAGTACGCGGCCGGCGATCCCGTACGCGGCCGCGCCCGCCACGGCCACCACCGCGCTCGCCGCGAGCGACCAGCCGAGTGCGCGGTTGCGGATCTCCTCGGCGGAGGGCGGGGCGCCGGTGAGGTCGCCGCGGTCGTCGGTCCACACCCGTACGGTGCTCCCCGCGGGGAGGCCCGGCCGTACGTCGGCGGAACCGGTCCGGGTGGAGGCGTCGGGGGCGGTGAAGCGCACCCGGGCCGGGTAGCGGGTGTGCGCCGCCTCTTGCGAGTCGGGCTCGGGATGCTGCGGGACGTCGTCCAGCACCTCCGCCGTGGTGCGGTGCTTGGCGCGCGCCTCCTGCGTCGCGTCGTCATGCAGGACGCGGTGTACGGCGCCGTACGTCAGCACGGCGGTCAGCGGTACGGCCGCCAGCACCGCCGCCGTCAGCGCCAGGCCGAGCCAGGCCTGCAGCAGGTCGGAGGGGCGGCGCAGGGGGTTCCGGCGCCACCGCCACAGCCGTACGGGTCCCGGCGGGACCGCTGCCGAAGGCGCGGGCGCGGACTCCGGCGGGGGCTCCGGCACGGACTCCGGCGGCGGCTGGGATCGCGGGTCCGGGTCCGTCACATCGGCACCGCAAGGCCGGTGCCGTGCCCGCGGGCCGACCGCAGGAGGGCCGCCGCCCCGCGCAGGGCCGCGGTATGCGGCGCGGGCGCCGGAGTGACCGGGGTGCGGAGCTGCCGGGAGAGGCAGTGGACGACGTCCGGCCGCAGGGCGCCGCCGCCGACCAGCAGCACTCCGTGCTGCAGGGCGTCCAGGCTCTGTCCCGTACGGTCCGCGCGGACCATGTCCGTCACCATCCGCGTCACGGCACGGGACAGCTCGTACGGGGTGGCCGCGTCGCCGAGGTCGCCGGTGCCGAGCGCCGTGGCGTACGCGTCGCTGACCGCGCCGTCCGTCAGCAGGCAGATCTCGGTGAGGTGCGCGCCGATGTCCGCGACGAGCAGCGGCCGGGACAGGTCCGCGTGGGCGCCCAGCGCCGCGGCCTTCATCGCTGGCACGGTCAGCACGCCACGCGGCCGCAGCACTTCGAGGGCGGCGAGCGCGGCCGTACGGTACGCCGGGCCGCCCAGCACGGGCGTGGTCAGCACGATCAGCGGGCGGCCGCGGCGCGGAAGGCGGTGGCCGAGCAGCCGGTCGAGCATCCGCGCGGTGCCGTCGGTGTCGACGATGGCGCCGCGCTGCACCGGGTACGAGGCCCCGGTGCCGGGGAACGTGACCGTGGGCACGTCGAGGACGGCCCCGCGTACGGTCGACCAGGCCCGGGTACGGGCGCTCCCCAGATCGAGGGCGAGCCCGGGGCGGCGCGCGCCTGCGGCCCGGCCGGCGCCCCGGCGGCCGGGCAGCGGGACGACGGCGGTCACCGTTCCGCCTCGCGGGCACGGTGGCGGTGTCCGCTGCGGCGGGTGCGCGGTACGGCCCGGAGGCGGGCCGGGCTGCCGGGAGCGGCGGTCTGGTGGTTCACGACGTCACCTCGTGGCCTGGCGGGAGGAGTGCGGGCGGGCACGCGGACCGGACGGGGAGGGGGCCCGTACGGCCGCCGCTCAGGTCGTCTGCCGCTGGCAGGGGACGCAGTGGCGCGCGTAAGGGAGGATCTCCAGCCGTTCGGCGGGGATGGGCTTGCGGCAGTCCTGGCACGTGCCGTACGAGCCGTCCGCCAGCCGCGCGAACGCGGCCTCGATCTCCTTCAGCACCCGCTGCGTGGACGCCTTCTGCGCGGCCAGGAGCTCGTCGGTGCCGTCCTGCCCGGCTTCTTCGATCACGCGGAGCTGCGTGAGCCGGGCGTTGCGCTCGTGCTCCAGGTGCTGTCCGGCCTCGTGAGCGGTCAGGCGTCCAGCGGCGGGACGGGACGGGCTCGTGTCGGGGGTCATGGGAGGGTGCGGTCCTTCCTGGGAAAGCGCGGTTGATCTCCAGCCTGGCCGGTCCCAAGGCGCCGGGCCATGGGGCGCGGCACCCATTTCCGCAGGTGCGGAGGGTGCAGATGCGCCGGTACGCGGCCGCGGGCGGACAACCCGTTGGCCTCGTCGTCCAGGAGTGGCGGATAGTGGGGGCCACCGTGACGAACCCGTGAGGAGGTTCCCGCTCGCCGTGTCCCTGTTCTGGCGGATCTTCGGACTCAACGCTCTCGTGCTCGGTGTCGCCACGGGGCTGCTGCTGTGGGCACCGGTCACGGTGTCGGTCCCGGTGCTGCTGACCGAGGCCGTCATTCTGGTCGGCGGGCTCGCCGTCATGCTGGTCGCCAACGCCGCGCTGCTGCGCGTCGGGCTGGCCCCGCTGGACCGGCTCACGCGGGAGATGCCCGAGGTGGACCTGCTGCGTCCCGGGCAGCGGCTGCCGGTGCCCGGACGCGGCGAGGTCGCCGAACTGATCCGTACGTTCAACGGCATGCTCGACCGGCTGGAGGCCGAACGCGTCACCAGCAGCGCCCGTACGCTGTCCGGACAGGAGAGCGAGCAGCGCCGTATCGCGCAGGAACTGCACGACGAGGTCGGGCAGAGCATGACGGCGGTGCTGCTGGGGCTGAAGCGTACGGCGGACCGCGCGCCCGAGTCCCTGCGGGCCGAGCTGCTGCACATGCAGGACACCACCCGCGAAAGCCTCGACGAGGTACGGCGCCTCGCCCGCCGGCTGCGTCCCGGCGTACTGGAGGACCTCGGCCTGACCAGCGCGCTGGCCTCCCTCGCCGACGACTTCGCGACCCACACCGGGCTGCGCATCACGCGCCGCTTCACGGCCGGCCTGGCACCGCTGGACTGGGAGACCGAACTGGCCCTCTACCGCGTCGCCCAGGAAGGGCTGACCAACGCCGCGCGGCACGCCGAGGCCACACACGTGGAGCTGGCCCTGTCCGGCACCGCCGACGGCGTACTGCTCTCCGTCACCGACGACGGCCGGGGCATCGGCGTCGCCCGCGAGGGCGCCGGCATCCGCGGCATGCGCGAGCGCGCCCTGCTCGCGGGCGCCACCCTCAACCTCGGCCCGGGCCCGCACGGCGGCACCAGGCTGGCCCTGTCCGCACCCGTCCCGGGGAAGTACGCATGAACGCGCCCGCACCGGCCGCACCGCCCGCCATCCGCATCCTGCTCGCCGACGACCACACGCTCGTACGCCGCGGGGTACGGCTCATCCTGGACGGCGAGCCCGGCATGCGGGTCGTCGCCGAGGCAGGCGACGGCGCCGAGGCCATCGCGATGACGCGCAGCCACACCGTCGACCTGGCGGTGCTGGACGTTGCAATGCCGCGCATGACCGGCCTCCAGGCCGCGCGGGAACTGGCCGCGCTCCACCCGGGGATGCGCATCCTGATGCTGACCATGTACGACAACGAGCAGTACTTCTTCCAGGCCCTCCGGGCGGGAGCCTGCGGATACGTGCTCAAGTCCGTGGCCGACCGGGATCTCGTGGCGGCGTGCCGGGCCGCGATGCGCGGCGAGTCGTTCCTCTACCCGGGCGCCGTCACGGCGCTGATCCGCAACTACCTCGACCGCGCCCGCCAGGGCGAGGAGACCCCGGACCACATCCTCACCGCGCGGGAAGAGGAAGTCCTGAAGCTCATCGCGGAGGGCCATTCGTCCAAGGACATCGCCGACCTGCTCGTCATCAGCGTCAAGACGGTGCAGCGGCACCGCGCGAACCTGCTGCACAAACTCGGCCTGCACGACCGGCTGGAGCTGACCCGCTACGCGATCCGGGCCGGCCTGATCGAACCCTGACCGTGCCCTGGACGGCAGCGGCCGATGGCGCGCGTACGGCTGCCCGCCGGGGCCGGCGGCGGGCAGCCGTGCGCGTTATGACGCGTCCACGCCGCTGAGTTCGTTGGGCTTGCGCGGCAGCGTGCCCGTGGCCTTCTTCTTCCCGGTCGCCGCGTCCAGCGCGTAGACCCGCTTCTTCTCGGGGTCGGTGACGTACGCCGTGTCGCCCCGTACGAAGAGTTCGGGCCGCGGCTGCTGCCAATCCATCGGCTCGGTCCACTTGCCGAGAACCGGGAAGGTGTCGACAACCTTTCCGGAATTCGGGTCGATGACGTGGATGTTGCCGTCCGTGCCGAGGACGAGCGCTTCACCCTCGGGGCCGCGTGCCAGGGACTTGAAGGTGTAACTGGTGCCGAGGTCGACCAGCTTCAGCTTCTTCGTCTCGGTGTCGATCAGCGAGATCTGCTGCGGGCGTTCGAGCTCGGCGTCGGCGTCCTTCTTGTAGTCGCCGAGCACGACCGGTGACTTCTCGGAGCCCCGCTGGTTGCCGATGCGCCCGTACTCGGTCGGGCTGTCGACCTTGGTGATCTTCCCGTCCTTGTAGACGAGCACGCCGTCCTCGCAGCCGATGACGACCGCCTCGTCCTTGGCCGTTGCCTCCCCGTGCACCTCGGGGCACTTCTCGCTGCGGGTGATCTCCTTGTGCTTGCCGTCGAGGACCATGATCCCGGTGCGCTTCTCGGCGGTGCCGAGCGTGGTGACCAGCTCGCCGTTCTTCAGCTTGATGGCGACACCGTGATGGGGCTCCGCGGACTTGTACGTCTCGGCCTCGGGCTGTCCGCCGCCGAGGTCCGCGGGGTCGAATACGGTGACCTCGCCGGTGCCGTCGGTGAACAGAACGGTCTTGCCGTGGTGCCGTACGACATGTCCGGGCTCGGCGCCCTTGAACTCGATTCCGGTCATCTTCTGGCCCGCCGCGTCCAGTACGCGGAAGCCTTCCGCCGTGGACACCATGACGTGGCTGTCGTCGCCGGCCGGATTGAGCCTGTTGTAACCGCCGAGTTTGACGTCCTTCGCCACCTTGAGGGTTTCCCCGTCCAGGACGTAGATGCCGCCGTCGTAGGTGAGGGCGAGCGGGTTCGCCACCTCGGGCGCGGAATTCTTCGCCTGCTGCTCGTCCGATTCGCCGTCCTCGCCGCCGCATGCGGCGAGTGCCAGGGAGGACGCCAGGAGCATGGCGGCCCATGCCGTTTTTCTCGACCGTGAGACCGTGTTCATGTACACCGTGATTCCTTTCCGTACGCGTTGACTTGCCCGGATGATTCGCGTGCCGGGCTCACTTCTTGAGCAGTCCCCGGGAGATGGCCGCCGTGTTGGCCCGCATCATCTCCAGGTAGGTCGCCGCTCCCTTGCCCTTCGGCGTCAGCGACTCGGAGAACAGCGGTATGACGGCGACGTCCAGGCTGCTCTCCTTCTTCAGCACCCGTGCCAGCCGCTCCGGTTGGGAGGAGTCGGCGAAGATGGCCCGCACGTCCGCCTTTTCGATGGCTTTCCGCAACGAGTCCAGGTCCGCGGCGCTGGGAGAGGCGAGCGTGGTGCCGCTGGGAATGACGGCTCCGATGACCTTGAAGTGGAATCGCTGCGCCAGGTAGCCGAACACGTGATGGTTCGTCACGAGATTCCGCCGCTGTTCGGGAATTCCGGTGAAGCGCTCCGTCATCCAGGCGCCGAGCCCGTCGATCTTCCGCCCGTACGCGGCCGCGTTCGCCTTCACCGCGTCCGCGTCGGCGCCGTCGACTTCCTCGCCGACCTTCTTGCCGATCAGGTCCACGGCCTGGCGGACCCGGTGCGGGTCCGTCCAGAAGTGCGGATCCTGCTGGCCTTTCATGGCGTCCGACGCGTAGCTGATCGGATCGACGCTCTCGCCGACCCCGAGCGTCGGCACCCCGGATCCCCGGGCGGCCTCCACATGGCGCAGGACGTTCTCCTCCAGGCCGAGTCCGTTGTAGACCACCAGGTCCGCGCCTTCGATCTCGGCCGCCTCCCGGGCCGAGACGCCGAAGGAGTGGGGGTCGGCATTGGGCTTCATCAGGACCCGTACGTCGGCCTCTTCGCCGACGACGTTCCGGGTGATGTCGCCGAGGATGTTCGTGGTGACGACGACCGTCGGCCTGTCGTCTCCCGCCGACGAGCATCCGGTGAGCCCGGCGAGAACGGCGAGGACCGCGCAGACGACGACGGCGAGCGGGATTCTCCTGTTCACCGTCCGGTCTCCACCATGTGCGCCGGGGTGAAGTCCAGGGAGAACGAACGGGCTGTCCGCAGGCCGTCGTTGTAGTCGATCTCGTAGACCTTCTTGGCCGCCGGGTCGTTGACGTAGGCGCGGCTGCCGTCCACCTCGATGACCGGCGCCGGTGCGTGCTCGCCGTCGGGCGGGCTCGCGATGAGCTTCCTGCTCGCGGTCTCCTTTCCGGTCTCCGCGTCGTACGCCTTGAGGAATCCCGCCGTGGTGAGGGCGAGTACGGGGGCGCCTTCGCCCGCGGTGTTCACCGCGGTCACCTTTCCGGAGTCGATCCACTGCCACTTCCGTTCGCTCACGTCGAGCACCCGGATTCCCTTCTCCCCCGCTTTGGCGGTGAGCGTGGCGCTCTGCGAACGGTGCCGGAAGGAATCGGGCCGGTCGGACGCGGCGACAGGCTCCGCGTACTCGATCTTCTCGGCGGAGAGTTTCCCGCTCTTCTCGGTGACGAGCAGCGCGCCGTCGGCGCACCCGTACACGACACCGGACCGGGTGACGGCCGCGCCGCGCAGTTCAGCGCATTTCTCCGGCAGGGTGTGCACGCGGCCGCCCTTGCGGTCGCGCACTTCCACGGTCGTTTTCCCCGCCGTCGGCACGAGGACGTACGTCTCGTACGGCACGACCGGCCCCCGTACGCCGTCGATTTCGGCGGCGCGGCGGAGCTTTCCGTCTTCGAGTTCGCCCCGGTCCAGCAGAACGGCCTTCCCGTCGGCGGACGTGACGGCCGTCAGGGCCTTTCCGCTGTGTACGTGTTCCGGTTCGGCTCCCGGCAGCGTTCCGGTGTCACGGGGCTTGGCGCGGTAGTAGTGGATGTGGTCGCCGTGATCGACCATCCAGGAACCGCTGTCGAATATCCGGGTGCCGGTGGCGGAACGGGCGTAGCCGAAACGGCCGTCCGTGATGAGTTCTTCGGTGTCCTTCGCGGCGCCGAGCTTGGTCGTCTTCCCGCTGATGAGGTCGAGCATTCTCACGGCGCCGGTCGTGTCGTCCGCCATGACGAGACGTGACTGCTGTTCCGCCGCCTCTTCGGCGCCTTCGACATATCCGTGGGGAGGGGAGGAGGAAGCTCCGGTGGCTCCTTTCTTCTCGGCGTCGTCGCCGTCGCCGCATGCGGCGAGGAGCGCGCCCAGCGCCAGAAGGACAGTTGCCGCAGCCGCCGGCTGCCTGGTGTTCCGCGTCATGAGGTGTGCCCGTATCCCATTCGTGCCTCGGCCGGAGGCGAGGACGGTGAATTCTTCGCGCTGCCGTCCCGCAGGGCGGAGGCGAGTACCGAGAGGAAGAAGAGAAGGACCGCGACGGCGGCGATGGTCGCGCCGGCGGCGGTTTCCAGATGCCAGGAGAGAAGGAGTCCGGCGAAGGTCGCGAGGACGCCGCAGACGGCGGCCCCGGCCATGATCGCCGGGACGCGGTGGACCCAGGGCAGCACGGTGGCCGGCGGTGCGATCAGCAGGCCGAACACCAGCAGGGTGCCCACCACGTGGAACGACGTGACGATGGCGAGCGTGACGAGACCGAGCAGCACCGCGTGCGCCAGCCGCGGCCGCAGCCCGAGGGTCTGCGCCTTGCGCTCGTCGAAGACCAGCGCGAGGAACGACCGGTAGCCGAGGAAGGAGACGGCGGCGGCCACCACGAGGGCGACGGAGAGATGCGCGATGTCCCGCTCCCGTACCGCCAGCACGTCGCCGAACAGGAAGCCCGTCAGGTCCACCGCGAAGGACTCGGACCGGGAGACGATGATCACCCCGAGCGACAGCATCCCGACGAACAGCAGGCCGATCCCCGTGTCCTGGGAGAGCCGGCGCGCACGCCCGAGGAGCGTCACTCCGCACGCCATCACCGCCGCGCTCACTGCGGCGCCCACCAGCAGGCTGCCGCCCAGCATGGAGGCGACCGCCACGCCGGGCAGCATGCCGTGCGACATCGCGTCGCCGAGGAACGCCATCCCGCGCAGCACCACCCAGGTCCCGACGGTCGCGCAGATCAACGACACGAGCACCCCGCTCAGCAGCGCCCGCTGCACAAAGGCCACTTCAAACGGGCCGGTCAGCCACTCCATGACCGTCACCCTATAATGAAAACGATTATCAGTACACCTTGGAGGTGTCATGCCACAGCACATCCGGGCGGACGAGGTCGCGCTCCGCGACGTCTCCGCGGGCTATCCGCGCCGCCCCGTCCTGCACCAACTCACCGCGCACATACCGCAGTCGGCGACCACGGCCGTCGTCGGCCCCAACGGCTCCGGCAAGTCCACGCTGCTGAGCGTGCTGGCCGAAGTGCTGCCCCTCACATCCGGCACAGTCGAACGCGCCGGCACCGGCCGCCCCGGGCTCGTCGTCCAGCGCAGCGCGGTCGCCGACACGCTGCCGCTCACCGTCCGGGACACGGTGGCCATGGGCCGGTGGGCACTTCGTGGCAGCTGGAGGCGGCTCACCGCGCACGACTGGTCGGTGGTCGGCGACAGCATGGAGCGGCTGGGCGTACGGAGCCTCGCCGGACGGCAGCTCGGCGAGCTCTCCGGGGGCCAGCGCCAACGCGTCCTCGTCGCCCAGGGCCTGGCCCAGGAGGCCGGGCTGCTGCTCCTCGACGAGCCCACGACGGGTCTGGACGCGGCGGCGCGGCAGGGCATCGCGGCCGTACTCCACGAGATTTCGGCCGACGGCGTCACCGTGGTCCAGGCGACCCACGACGTGGCCGCCGCCTTGGACTCCGACCACTGCCTGCTGCTCCGGGACGGCAGGCTCGTCGCCGAGGGCACCCCGGCGGACGTCCTGACGGACGAGGAACTCAAGCGGGCGTGGCACTTCCCCCAGCCCGCGGGCTGACACCCCGGGGCACGGTCCTCGGCCGGATCTCAGCCCGTCCTCGGCCGACCCTCGGCCGGTCCTCCGGCGGCGGCCGTGCCCCGGGGGTGTCCGCTCTCGCGGCGGGCGGCGGCGCAGTCGCGGCACTCGCCGCTGAGCTCCAGCGTGTGCCGGACGTCCTCGAACCCGGTGACCTCGTCGAGCCGTTCGGCCCACCGCTCGACCACGTCGGCGTCGACGGGCTCGCTGCACCCGCACCCGCGGCACACCACGTAGTGCCGGTGACCGGCGTCGGCCCGCTTGCGGTAGAGGCGTTCGCCGGTCGTCTCGTCCCGTACGACGTCGACGAGCCCGGCGTCCTCGAGGTCCCGCAGGCCCCGGTAGACGGTGCTGAGCCCCGCGAGGCGCCCCGCGTCCGCCAGCCGCGCGTGCAGGCGCTGGGCCGAGATGAAGTCGGGGCAGCCGGCGAGGCTTCGCAGGAGGGTCAGGCGCCGGCGGGCACGGCGCTGCCCGTGGCCGCCGGCTGTGTGCGTCTCAACCACGGCGGATCGGCGTCAGACGCGGACGCTCTTGCCCCGCCGGGCCATCAGACGCGCTCCCCCCGGGCCCGGATGCGGGCGACCGCCGCCTCGATGCCGAGCGTGTCCACGGACTTCAGGCCCTTGGTGCTCAACGTGAGGCGTACGTAGCGGCGTTCGCTCGGCAGCCAGAACCGCCTGGTCTGGATGTTCGGGTCGAACCGCCGCTTCGTGCGGCAGTGGGAGTGCGAGATGCGGTTGCCGAACGCGGGCCGGCGCCCTGTCAGCTGGCAGTGGGCGGACACGCTACCTCCTGATGAAAATGGAAACCGTTTCTGTATGGTAGCACCCATGCCCCGTAACGACCTGCGTCCCGTGATCAAGCTCCGCTCCACAGCCGGCACCGGCTACACGTACGTGACCCGCAAGAACCGGCGGAACAACCCCGACCGGCTGCGGCTGCGCAAGTTCGACCCCGTCGCCAACCGCCATGTGACCTTCCGAGAAGAGCGCTAGTCTTCTGAGTCGGGAATTCTGTTCAGATAGCTGGCGAGGCGTTCGAGGATCTCGTCTGCGGTCTTGGTCCACACGTAGGGCTTGGGGTCGGTGTTCCATGCGGTGATCCAGGCACGGATGTCTTCTTCACCGGACGGCTCGCCCTCGACACCCACCCCTGGCTCGCCGACCACGCCGTACTCGACACCGTCATCCTCCCCGGCACCGCCTACGTCGAACTCGCCCTCCACGCCGCCCACCACACCGGCTGTACTCATCTGGAGGAGCTCACGCTGCACGCGCCGCTCGTCCTCCCAGCCCGGGGCGGGGTGCAGATCCACGTACGTGTCGACGCGCCCGAGGACGGCGACGGCACCGGCCGGCGTTCGCTCACCGTCCACTCCCGGCCCGCCGACGGCGAGCGCGAGGAACGGCACGCAGGCGCTCACCCCTGGACGCGGCATGCCGAAGGTTTCCTGCGGGAATTTGCTCCGGCGGATGTGCCCGCTCCATCGCGGGTGCCGGACGGTGCCTGGCCGCCCGCACAGGCGGAAGGGGTCCCGACCGGGGACCTGTACACGAGGCTGGCCACCGGCGGTCTCGACTACGGCCCGGTGTTCCAGGGCCTGCACACCGCCTGGCAGCAGCAGGGCGTGACGTACGCCGAGGTGTCGCTGCCGGAGGAACACCACGGCCACGCCGACCGGTTCGGCATCCACCCCGCGCTGCTGGACGCCGCGCTCCATGCCATGACGCTCGGCGACGCGCGACGCCCCGGCAACGAGCCCGAACCGGCCGGAGCCGATCCCGCAGCCGATCCCGCACCCGGTCCTTCAGTCGATCCCGCGGCCGGGCCCGGCGTGTGGCTGCCGTTCTCGTGGAGCGGCGTGACGCTGCACGCGCGGGGTGCGACGGGGCTGCGCGTACGGATGGACCGTACGGAGTCCGGGAGCGTGTCCCTCTCCCTCACCGACGGTTCCGGCGCGCCCGTGGCCTCCGTGGAGTCGCTGGCCGTACGGCGGATCGACCCCGGCCGGCTGGGCGGGGCGGCGGACGCGCTCGGCGACGCGCTGTTCGAGGTGGACTGGACCGCGCTGCCCCGTGCGGCGGGCGGCACGGCGGAGGGGCCGCTCGCCGTACTCGCGCCCCTGCGCACCGGATCCGCCGACGGCCTGCACGCCCGGCTGGTGGATGCGCTGGAACGTACGGGCGTCCCCGTGGCCTCGCACCCCGGCCTGCCCGATCTGGTCAAGGCCGCCGAAGCGGAGGCGGATACGGAGGCCGAAGCGGAAGCGGCCTCCGTGCCGGGGTTCGTCCTCCTGCCCTGTTCCGCGGCGGACGGCACGGCCCCCGTCGCGGCAGCGCACGCGGCGACGGCCGAAGTGCTGGGCCTCGTACAGGATTTCCTGGCCGAGGACCGGCTGTCCGCCTCCCGCCTGGTCGTGCTCACGCGCGGCGCGGTCGCCGCGTCCGCGGAGGGGGACGTACGGGATCTGGCGGCCGCCGCCGTGTGGGGTCTGATCCGCAGCGCCCAGAACGAGAACCCCGACCGGCTGCTCCTGGTCGACGTGGACGAGGCCGACGCGTCGTGGGACGCGCTGCCCGCCGCCCTGGCAACGGCAGTTGCCCACGGCGAACCGCAGCTCGCCCTCCGCGAGGGCGCGGCTCACGCGCCCCGTCTCGTACGCGCGAGCCCAGAGCAGCAGTCAGGGCACCAGACGGAGCAGCGGACGGAGCGGCAAGCGGAGCCGGTGCGGCTCGACCCGGACGGCACCGTGCTGATCACCGGCGGCACGGGCACCCTGGGCACGCTCCTCGCCCGTCACCTCGTACGGCGGTACGGCGCCCGGCACCTGCTCCTCACCAGCCGCAGCGGCCCGGACGCGCCCGGGGCCGCCGAACTCCGCGCCGAACTCGAAGAGTCGGGCGCCCGCGCCACCATCACCGCCTGCGACACGGCCGACCGCGACGCCCTCGCCCGCGTACTGGACGCGATACCCGGCGGCCGCCCCCTCACCGCCGTCTTCCACACCGCCGGAGTCCTCGACGACGCCACCCTCACCTCCCTCACCCCCGAACGCCTGCACCCCGTCCTGCGTCCGAAGGTCGACGCGGCCTGGCACCTCCACGACCTCACCCGGGACAAGGACCTCAGCGCGTTCGTGCTGTTCTCCTCCGTCACCGCCACGGTCGGCAGCGCCGGCCAGGCCAACTACGCCGCCGCCAACACCTTCCTCGACGCCCTCGCCCACCACCGCCACGCACAGGGCCGGGCCGCCACGTCGCTCGCCTGGGGCCTCTGGGCCGACACCAGCGCGCTCACCGCCACCCTCGACGAGGGCAACCGCAGCCGGATGTCCCGCAACGGCGTCGTCCCGATGACGGCCGACGAGGGCCTGGCCCTGCTCGACGCGTCCCTCGCCAGGACCGGCGGCCCGCTGCTCGTGCCGGCGCGGATGGACCAGGTGGCGCTGCGGGCCATGGCGGGCAAGGGGCTGCTGCCGGTGCTGTTCCGGGGGCTGGTACGGATGCCCGCGCGGCGCGCGGCCGCCGGGGTGCCCCTGGGGCAGCGGCTGGCAGGGCTGGACGAGGCGGCGCAGACGGAGCTGCTGCTGCAGACCGTACGTACGCAGATCGCCGCCGTCCTCGGGCACGCCTCGCCCGAGGCGGTCGATCCGGACCGGGCGTTCCAGGACCTGGGGTTCGACTCGCTCACGGCCGTCGAGCTGCGCAATCTGCTCAACTCCACGACCGGGCTCCGGCTGCCCGCGACGCTCGTCTTCGACCATCCGACGCCGGCCGCGCTGGCCGCGTATCTGCGCGGCCGTGTGGCTCCGGACGGCGGGCCGCGTACGGCGTCGGACACGCTGCTCGCCGAGCTGGACCGGCTGGAGGAGCGGCTGCTCGGCCTCGTACCGGACGACGCGGACCACGCGCGGGCGGCGGCGCGGCTGCAGAGCCTCGCGGCGAAGCTGAACGGTTCGCCGGACGCGGCGGCGGGCGAGCCGTCGTCCGTGACGGACCGGATCGAGTCGGCGACGGCCGACGAGATCTTCGAATTCATCGACAAGGGACTGGGGCGGGCCTGTGACATGGCCGCCGACTCCCCACTCGCAGAACGGGGTTGATGCTGGATGCCGAGCGCAGACGCAGCGGGCACGGACGCACCGGACACACCGGACGCACCGCGTACGACGGGCGGGCCGAAGCCGAACGAGGAGAAGCTGCTCGACTATCTGAAGTGGGTCACCGCGGACCTTCACCGCACCCGGCAGCGGGTGCTGGAGCTGGAGTCGGGCCGCCCGGAGCCCGTCGCGATCGTCTCGATGGCCTGCCGCTATCCGGGCGGTGTCGGCTCCCCGGAGGAGCTGTGGCAGCTGGTCGTGGACGGCGTTGACGCCGTGTCGGACTTCCCGGCGGGCCGCGGCTGGGACGTGGACGCGCTGTACGACCCGGATCCGGAGCGTACGGGCACGACGTACGCGCGTGAGGGCGGCTTCCTCTACGACGCCGACCGGTTCGACGCGGCGTTCTTCGGCATCAGCCCGCGCGAGGCGCTGGCGATCGATCCGCAGCAGCGGCTGCTGCTGGAGACCTCGTGGGAGGCGATCGAGCGGGCGGGCATCGACCCGGGTTCGCTGCGCGGCAGCCGTACGGGTGTCTTCGCGGGTGTCATGTACGGGGACTACGGCGCGCGGCTGTTCCACGACGTGCCGGACGGCTTCGAGGGGCTGCTGGGGAACGGCAGCGCGGGCAGTGTGGCGTCCGGCCGGGTGGCGTACACGTTCGGGCTCGAAGGGCCCGCGGTCACGCTGGACACGGCCTGCTCGTCGTCGCTGGCGGCGCTGCACCAGGCGGCGCACGCGCTGCGGGCCGGTGACTGCGACCTGGCGCTCGCGGGCGGGGTGACGGTCATGGCGACGCCCGGCGTGTTCCTGGAGTTCAGCCGCCAGCGGGGGCTGTCGCCGGAGGGCCGCTGCAAGTCGTTCGCGGCGGCCGCGGACGGGGCCGGGTGGGCCGAGGGCGCCGGCGTGGTCCTGCTCGAACGGCTGTCGGCGGCGCGGGAGAAGGGCCATCCCGTACTGGCCGTCATCCGCGGCAGCGCCGTCAACCAGGACGGCGCCAGCAACGGCCTCACCGCGCCGAACGGGCCTTCCCAGGAGCGGCTGATCCGGCAGGCGCTGTCCGGTGCGCAGTTGACCGCGGCGGACGTGGACGTGGTGGAGGCGCACGGGACCGGTACGACACTGGGTGACCCGATCGAGGCACAGGCGCTGCTGGCGACGTACGGACAGGACCGGCCCGCGGACCGGCCGCTCTGGCTCGGGTCGGTCAAGTCCAACATCGGGCACAGCCAGGCCGCCGCGGGCGTCGCGGGCGTCATCAAGATGGTCGAGGCCCTGCGGCACGGCGAACTGCCCAGGACCCTGCACGTGGACGAGCCGACACCGCACGTCGACTGGGACGCGGGCGCCGTACGACTGCTGACCGACCCGCAGCCGTGGCCCGAGACGGACCGGCCGCGGCGCGCCGCCGTGTCCTCGTTCGGGATCAGCGGCACGAACGCGCATCTCATCCTGGAGGCGCCGCCCGCCGAAGCCGAAGGCGAGCCGGGGAACGAGACCGACCCGGAAGAGACGGCGGAGCCCGGCGGCCCCCTCCCCTGGCTGCTCTCCGCGAAGACCCCGCAGGCACTCCGCGACCAGGCCGTACGCCTCCGGGCCCGGGTCGAGGCCGAACCCGGCCTGCGGCCCGCCGACGTCGGCTGGACGCTGGCCACCGGCCGCGCCCAGCACACCCACCGTGCCGCCGTCCTGGCCGACGACCGCGGCGGGTTCCTCGCCGGGCTCGGCGCGCTCGCCACGGGCGAGCCGCATCCGGCGGTGCTGCGGGGCGAGGCGGCGCGGGGCGGGAAGCTGGCGTTCCTCTTCACCGGCCAGGGCAGCCAACGGCTGGGGACGGGCGAGCAGCTGTACGCGGCGTTCCCCGCGTTCGCGGGCGCCTTCGACGAGGTGTGCCGCGCCCTGGACCCGGAGCTGGAACGGCCGCTGCGCGAGGTGGTGTTCGCGCCCGAGGGCAGCCCGGAGGCCGGGCTGCTGGACCGGACCACGTACGCGCAGGCCGCGCTGTTCGCGGTCGGGACCGCGCTGTTCCGGCTGGCCGAGTCGTGGGGCCTGCGCCCGGACTTCCTGGCCGGGCACTCCATCGGCGAGGTCACGGCGGCGCACGTCGCGGGCGTGCTGTCGCTGGAGGATGCGTGCGCGCTCGTCGGCGCCCGGGGGCGGCTGATGGAGAGCGCCGACGACAGCGGCGCGATGGTGTCGGTACGCGCGCCCGAGGCGGACGTACGGGACTCGCTGGCCGGGCGGAAGGACGCGGTGGCTGTCGCCGCTGTCAACGGCCCGGCCGCCACCGTCCTTTCGGGCGACCGGGACGCGGTGCTCGCCGTGGCCGCCGAGTGGCGGGAGCGCGGGCACCGTACGCGGCAGCTCAAGGTCAGCCACGCGTTCCACTCACCGCACATGGACGGAATCCTGGACGAGTTCCGCGCGGTCGTCGGGAAACTGACGCTCCACCCGCCGCGCATCCCCGTCGTGTCGAACGTGACCGGGCGGCTCGCCACGCCCGAGGAGCTGTGCTCGCCCGCGTACTGGGCGGAGCACGTCCGCGGCACCGTCCGCTTCGCCGACGGCGTACGGGCGCTGCACGAGCAGCGCGTCACCCGTTACGTGGAACTCGGCCCCGACGCCGTGCTCACCGCCATGGCGCAGGAGTGCCTCAACGCGGAGCCCGGCGGGGCGCGTTCGGCCCTCGTACCGCTGCTGCGCGCGCGCCGCCCCGAGCTCCGTACGGTGCTCGCCGGGCTCGCACAGCTGCATCTGTCGGGGCACGCCCCGGACTGGCAGGCGTGGTTCGCGGACCGGCGGCCACGGCGCGTCGACCTGCCCACCTACCCGTTCCAGCGGGCCCGTTACTGGCTCGACACGCCCGCCACGGGCCGTACGGACGAGGGCGCGGGCGGCACCGGCGAGTCGCGCTTCTGGGGCGCGGTCGAACGCGCCGACCTGGACGGGCTCGCGGACGCGCTCGGAGTAGGCGGCGCGGGCGGCGCGGGCGGCGAGCTGCGTACGGCCCTGGCGGCGGTGCTGCCTTCGCTCTCCGCCTGGCGGCGGCAGCGCCGCTGGGGACACCGCACCGAATGGCGGCCGGTCACGGACATCCAGCCCGCGGGGCCGCTGTCCGGCACCTGGCTGGCGCTGCTGCCGGCGGAAGACGCGGACGGCGGCGCGGTGACGGACGTACTGGACGCGCTGGCCGAACGCGGCGCCCGCATCGAGCCGGTACCGCTGGGCGCCGACGACGCGGCCGACCCGGCGCGGCTCGCCGAACGGCTGCGGAAGGCCGCCGCCTCGGGCCCGGTGGCGGGCGTGCTGTCTATGCCGGTCCTCAGCGGGGCCGGGGAACGTACCGGCGCACTCCCGGACGGGGACGACAGCGCCCCGCCCCCGCTCGCGCTCACCGCCGCGCTGCCCGAGGCGCTCGACGCGGCGGAACTCCGCTTTCCCGTCTGGACCGTGACGCGCGGCGCGGCCCGCGTGCACCGCGCCGACCCGGCGCCGTCGGCACCCGACGCCGTACGGGCCGCGCTGTGGGGCCTGGTGCCGGTACTGGCCGCCGAACGGCCCCAGCGCTGGGCCGGGCTGGTCGACCTGCCGGAGGTGCTGGAGCCGCGTACGGCCGACCGGCTGGCCGCGGTCCTCTCCGGCGGCGGCACGGGAGCGGGCGGCGAGGACCAGCTGGCGGTGCGCGCGTCGGGCACGTACGCGCGCCGGCTGGTCTCCGCGCCGCTCACCCCCGACGACGGTGACGACGCATACGCCGGCTGGCAGCCGTACGGGACGGTGCTGGTGACCGGCGGCACCTCGGGCCTCGGCGCGCACGCCGCCCGCTGGCTCGCCGCCCACGGCGCCGCACACCTGCTGCTGACGACGGCCTCGGGCGACATGTCCGGGCCGCACATCGACGCGCTGACACGGGAGTTGGCGGAGCGCGGCGCCCAGGTCACCGTCGCCGCCTGCGACCCCGCCGGTCCGGACGGGCGCGCCGCACTGGCCGCGCTGCTCGCCGCCGTCCCCGGCGACCGCCCGCTGACCGGCGTCGTCCACGCCGCCGTACCGGACGGCCCCGCCGGGCCCGCCGAGACCGCGGCGCTGGGCCGCCGGCTGGCGGACACCGTACGGGCCGTACGGCACCTGGAGGAGGTCACCGCGGACCGCGACCTGGCCGCGTTCGTACTGTTCTCCTCCGCCGACAGCGTGTTCGGCCTGCCCGGCTGCGGGAACAGCGCGCCCGCACGAGCGTATCTGGACGCGGTCGCCGAACGGCGCCGCGCCGGCGGCCTCCCCGCGCTCTCGGTCGCCTGGGGGCCGCTGGAGGACGAAGTCCCGGAGCGGGCCGCACCGGACGGCACGCCGGGCGCCGGACCGGACGACGCGCCCGACGCCGCACCGTTCGCCGGACCGGGCCCCGCGCCCGACGAGGACTCGGCGGCCGGACTGATGCACCTGCTGGGCCTGGGCACCGTACGGGCCGGGCAGGCCATGGCCGTCCTGCGCCACGCGACCGGCTCCGGCGGCACGGGGGCGCTGGCCGTCACCGACCCCGACTGGCCGCGGCTCATCCCCCTCGCGGCCGCGGAGCGCGCCGCCGCGCTGTTCCGGGACGTACCGGAGGCCCGCGACGTCCTCGGCGCGGCGGGCGGCGGCGCGCCGGACACGTCCGTACTGGCGGGCCTGGCGGAGGCGTCCGAGGCCGAACAGCTGGAGATCCTCCTGGAGTTGGTCAGCGGGCACACCGCCGCCGTACTCGGCCTCGCCGCGCCCGCAGAGCTGTCGCCCGACAGCGACCTGCTGGAGCTGGGCCTGTCCTCGTTCACCGCGCTGGAACTCAGCAGCCGGCTGGGCACGGCCGGCATCGAGATGACGCCCGCCGCGGTCTACGACCACCCGACCCCGGCGGCCCTCGCGCACCACCTGCGTACGGCGATCCGCCGATGACACCCAGGCCGGACGGCCCGGCTGACGGCCGCCTGACCGCGTGGCCGCCTGACCGCCTGACCGCGTGGCCGCCTGACCGCCTGACCGCCTGACCGCGTGGCCGCGTGACCGCGTGGCCGCGTGGCCGCCTGACGACCGATAAGAAGCCACACCCGAACCACAACACCACCGAAGGAGCCCACCATGAGTGCTGAGGTCGCCGTCGTCGGCCGCGGCCCGGTCGGTCTGATGCTCGCGTGCGAGCTGCGCCTGGCCGGAGTCGAGGTCGTCGTACTGGAACGCCTTCCCGAGCCCCGTACGGAATCGCTCGGCATGGCCATCAACCCGACCGTCGTCGAACTCCTCACCGCCCGCGGCATCATGGAGTCGCTGCGCGGCGACGGCCTGGAGTGGCCGCAGGCGCAGTTCGCGCACCTGCCGCTGGACCCGACGCGGCTGTCCGAGCGCCGCGAATACAACTTCGCCGTCCCGCAGTCGATGCTCGAACAGCGGCTGGAGGAGCACGCGGTCAAGCTCGGCGCCCGCGTACTCCGCGGCCGCGAGGTCACCGGGCTCACGCAGGACGGCGACGGCGTGGACGTACGCGTCCGTACGAGCGGAGCAGCCGGCGCGGGCGAGGAGTCGCTGCGCTTCCCCTACGTCGTGGGCTGCGACGGCACCGACAGCACGGTGCGCCGCCTCGCGGGCATCGCCTTCCCCGGGACGGACGCGCCGTTCTACGGGCTCACCGGCGACCTGGTGGCCACCGACGCGCTGTTCCAGCACCTCGGCACGAACCAGTACCCGGGCGGGCTGTTCACGGTCGCGCCGTCCGGTCCCGGCACCGTACGGGTGTCCACGGGCGCGTTCGGCGTGGAGGCGCCGGACCGCGAGGCGCCGGTCACCGTGGAGGAGCTGGCCGCGAACATCAAGCAGCTGAGCGGCCTGGAGTTCGCGCAGCTGGAGCCGCACTGGCTGGCGCGCTGGTTCAACGTGACGCGGCAGGCGGAGCGTTACCGCAAGGGCCGGGTGTTCCTGGCGGGCGACGCTGCGCACGTGCAGTTCCCGCTCGGCGGCCAGGCCCTCAGCACAGGCCTGGAGGACGCCGTCAACCTCGGCTGGAAACTGGCCGCCGCCGTACGCGGCCGGGCACCGGACGGCCTGCTCGACAGCTACCACACCGAGCGGCACCCGGTGGGCGAGCGCGCCTGCCGTTCGACGCGGGCGCAGACGGCGCTCATGCACCCGATGGAGGACGTCGCCCCGCTGCGCGAGTTGATGACGGAGCTGATCGGCATCCCGGAGGTCAACGAGCGGCTGGTGAAGCTGGTCGGCGCGCTCGACGTGCGCTACCCGCTGGAGGCCCTCGGGAGGGAGGCCGCCGCGGACGCGTCCGCCGACGCCGCCGACGCGCCGCCCCACCCGCTGACCGGCCACCGGATCGGCGGCGTGCCGCTGGAGACGGCGGACGGCAGCGGGAGCGGCAGCGGCAGCGGCAGCACGACGGAGGCACTCCGCACGGGCCGCGGCGTGCTGATCGACCTGTCAGGCCGCGGCCTCCGTACGGCGGCCTGCGCGGGGTGGGCGGACCGCGTCGACGTGATCACCGCCGGACCCACATCCCGTATCGGCGCGTCGGCGCTCCTGCTGCGCCCCGACGGGCGAGTGGCGTGGGCCACGGACGGCAGCGGCGACGCGGGCCTGCGGGCGGCCCTGACCAGGTGGTTCGGGCCGGAGCAGACGGACGGGGCCGCCGCGGGGGACGCGCACGCGCAGGTGGGACGGGGATGAGCTAGGGGTGGGCTAGGGCCACTTTAGAGGCGCGGCTGACGATGAAGGCGAGGCACCGGCGCGGACGTCCGTGCCGGTCCTCGACCTGTCCTGGGCCCGCACGGGCCCGTACCGGGAGGGATCAGCATGAACGGCCCCGAGGTCCATATCCGCTCTGTCGGCACGGCCCTTCCGGGCCCGCCGGTGGACAACGCCGCTCTGACCCACCGGTTCCACATGTCCCCCGTCTGGGAGCAGTGGATCGACACCTTCATCGGCACCCGCACCCGGCACTTCTCCCTCGACCTGGAGACCGGCGAACTCCGCTACACCCTCACCGACCTGGGCGAGGCCGCGAGCAGGCGCGCCCTGACGAACGCGGGGCTCGCGGCCGGGGAGGTGGACCTGATGGTCATGGGCACCTCGACGCCGGACCGGCTGATGCCCGCCACCATCAACATGATCGCGGAACGGCTCGGCATCGACGGAGTGCCCACGTACCAGCTCCAGTCGGGCTGCAGCGGCGCCGTGCAGGCGCTCGACGTGGCGCACCAGATGCTGCGGTCCGGCCGGTACCGTACGGCGCTCGTGCTGGGCGCGGACAGCTGCGCCAAGCACACGGACCTCAACGTCAACCCGAACGACCTGCCCACCGCCGAGCAGGTCAACGGCGTGCTGTTCGGTGACGGGGCGGGCGCGCTGGTGCTGAGCACGGAGCCGGCGCCGGGCTCGGTCGTCGTACGGCACGTGTTCCACCGGCTGGTGGGGCTGAACCGGGCGCCCGGGCAGATCGTGGAGTGGTTCGGGCGCGGCGACCGCGACAGCGGACGGCAGCCGCTCAGCGAGGACTACAAGGCGATCGAGGAGTCCGTGCCGAAGATGGCCGTGCACATCCTCAACGAGCTGCTCGACGAACTGGACTGGAGCGAGGGCGACATCGACTACCTGCTGCCGCCGCAGCTGTCCGGCCGGATGACCGCGCACATCGCGGAGATCCTGGACCTGCCCGGCGCGCGGGAGATCACGTGCGTCGTGGAGACCGGCAACACGGGCAACGCCCTGCCGTTCTTCCAGCTCGAGGCCGCCCTGCCGCAACTGACCGAGGGCGACCGGGCGCTGGGCATCGCCGTCGAGTCCAGCAAGTGGATCAAGGCCGGATTCGCGCTGGAGAAGTCCTGACACGGCGTCCCCCGCCTTCGCTCCGCGCCCGGAATCGGTGCGCCCGCAATCGGTGCGCCCGCAATGGTTCCGGCCGAAGACGTTCCGACCGCCCGACCGACCACCGCCCGCGGAGGTACCGCTTCGTGAACACGCTCGACGACTTCATCACGCTGCTGCAGGACGAGTTCGGCCTGCCGGTGACGATCGAGGACGCCTCCCGGCACCTGGACGAGGTGTCCGCCTGGGACTCGATGCACATGCTGGCGCTGCTGTCCGCGCTCGAACAGCGCACCGGGCAGCGCATCTCCCTGCCGGACGCCCTGGAGGCGTCCAGCCTCGAGGACATCTACGCGCTGGCGGCCTCCGCGTGAGCGCCGGCACCGGCCCCCGCGCGGCCACCGGCACCGGCCCCCGCGCGGCCACCGGCACCGGCCCCCGCGCGGCCACCGGCACCGGCCCTCGCGTGGCCGCCCCGCCCGCTCGCCCGGCAGCGCCGCCACACGCTCCACTTCCTCGCGGAGATACGGCCGTTCGCGCCCGTCTTCCTCGACACCGACGTCGACATGACGCGCGTACAGCGGCACCGGGACGCGATGCGCCCGCACGGCCGCCCGTACTCCCTGGTCGCCTACGTGCTGCACGCCGCCGCCCGTACCCTCGCCGAGCACCCGGAGGCCAACGCGGCGGTCCGCGGCCGGCTGCGGCCCCGCGTGGCCCGCTACCCCGGCGTCAGCGGCAAGCTCGCCCTCGACAAGACACTCGACGGGCAACGGGTGGTGCTGGCGGCCGTACTCCCCGGCCTGGAGCGGTCCACGCTGGCCGGAATCCAGCGTCGTATCGACCACTTCCGGGACGGCGACCCGGCCGTCATGCCGGAGTTCGCGGGCGCCCGCGCGCTGCACCGGTTGCCGGCGCCGCTGGGCGCGCTCTTGTACCGGCTGGGCGTACGGCCGCTGCGGCGGCGGGCCGAGGTGTTCGGCACGTTCGCGGTGAGCTCGCTGGGGCACCGGCCGGTCGACGGGTTCCACTCGGTAGGCGGTACGACCGTCACGCTCGGCCTCGGACAGGTCGCGGAGCGGCCCGCCGTACGGGACGGGCGGCTGACCACGGCGCCGCTGATGCGGCTCAGCCTGACCTTCGACCACCGGGTGATCGACGGAGCGGAGGCCGCCGACGTACTCACCGGGGTCAAGGAACGTCTGGAGGAGTTCACGCCGGAGCCGGACGACGGTCCGGACGACGATCCTTCCGGCCTGTCCGCTGCCCGGGAAGCGGTGACACCGTGAACGACCTGGCCGAACTCAAGCAGTTCGTGATCGTCCACGCCCGCAGCCAGAAGATCAAGGGCTACCGGGAGCTGCTCGCCCGTATCCGCACCGACGCCGGCGACGGCACCGGCTCCTGGGCCGGCGAGTGGACGCGCGCGGGCGACGCGCTGCGCGACGGCGGCCGCCACCTGGAGGCGTGCCGGCACTACGCCATGGCCCGCTTTCCGTACGTCGACGGACCCGGGCGGCAGCGCGCGCAGGACAGCTGCGCCGAGGCGTTCGACGTGTGGCGGGCCGCGCACCCCGGTGTCGAACGGCTGGATCTGGACCTGCCGGACGGCCGCGTCCGCTGCTGGACGAGCGGGCTGTCCGCGGCCGAACCGCGGCCGCTGCTCGTCGTCATGGGCGGCATCGTGTCCGTGAAGGAGCAGTGGGGTCCGGTGCTGGCGCGGATCGGGCGGCTCGGCATGGCGGGCGTCGTCACCGAGCTGCCCGGCGTCGGCGAGAACACCCTGCGCTACGGCGGCAAGAGCTGGCAGATGCTGTCCTCGGTGCTGGACGCGGTCGGCGAACGGGCCGACGTGTCACAGACGTACGCGATGACGCTCAGCTTCAGCGGGCACATGGCGCTGCGCTGTGCCGTGGACGACAGCAGGATACGGGGCGTCGTCACCACGGGGGCACCGGTCTCGGAGTTCTTCACGGACGCGGCCTGGCAGGACCGGATTCCGCGCGTCACCGTCGACACGCTGGCGCACATGAGCGGCCGGGAGCCGGCGGACGTACGCGGCGGGCTGGCCGAACTCGCGCTCACCGACGGCCAGCTGGCGGCGCTGGACATCCCGCTGCGGTACGTGGCCAGCTCGCGGGACGAGATCATTCCGGCGGCGGAGGCCGCGACCCTGCCGCGCCGGGTGAAGGACGTACGGCTGCTGGTGCACGACGACGTGCACGGCTCGCCGCGGCACGTCGCGGAGACGCAGCTGTGGTGCCTGCGCTCGCTGTTCGAGATACGGGGCGTGCGCGGGCCGCAGAGCGCCGCGCTGGGCCTGCTGCTGGGGGCCAGACGGCTCCAGCGGCGGCTGGCCGCTCCGGGGGCGCGGGCACGGGGCTGAAGGGCCCGACGGGCCGCGGGCTCACGACTTCACGACGAACGGCCTGCCCGGCCCTTCCTTGATCTGCTTGGTGACCAGCCTGGCCAGCGCCCGGTGGCCTTTCTCGGTGGGGTGGAAACTCCGCGATTCGGCGGACAGGGCGCGCAGATTGAACTTCAACCCGTTGACATACGGTTGTGAAGTCCCGGTTTCGTGTCCGTCAAATGCGTTGTAGGCGTCAATGAACTCGACGCTCCCCCGCTTTCCCGCCTTGACGAGCTTCCGGTCGGCATTGCGGGCGCTTTGCTTGATGACGTTATCGACTTCGCGAGTGCGTTCGTTGAGCCATCGCTGATCGTCCTCGCTGATGGTCGCCACGCCGTCTTTGGGATCGTCCGAGAACATGCGCGGATAACCCACCACGAGCACGCGGGCGTTCGGCGCGCGGGCGGTGATACGTCCGATCACCTCGGGCAGCGACTTCGCCAGCTCGTCCAGCCGTTCGGCAATCTCGTCGCCTTGGCCGCGGCAGCTGCCCATCAGCACCTCCGCCAGGCAGCGGGTGAGCACCTTGGTGAATCCGGCGTCGTTTCCGCCGATGCTCAGCGTCACCAGACTGGTCTTGGCGCTGACCCGGTCCGTCTGCGGGAGCCGCCCGTCCTTCCCCTTCAGCACTTCGGTGGTCGTGGCGCCGCTGCAGGCCCAGAACGAGGAGCCGCCGGGGAACCTGAACGCCCTTGTGACGTCGTGGTAGAACGCCGCGGCGTGCCGCAGGCACTCCTCGTCCGCGCCCTTCCCGTCGTCGTCTCCGTCGCCGTCGGTCTGCACGCCCACGCCGGCGGAGTACGAATCGCCCAGGGCGACGTAACCGCCCCTGGTGGCGGCGGCCTGGGGGCTGATGGTCCGGGTGGCGGGCCCGCTCGGGCGCTCCTTGGAACGGCTGGGCTTCTCACAGCCCGTCAGCTCGCAGCGCCAGGAAGGCACCGCGAAGACGCCCGCGACCAGCAGGCCCAGGGCGGCCAACAGCACGACGCCCACGGTGACCTGACGCCTCGCCACCCGTCCGCTTGCCCCGCCTCCGCCGTCGCTCAACGACGCTCCCCTCCCCGTAACGCACGTGTGCCGCAGACCAGTTGATCACAACCGGCACGGGCGCCGGTAGCACCCAAAGCGGTCACCCCGGCCCGACGAAGGTCGGTGTCGCGCGATCGGATGACCAACTTTCGTCGTATGGTCTTCCGGCCGGGAATGGTTCAGAACCGCGCGGGGCAGTGTCACAGCGCGGAGAATTAACGCGGCTGACATATCCGCCGCACACCCGAAAGCGCCGGGGAACTTATCCCGAACTCACGAGTACGGGCTCTGACGAGCGACGACGCGGCGCACGGGCGGCAATGCGGACCCATCGGGAATGAAACTGGAATTCCCGATTCCCCTCCGCGTACGGACATCCCGCGAAGGAAAGACGGGTTACTTTCGCGTAACCCCTGCGGGGAACCGGATTCGACGCCGACCCCAGCACAAGATCGCGGACACTAGGGGTTGTCCGGTCCCGGTTAGGGGTGTTGCGCGGCCCTAGCGGCTCTCTAGTCTCGCACCATCCGATTGGCATCCGAAAAATGCCGAGAGCATTCATGATGACGCTTTGCGAATGCAGAGCATTCCGATCGAAGGAACGGGACAGTGACATCATCATCGGGGGCAGAAGAAATATGGATCAGGCGATTCCACCATGGCTTACCGGGTGGCAATCGCCTGGTCTGCTTTCCGCATGCGGGGGGTTCCGCGAGTTACTACTACCCCTTCTCGCAGGCGCTGGCACCACGGACGGAAGTGCTGGCAGTGCAGTACCCGGGCCGGCAGGACCGGCGGCGGGAACCGCTCGTCGACAGCATCCCGCGGCTGGCCGACCACATCGCCGACGCCCTTGAACGCCAGGGCGCGGACAGCGCGGCGTACTTCGGCCACAGCATGGGCGCCGTCCTCGCGTACGAGGTGGCGCAGCGACTCAGGGAACGGGCGGCACAGGGACCGGCCAGGCTGTTCGTGTCGGGTCGGCGCGCCCCCTCGCGCCGGCGGCCCGGCGGCCCCGGCAGGGTCCATCTTCGCGACGACGACGGGCTCGTGGCCGAGCTCCGCAAGGTAGGGGGCACCGACCCCAGCTTCCTGAACGACCGGGAGCTGCTGGCCGAGATCCTCCCCGTCACCCGTAACGACTACAAGGCCATCGAGACGTACGTCTGGGCAGACCGGCCGCCACTGGACTGCCCGATCACCGCACTCGTCGGCGACCACGACCCGCAGACCACCAGCGACGAGGCGGCCGCTTGGGCCGAGCACACCACCGGGGCGTTCGATCTGCGGGTCTTCCCGGGCGGCCACTTCTATCTGGACGCCCGGCGCGACGACGTGACCGACGTCGTCACCGCCGCCCTGGACCCGACGCCGGCGGTCAACACACTCGAGGGGAACACAGCATGAAGTACGAGGTTCTCGGGCCGCTGAGGGTGACCGAGCGCGACAGCCACTCCTCCATCAGCGCACGCAAGATCGAGACGGTGCTCGCCGTCCTGCTCATCCGTTCGGACCAGGTGGTGGGGCGCGACCAGCTCACGGCCGAGATCTGGGGAGACCAGCCGCCGCGGCGGGCGACCGCCGGGCTGCACGTCTACATATCGCAGCTCCGGAAATTCCTGCAACGCAGATGCCAGCTCGACAACCCCATCGTCACCCAGCCGCCGGGCTACCAACTGCGCAAGGGCGCCGACGAGATCGACTTCCACATCTTCCTGCAGCTCATGAACCAGGGCCGCGCGGACATGCGGGAGCGCCGCTTCGAACAGGCCGCGGAGCGCTTCGAGAGCGCCCTGAGCCTGTGGCGCGGGCCGGTCCTGGGCGACCTGCGGGCCGGCGCGATCGTCGAGGGCTTCGTGACCTGGCTGACCGAAGCCCGCCTCGAGTGCCTGGAGATGCTCGCCGACGCGCAGCTCGAGATCGGCCGGCACCGCGAGTTCGTCGGCCGGCTGTACTCGCTGACCGCCGAGAACCCGCTGCGCGAGACGTTCTACCGCCAGCTGATGCTCGCGCTCTACCGCTCCGAGCGGCAGGCCGACGCCCTGAAGGTCTACCAGGCCGCGCGCCGCACCCTGCACGAGGAGCTCGGCCTCGAGCCGTGCCGCGCCCTCCAGGAGCTCCAGCACGCCATTCTCACCGCCGATGACCAGCTCGACTTCGCAGCCGCCGTCTAACGACAGGATCATCATGGATGACACCGTCGCGACCAGCACCGCGACCACCACTCCCCCGGACTTCCCGATGCAGCGCAGCTGCCCGATGCACCCCGCACCGGGCCAGGTCGCGCTCGCCGAGGAGAAGCCCGTCTCCAGGGTCACGCTGCCGACAGGCAAGACCGCGTGGCTCATCCAGGGCCACGACCATGTGCGGACGATCCTCAACGACCCCAGAGTGAGCGTGGACCGGATGCAGCCGGGCTACCCCATGCTCGCCGAGATGGATCCCAAGACACTCGCCCTCCTGGGGAAGATCAACAACTCGCTGATCGGCCTCGACCCGCCGCAGCACACCGTGCACCGGCGCATGCTGATCAACGAGTTCACGGTGAAGCGTTTCCGCTCCATGCGTCCCCTGCTCCAGCAGATCGTCGACGACTGCATCGACGACATGCTCGCCGTCGGATCACCCGTGGACCTCGTGCAGCTGCTCTCGCTGCCCGTGCCGTCCCGGATGATCTGCGGCCTGCTCGGAGTCCCGTACGAGGACCACGACTTCTTCGAGAAGCGCACACACGTGATCCTCGACCGGAAGTACGACATGCCGGAACGGGTCACCGCCTTCCTGGACCTGATGGGCTACATCGACAAGCTGGTCACCCGCAAGGAAGAGAACCCGCCGGACGACGACATGATCGGCCGGCTGGTCGTGAAGTACCGCGAGGCGGGCATCTACGACCACGAGCACATGCTCGGACTGTCCATGCTGATGCTCATGGCCGGGCACGAGACCAGCGCCAGCATGATCTCGCTCGGCACCCTCGGCCTGCTCCAGCACCCCGAGCAGCTCGAACTCCTCAAGAGCGACCCCTCCATGGCCCCGCGCGCCATCGAGGAACTGCTGCGCTACTGGAGCATCGCCGACATCGTCAGCGGCTCCCGGGTCGCCACCGAGGACATCGAGATCGGCGGCGAGACCATCAGGAAGGGCGAGGGCGTCATCGCGCTCCTCAGCGGCGGCAACCGCGACGGGGCGATGTTCCCCGACCCCGAAAGCCTCGACCTCGCACGCGGCGGCCGGCACCACGTCGCTTTCGGCTTCGGCATCCACCAGTGCCTCGGCCAGAACCTCGTACGGCTGGAGCTCGAGATCGTGTTCAACACGCTCTTCCGCCGCCTCCCGGACCTGCGGCTCGCGGTCACGCTGGAGGAGCTGGAGTTCAAGAACACGGCCAGCATCTACGGCGTCCACGAACTGCCCGTCGCCTGGGGCGACGCGTGACGGCCGGGGAGCGCACGAGCCGTACGGGCGACACGGGCCGTACGGGCCGCACCGCCGGCCTCCGGATCACCGCGGACCGGGAACGGTGCGTCGGCTCGGGCATGTGCGTCCTCAACGAGGACAGCGTGTTCGACCAGAGCGAGGAGGACGGCCGCGTAGTGCTCCTGACGGACACTCCCGGCCCGGAGGTCGAGGCCACGGTCCGCTACGCCATCCAGTGGTGCCCGGCCCGCGCCCTGTCCCTGACCGAGGACTGACACCGACCGGCACCAGGCAAACGCTACGCGCGTCGCGAAGGGGCCCTTCGGAGGAGACCGCCAGATCTCCCCGAAGGGCCCTGCCCGCGAGCCCGTCCGGCGCGCTTGAGGACGGCCGTGCACCACAACGGCCCCCGCAGCCCGGTGAACTCCGGCCCTCAAGTGCCGGACGGGCCGGGGCGGTTGGGGCCGATCGCCAAGGCGGCCACTAGAGCAGGCCGCCGTTCAGGGCGAGGGTCAGGGAGACGTGGTCCGGGGGTGCCGGGACGTCCGCCAGGTCGTGGCGGAAGGCCAGTTCCGCGCCGCCACCCGCGTCGGCGCCACCCCCGTCCGCCCGCCCAAACCCGCACTCCGGATAGAACTCCCGCACCCCGCCGTTCTTCGCCGTCTCCCGGTACCGCCCCTCCACGGCCCGGAACCCGGCCTTGCGGGCTCGGCGAAGCACCGTCGCCATGCACGTCTGCTCGATGCCGCGGGCGAACACGCGGCAGCTCAGCAGCATGTTCTCCACCCGGCAGACGTCCCCGTCGCGGCGCAGCAGCAGCGCGCCCACGAGCCCGTTGTCGCCGAAGCGGTCGCCGCTGCGCACCGTGAGCACCAGGGCGTCCGGGTCGTCGGCCAGTGCCTCCACCTCGGCCGGCTGCAGCCGTACGGTGGTGAGGTTGAACTGGTTGGTGCGCAGTGTCAGTTGTGCGACCCGGCCCACGTCCGCGCGCTCCATACGGGCCAGCCGCACGTGTACGCCGAGCTCCCGCAGGTAGTCGTCGAGGGAGTCGAAGGAGCGCAGGAAGTCGCCGCGGGCACTCTCGTCGCGGTAGCGGCTCGGCCGCGAGCGGTCCTCCGCCGTCACCTCGCGGACGCCGAACCAGCTGTCCCGCAGCAGCCGTTCCAGATGCTCGGCGGGCTCCTCGTCGAGCCGTACGGTGGCCACTTCGGGCAGCTCGCGGCGTACGAGCCCGCACTCGTAGGGGCTGTCGTCCAGGAAGACGAAGCTGTCCGTGCCGAGATTGAGCACTTCGGCGGTCTCCCGTATGTTGTCGGGCTTCGGCCGCCAGTTCGCCGTGACCCGTACGAAGTCCTCCTCGCGCAGGACCATTCCGGGGTGGTCGGCGAGCACCTTGCGTACGGGCTCGAGGTCGTTCTTGCTGACCGCGGTCAGCAGGACGCCCTGTGAGCCGAGTTGCCGTACGGTGCGCTGGAATTCCTGGAACGCCTCGCCGCGGTAGCCGTCCCCCACCTCGATGCCCTCCGGCCCGTCCTCGCCGAGCACGCCGCCCCACAGGGTGCCGTCCAGGTCCAGGGCGAGCGCCTTCTTCGTACGTCCGGCCAGGTGGCGGGCCAGATGGCCGATCTCGCGGGCGTACGCGGCCAGCAGGCCGGCCGACAGGTGGCTCTTCGCGTACAGGCTGAGCCGCGTCTCGGACGCCGGGCCGCCGTCCGCGATCAGCGGGTCGAGGTCCAGTACGACGAGGGAGGGGTGCGCCTCGGCGAGCCGCAGCAGCCGGGCGTTGGCCTCGCGCCACGCGGCGCCGAGGACCGCGCGGGAGCGGTGGTCGACGAGCTGCGCGGTGAAACGGCGGGGCAGCGGCAGCGTGTTGAGCACGAGCGTCGCCGGGCTCTCCGCGCGGAACCGGCCGACCAGCCCGTCCCAGAGTCGTACCTTCTCCTCCAGCGTCCGTTCCACGTCCGCCACCTGCCACGGTGTCGGCAGCTCGTCGAGGACCGCCATCGGGTCGAGCACGCACAGGACGAGGTCCGCGCCGGCGGCGTGCAGGGGACGGGAGGGGTCCGAGAGGTCGAAGACGTAGCCGCCGAAGTCGGCCACGTACGGGCGCAGCAGCATGCCGTGCCGCGCCGTCTCGGCCGTCAGCGCGGGCACGAGCGGGGCGAGGGTGCCGTGCCCGGTGACGGCCACGCCGACCACGGGCGTACGCGGATGGTGGCGCAGCACCTCGTCCGCGTCCACGCGCGACAGCAACTGGCCGGCCTGCGGCAGCCGTTCGGCGGGCAGGTCGGCCAGCAGGGCCTCGACCTCGGGGTAACGCTCGGCGAGCTGCCCGGCGCGGTGCAGCGCGCGCAGCCGGTCCTGCGCCCGCGCGTCCGCCGAAGCGGTCACCGGAGGGGCGGCGGGGGCGGCCGGGGCGGCGGAGGGCGTGTCGGACGTTGTCATCAGCAGACCTTCCCCAGGGCGGAATCGAGGCTCTTGCACCTGCTCGATACGGATTCGGGACAATGATCCGCGCCGTCCCTAAGCCTCAACTTGCCTCGCTCTTTCGCCGCGCGACGGCGCGACGCGGCCACGCGGAGAGGCCCGCACAACCCGGCCCGTCCGGCGATTGAGGACGGTCCCCGGCCACGATGGCGGTGTGCTGGGCCACAGGTAGCCGGACCACTGACAGGCCGGGCCGCCCCCGGCCGCCCTCAAACGCCGGACTGGCTTGGGTGGGTGGCTGTCCAGGGGCCAAAGTCACGGATCGTGGGACTACCAGCGGTCACGGTCACGCGCGGGGCCGTAGGACAGTGCGCCGCGGCTGCCGGGAGCGCGGGGCGGTGTCTGTCGTACGGCGGGGGTAGTCTGCTGCGAGAACTACTCTCTGCTGCTTGTCGATCGCGCTGAATGCTGGTGAAGGGCGGACCTGGCACGATGGGTTCAGAGTTGATCCGGGTGCTCGTGGTTGACGATGAGCCGATGGTGTGCGCGCATCTGCGTACGATCCTCGGCGCGGCCGAACGGCTGGAAGTGGTCGGTGAGGCACACGACGGCGCGGAGGCCGTCGAGTCGGTGCTGCGGCTGAACCCGCACGTGGTGCTGATGGACCTGCGGATGCCGGGCGTGGACGGGCTGACCGCCATCGAGCACATCGCGGCCCTGCCCAAACCGCCGGTGGTGGTGGCCCTCACGACGTTCGACGCGGACAGCTACGTGCTGCGGGCCATGCGCGCCGGGGCGTCCGGTTTCCTGGTGAAGTCGACGCCGCCGGAGGACCTGGTCGGGCTCGTGCAGGTCGCCGCCGACGGGCACACGGTCATGTCCCCGGCCGCCACGCAGCGGCTGCTGGTCGCCGCTGGCGAGCGGCAGCGCGCCGAGAAGCGCCGGGACGGGCTGGTCGAGGATCTGACGGACCGGGAGACCGAGGTCCTCAAGTGCCTGGGCGAGGGGCTGTCGAACGCCCGTATCGCCCAGCGCCTGCACCTGACGGAGGCCACCGTGAAGGGGTACGTGTCCCGGCTGCTGGTCAAGCTGGACTGCGCGAACCGCACGCAGGCGGGACTGCTCGCCTTCGAGGCGGGCCTGTGCGACGACACGTGAACCGGGGGCAGGTGGCGGGCGGCGTACGGCCACCACGTGACGCGGCACGCCCGCACGTACGCGGATGTGAGCGTACGGCGCGCCCGTACGCCGTGGCGTGCGGCGGCCGCGCCCGTACGCCGGGTCGTGAGGAGGCCCCGCCCGTACGCGTGGCACGGCGCCGGCCCAGCGCCCCGGGCCCTCAGCGGTCGATGACTCCGGCCCGCGCCCGTACGGCGCTCCCCCTCACCGCGTCCCCGCCCGCGACCGGACCGCGGCCCGGCACGGCCACCGCCCCCGTCGCCGCGGTGCTCGCCGCCGTGCTCGCCGCGGTGTTCGCCCCCTCGGCCGCCCCCACCGCCGCCGGCGCGATCGCCGTCAGCAGCAGGCCGCCGCGTACCAGCCAGCGCCCGTGGAAGGCCGCGACCCGGCGGCCGTTCACCACCACGGCGGCGGCCGCCAGCCGCGCCGTGAACGTGCCCGCCCACGGGTCGAACGTGATCTCGGCGTCGGCGAAGTCCAGTGGCCGCCCGGTCAGCGGATACCACGCCTTGTAGACGCTCTCCTTCGCGCTGAACACCAGCCGGTCCCAGCACACTCCGGGCCTGCACGCACGCAACTCCGTAAGCCAGACCCGTTCCTGAGGGAGCGTCACCAGCTCGCGCGCCTGGCGTCCGGGCAGCGGCAGGTTCGGTTCGGCGTCCACGCCGACCGCCATGACCTCGTCCGCACGGGCCACCACGGCCGCCCGGTAGCCCGCGCAGTGCGTCATGCTGCCGACCACGCCCGCGGGCCAGACCGGCGCCCCGCGCCGCCCCGGCAGGATGGGCGCGGGTGCGACGCCCAGCCCGGCCAGCGCCGTACGGGCGCACGCCCGCGTCGTGCCGAACTCCCGGCGCCGCTCGGGCACCGCCCGCGCCACCACGGCCTCCTCCGCGGCGAACAGAGGTGCCGGTGCCGCGTCGTCGTACCTCTCCGCCACCTCCGCCGCGGCGGGCAGCAACTCCTCGATCACGTCGTACGGCCCCCTCCCCGTACGGCCGCCGCGTTCCGCACGGCCATCCGCACGGCATCGTCGCGGCAGCGGCTGAAGCGCGGCTAAACGCCGTCCGCCGCGAGCGACGGCCCGGTGCGCGCCCCGGCCCCGCCCGGCCTCGTAACCGACCCGCGTACCCGACCCCTCCGTACCGGGCTAGAAACGCCCAAGGTCCGCGTAAGGCCCCGGCGGCAGAATCCCCGTAACTAACCAGCGGGTCTCCGCGGGGATCCGGTGCTCCCACCCACCCGGTCGAGGAGAGGTCAAGATGGACACACGTCATCCCAACGCACTGCTCACAGGCGGACCGAGCGCACTGGAGCGGGCACAGCGGCTGCTGCACGTCGCCGACCTGAACGACCGCGTCAAGATCCTCATGGGCAACCGCTACGAGCACTTCGCCCCCACCGGCAAGACCGTCGACACGGAGCAGGGGAAGGTGCACGTCTTCGAGTGGTCGTACCGGACGCGCATCGCCGAGTAGCCCAACGCGGGCCCCGTACCCACACGGACCCTCAGCCGATGTCCGGCGGGTCGACGCGGAGCTGCACCGCGGGCCCCTCCCGGCGGGCCAGCCGCCGGGACTGCGCCTCCTTCAGCGCGGTGGCCAACGCCGCGCCCCGGCCGGGCGGCACCCGTACGAGCGCGCGGTCGCGCCGCTCCTCCGGCACGTCGCGCGCCTCCCGTATCCGCGCGGTGCCGGGCGCCCCCGACGGACGGCTCCGCGGAGGCGCGGGCAGCGGCACGGGGCCCAGGACCTCGGCCTCCGGCGGCAGTTCGGCGGCGGCCAGGAAGCCCGCGACGGCCTCCGGCGCGCCGCTGACCGCCGCCATCCGGGACACCGGCGGGAAGCCCAGCTCGGACCGGTCGGCCAGCTCCCGTACGGCGTGCCCGGCGGGGTCCCAGCGCAGCAGCGCCTGAACGGGCCGCAGCGACGGCTCCGCCATGATGACCACGCTGCCGCCCTCGCGCTGCCCCCGCACCAGCGCGGCCGCCGCCATCCAGCGGCGCAGCGCCTCCTCGTCGGCCCGCAGGTCCGGGCGCCCGAGCAGCGCCCAGCCGTCCAGCAGCAGCGCTGCGGCGTAACCCGGCCCGGCGGCGGGCGGTTCGGCGCCCGGCGTGGACACCACCAGGGCGGGGCCGTCCGGCACGGCGTCCAGGATGTGGTCGCGCCCGGAGGTGCGGACGGGCACCGCCGGGAAGGCGCGGCCCAGCTCCTCGGCCGTACGCCGCGTGCCGAACGCCCGTGCCCGCAGCCGCGAGCCGCCGCAGTCCAGGCACCGCCAGCCCGGCTCCGTACTCGCGCACCACGTGCAGCGCAGCGGCTCGTCCGCGCCCGTCGCCTCCAGCGGGCCGTGGCAGTGCACGCAGCGGGCGGGGGCGCGGCAGCGCTCGCACGCCAGCCGCGGTACGTAGCCCCGGCGCGGCACTTGGACCAGCACCGGGCCCCGCTCCAGCGCGTCCCGTACGGTCTGCCAGGCGACGCTGGGCAGCCGCGCCGAACGCGCCCCGGGGTCGCGCGACTCGTCCCCGTCCCCGACCGTACGTATGAGGGGCGCGGTGGCCCGTACGGTCTCCCGGTCCGCCGCCAGCGGCCGCGCCCAGCCCGACTCGACGAGCTGAGCCGCCTCGACCGTGCAGGCGTGCGCGCCCAGCAGGAACGCCGTCTTCCCGTGCGCGGCGCGCAGCAGCAGCACCTCGCGAGCGTGCGGCTGGGGGGCGTGGTCGTCGCTGTGCGCGGTCTCGCCGTCGTCCCAGATGGCGACCAGGCCCAGGTCCCGTACGGGCGCGAACATCGCGGCACGGGTGCCGATCACGGCCCGCACGGAGCCGCGGTTGACCGCGAGCCAGCGGCGGTAACGCGCCTCCGGGCCCGCGTCGGCCGTCAGCAGCACGTGCCGGCCGGTGCCGAGCAGCGCGGTGAGCGCGGCGTCGGCGCGGGCGGCGGCGCGGCCGTCGGGCAGCACGGCGAGGGCGCCGCGGCCGGAGGCGAGCGCGGCGGCCATGGCGCGGGCCAGCTCGTCCGGCCAGCCGGGGCCGGGCAGCGCGGTCCACACGGCACGCGGCGACTCCCCCTGGGCGAGGGCGCGGAGGAACCCCGGACCCTGCGGATACCGCGCCCAGCCGCCGGGCGCGGGCACGGCGGGCGGCGCGGGCGGCGGCACCGGCTCGGCCTTCTCCGCGCGGGCCATGCGGGGCGGCACGGCGAGCTGCACGACGTCGGCGAGGGAGCCGGCGTACCGGTCGGCGACCGCCCGGCACAGCTGCAACAGCCCCGGCGTGAGCACCCGTTCCGGAGAGAGCACCTGGGCGATCGGGGCCAGCGCACCGGGGAAGTCGCTCTCCTCGACGCGCTCCACGACGAAGCCGTTGATCAGCCTGCCGCCCTCGCGCCGACCCTCCCGCTCCCCCGCCCCGAACCGCACCCGGACCCGAACTCCTGGCTGCGCCTCGGCGTCCATCGCGGCGGGCACGGCGTAGTCGAAATACCGGTCGAGATGGACCAGGCCCTTGTCCACGAGCACCCGCGCGACGGGCCGCTCCGCGGCCGTCTCCGCCCCCCGCCACGTGCGCGGCTTCGCCTTCGGCGGCTTCCGCTTCCGCACGGTCTCCCGGAGCAGCGCGAGCTGCTCCGGCGGCTCGGCCGCGGAGCGCTCATTCCGCTCGTTCTCGCTGCTCACAGGTCCAGTCTTAGCAGACGGCACTGACAGCGAAGCGGCCCGTACGAGACGTACGGGCCGCGGCACTGGTGCGCCCGGCGACCGCTGTCCGGGCAGCGGGGTCGCCGGGCGCGGCTTGCCTCAGCATTCAGACTGTCAGGCCGCGGGCCTCAGACCGTAGGCCGCGGGCCTCAGACCATGGGCCTCAGGCCGCGGGCCGGCTTTCACGTCCGGTCCTCGCCGCTGTCACGGCGCAGATGGCGCCCAGCAGGAAGGTGACGCCGCCGACGATGATGTTGTTCCAGATGACGCCCGTGTCAGGGCTGTCACCGACGATCCAGGACGACACCACCAGCCAAGCGCCCATCGCGCACATGGCCCAGCTCAGCCCGTACATCCTGGCCGGCGCCATGGTGAAGCCGAGCGCCAGCAGGCCGATCGCGATGCCCACGATGAGGTGGTGCGTCGCGAGCGCGGGCTGCGAGCCGGAGAAGTGGACCGTCCAGGGGGAGATGGCACAGTACAGACCGACCAGGAACACCGGCCCGTCCACGAGGGCCACGTCGCGCCCGTGGAGCATGCGGGCGTACCGGGCTTGCATTTCAGACGCATCGGGGTGACCAGTTAGATCATCTCGGGTGCGAGAGACGTCAGCCACGGGACTCGCCTCCTTCTTTCCGCACGTTTCCGATCACGCCGTACGGCGTCAACCGCTTGTGGTCCCATTGTGCGCGCGCCGGGTCATTATCGGTAGATACCGCCCTATCTCTTCCGCAATCGCCCATTCCGTCCAAGGCCGGGCCATCTCGACGCCCCCGCCGCTCTCCGGTTGCCTTTCGAGAGGAAACGGGAAACGGTCCCGTTCGCCTTGTTCCTCCGAACCGCCTGCCGCACGCTGACATCCGGTGACCGGCGGCTGCTCGGACGGAGTTGACGGAGGTCGATGTGCCTGATCAGCCGCCCCGATTCGGACCGGAACTCCGCAGACTGCGCCTCGCGGCGGGGCTGTCCCTCACCCGCCTCGGCCAGCTCGTGCACTACAGCAAGGGCCAGCTCAGCAAGGTGGAGCGCGGCCTCAAACCGCCCGGCCTTCAGCTGGCGCGACTCTGCGACGCGGCGCTGAGCGCGGACGGCCGGCTGGCCGGTCTGGTGCCCGAGCAGTCACCGGAAGCAGAGCTTCCCGAGACGAGCGACGACGGTGAGGTGTGGCTCATGCAGCTGTCCACGGACGGCTCCAGCTGGTTCCAGCCGGTCAGCCGGCGACAGGTGGTGGCGGTGGGCGCGGCGTCAGCCGTCGCGCTGGGCATCGGGGCGGCGGCCGCGTCTGCCTCTGCCTCCGCCGACTCCGTATCCGCTTCCGCCGCCGCGGACGGGACGACGCTACTGGACGGCGCACGCTCCTTATTCGACCAGTACCGGCGGCTCGGCCAGACCGCCAGCCCCGAGATCGTCCTCCCCGCCCTCATCGCGCAGACGCACACCCTCCGGGAACTGTCCGCCCGTACGGGAGCCCGCACTCGTCGTGGCCTGCTCACCCTGGCGTCGCGGTACGCGGAGTACGTCGGCTGGCTGACCCAGGAGACGGGCAACGACCAAGCGGCGCTCTGGTGGACCGACCGTGCCGTGGAGCTGGCAGCCGCGGGCGGCGACCACGACCTCGCCGCGTACGCACTGGTGCGCCGCGCCCTCGTCACCTTCTACCGCGGCGACGCCACCCAGACCGTCGAGCTGGCCGAACGGGCCCAGGCAGCCGAGCCCCCTCCCAGGATCTGGGGACTGGCCGCACAGCAAGAGGCCCAGGGCCACGCGCTCGCGGGCCGATACGACGCTTGCATGCGCGGCCTTGATCGAGCGCGCGTATCCCTGGCAGCGAGTGGGCCCGACCCTGACTCACCCGTCATTGGCACCACTCATCTCTCCGACCCTGTCTCCATGATCACCGGCTGGTGCCTGCACGATCTTGGCCGACCAAGGGAGGCGGCCGAGGTACTGGACCGTGAAATCGCCCAAATTCCCGGCCACGCGCTCCGAACCCACGTCCGCTACGGCGTGCGCCGCGCACTCGCTCATGCGACGGCCGGCGAGATCGACCATGCCTGCGAGCTGGTACGTCCCCTATTTGCCGCCTCGGAAGCCGTGACCTCCGCGACCACCAACGTGGACACACGGCGGCTAGCACGCACTCTGAACCGATTTCCCGATCATCCGGCCGTACGGGAGCTGAGTCCGTACCTCACCGCAGCCCTGCATGGGGCAGCTACCTAAGCCGCACAGAGGCCGGTGCGCCGAACATCCAAGTCCCAGCAGAAGGGAACCGCCATGTCCCCCTCGGAAATCTTCGTCAACTACCGCACAACTGACGAGGCAAGCAGTGCCGTGCTAATCGAGGACAAACTGTCCCAACGGTTCGGCTCAGACAGTGTCTTCCGGGACCACAAGTCCATCAAAGCCGGAGAGAAGTATCCCGAGAAGCTCCTCAGCGGTGTCCGCCGGTGCAGCGTTCTGATTGCAGTGATCGGCCCGGAGTGGACCTCTGCCCGCAATGAGCGAGGACAACGGTCCCTGGACAACGTTGATGACTGGACTCGCCGGGAAATCGTGGAAGCACTGCACTGCGGCGTACATGTCATCCCCGTGCTCGTCACCCCACGTACTGCACCACTCACCGAAGCTGAGCTTCCTGCAGCGCTCGCCGACCTGGCTCACCGCCAGTACCGGCAGTTCAATGCCCGCACCTTCAACACCGACATCACGCAACTGGGTGACGACATCGCCGAACTGGTCCCTCGGCTCGGTCGGCTGGACCGTGACTTCGCAACGAGGGCTCCCCAACACCCCTCCGGTTCGGTGCGCAACTCCGTCGCCGACGTACATGGCTCGGTGACACAAACCGGCGACTACACGAACCAGCAAACCGGGGGCATAGGAAGTCTCACAGGTGACGTGGGCACCTTCCTCGACCGTCCGCAAGGTCCAGTCAACACCGGTTCGGGCCCTCAGTACTACGGCTCCGTGCACCAAACCGGCGACGGCGCGAACCAGGTCTCAGGTAGCAACGACGGTGGCATTCGTCAGGAGTTCGGCAAGTCCCAGGCCCGCCGTGACAAAAACGCCCGGGAGGGCGGTGGCGAGTGAACAGGTGGCTCGATTCCCTGGTCCTAGGTAGCCAAGGGCCTGTCAACATGGGCCCGGGCCCTCAGCTCATCTTCAACACGCCCGTACCCTTTCCGCCGAGCGGTCAAAGAGACCGTCGCCGAGCGGTCGCCCGCGAACACGTCGGCCGGCTCAGGCAGCTCTTCATCGAACCGCACGGTTTCCGCCAGGCGCACTCCACTCTGAGCCGGATGGGCGCGGTCCTGCTCACCGGTCCGCCGGGAAGTGGCAGGCGTACGGCAGCCATGATGCTGCTCAGCAAGCTCTTCCATGATTCCGACGACTTCCACGAGATAACCCTGGACGAAGGAGACCCCTCGCTCGACCCCGACCTCATCGGGGACAACGACCGGCTGCTACTGGATCTTTCGCTCTGTGAAGAGTCGCGGTACCCCAAGGCGCAGGCCAAAGTAGCCGCCTTCCTTCCGCTTCTCCGTGCCCGGGGGTCGGTCCTGGTCGTCGTGCTGCCGCACCATCTCGAGCAGCGGCCACATGACGATTTCTCCCTGTACACGGTGGAGATCGAACGCCCTCGGGGGGCCGCACTGCTATGGCGCTGCTTGCGACTGGCGGAGATTTACCCGGCTCCCGAGGAGCTGAGGGAACCGAAACTGGCGGAGTTCCTTGACTCCTCACCTGGCATGGAAACCATCACCTCTTTCGCCGATCTCGTGGTACGCGCACGGAGGAGAAGCAGGCAACACGAGGGCTTCCCGGCGTGGCGGGACGAGGCGATCCGTGCACTCCTCAACCGTAGTCGGAATGCGGCAGCGGACATCGTCCTCCACGACGGCCAGCGGCGTGCCCTGTGCCTCTCTACGGCAATGCTGCATGAAGCCCCGCCGGATGAGATCTTCAGCGCGAACGAAGAACTGCTCTGTGTGCTCCGCCAACCCGTGGATGAACGACCGCGACTGGACCACACGGATCTCACGCGACGGTTCTCAGACATCAAAGCACAGCCGGATGGGTACGGTCGGGTCCAGTTTGACTTACTCGCTTATGATGCGGCGGTACGTACACACTTCTGGACTTACTACCCTGATCTGCGGCCTCAGTTCCGGACGTGGGTGGGACGCTGCGTGCAGCGGCCCACGCTGGGGCGTCAGGCACGGAGCAGTCTCATTTACCGCTTCGCCGAGCAGTGTCTTCGCGTAGACCGTCCCGACGACCTGACCGGGCTCGTCTGTCAGTGGACAGCTGCGGGCAAGTCGGATCATCTCCTTGAAGCCGGATACCTCGCCCTGATGCACGGCCTCGAGCATGAACGGTACGGGGCGCGGTTCCGTCATGAGCTCTGGGAGTGGTCTCGTGAGCCGAACCTATCCGAGAGCCTCGCCCGAGTGCTGACCAGCGTGTGCTCCGAGGTGGTGGCGACTCGGCACCCGGACCAGGCCCTTGTGCGTCTCCACCATCTGTCCCGGCATCGGTGCAATTCCGCCGCCGACAACGCGCGGAACGCCCTCCTGCAACTCGTCCGCCCAGACAACCGCCTGTGGCGGCGACTCCTGCACCGCCTCTGTCGTGATCTGCCCCGCATCGCCCAAGAGCGTGACGCCGCGGTGTTCTTGGAGCTCGCGACCCCATCACGGCTCACCGACTCGGGGTCCCGCACACGGCCGCTCATCACGAACGCGGAGATCCGCACGCAACTCCTCACCTGCTGGACAGCCGTGGTCCACCAGCAACCACGCACGTTCTGGGAGCCGTACGCACAACGCTGGCTGACAGCGGCCAGCGAGGACATCCTCAACCGTGAACGGTTGCTGGACATCCTTGTAGATGCCTGCGCACACGAAAGCCGGGCTCTGAGTCAGCTCTACGTCGTCGCCCGTGATTGGGCCGCCCGCTCCCAATCGGACAGCCGGGCAAGTCACACAGAGGTCTCCAGCAGGCTCAGCACGAAGCTCCGGGCAGTGCTCGGCGTCAAGCTCCCCTCCCCCCATCCACGTGACCCCCAGGAGACAGCGCCATGAGTTCTGGCCACAAGACGCTGACGGTCTTCCTCACCGTGATCGTCGGGCTGCTGCTCACCATCCTCAACCTCTGCCTCCACTGGCCTCTGTGGACGTGGCCGGTCATGGCGACCCTGCTGCCTGTCACTGCGCTGACGGCTGCGAAGGTCTCCGCACCGAGCGAGGAATTCATACCCCGCGAATGCCGCCTGGCGCCGGACATACCTGTTGCGGAGCCAGAACGGCGTGAACAACGAGTGACGGCCGTCAGCCTGCCGAGTTCCGAGGCCGACTACGACTTCCTGTTGTCCGCCACAGTCCTCTGGCGTCCCTTGGAAGCTGCTCCGGACGCACCGCCGGTCAGCCACAGCGGCTTGGCCGTCAGCGCGATCCTCCATCGTGCCGGGCAGATCACGGCCAATCAGCCGCCGCGTAGAAGCGCACTCGCACAACACCAGTTAAACGGCGTGCTGGGCGTGATGAAGGCAGACGCGACTGGGCGTGTTCTCGCCATGGCGGAAGATGTGACGCTCACCCTCTCCGACGCCGACGCCGCGCGGCTCAAGAAGCTCTCGACTGTCCGCAAAGACACTGTGCTCTGGGAGCACGAGCGGAAGTACGAGTGCGACAGGCGCACATACCTCGGTCAGGACGTGCTCAAGGACACAGGCAGCGCCGTCGTCTGGTGGCTCACCAAGAACGAAGATGAGGTCAAGAAGACCGTCGATGACATCGGCCTTCTCGCGCAACTGTCCTCTGCTGCCAACAACAGGGAGATCCCAGACCTGTTCGAGCACATGGTGCCCTACCCGGTTCCGACTTCGGTACGCGAACAGGGCCCGCCGTACGACTCTCCGCCGGATCAGTACGGGAACGGCCATGAACCGATGGAATCGCCGGAGGCCATGGGAGCAGAACGCTTCGGCGCCATGCTCGCTTCCCTGGGAATTGCCCCAGACGACGCCGAGTCAGCCTTTCTCGCCCAGCAGTGGGCGCAACTGTTGGGCGCACTTGGCCACGGCACAGCGGCCGACGCCATCCGGACCAGATTCGACATACCCGCCCCGTCCGGGATGAGCCCTGACGCAACCGATGACGCTGAGGATGCCGGTGACGCGGGCAAAGACGCCGCCGGGTGCGGCTGAGGCCCGGCCGGCCTCCGCGGTGCGGAGGGCGGCCGGGCCCCGGTGTCGTGCTTCAGCGCTTCGGTGCCTCCGTGGAGGGACCGGTGCGGGTCAGAGGCCCGCGGCCTTGCGGAGCGCGTCGACGCGGTCCGTGCGCTCCCAGGTGAAGTCCGGGAGGTTGCGGCCGAAGTGGCCGTACGCCGCGGTCTGGGCGTAGATCGGGCGCAGCAGGTCGAGGTCGCGGATGATCGCGGCCGGGCGGAGGTCGAAGACCTCCGAGATGGCCTGCTCGATCTTCTCGACGTCGATGGCCGCGGTGCCGAAGGTCTCCACGAAGAGGCCCACCGGCTCGGCCTTGCCGATCGCGTACGCGACCTGCACCTCGCAGCGGCTGGCGAGGCCCGCGGCGACGACGTTCTTCGCGACCCAGCGCATCGCGTACGCCGCTGAACGGTCCACCTTGGACGGGTCCTTGCCGGAGAAGGCGCCGCCGCCGTGGCGGGCCATGCCGCCGTAGGTGTCGATGATGATCTTGCGGCCGGTCAGGCCCGCGTCGCCCATCGGGCCGCCGATCTCGAACCGGCCCGTCGGGTTGACCAGCAGCCGGTACCCCTCGGTGTCCAGCTTGATGCCGTCGTCCACCAGGGCCTGCAGCTCCGGCTCGACGACGAACTCGCGGATGTCCGGGGCGAGCAGCGAGTCCAGGTCGATGTCGGCCGCGTGCTGCGACGAGACGACGACGGTGTCGAGGCGTACGGCCTTGTCGCCGTTGTACTCGATGGTGACCTGGGTCTTGCCGTCAGGGCGCAGGTACGGGATGGTCCCGTTCTTGCGTACGGCGGAGAGCCGCTCGGAGAGCCGGTGCGCCAGCGTGATGGGCAGCGGCATGAGCTCGGCGGTCTCGTCACAGGCGTAGCCGAACATCAGGCCCTGGTCGCCGGCGCCCTGCTTGTCGAGCTCGTCCTCATCGCCTTCGACGCGCTTCTCGTACGCAGTGTCGACGCCCTGCGCGATGTCGGGGGACTGTGCCCCGATCGACTCCGAGACACCGCAGGAGGCGCCGTCGAAGCCCTTCTTGGACGAGTCGTAACCGATGTCCAGGATCTTGTTGCGCACGAGCGAGGAGATCGGCGCGTAGGCCTTGGTGGTCACCTCGCCGGCGACGTGCACCAGACCGGTGGTGATCAGTGTCTCGACGGCGACCCGCGAGTGCGGGTCCTCCTTCAGGAGTGCGTCGAGGATGGTGTCGCTGACCTGGTCAGCGATCTTGTCAGGGTGACCCTCGGTCACAGATTCCGAGGTGAACAGGCGGCGGGACACATCGCTCCCTGGGGTTGCAGCGGCTGCTGGCTGAACATGGCGGACCGGTCGGAGGCTGCGCCCGACGTACGGTCGCCGCCAGTTTATCCATCTCCACCCGCATCCAATCATGTGCGTCTCGAACTGCGACACGACGTTGACCTGCGTGACCGGTTCGGGCCGAGTTTTCCACAGCCGGACAAGAGGGGAGATGTCGCATTCTGTCCTGCTGTTCCTTCGGGCTCTCGCGGGACCTCCGCGCGGCCGCGCCGCGGGGCCCGCGCGGCGCCCCGCCTCAGCCCTTCGGAATTCGGCGTACGACCAGGTCCCACAGCGTGTCGGCGAGCGCTTCCTTGGGTCCGTACGGCACCGGGGTCTCGCCGCCGTCGGCGGCGAGGATGACCGCTTCGTTCTCCGCCGAGCCGAATGTCTTCCGCTCCCCCACCTCGTTCACCACAAGAAGGTCGCAACCCTTGCGCGCGAGCTTCGCACGACCGTTGGCCAAGACGTTGTGGGTCTCGGCGGCGAAGCCGACGACGAGCTGTCCGGGGCGGGCGCGGGTGCCGGCGAGCTCCGCCAGAATGTCTGGGTTACGGGTGAGTGCGACCGGTTCCGGTTCCCTGTCCCCCTCTTTTTTGATCTTGCCTTCGGCGTAGACGGCAGGGCGGAAATCAGCCACCGCCGCCGCCATCACCACCGCGTCGGCGTCGGCCGCCGCCTTCAGGACGGCCTCCCGCAGCTGCACCGCCGTACCGGCGTGGACCACGTCCACGCCCGCCGGGTCCGGCAGGACGCTGTTCGCGGCGACCAGGGTGACGCGGGCACCGCGGGCGGCGGCGGTACGGGCGAGGGCGTAGCCCTGCTTGCCGGACGAGCGGTTGCCCAGGTAGCGCACCGGGTCCAAGGGCTCGCGGGTGCCGCCGGCGCTGACCACGACGTGGCGGCCGGCGAGGTCGGGCTCGGCCGCCTCGGGGCCGCGGGCCAGGACGCGGCGGCAGAGCTCGTAGATCTCGCCCGGTTCGGGCAGGCGGCCCTTGCCGGTGTCCACGCCGGTGAGCCGGCCGACGGCCGGTTCGATGACGACGGCGCCGCGGCGCCGCAGCGTGGCGACGTTCTCCCTGGTCGCGGGGTGCTCCCACATCTCGGTGTGCATGGCGGGCGCGAACACGACCGGGCAGCGCGCGGTGAGCAGCGTGTTCGTCAGCAGGTCGTCCGCGAGCCCGTGGGCCGCCTTCGCGAGCAGGTCGGCGGTCGCCGGGGCGACGACGACCAGATCGGCGGTCTGCCCGATGCGTACGTGCGGCACGTCCTCGACGTGCTCCCAGACTTCCGTCGTCGCGGGCCGGCCCGAGAGCGCCGACCACGTGGCCTCGCCGACGAAGTGCAGCGCGGAATCGGTCGGCACGGCCCGCACCTCGTGTCCGGACTCCACGAAACGGCGCAGCAGCTCACACGCCTTGTACGCGGCGATGCCGCCGCCCACCCCCAGGACGACCCTGGGCCTGGCCCGCTCTTCCATCGGCTGTCTCTCCCCACGCACGGTGACGGCCACGGTGACACCCGTGTCCGGCGGTTACGGCGGTCTGTCCGGCGGTTACGGCGGTCGCGCACGCCACAGCGGTCGAAGACCGCCCGTTACGACGGCCCGCCCGGCCCTCGTACTCCCCCATGACACACCACGGGCCCGGCGCTCGCGCTGCCGGGCCCGTGGGACGTGAAGCTCGTACGGGACGCTCTCGTACGGGACGTTACTGCGGCGGGGCCTCGATGGCCTCGGACGTCAGCAGGCCCGCGTTGATCTCGCGGAGCGAGATGGAGAGCGGCTTCTCGTGGACGTGGGTGTCCACCAGCGGGCCGACGTACTCGAGCAGGCCCTCACCGAGCTGCGAGTAGTACGCGTTGATCTGACGCGCACGCTTCGCGGCGTAGATCACCAGGCTGTACTTCGAGTCGGTGGCCTCGAGCAGCTCATCAATCGGAGGGTTGATGATGCCCTCGGGCGTGGTGATGGAAGAGGACACGCGCTGCCTTCCAGAAGGTGGATCGGAGTCATTCGACGTTCATCAAGGCTAGCAGCTCCGCGCTGACCTCCTCGACGGAGGTGTTGACCAGCGTCGCGTCGAACTCCGGCTCGGCCGCCAGCTCCTCGCGGGCGGCCGCCAGCCGGCGTTCGATGACCTCCGGTGACTCGGTACCGCGGCCGGTCAGGCGGCGTACGAGCTCGTCCCAGCTGGGCGGCGCGAGAAAGACGAGCTGCGCCTCCGGCATGGACTCGCGGACCAGCCGGGCACCCTGGAGATCGATCTCGAGGAGCACCGGCGACCCGGCCTCCAGCCGGTCCAGCACGGCCCTGCGCGGCGTGCCGTAGCGGTTGCCCGCGAACTCGGCCCACTCCAGCAGCTCGCCGTTGGCGATCAGCTTGTCGAACTCCTCGCCGTCCATGAAGAAGTACTCGACGCCGTGCCGCTCGCCGGGGCGCGGTCTGCGGGTGGTGGCCGAGACCGACAGCCACACCTCGGGGTGTTCCTTGCGCAGATGAGCGACGACCGTGCTCTTGCCGACCCCTGAGGGGCCGGAGAGCACGGTCAGCCGCGTGCGTGCTTCCGGGGGTGCGGGGGTCGCCCCCCGGGAGACAGCAGTAGTCATGGAGCGATTATCCAGGTTTCCAGAGGTCGCTGGAAACGTCAGGTCAAGGCTCAGGCCGACGCCCCGCCGAACTCGCGCTCCAGTGCGGCGATCTGGTTGGAGCCGAGCCCGCGCACCCGGCGGCTCTCGGAGATCCCGAGACGCTCCATGATCTGCTTGGCGCGGACCTTGCCCACGCCGGGCAGCGACTCGAGGAGGGCGGAGACCTTCATCTTGCCGATGACGTCGTTCTCCTGGCCCTGCTTGATCACGTCGTGCAGGGTCGCGCCGGAATGCTTGAGCCGATTCTTGACCTCGGCGCGCTCCCGGCGAGCCGCGGCGGCCTTCTCGAGCGCGGCTGCGCGCTGTTCAGGGGTAAGGGGCGGAAGAGCCACGCCTACGTCACCTCGGATGTCGAACTGTCGGATATGGATGATCGGTGAGGAACCTAGTGGCCCCGCACCTGCGGAGCAACGAGCAACACGTCCCCTCGGTCCTTCGGACCTGGGGAGACCCCATGCCTCGGTCCTTCGGGCCCAGGGAGGCCCCCTGGACCCTTCGGGCCTGGGGAGACCCCACGCCGCAGTCTCCGGACCTGGGATGTCCCCCCGGGTTCGCGGTGCTCTCGTCGGAGACTAGCGGTCGAAGGCCGCTGAGTCAGCGAGAACAGCGGAAAAGTCCTGGTCAGCCTCAACTGACCAGGACATTCCAGGGCAAATTACCGCGACTTTATGGGCGGTCCAAGCTCAGCCGATGGCTTCTGCGAGCTGTTCCGCCTCGATCCGGGCGGCTTTCCGCAGTGCTTCCGGGTCCGGACCGTGCCGCAGTACGCCCCTGCTGACGCTCGGCAGCACGTTCCCCGCGGCGCTTCCGAAGACCCGCCGCAGATCCCCGGCGGTCGCCCCCTGGGCCCCGATTCCGGGTGCGAGGAGCGGGCCGTTGATGCCGAGATCGGCGTCCGCCTCGGCCAGCGTCGCGCCGACCACCGCGCCGAACGAGCCGAGCGGCTCCGCGCCCTCGTTCTCGGCCGCCAGCCGGTCCAGTACGGCCTGGGCGACCGTACGGCCGTCCGCGCCGCGGGCGCGCTGCACGTCGGCGCCCTCGGGATTGGAGGTGAGGGCCAGTACGAAGACGCCGGAGCCGGACTCGCGTGCCGCGTCCAGCGCGGGCCGCAGCGAGCCGAAGCCGAGGAACGGGCTGAGGGTGACGGCGTCCGCGTGCAGCGGGGCGTCCGCGCGGAGGTACGCGTCGGCGTACGCGGCCATGGTCGAGCCGATGTCGCCGCGCTTGGCGTCCATCAGCACCAGGGCGCCGGCCTCGCGGGCCCGTGCCACGGCCGCTTCCAGCACGGCGACGCCCGCGGAGCCGAAGCGCTCGAAGAACGCGGACTGCGGCTTCAGCACCGCGACCCGGTCGGCGAGCGCGTCCACCACGGTGTGCGTGAAGTTGCGCAGCCCCTCCACGTCGTCGTCCAGCCCCCAGTCCGCGAGCAGCGACGGGTGCGGGTCGATGCCCACGCACAGCGGCCCGCGGGTGTCCATGGCGTGCCGCAGCCGGGCGCCGAAGGGGGCGCGGGGGTCCGTTCCGGGCGAGTGCGTGCTCATGCGTCCGCCTTACGGGTCCGTGCGTCGGCGCCGACCGCCTCCGCGAGCGTGGCGTACGGGCTAACCCGCAGGCGCGCGGCCAGGCCCTTGTGCAGGGTGCGGGACCACAGCGGGCCCTCGTAGACGAAAGCGGTGTAGCCCTGTACGAGGCCGGCGCCGGCCAGGATGCGCTGCCAGGCGTCCTCCGCGTCGGTGATGCCGCCGGCGCCCACCAGCGTGAGCCGGTCGCCGACCCGCGCGTACAGGCGGCGCAGGACCTCCAGGGAGCGCTCCCTGAGGGGTGCGCCGGAGAGGCCGCCGGTCTCGGCCGTGAGCGCCGGGTCCGAGGTCAGGCCCAGTCCGTCGCGGGCGATGGTGGTGTTGGTGGCGATGATCCCGTCAAGGCCGAGGTCGGCGGCGAGGTCGGCGACGGCGTCGACGTCCTCGTCGGCGAGGTCAGGCGCGATCTTCACCAGCAGCGGCACGCGGCGCCCGGTGACGGCGCGGTCGGCGGCCTCGCGTACGGCCGTGAGCAGGGGCCGCAGCCGGTCTGCCGCCTGGAGGTCGCGCAGGCCGGGGGTGTTGGGCGACGACACGTTGACGACCAGGTAGTCGGCGTACGGGGCGAGCCGTTCCGCCGAGGTGACGTAGTCCGCGACGGCACCCGATTCGGGGACGGCCTTGGTCTTGCCGATGTTGACGCCGACCACCGTACGGAACGCGGGCCTGCGGGCCGCGAGCCGGGCGGCGACGGCGGCGGAGCCGTCGTTGTTGAAGCCCATGCGGTTGATCAGGGCGCGGTCCGCGGTCAGCCGGAATAGCCGCGTCCGCTCGTTGCCGGGCTGTGGCTGCCCGGTCACGGTGCCGATCTCCACGTGGTCGAAGCCGAGCATGCTCAGGCCGTCGATGCCGGTGGCGTTCTTGTCGAAGCCGGCCGCCAGCCCGAACGGCCCGTGCATCCGCAGCCCCAGCGCCTCCGTACGCAGCTCGCGGTGCCGCGGCGCGAGATACGCCGCGGCGAAGGTGCGCAGCACCGGCACCCGGGCGACCGCCCGGATCAGCGCGAACGCCGCCCGGTGCGCGTCCTCCGGGTCCAGCCGCCGCAGTACGAGCCGGAACAGCAGTCCGTACGCGCTCACCGGCCTCACGCCTCCCGCGCCGCGGTCAGGTGCTCGGCGTGCTCCTGCAGGGAGCGCACGCCCACCTCGCCGCGCCCCAGCGCCTCGATGCCCTGCACGGCCGCGGCCAGCGCCTGGACGGTGGTCAGGCAGGGCACGGAGCGGGCGACGGCGGCCGTACGGATGTCGTAGCCGTCGAGGCGCCCGCCGGTGCCGTAGGGGGTGTTGATGATGAGGTCGACCATGCCGTCGTGGATGAGCTGCACGATGGTCTTTTCGCCGTGCGCGCCCTCGCCCTCGCTCTGCTTGCGTACGACCTTGGCCTCTATGCCGTTCCGCCTGAGCACCTCGGCGGTGCCGGAGGTGGCGAGCAGCTCGAAGCCCAGCCCCACGAGTTCGCGGGCCGGGAAGATCATGGAGCGCTTGTCGCGGTTGGCGACGGAGACGAAGGCGCGGCCCTTGGTCGGCAGCGCGCCGTACGCGGCGGCCTGCGACTTCGCGTACGCCGTGCCGAAGACCGAGTCGATGCCCATGACCTCGCCGGTGGAACGCATCTCCGGGCCCAGGATCGTGTCCACGCCGCGGCCCTGGACGTCGCGGAAGCGGGTCCACGGCAGGACGGCCTCCTTGACCGAGATCGGCGCGTCCATCGGCAGCGTGCCGCCGTCGCCCGCGGCCGGGAGCATGCCCTCGGCGCGCAGTTCGGCGACGGTCGCGCCGAGGGAGATCCGGGCGGCGGCCTTGGCCAACGGTACGGCGGTGGCCTTGGAGGTGAAGGGGACGGTGCGGGAGGCGCGCGGGTTGGCCTCCAGGACGTAGAGGATGTCCCCGGACAGCGCGAACTGGATGTTGATCAGCCCGCGTACGCCGACGCCCTTGGCGATGGCCTCCGTCGACTTCCGCAGCCGCTTGACGTCGAAGCCGCCGAGGGTGATCGGGGGCAGCGCGCAGGCGGAGTCGCCGGAGTGGATGCCGGCCTCCTCGATGTGTTCCATGACGCCGCCGAGGTAGAGCTCGTGGCCGTCGTAGAGGGCGTCGACGTCGATCTCGATGGCGTCGTCGAGGAAGCGGTCGATCAGCACCGGGTGCTCGGACATGAGTCCGGCGTGCCGGGTGAGGTACTCCCCCAGCGACGGCTCGTCGTACACGATCTCCATGCCGCGCCCGCCGAGCACGTACGAGGGCCGGACCATGACCGGGAAGCCGATCTCGGCGGCGATGTGCCGGGCCTGCTCGAAGGAGTACGCGGTGCCGTACTTGGGCGCGGGCAGCCCGGCGTCGGTCAGCACGCGGCCGAAGGCGCCGCGCTCCTCGGCGAGGTTGATGGCCTCGGGCGAGGTGCCGACGACGGGTACGCCGTTGTCCTTGAGGCCCTGCGCCAGGCCGAGCGGTGTCTGCCCGCCGAGCTGGACGATGACGCCCGCGACGGGGCCGGCCTGCCGTTCGGCGTGCACGATCTCCAGTACGTCCTCGAGGGTGAGCGGCTCGAAGTAGAGCCGGTCGGAGGTGTCGTAGTCGGTGGAGACGGTCTCCGGGTTGCAGTTGACCATGACGGTCTCGTAGCCGGCGGCGCTCAGCGCGAACGAGGCGTGGACGCAGGAGTAGTCGAACTCGATGCCCTGGCCGATGCGGTTGGGCCCGGAGCCGAGGATGATCACGGCGGGCTTCTCGCGGGGCGCCACCTCGGTCTCCTCGTCGTAGGAGGAGTAGAAGTACGGCGTGCGGGCGGCGAATTCGGCGGCGCAGGTGTCGACCGTCTTGTAGACCGGCCGTACGCCCAGGGCGTGGCGCACCTCGCGTACGACGTCCTCGCGCAGCTCGCGTACGGCGGCGATCTGCGCGTCGGAGAAGCCGTGCCGCTTGGCCTCGGCGAGGAGTTCGGTGTCGAGGCGCTCGGCGGCGGCGAGTTCGTCCGCGATCTCCTTGATCAGGAACAGCTGGTCGGTGAACCACGGGTCGATCTTCGTGGCGTCGAACACCTCCTCCTGGGTCGCACCGGCGCGGATGGCGGCCATCACGGTGTTGATGCGGCCGTCGGTGGGGCGGGCGGCGTCGGCCAGCAGGGCGTCCTTGCCGGGGAGTTCGGCGAGCGGGGTCGCGAAGTCGAACTGCGAGCCCTTCTTCTCCAGCGAACGGAGCGCCTTGTTCAGCGCCTCGGGGAAGTTGCGGCCGATGGCCATGGCCTCGCCGACCGACTTCATGGTGGTCGTGAGGGTGGCGTCCGCCGCCGGGAACTTCTCGAACGCGAACCGCGGCGCCTTCACCACCACGTAGTCCAGGGTGGGTTCGAACGAGGCGGGGGTCTGCTCGGTGATGTCGTTCGGGATCTCGTCCAGCGTGTAGCCGACGGCCAGCCGCGCGGCGATCTTCGCGATCGGGAAGCCGGTCGCCTTGGACGCGAGCGCGGAGGAACGGGACACGCGCGGGTTCATCTCGATGACGACGATCCGGCCGTCCTCCGGGTTGACCGCGAACTGGATGTTGCAGCCGCCGGTGTCCACGCCGACCTCGCGGATGACCGCGATGCCGATGTCCCGGAGGGTCTGGTACTCGCGGTCGGTCAGCGTCATCGCCGGGGCGACGGTGATCGAGTCGCCGGTGTGGACGCCCATCGGGTCGAAGTTCTCGATGGAGCAGACGACGACCACGTTGTCGTTGCGGTCGCGCATCAGCTCCAGCTCGTACTCCTTCCAGCCGAGGATCGACTCCTCCAGCAGCACCTCGGTGGTCGGCGACAGCGTCAGCCCCTGCCCGGCGATGCGGCGCAGCTCGTCCTCGTCGTGCGCGAAGCCGGAGCCCGCGCCGCCCATGGTGAAGGAGGGGCGTACGACGACGGGGAAGCCGCCCAGGCCCTCGACACCCGCCAGCACCTCCTCCATGGAGTGGCAGACGACCGAACGCGCGGAGTCGCCGTGGCCCGTACGGGCCTTCACGGCGGCCACGACGTCCTTGAACTGGTCGCGGTCCTCGCCCTTGTTGATCGCCTCGACGCTGGCGCCGATCAGCTCGACGTCGTACGCCCGCAGCGCGCCGGACTCGTGCAGGGAGATCGCGGCGTTCAGCGCGGTCTGGCCGCCCAGGGTGGGCAGGAGCGCGTCGGGGCGCTCGCGTTCGATGATGCGCTCCACGAACTCCGGGGTGATCGGCTCGACGTACGTGGCGTCGGCGATCTCCGGGTCGGTCATGATCGTGGCGGGGTTGGAGTTGACCAGGATCACGCGCAGGCCCTCGGACTTGAGCACACGGCACGCCTGGGTGCCGGAGTAGTCGAACTCGGCTGCCTGGCCGATGACGATCGGACCCGAGCCGATGACGAGCACGGACTGGATATCGGTGCGCTTAGGCACGCTGGCCCTCCATCGGGGATGTGCTGTCCGGCGCGCCGTCCCGCATGAGGTCGGCGAACCGGTCGAACAGGTAGGCGGCGTCGTGCGGTCCGGCCGCCGCCTCGGGGTGGTACTGGACGCTGAACGCGGGCCGGTCGAGCAGCCGCAGGCCCTCGACCACTCCGTCGTTCAGGCAGACGTGCGAGACCTCGGCCCGGCCGTACGGGGTGTCGCTGACCGTGTCGAGCGGCGCGTCGACGGCGAAGCCGTGGTTGTGCGCGGTGACCTCGACCTTGCCGGTGCCCCGGTCCTGTACGGGCTGGTTGATGCCGCGGTGCCCGTACTTCAGCTTGAAGGTGCCGAAGCCGAGCGCGCGGCCCAGGATCTGGTTGCCGAAGCAGATGCCGAACAGCGGGGTGCCGCGCTCCAGTACGCCCCGCATGAGGGCAACGGGGTGCTCGGCGGTGGCGGGGTCGCCGGGGCCGTTGGAGAAGAACACCCCGTCGGGGTTGACCGCGTACACGTCGTCGAGCGACGCGGACGCGGACAGCACGTGCACCTCGATGCCGCGCTCGGCCATCCGCCGCGGCGTCATGCCCTTGATGCCGAGGTCGACGGCGGCGACGGTGAAACGCTTCTCCCCGACCGCGGGCACGACGTACGGCTCCGTGGTGGCGACCTCGCCGCACAGGTCCGCGCCGGCCATCTGCGGCGCCGAGCGCACCCGTGCGAGCAGTTCGCCCTCGTCCGCGGGCTCGCCCTGCGGTCCCCGCGGGCGCAGCGCGTCGCCGGAGAAGATGCCGACGCGCATGGCGCCGCGCTCGCGCAGATGGCGGGTGAGGGCGCGGGTGTCGATGCCGCTGATGCCGACGACGCCCTGCGCCTCCAGCTCCTCGCCGAGGCCGCGTACGGAGCGCCAGTTGGACGGGACGCGTGCGGGGTCGCGTACGACATAGCCGGCCACCCAGATCCGCCGGGACTCCGGGTCCTCGTCGTTGACGCCGGTGTTGCCGATGTGCGGCGCGGTCATCACGACCACCTGGCGGTGGTACGAGGGGTCGGTCAGGGTCTCCTGGTAGCCGGTCATGCCGGTGCTGAAGACGGCCTCGCCGACGGTCTCGCCGACGGCGCCGTAGGCCCGCCCGCGGAAGGTGCGCCCGTCCTCCAGTACGAGGACGGCGGGGGTCTTCGGGGCTCTCGTGGACGTCGTCATGGTGCGTCTCCCTGGGTGCGCCGGGCCGGTTGCCGCCCGGCGGCCTGGTCGTGAAGTTCGGGGGCCCCGGCGTCCTCGGCGGGGCCGTCGCCGGCGGGGCCGCTCTCCCCCGCGAGGGCGCGTACGGCCTCGGCCCACTCCGGGTGCGCGGCCGCATGGTCGGAGCGGAAACCGGAGTCGAGCTCGCGGCCGCCGTGCTCCCAGGTGACGACCAGCAGGCCGCCCTCGGTGAGCACCTTGCCCGCGATGCCCTTGTCGAGCCGGGCGCCGCGCAGCTGCCGGGCGGGGACGAAGAAGTCCTGCGCACCGGGCCGTACGACGTCCAGCCCCGCGTCCGTCAGCGTGAGCTCCACCCTGCTGCGGGTGCCCAGGCCGCGGGCGACGACCCGGTCGAGCCACTGCCCGGCCGTCGTCGAGCCGTGGTACCGCCCGGACATGCGGAGCCGTACGGACTCGGAGTCGGCGGGCGCGGCGGGCGCGGCGGGCAGCTCGGGCAGGTCGCTCTGCAGCGTGCCGCGCCACTTCCAGCCCTGCCGCATCAGCCAGTACATCAGCACCACGAACAGCAGCAGCCCGACGGTCCAGCCGATGCGTTCCGCCCAGTCGGTGACCTCCTGGGACTTCTGCTCGGCGGCCAGTTCGATGAGGTGGTTCACGCCAGTTTCCCGTCCAAGACCGTGGCCGACCCCCGCAGGAACGTGTGCGTGACGCGCCCCGGCAGCTCGCGGCCCGCGTACGGGGTGTTGCGGCTGCGGGAGGCGAAGCCCGCGGGGTTCACCGGGCCACGGTATGCGGGATCGACGAGCGTCAGGTTGGCGGGCTCACCAGGCGAGACGGGCCGGCCGTGGCCCTCGAGGCGGCCGATGGCCGCGGGCCGTACGGACATCCGGTCGGCGACCCGCTCCCAGTCGAGCAGCCCGGTGTCGACCATCGTCTGCTGTACGACGGACAGCGCCGTCTCCAGGCCCACCATGCCCATGGCCGCGGCGCCCCACTCGCAGTCCTTGTCCTCGTGCGGGTGCGGCGCGTGGTCGGTGGCGACGCAGTCGATGGTGCCGTCGGCCAGCGCCTCGCGCAGGGCCAGCACGTCGGCCTCGGTGCGCAGTGGCGGGTTCACCTTGAAGACCGGGTCGTACGAGCGCACCAGCTCGTCGGTGAGCAGCAGGTGGTGCGGGGTGACCTCGGCGGTGACCGCCCAGCCCTTCGACTTGGCCCAGCGGATGATCTCCACCGAACCGGCCGTCGAGACATGGCAGATGTGCACCCGGGAGCCGACGTGTGCGGCGAGCAGCACGTCGCGGGCGATGATCGACTCCTCGGCGACAGCGGGCCAGCCGCCGAGGCCGAGCTCGGCGGAGACGATGCCCTCGTTCATCTGCGCGCCCTCGGTGAGCCGCGGCTCCTGGGCGTGCTGGGCGACGACGCCGTCGAAGGCCTTCACGTACTCCAGCGCGCGCCGCATGATCACCGCGTCGTCCACGCACTTGCCGTCGTCGGAGAACACCCGGACGCCGGCCGCCGAGTCGTACATCGCGCCCAGCTCCGCGAGCTGCTTGCCCTCCAGCCCGACGGTGACGGCGCCGACCGGCTGCACATCGCAGTAGCCGGACTCCCGGCCGAGCCGCCAGACCTGTTCGACGACGCCCGCGGTGTCGGCGACGGGGAAGGTGTTGGCCATCGCGTGCACGGCGGTGAACCCGCCCTGCGCGGCGGCCCTGGTGCCGGTGAGCACCGTCTCGGAGTCCTCGCGGCCGGGCTCGCGCAGATGCGTGTGCAGGTCGACGAGGCCGGGCAGCAGCACGTTCCCGGCGGCCTCGATGATCCGCGCGTCCGCGGCCTCCAGCGAGGCGCCGACCTCCGCGATGACGCCGCCGTCGAGCAGCACGTCCCGCGGTTCGCCGCCGAGGATCTTCGCGCCGCGGATCAGGGTCCTGGTTTCGCTCATGACGGGTTGCTCTCCTCGGTACGGGCGGCGGGGACGGTCGTGACGGCGGGCTCGCTGCCGCCGAGCAGCAGGTACAACACGGCCATCCGGATGCTGACGCCGTTGGTGACCTGCTCGACGGCGGTGCAGCGGGGCGAGTCGGCGACCTCGGCGGTGATCTCCATGCCGCGGTTCATCGGGCCGGGGTGCATGACCAGCGCGTGCTCGGGCATCCGGGCCATGCGTTCGCCGTCGAGGCCGTAGCGACGGGCGTACTCGCGCTCGGTCGGGAAGAAGGCGTCCTTCATCCGCTCGCGCTGCACGCGGAGCATCATCACGGCGTCGGACTTGGTGAGCACCGGGTCCAGGGCGTAGCTCACCTCGCAGGGCCAGCTGCCGATGCCGACCGGTACGAGTGTGGGCGGGGCGACCAGCGTGACGCGGGCGCCGAGGGTGCTCAGCAGGTGCACGTTGGACCGGGCGACGCGGCTGTGCAGGACGTCCCCGACGATCGTGATGTGCCGCCCGGACAGGTCGTGGCCCTCGCCGCCGGTCAGCCGGCGGCGCATGGTGAACGCGTCGAGCAGCGCCTGCGTCGGGTGCTCGTGGGTGCCGTCGCCGGCGTTGACGACCGAGCCGCCGATCCAGCCGGAGGTGGCCAGCCGGTGCGGGGCGCCGGAGTCGTGGTGCCGGATGACGACGGCGTCGGCGCCCATCGCCTCCAGGGTGAGCGCGGTGTCCTTGAGCGACTCGCCCTTTGAGACGGACGAGCCCTTGGCGGAGAAGTTGATGACGTCGGCGGACAGCCGCTTGGCCGCGGCCTCGAAGGAGATCCGGGTGCGCGTGGAGTCCTCGAAGAACAGGTTGACGACGGTGCGTCCGCGCAGGGTCGGCAGTTTCTTGATCGGCCGGTCCGCCACGCGTGCCATCTCCTCGGCGGTGTCGAGGATGAGGACGGCGTCGTCGCGGGTGAGGTCTGCGGCCGAGATGAGGTGACGCTTCATCTGATGCCTTACGTGGGTGAGGAGGTGTGCTGGCGTGCGTATGCCCGGGCGCCGGGTCCGCCGGCCCGTCGTACGGCCGGAGTTCGCCTGTCCCTGGGCGGTCGCTGTCGCGGGCGCGAGTGCGCGCGCGGGGCTCGCGCTAGCGCTCGCCCGCCGGGGCGGTCCCGCGGGCGCCCAGAAGCACGCCGTCACGGCCGTCCTCCTCGGTGAGCTGGACCTTGACCGTCTCCCGCAGCGAGGTGGGGAGGTTCTTGCCGACGTAGTCGGCGCGGATCGGCAGCTCGCGGTGGCCGCGGTCGACGAGGACCGCGAGCTGTACGGCGCGGGGCCGCCCGATGTCGCCCAGCGCGTCGAGGGCGGCGCGGATGGTGCGTCCGGAGAAGAGCACGTCGTCGACGAGGACGACCAGCCGGCCATCGACGCCGTCCGCCGGGATGTCCGTGCGCGCCAGCGCGCGGGCGGGCTTCATGCGCAGGTCGTCGCGGTACATGGTGATGTCGAGGGAGCCGACCGGGACCGGGCGCGAGGTGATCTCGTCGAGCTTGGCCGCCAGCCGCCGGGCGAGGAACACGCCGCGGGTGGGAATGCCCAGGAGCACCACGTCGTCGGCGCCCTTGGCGCGTTCGACGATCTCGTGGGCTATGCGGGTCAGCACCCGCGCGATGTCGGGTGCCTCCAGCACGGGACGCCCCGTGCCTGAACGTGCGCTGCCGTTGTCCATGGGAGAACGGACCTCCTTCTCCGCCTCACGGGACGGTATTAAAGGACGTCGGATAGGTGCGCCGACAACGGTAGCAGGGCGCCCCCGGCGCTCCGCATTCGCCCGTATTCGACCTGATCGGGCGCAGGAGAACTCGTTCGGCTTGACGGCACACATTACGCTGCGTAATCTCACAGTGAGTTACCACGACGTCTTCCGGGGAGCCTTATGTCCAGCGAATACGCCAAGCAGCTCGGAGCGAAGCTCCGGGCCATCCGCACCCAGCAGGGACTCTCGCTCCATGGTGTCGAGGAGAAGTCCCAGGGCCGTTGGAAGGCCGTGGTGGTCGGCTCGTACGAGCGCGGCGACCGAGCGGTGACCGTGCAGCGCCTCGCCGAGCTGGCGGATTTCTACGGCGTTCCGGTGCAGGAGCTGCTGCCGGGCACCACGCCCGGCGGCGCGGCGGAGCCGCCGCCGAAGCTCGTGCTCGACCTGGAGCGGCTGGCACACGTGCCGCCGGAGAAGGCCGGGCCGCTCCAGCGGTATGCGGCGACCATCCAGAGCCAGCGCGGTGACTACAACGGCAAGGTGCTCTCGATCCGCCAGGACGACCTGCGCACCCTCGCCGTGATCTACGACCAGTCGCCGTCGGTGCTGACCGAGCAGCTGATCAGCTGGGGCGTGCTGGACGCGGACGCGCGCCGCGCGGTGGCGCACGAGGACGCCTGAGACCCGCACGCGGCGCCGCCTGCGCCCCTGCGCGCGGCACCCGCTGTGTGCCGCGGCGCTGGTGAGCGCGTAAGCGCGTGAGCGCTCCCGAGGCGGCACGCCTCACGCGTACGGCGTGTGCGTACGCGGCGGGGCTCGTGCGGCAGGTCTCGTGCCGCAGGACCCTTGCCACAGGGCCCGCGCAGCAGAGCCCGTGCAGCAGGGCCGGCCAGCGCAGCAGGTCTGACACCGGTGCCTGACACGCCGGACCGCCGCCGCCGACACGTGCGGCCCCGGAATCGCTCAGAATCCCGGCGGCGGACGACGAGGGCCCGGGACGCCATGTGCGTCCCGGGCCCCGCGCGTCTCCGGCTTGTCAGCGCCGCAGGCTCGGCTTCAGGTCCTTCAGGCGGCCGAGCAGCCCGTTGACGAAGGCGGGCGAGTCGTCGGTGGAGAACCGTCTCGCCAGCTGCACCGCCTCGTCTATCACCACGGCGTCGGGTGTCTCGTCGGCCCAGATCAGTTCGTACGCCCCGAGCCGCAGCACGCTGCGGTCCACGACCGGCATCCGGTCGAGCGTCCAGCCCACCGCGTAGGTGGCGAGCAGCTCGTCGATGCGGTCCGCGTGCTCGGCGTACCCCTCGACCAGCTCCATGGTGTATTCCCCGACGGGCGGCTGGCGGTCGTCTGTCCGCGCGAGACGTATCCAGTCCGCGAGGACCGCCGTCACGGCGCTGCCGCGCTGGTCGGCCTCGAAGAGGATCTGGAAGGCGCGCATGCGCGCCTTGTTGCGGGCAGCCACGGTTAGCTGTTCACCCGGCCGAGGTACTCGCCGGAGCGGGTGTCGACCTTGATCTTCTCACCGGTCGTGATGAAGAGGGGGACGCCGATCTCGTAACCGGTCTCCAGGCGCGCGGGCTTGGAGCCGCCGGTGGAGCGGTCGCCCTGGACGCCGGGCTCGGTGTGCTCGATGGTCAGCTCGACGGCGGCGGGCAGCTCGACGGAGAGCGGGTTGCCCTGGTACATCGCCACTGTGGCCTCGAAGCCCTCGACGAGGTAGTTGGCGGTGTCGCCGACGACCTCGCGCGGGATGTGGATCTGGTCGTAGGTGTCCATGTCCATGAAGACGAAATGGTCGCCGTCCATGTACGAGAACTGCATGCCGCGTCGGTCCACTGTGGCCGTCTCGACCTTGGTGCCGGCGTTGAACGTCTTGTCCACGGTCTTGCCGGAGAGCACGTTCTTCAGCTTGGTGCGGACGAATGCGGGGCCCTTGCCGGGCTTGACGTGCTGGAACTCGACGACGGACCAGAGCTGGTCGCCGTCGAGCTTGAGCACCATGCCGTTCTTGAGGTCGTTCGTGGAAGCCACGGTTGCGGAATCTCCTGAGACTGCTGCTGCGGGGACCAGGATCCGCAGCCCCTTGGTCAGAGCGCGAGCAGCTCCTTGGTCGTGATGGTGAGTAGCTCGGGTCCGCCGTCCGCCTGCGGGCGGACGACGAGCGTGTCGTCGATCCGGACGCCGCCCCGGCCCGGGAGGTGGACCCCCGGCTCGACGGTGACCGGCACACAAGCGTCCAGTTTACCCATGGCATCGGGGCACAGCCGAGGGTCCTCACGGAATTCCAGTCCGACTCCGTGCCCGGTGCTGGGGTCGAGCGCGTCCGAGTACCCCGCCGCGTCCAGCACGTGCCGGGTCGCGCGGTCCACCGCACGGTACTCGGTGCCGGGCGTCAGCGCCTCCCGGCCGGCCCGCTGAGCGGCGAAGACGAGGTCGTACAGCTCGATCTGCCAGGTCGCGGGTGCGGTGCCGATCACGAATGTTCGGCCGATCTGGCAGCGGTAGCCGCGGTAGCGGGCGCCGAGGCACACCGACAGGAAGTCCCCCTCCTCCACCCGGCGGTCCGTCGGCCGGTGGCCCGGGATGCCGGCGTGGCTGCCCGTGGCGACGGATGTGGGGAACGCCGGGCCCTCCGCGCCGTGGTCGATCAGGCGGCGCTCCAGCTCGAGGGCGAGATGCCGTTCGGTGCGGCCGACGAGGATCGACTCGAGGAGTTCGCCGAGTGCGTGGTCGGTCATCTCGGCGGAGACGCGCAGCGCGGAGATCTCCTCCTCGTCCTTGACCAGCCGCTGCTGCTCGACGGCGCACGCGAGGCCGGTCAGCCGGAGCCGGGGCGCGGCGTCGGCCAGCGCGCGGTGCCGGGCGACGGTCAGATGGTGCTCCTCGACGGCGAGGGTGTCCACGCCGGCCCCCGCCGCCAGCTCCCCCGCGGCGGCCGCCGGGTCGCCGCGGGTGACGGGGAGGACGCTGCCGCGCAGGCTCTCGTCGGTCACGGCCGCCGTGGTGTCGGGCGAGCCGAGCAGCACGTCGCGGGGCTCGGGGGTGAGCAGCAGCGCGGCGGGCCCGGCCGGGGCGCAGCCCGTCAGATAACGGATGTTGGCGGGGAGTGTGATCAGCGCCGCGCCCGCCGGGCCGCCCTGTGCCTCGCAGCGCTCGCGCAACCGCGCGCGGCGTGTGACGTGCACCTCGGACATACGGCGAGCGTACGGTCGACCGCCGCGGTCGGCCTCTCGAGAACGGCCGTGCGGGCGACCGTGGCTACCAGTTCGGAGGGCTCGTCAGGCTGCGGGCCACTACCTCGTCGAGCATGCGGGCCGTGGTGGCGACGTCCTGGCGGGAGTTGTCGATGATCGGCAGCCCGGAGCCGTACCAGCCCGCCATCCTGCCGTGGATGCGCGCCACCTCCTCGTCGGAGAGGCGGCGGTTGCCGGAGCGTGCGGCGTTCCGCTCCAGGACGACCTCCAGGCCCGGCAGCAGCACCACGGGGATCAGGCCGGGGCCGACGTGCCGCTTCCAGCCGCCGAGGCCGATCACGGGGCGGTCGGGGAAGACGGCGTCGTCGAGGATGCAGGAGATGCCGTTCGCGAGGAAGTTGCGGGCGGCGAAGCCGCAGGTGCGGCGGGCCAGCCGGTACTGCGCCTCGGAGTGGTCGTTCCAGCCCGCCTGCGGGTCGGCGAAACCGGAGCGCACCCACTCGCGTACGTCGTCCAGGCTGATGTGCGCGGTGGGCACGGGCCGCCGGGCGGCCCAGTACTGGGCGACGGTCGTCTTGCCCGCGCCCGCCGCGCCGATCAGCAGGACGGCGACGGCGGCGTGGGTGGCGTCCGGCTGGGCGGGGTCGGCGCCGGGCGCGGGTATCTCGACGGGGGCGCCGGTCGGCAGCTGGATGTGCCCGGTGGTGTCGACGGGCGCGTGCCGCGGCGCCGAACCGGCGGGCGGCCGGGGCGCGGGCCCCGGCGGCTGCTGCGGTGCGGGCGAGTGCGGTACGGGCGGCTGCTGTGCTGGTGCCTGCGGGGGATGCTGGGCCGGCGGCTGCGGCACGGGCGCCTGCGGGGGATGCGGCGCGGGCCCCGCCGGCGGCTGCTGCGGTGCGGGACCTGTCGGTGGTGCGGGCGGCATGTGGCCGCCCTGGCCGCCGTGCGTCCAGCCCGCGGCCGGTGGCGGCGGCCACGGGCTGGACGCACGGCCGCCCGGAAGCGGAACCTGGTGCCCCTGGGCGGCGCGCCCGGGGGCGGGGCCTGGCGGCGGGACGGGCGGCTGCGCCCCGAACTGCTGCATCCGCTCCCCACTCCGTGTGATGTCTTGTGGTCGGTACCGAACCGTACCTTCCCCGGCTACCGCAATGTGAACGGCCGGAGAAGGCACCGAGTGCCCCGGAAAAGCGCTCAGTCCGGGAGTTCCTCCGCGAGCGCCCGCAGCGCGAGCGCGTACGAGCCGATGCCGAAGCCCGCGATCGTACCGCTGGCGACGGCGGCGACGACCGACGTGTGCCGGAACTGCTCGCGTGTGTACGGGTTCGAGATGTGCACCTCGATCAACGGTGCCGTGCGCTGCGACGCGGCGTCCCGCATCGCGTACGAATAGTGCGTGAACGCACCGGGGTTGAGCACGACCGGGATCGATCCGTCGGCGGCCTCGTGCAGCCAGCGGACCATCTCGCCCTCGTCGTTGGTCTCGCGCACCTCGACGTCGAAGCCCAGCTCCTTGCCGAGCTCCGTGCACCGCTGGACGAGCCCGGTGTACGACGTGGAGCCGTAGACATCGGGCTCGCGGGAGCCGAGCCGGCCGAGGTTGGGCCCGTTCAGCACGTGGACGCGGCGGGCGCTCATGCGGCGATCTCCGCGTGCGCGGCGAGCAGCATGGCCGGGTCGGGGCCCTCCAGGACCGCGGGCTTGGCGAGGCCGTCGAGGACGATGAAGCGGAGCAGGTCGCCGCGGGACTTCTTGTCGACCTTCATCGTCTCCAGCAGCTTGGGCCACTGGTCGCCGCGGTACGTGACGGGGAGCCCGACGGACTCCAGCACCGCGCGGTGCCGGTCGGCGGTGGCGTCGTCCAACCGTCCCGCGATCCGGCCCAGTTCGGCGGCGAAGACCATGCCGACGGAGACGGCGGCGCCGTGCCGCCAGTTGTAGCGCTCGTTCTTCTCGATGGCGTGCGCGAGGGTGTGGCCGTAGTTGAGGATCTCGCGCAGGCCCGACTCCTTCAGGTCGGAGGCGACGACCTGCGCCTTGACCCGGATGGAGCGCTCGAGCAGCTCGGCCGTGTGCGGGCCCTCGGGCGTACGGGCGGCCTGCGGGTCCTTCTCGACCAGGTCCAGGATCACCGGGTCGGAGATGAACCCCGCCTTGATGATCTCCGCGAGGCCGCTGACGTAGTCGTGCACCGGGAGCGAGTCGAGGGCGGCGACGTCGCACAGCACGCCGGCGGGCGGGTGGAAGGCGCCCACCAGGTTCTTGCCCTCGGCGGTGTTGATGCCGGTCTTGCCGCCGACGGCCGCGTCCACCATGCCCAGCACGGTGGTCGGCACGGCGATCCAGCGCACGCCGCGCAGCCACGTCGCGGCCACGAAGCCCGCGACATCGGTGGTGGCGCCGCCGCCGACGCCGACGATCACGTCGGTACGGGTGAAGCCGCTCTGGCCGAGCGCCTTCCAGCAGTACGCGGCGACCTCCGCGGTCTTGGCCTCCTCGGCGTTGGGCAGCTGCACGGCGATCGCCTCGTAGCCCTGTGCGGCGAGGTCCTCGCGCAGCACCCCGCCGGTCTCGGCGAGCGCCTCGGGGTGGAGCACGGCGACGCGCCGCGCCGACTGGCCGATCAGGCCCGGGAGTTCACCGAGCAGCTGCCGTCCGATGAGCACGTCGTACGGGTCGCTGCCGGCGCTGCCGCCGACGGTGATCCGCGTGTGGGCGTGGCTGGTCATACCTGCTTGAGCTCCAATGCGTCGAGGACCGCCTGCGCGACCTCTTCCGGACTGCGTTCCTCCGTGCTGACGACGGCACGGGCGACCTCGGTGTACAGCGGGCGGCGCTTCTCCATCAGCTCCCGCCACTGCTTGCGCGGGTTGACGGTGAGCAGCGGGCGGGGTGCGTCCAGGCCGACCCGCTTGACGGCCTCGGCCACGCCCATGTCGAGGAAGGCGACCGGGAGTCCGGCCAGCAGCTCCCGGGTCTCGGCGGACAGGATCGCGCCGCCGCCGAGCGACAGCACGCCGTCGTGCCCGGTGACGGCGGCCCGTACGGCGGCCTGCTCCAGCTCGCGGAAGTGCGGCTCGCCGTCGTCGAGGAAGATGTCCGAGATTGTCTTGCCCGCGGTCGCCACGATGTCGCTGTCGGTGTCGCGGTACGTGGTGCCGAGCCGCTCCGCGAGAAGGTGTCCCACCGTGGACTTGCCCGCTCCGGGCGGGCCGACGAGGACGGCCACCGGTCCGGGCGTGCTCATGTGATCTCCAGGTGCTCGAGGTATCCGGTGAGGTTCCGGCGGGTCTCGGCCACGCTGTCGCCGCCGAACTTCTCGGCCACCGCGTCCGCGAGCACCAGCGCGACCATCGCCTCGGCCACGATCCCGGCGGCCGGCACGGCGCACACGTCGGAGCGCTGGTGGTGCGCCTGCGCGGGCTCGCCGGTGGCCACGTCGACGGTGGCGAGTGCGCGCGGCACGGTGGCGATGGGCTTCATCGCGGCCCGTACGCGCAGGAGTTCACCGGTCGACAGGCCGCCCTCGGTGCCGCCGGAGCGGCCGGAGGCGCGGCGTACGCCCTGGTCCGTCACGAGGATCTCGTCGTGCGCGCGGGAGCCCGGCACCCGGGCCAGTTCGAAGCCGTCGCCGAGCTCGACGCCCTTGATCGCCTGAATGCTCATCAGCGCGGAGGCCAGCCGCCCGTCCAGCTTGCGGTCCCAGTGCACGTGCGAGCCGAGGCCGACGGGCACGCCGTACGCCAGCACCTCCACCACACCGCCGAGGGTGTCGCCGTCCTTGTGCGCCTGGTCGACCTCGGCCACCATCGCGCCGCTCGCCTCCGCGTCCAGGCAGCGCACGGGGTCCGCGTCGAGCGCGGCGACGTCGCCGGGGACGGGGTGCAGACCGTGCGGTGCCTTGGCGCCGCCCAGCTCCACCACGTGCGAGACGATCTCGATTCCGGCGGTCTCGTTGAGATACGAGCGGGCCACCGTGCCGAGCGCCACCCGAGCCGCCGTCTCGCGGGCGCTGGCGCGCTCCAGGACGGGCCGTGCCTCGTCGAAGGAGTACTTCTGCATGCCGGCCAGGTCGGCGTGGCCGGGCCGGGGCCGGGTCAGCGGCGCGTTGCGGGCGAGCTTGGCCAGCTCCTCCGGGTCCACCGGGTCGGCCGCCATCACCTGCTCCCACTTCGGCCACTCGGTGTTCCCGACCATCACCGCGACCGGCGAGCCCATCGTCAGCCCGTGCCGTACGCCGCCGAGGAACGTCACCTCGTCGCGCTCGAACTTCATACGCGCGCCGCGGCCGTAGCCCAGCCGGCGCCGTGCCAGCCCGTCCGCCACCATGTCGGTGGTCACGGGCACGCCGGAGGGCAGCCCCTCCAGCGTCGCCACGAGTGCGGGGCCGTGCGACTCCCCCGCGGTCAGCCAGCGCAACCTGCTCAACGGTGCTCCTCGATCTCGCGCCTCAGCGCAACGTCTGCCTGCTCCGATCCTCCCACGCGCGGCCCGGGCCCCGGGCGGCGGTCAGCCGCCGGGCGGGGGCGCCCCCGAGCGCGCGGCGAGCGCGTCCTCGCCCGCGCGGCGCATGGCGGCCAGGGGCGCGGGCGTGCGGCCCGTCATCTGCTCGACCTGCAGGACGGCCTGGTGTACGAGGAGGTCGAGCCCGCTGACGACGGTCCCGCCCCGGCGTTCCCAGGCTGCGGCGAGCGGCGTCGGCCACGGCTCGTAGAGGACGTCGAACAGCGTCCCGGGACGTTCGGGCAGCCCGCCCGCCGTCTCGGCCAGCACGTCCGTCGCCCCGGCCGGGGTGGTGGCGACGACCAGAGGCGCGCGCAGCGCCTCGGCGGCGTCGGCCCAGGGCGCCGTACGGACGTCCACGCCCAGCCGCTCGCCCCAGCCGCGCATCTCCGCGGCGCGTGCCTCGCCGCGTACGTACGCGGTCACCTCGCCCGTGCAGACGCGGGCGAGCGCGGCGAGGGCGGACGAGGCGGTGGCGCCGGCGCCGAGGACGGCGGCGTGCGGGACCTGGTCGACACCGCGCTCGTGCAGGGCGGCGACCATGCCGGGGATGTCCGTGTTGGTGCCGACGCGGCGGCCGTCCGCCGTACGGATCACCGTGTTCACGGCCTCGACGGCCGCGGCGTGCGGCGTGATCTCGTCGAGGTGCGGGATGACGGCGCGCTTGAGCGGCATCGTCAGGGACAGCCCGGCCCACTCCGGGCCGAAGCCGCGCAGGAAGTCCTCGATGCCCGACTCGTTCACTTCGTAGCGCTCGTACGTCCAGCCCTTCAGGCCGAGTTCGTCGTACGCGGCACGGTGCAGGACCGGCGAGAGTGAGTGGGCGATGGGCGAGCCGAGTACGGCCGCCCGCCTGTGCTCCGGCTCCGCCATCAGCCGCCGTTCCTCTTCTCGCGCTGGTAGTCGTTGAAGTCCTGGACGTTCCGCTCGTGTTCGGCGTGGTCGTCCGTGAAGCGGGTGTCGCCGGGCTTGACGCTGACGAAGAAGAGCCAGTCGCCCTCGGCCGGGTTCAGCGCCGCCTCGATCGCCTGGTTGCCGGGGTTGTCGATGGGGCCGGGCGGCAGTCCGTCGTGCAGGTACGTGTTGTACGGCGAGTCGAACTTCGTGTCCTCGACCGTGGTGTTGAGCTTCGACTCGCCCTTGGCGTAGTTGATCGTCGAGTCGAACTGGAGGGCCATGGGTTTCTCGAGGCGGTTGTAGATGACGCGGGAGACCTTGCCGAAGTCGGCGTCCTCCTGCGCCTCGGCCTGGATCAGCGAGGCGATCGCGATGATGTCCCGCGGGTCCTTGCCGAGCTTGCGCGCCTCGGTCTCCAGGTCCGCCTTCCGGTACTCGGCCTCGGCGCGCTTGACCATGCCCTTGAGGACGCTCTGCGGCGAACTGTCCTGCCCGACCGTGTACTTCGCGGGGAACAGCAGCCCTTCCGGGTTGCCGTCGGCCCACTCGGGGAGGCCCAGCCCGCCGGCGGCCGCGGCCTTCTTGGTCGTCCCCTTCTTCTTCTCGAGCTTCTTGTCGATGAGTTCGTAGATCTGCGTCGCCCGCAGGCCCTCGGGGATGATGAGGGCGCTCTGGCTGGCCGGGTCGAGCATCATCTCGAGGGCCGCGCTCGCGGACATCTCCTTCTTCATCGTGAAGACGCCCGCGTGGATGCCCGCGGACTTGCCGTTGTCCTCGGCCGCGGCCACGAACGCGTCGTGGCTCTTCACGATGCCGGCCTTCTTCAGGATGTTGCCCATGTCGGACAGCGAGGAGCCCTCCGGGATCTCCACCTGGACGGTGCCGTGGCCGCTGCCGGAGTAGTCCGGGGCATCGCCGAAGCGCGACTCGTAGAACTGGTAGCCGAAGTAGCCGATCGTGCCCAGTCCGCCGGCCAGGCCCAGCGCGACGACCAGGCAGGCGCAGCCGCCCTTCCGCTTGGTGCCGCCGCGGCGGGTGCGTCCGCGGCGCCCGTCGGGGGCGTCCGGGTCGTCGTAGTCGTCCTGGCCGTCATCCTCGTCGCGGTCCGCGAAGAACGCGTGCTCGCCCTGGTCCGGGCCCGCGTCCCAGCCGGTGTCCTGGTCGGGCCCGGGCCGCCGCGGCGGCTGCTCGCGCTGGGGCGGTGCGGGCTGGGCGTAGGCGTGTTCGGCGGGGTGGTGGCCCTGCTGCCGGCCGGCGTACGGGTCGTGCTGGGGGTGGCCGCCGGTCGCGTACGGATCGTGCTGCGGATGCCCACCCGTGGCGTACGGATCGTGCTGCTGCCCGTACGGGTCCTGGTGCCCCGGGTACGGCTGCTGCCGACCGCCGCCCTGCGTGTCCCAGCCGCCGTCGCCGTACGGGGGCTGCTGGTGCTGCGGCTGGTAGTACGGCTGGCCCTGCTGCCCGTGCTGGCCCTGCTGCTGCCCGTACGGGTCCTGGTGTCCCGGATACGGCTGCTGCCGGCCCTGGTACTGCTGCCCTTGGTACTGCTGCTGGTGCTGCTGGGGGTACGGCTGCTGCTGGTACTGCTCCCCGGCGTACGGATCCCACTCGCCCTGCTGGGCGGCGGGCCGGCCACCGTCCCACCCCTGGTCCCCGTACAACGGGTCCTCGGGGTGCCACGGTTGGGAGCCGGAACCCCGGCCATACTCAGTCATCGATCCCCTTGCGCCGCAAGGCGGCAGCGTGGTGTGCGCGCTGGTGGCGCGACGGTCCGGACTCCCCGCGTCATGCGGTGGCGTTCGAACGGTTGCCGTGTCGCGCGGAACGTTACCGTATCGCGATCAGACAACCACTTCGACGCACTGCCCCGGCGGACGCCCGGACGCGCGTTCGGTGTCCAGCGCGCTCTGCAGGATGACGACCGCCGCCGCCTGGTCGATGCGCGCACGCCCCTTCTTGGCGTTGACGCCGGAGGCGCGCATCCCCTGGGCCGCGGTGACCGTGCTCAGCCGCTCGTCCACGAGCCGTACGGGCACGGGCATGACGGCCCGTGCCAGCCGTTCGGCGAACGCGCGGGTCTTGGCGGCGGCCGGGCCCTCGCGGCCGTTCATCGACCGGGGCAGCCCGACGACGACCTCCAGCGGCTCGTATTCCGCGACGAGTTCACCCAGCCGACGCTGCGCTGACGCAGCGTCACGGCCCGGAACCGTCTCGACCGGCGTCGCGAGGAGCCCGTCGGGGTCGCTGCTCGCGACCCCGATACGGGCCTCCCCGACATCGACGGCGAGCCGTCTGCCGCGTCGCATCAGGCGCTCTCCGCCACCAGGCGCTCCACCGCCGCCATGGCCTCCTCGACGGCCGACGGGTCCTGGCCGCCGCCCTGCGCGAGGTCCGGCTTGCCGCCGCCACCGCCGCCGAGCGCCTTGGCCGCGGCGCGCACCAGGTCGCCGGCCTTCAGCCCGCGGTCGCGGGCGGCGTCGCTGGTGGCGATGACGGTGAGCGGACGGCCGTTGGTGACCGTGAACAGCGCGACGACCGCGGGCCGCGCCTGGAGCCGGCCGCGTACGTCGAGCACGAGCGTGCGCAGGTCGTCCGCCGTCGTACCGTCCGGCACCCGGCCGAGCGCGAGGGCCACGCCCCGTACGTCCTTGGCGCCGTCCGCGAGCCCGCCGGCGGCCTGGAGGACCTTCTCGGCGCGGAACCGCTCGATCTCCTTCTCGGCGTCCTTGAGCCTGCCGAGCACCCCGGAGATCTTCTCGGGCAGCTCCTCGGGCCGGCCCTTGAGCAGGTCGGTGAGCTGCGAGACGACGGTGTGCTCGCGGGCCAGGAAGTGGTACGCGTCCACGCCCACCAGGGCCTCGACGCGGCGCACGCCGGAGCCGATGGACGACTCCCCGAGCAGCTTGACCAGGCCGAGCTGGGCGGTGTTGTGCACGTGGGTGCCGCCGCACAGCTCCTTGGAGAAGTCGCCGATGGACACGACGCGCACCTGCTCGCCGTACTTCTCGCCGAACTCCGCGAGCGCGCCCTGCTTCTTGGCCTCGTTGATGGACATCACCTCGGCGGAGACGTCCAGTTCGCGGGCCAGCACCTCGTTGATCTTCTGCTCGACGTCGGTGAGCACGCCGCCGGGCACGGCCGCCGGCGAGCCGAAGTCGAAGCGGAAGCGGCCCGGCGCGTTCTCCGAGCCGGCCTGCGCGGCCGTCGGGCCGAGCGCGTCGCGCAGCGCCTGGTGCGTCAGGTGGGTGGCGCTGTGGGCGCGGGCGATGGAACGGCGCCGGGTCAGGTCGATCTGGCTGTACGCGGCGGCGCCGACGGTGACCTCGCCGACCTGCACGACGCCCTTGTGCACGCTCACGCCCGGGACGGGCTGCTGCACGTCGCGTACCTCGACGACCGCGCCGTTGTCCAGCCGGATGCGGCCGGTGTCGGCGAGCTGGCCGCCGCCCTCGGCGTAGAACGGAGTGCGGTCCAGGACGACTTCGACCTCGTCGCCCTCGTGCGCGGCGGGCGCGGGCACCCCGTCGACGAGCAGCCCGACGACGGCGGCCTCGCCCTCCGTGTGGGTGTAGCCGGTGAAGACGGTGGAGCCGGAGGAGTCGGCGACCTGGCGGTACGCGGACAGGTCGGCGTGGCCCTGCTTCTTGGACCTGGCGTCGGCCTTGGCCCGGTCGCGCTGCTCCGCCATCAGCCGCCGGAAGCCCTCCTCGTCGACCGAGAGGCCCTGTTCGGCGGCCATCTCCAGGGTGAGGTCGATGGGGAAGCCCCAGGTGTCGTGGAGCAGGAACGCCTTGTCGCCGGGCAGCACCTTGCCGCCGCCGGCGCGGGTCTCGGTGACGGCGGTGTCGAGGATGTTGGTGCCCGACTTCAGCGTCTTGAGGAAGGCGGCCTCCTCGGCCAGCGCGACGGTCTCGATCCGCTTGCGGTCCTGGACGAGCTCCGGGTACTGCGGGCCCATGGCCTTGATGACCGTGTCCGTCAACTCCGCGACGGTGGGCCCGGAAGCGCCGAGGATGCGCATGTTCCGGATGGCCCGGCGCATGATGCGGCGCAGGACGTAGCCCCGGCCCTCGTTGCCGGGCGCGACGCCGTCGCCGATGAGCATGATGGCGGTGCGGATGTGGTCGGCGACGACGCGCAGCGACACGTCCGAGTGCTCGGCCGCGCCGTACCGTACGCCCGTCAGCTCGGTGGCGCGGTCGATGAGCATGCGCGAGGTGTCGATCTCGAACATGTTGTGCACGCCCTGGAGGATCATCGCCAGGCGTTCGAGGCCGAGTCCGGTGTCGATGTTCTGGCTGGGCAGGTCGCCGAGGATCGGGAAGTCCTTGCCCTGGCCCGGACCGCGCTCGTACTGCATGAAGACCAGGTTCCAGATCTCCACGTAGCGCTCGTCGCTGGCCTGCGGGCCGCCCTCCGGGCCGAACTCGGGGCCGCGGTCGTAGTGCACCTCGGAGCAGGGGCCGCAGGGGCCGGGGACGCCCATGTCCCAGTAGTTCTCCTCCTTGCCGAAGCGCTGGATGCGCTCGGCCGGGACGCCCACGGTGTCGTGCCAGATGTGCCAGGCGTCGTCGTCCTCTTCGTAGACCGTGATCCACAGCTTCTCGGGGTCCAGCCCGTAACCCCCGCCGTCCTGCGGGGTGGTGAGCAGCTCCCAGGCGAGCTTGGCGGCGCCCTCCTTGAAGTAGTCCCCGAAGGAGAAGTTGCCGCACATCTGGAAGAAGGTGCCGTGCCTGGTCGTCTTCCCGACCTCTTCGATGTCCGGCGTGCGCACGCACTTCTGGACGCTGGTGGCGCGGGCGTACGGCGGCTTGACCTCGCCCAGGAAGTACGGCTTGAAGGGGACCATGCCCGCGTTCACGAGGAGCAGCGTCGGGTCGTCCGCGATCAGCGACGCCGACGGCACGACGGTGTGCCCGCGCTCCTCGAAGAAGCGCAGCCAGCGGCGGCGGATTTCAGCCGACTCCATCAGTGGTCCTCTTTCCGGTCGTACGGGTGTGTCGTGTGCGTGTTCTTGATCTGCGGCGCCCGCCGCGGCTTCGCGGTGCCCGTCGAGGTCAGCGGCGCGCGCGCCGCGGGCTGCGCCGGGAGCGCGGGGTGGTCCGCGTCGACGGGCGCGTCCAGGCCGAGCGCGTCGTGGAGTTCGTCCTCGCGCTGCGCCATGTTGTCGCGCACGTCGAGCGCGAAGTCGCGCAGCCGGTGCCCCGTCTCGACCGCCTTGTCGGCGGCGCGGCCGGCGAGCGATTCGGGCGTCAGGCTGCGGAGCTTGCGGTTGACCTTGGTGGTGGCCCAGACACCCGCGGCGGCGCCGGTGGTGAACCAGAAGGCTCGGCGGAACATGGTGGCGGATCAGCCCTTTCCACGGTTGCGGCCGCCGCGGCGGGCGGCGGGCAGCGTACGCCCGGGCACGACCTTGCTCCGGCGCGCGGGCGCGGGTTCCGGGTCGCGCTTGCGCCCGAGTGCGCGGCGCACGCCGTATCCGAAGGACGCCACCTTCACCAGCGGTCCGCCGAAGACGGACGAGACGGTGCTGGAGAGCGCGGAGGCGTTGGCGGTGACCTCCTGGACGTCGGTGGCGATCGAGTCCACCCGTTCCAGCTGGGTCTGCGCGGACCGTACGGTCGCGGAGGCCTCGCCGAGCAGCGGGACCGCACGCTCCGTCACGCCCGTCACCAGCTTGGTCGCCGCCTTGAGCGTCTGCGCGAGCCTCACCAGCACCACGGCGAGGAACGACACGAGGATCGCCCAGAAGACGGCCACGAGGAGGCCGGCCACTTCTCCACCGGACACGCTGCACCGCTTCCTTCGGTTCGTATGGGGGTCGGCCGCCGCCTCAGGGACGCGGACCGCTCCGGGTGCGGCGGCGGATTACCGACCTTATCGCGCCGGGCATGGGCTTCCGTACCGCATTAGGGGCGCGGCCGACCTGGGGTCGTACGCATCAACGCGCCCGTTTCAGGCGATTGTACGGTCCGCACGCTTGCAAGTACGCTCCGTGTTTCATGCGACGCTTCCCGCGCTCCGACCCGAACTCCCGGGATTCTTCCGACGGTCCGGGTGACGACCCCGACCCGGCGGCGGCGCCCGACCCGGCCGACGACCCCGACCCGGCGGCCGGACCCGGCGGTCCGCCGCCTCCGGGCAACCTGCCCGCTCCGCTCGACCGGCTCGTCGGCCGCCGCTCCGAAGCGGCCCAGCTCTGCCTGCGGATGGCCGCCGCCCGGCTGGTCACCGTGACGGGGATGGGCGGCATGGGCAAGTCGCGGCTCGCGGTGCACTGCGCGCAGCGCGTGCAAAATCGCTTCTGCAGCGGGGTGTGGCTGGTCGAACTGTCCGCGCTGCGGGACGGCGCGCTGCTCGACCACACCGTCGTCGACGCGCTGGGGCTCGCCGACAGCCGCGGCCGTTCGCCCCGTTCCGTGCTGCACCGCCACTTCGCGCGGCGTTCGGCGCTGCTGGTGCTGGACGGCGTCGAGCATCTGGCGCCGGAGTGCGCGGAGCTGGCCGAGGACCTGCTGCGCCGCGCGCCGGGGCTGCGGGTGCTGGCGACGGGGCGGCGCCCGCTGGAGCTCACCGGTGAACAGACGTTCCTGCTGGGCCGGATGAGCACCGAGGACGCCGTCGAGCTGTTCCGCGAGCGCGCCTCCGCCGTCCTTCCGGGCTTCGGTACGTCCAGCGCCGCTGGCGCCCGTACGGGGGCCGTCCGCGAGCTGTGCGAGCGGCTCGACCGCATCCCGCTCGCCGTCGAACTCGCCGCCGGACGGCTGCGCGCGCTGTCGCTGCAGCAGCTCGCGCACCGCCTCGACGACCGGTTCGCGCTGCTGACCGGCGCCGACCACGCCTCCGTGCCCCGGCACCGGGCGCTGCGTACGGCGGTCGGCTGGAGCCACGAGCTGTGCACCCCGCAGGAGCGGCTGCTGTGGGCGCGCCTGTCCGTGTTCGGCGGCGACTTCGGGCTGGAGGCCGCCGAGTACCTGTGCGCGGGTGGCGACCTCCCGGCGGACCAGGTGCTTCCGGCGCTGTCCGGGCTCGTCGCGCAGTCCGTGGTCGTACGGGAGGAACAGGACGGCACCGACGGGCAGGCGCGCTACCGGCTGCTCGACACCGTGCGCGAGTACGGCGCCGGCTGGCTGGCCGAGTTGGGCGACCGGGACCGGCTGCGGCAGCGGCACCGCGACTGGTACCTGGGGCTGGCGACCTGGTGTGAGCTGGACTGGTTCAGCCCGCGGCAGACGGAGGTCTCGGCCCGGGTGGAGCAGGAGCTGCCGAACCTGCGGCTGGCCCTCGAGTACAGCCTGGAGAGCCCGGAGGACCCGCACCTGGGCCAGTACCTCGCCGGGACGCTGTGGTTCCACTGGATCGTGTGCGGCCGGCTCGACGAGGGCAGCCGCTGGCTGGACCGGGCGCTGGCCGTCGAGGGCCACCAGCCCGAGGTGCGGGCGAAGGCGCTGTGGGCCGCGGGGCTGCTGCACGTGCTGCGTGCGGACACCGTCGGTGCGCTGGGCGCGCTGCACGAGTGCCTGGACCTGGCGGAGGCCCACGACGACGCGGCGGCCGCGGCGTACGCGACGCAGATACTCGGCTGCCTGGCCCTCACCGACGGCGACCTGCCGCGTGCCAGGGCCCTGCTGGGCGAGGCGCTGGAACGCTTCCGCAGCCTCGGCGAGCTGAACACCCTCGTCGTCCTCGCCCAGGTGATGCTGGCGCTGGCGCACGCCCGCGACGGCAAGACCGCGGAGGCCGTGGCGCTCGGCGAGGAGGCGCGGGAGATCCTGGCCGACAGCGGCGAGCAGTGGGCGCTGTCGTACGCGCTGTACGCCCTCGCGCACGCCCATCTGGCACGCGGGGAGCGGGACCGGGCGACGGCGCTGAGCGTGGCGTCGCTGACCCTCAAGCACGAGCTGGACGACGTGCTCGGCATGGCGATGGCGCTGGAGACGCTGGCGCTGCTCACCGCCCCCCACGCGCCGGAGCGCGCCGCCGAGCTGCTCGGCGCCGCCGCCTGCGGCTGGCGTACGGCCGGTCTGCGGCGCCGCGGCGCCGCGCACGCCGGCGACCACGGCGCGGACGCCCGCACGGACGCGCGCGCCGCGCTGGGCACGGAGGCGTACGAGGCGGCGCGGCTGCGCGGGCGGCGGCTCGGGCTGCGTACGGTCGTCGCCCGCGAGGTGCGGGCACGGCGGGAGCGTACGGCGGCGGCGCTGCGGCCGGCGCTCGGCGCCGGTCCTGGTGGCGGTCCCGGTGGCGGTCCCGGTGGCGAGACGGACGGCACCGGCAGCGACGGCACGGACAGCGACTCCGGGAGCGGCAGCGCGCGGGCGCCCGGCTGCGGAGGCGGCACGGGCGACCGGCTGCGCGAGTACGGCACGCCGGGCGCCTGGCAGCTGTGACAGGCGGGGCCGGAACGGCCGCCGGTCAACCCCGCGTACGGGAACCGGCGCAGGCCGTTCCGGCCCCGCCCGGCGGACGCCTGTCGCACGCGGCGCGTACGGAACCCGTACGGGCTCGGCGTACGGACTCCGCGCGGACTCAGCGTGCGTAGTACTCCACGACCATCTGCTCGTCGCAGATCACCGGGACCTCCTTGCGGTTCGGGTCCCGGTCCAGCCGGAAGGCGAGCGCTTCGAGGTTCACCTCGAGATAGCGCGGCGTCTCGCCGTCGGGCGCGTAGCCGCCCTCGCGGGCGACCAGGAACGGGTGCTTGGTCTTGCTGCGCTCGCGCACCTGCACGACGTCGTCGGGGCTGACCCGGAACGACGGCTTGTCGACCTTGCGGCCGTTGACCGCGATGTGGCCGTGCACCACCATCTGGCGGGCCTGGTAGATCGTGCGGGCCAGGCCGGACCGCAGGACGAGCGCGTCCAGACGGCGCTCCAGCTCGATGATCAGGGCCTCGCCCGTCTTGCCTTCGACCTTCCGAGCGCGGTCGTAGGCACGCGCCATCTGGCGCTCGCTGATGTCGTACTGCGCGCGCAGCCGCTGCTTCTCCAGCAGCCGGACCTTGTAGTCGCTGTTCTGCTTGCGGCCGCGGCCGTGCTCACCCGGCGGGTAGGGGCGCTGCTCGAAGTACTTGACGGCCTTCGGGGTCAGGGCGATGCCGAGCGCCCGCGACTTCTTGACCTTGGGACGCGACTGGTTCACGTTGAACGGACCTCCGTGTAAGTTAGGTGAGCCTTACCTTAGCGGAGGAGAACGCATGTTTCGACCTGGGATCCCCCTGTCCGGCACCGATGACGATGCGGGACCGGGTCAGCCGCGTCCCGTGGAAGACGCCCGGCAGCCCACGGCGGCCGAGTGCATACGAACCCTCGTGGAATCCAGCGTAACCGCGACCCTCGCCATTCCCGGCACGGAGGCCGCCGCACCGGACCCGCTCGGCTCCTGGTCCCCCGACGCCCGCGCCGTCACCGCCGACGGCGACGTGATCCTGCTGCTCCCCGCCGACGCCCCGGCGGCCCGGGCCGCCGCATACGCCCAGGACGACGACATCACCACCGTGATGGAGATCACGGATGTCGCCCCGGTGTCCGTCCCGCACCGCGTGCGCGGCCGCGCCTGGGTCGCCGGATGGCTCACTGCCGTACGGAACGAGCAGCGGGCCGCGTACGCCCGCCTCCTCGCCGAGCGCCGGCCCGGAGCGCCCGCCGCCGACGTGGCGTGGATGCTGCTGCGGCTCGAGGTGGGCGAGGCGTACGTGGACGACCTCTGGGGCGAGGAGCAGGTCGAGCCCGAGGACTTCGCCGCCGCCCGCCCCGACCCGCTGGCGCCGCACGAGGCGGAGCTGCTGCAGCACCTGGCGGCCGCGCACGAGGGGCGGCTGCGGGGGCTGTGCACGCTGCTGGGCGGCGAGTTCCGGCAGAGCTGCGGGACCTGGGACCAGGTGACGCCGCTGGCGCTGGACCGGTACGGGATGCGGGTGCGGTTCGCCGTGGCGGAGCGGTGCTTCGACGCGCGCTTCGAGTTCCCGGACGCGGTGCGGGACGTGGCCGGACTGCGGCTGGCCATGCACCAGTTGTTCGAGGCCGCCGCCGCGGAGCGGTGAGCGCGGCGGGGCGGCGTACGGACGCGGGGCACGGGCGGCGGCGCGCCCGTGCCCCGGCCCGTTCACTCCTCCCGCTGCTCGCCCCGCGGCCCCTCGCGCGGTGCCGATGGCGGAGCCGCGGGCGGCGCCTCGCCGCGCAGCCGGGCGCGCACGCGCTCGGCCACGTCCGCATAACGGGCCTCCGCGCCGTACCTCGTCGGCTCGTAATACCGCTTCCCGTGGACTCCGTCCGGCGCGTACTGCTGCGCGGCGATGCCGCCGGGCAGATCGTGCGGGTACTGATAGCCCTTGCCGTGGCCGAGCTTCGTCGAGCCCTTGTAGTGGCTGTCCCGCAGGTGCGCGGGCACCGGTCCGGCCACGCCCGCCCGTACGTCGGCGAGCGCCGCGTCGATCGCGACGCACGCGGCGTTGGACTTGGGCGCCAGGGCCAGCGCGACCGTGGCGTGCCCGAGGGTGATACGGGCCTCGGGGAAGCCGATCATGGCGACGGCCTGGGCCGCCGCGACGGCGGTCTGGAGGGCGCTCGGGTCGGCCAGCCCGATGTCCTCGCTGGCCGAGATCATCAGCCGCCGCGCGATGAACCTCGGGTCCTCGCCCGCCTCGATCATCCGCGCGAGATAGTGCAGCGCCGCGTCCACGTCTGAGCCGCGGATGGACTTGATCAGGGCGCTGGCCACGTCGTAGTGCTGGTCGCCGTCCCGGTCGTACGTGATCGCCGCCCGGTCGACCGCCTCCTCCAGCGACTGGACCGTGACCTCCGCCTCGCCCTTGGTCAGCGCCGCACCCGCGCCCGCCTCGAGCGCGGTCAGCGCGCGGCGGGCGTCGCCGCCCGCGATCCGGAGCAGATACGCCACCGCGTCCTCCGGCAGCTCCACCGCGCCGCCGAGCCCGCGCTCCTCGCTCACCGCGCGCTGCAGCAGGCCCCGCAGGTCGTCGTCGGTCAGCGGCTCCAGGGTGAGCAGCAGCGAACGGGACAGCAGCGGGGAGATCACCGAGAAGTACGGATTCTCGGTGGTCGCCGCGATGAGCGTCACCCAGCGGTTCTCGACGGCGGGCAGCAGGGAGTCCTGCTGGGCCTTGCTGAAGCGGTGGATCTCGTCGAGGAAGAGGACCGTGTCCTTGCCGTACGCCCCCGCGGAGCGCTTGGCCCCCTCGATGACGGCCCGGACCTCCTTGACCCCGGCGGTGATCGCCGACAGCTCGACGAAGCGCTTGTCGGTGGCCTGGCTGACGACGTACGCCAGCGTCGTCTTGCCGGTGCCGGGCGGGCCCCACAGCATCACGGACGAGGGCCCGGCGGGCCCGCCGCCGGCCTCGCCGACGAGGCGGCGCAGCGGTGATCCGGGGCGCAGCAGATGCTCCTGGCCGACCACCTCGTCGACGACGCGCGGACGCATCCGCACGGCCAGGGGGCTGGCGGAGGGGTCGGTGGCCTGGCGCTCTTCGGCGGCGGCGGTGAACAGGTCGGGTTCCACGTCCGAAACCCTAAGTCACGCCACTGACAACGCGGGCGGCCGAGCGGCGGATCCCCCGCTCGGCCGCCCGCTTCAGCCCCTCAGCCCTTCAGCCCTTCAGCCCGTCCAGAAGTCCCACCAGCGCGTCAGCACCATCATCCCGATGACGCCGACGTGCAGCACCGGCACGACCCAGTGGAACTCCTCCACGAAGCTCTTGAGCCCCGCGGGCGCGGGCAGGAAGCCGTGCTTCACGTTGTGCCCGGTCACGTACCAGAACATGAAGATCGTCGCGACCCACGCCAGGCTGCACCACAGGCAGAGGGAGTTGATGGTGTAGAGCGACTCGTACTGCAGCCACGTCACGAACCCGACGCCGAACAGCGTGCCCGCGTTGAACGTCAGCCAGTACCACCGCGGGAAGCGCGCCCCGGTGAGCAGAGTGACCCCGACGCAGATCACGATGCCGTACGCGACGAGGCCGATGATCGGGTTCGAGAAGCCGAAGGCGGAGGCCTGGTCGCTCTCCATGATGTTGCCGCAGGAGACGATCGGGTTGAGGCTGCAGCCCGGCGTGAAGGTCTTGCCCTCCGCCTTCGCCTCGAGGATCTTGGTCTTGTCGATCGTGATGACCCACGAGGCCAGCAGGCCCGCCGCCCCCGTGATGATCAGCAGCCATCCGAAGGCGCGGCCGGCACCGACGGCACCCCGCCTGGTCCCGTCCCGCTGGGCCGGGGCGTTGTCGAGGGGTGCCGTCGTGGTCATAGCGCTGTCGTCCCGTCATCCGTCGAAGTCGAGCGTGTGCTCATTATGGACCAACGCCCGTACCCTCAGCCGACCTTCGCCCGAACCGCGGTGACCACTCGATCGAGTGGCACCGGGCTCTGCTCGCCGGACTCCAGATCCTTGACCTGGACCAGCCCTTCGGCAAGGTCCCGCTCCCCCAGCACCAGCGCGCAGCGGGCACCGGAGCGGTTGGCTGATTTCATCGCGTTCTTCAGGCCCTTGCCGCCGAACGCGAAGTCCGCCGCGATGCCCTCCCGGCGCAGCTCCGTCACGACGCCGAAGAGCACGCGCCGCGCCTCCTCCCCCAGGGGCACCGCGTACACCCGCGGGCCCGGGGCCAGGTCCAGCCGTACGCCCTCGGCGCGGAGCGCCAGCACCGTACGGTCGACGCCGAGCGCCCAGCCCACGGAGGGGAGTTCGGGGCCGCCGAGCATCTCGGAGAGCCCGTCGTACCGCCCGCCGCCGCCGACCGCCGACTGCGAGCCGAGGCCATCGTGGACGAACTCGAAGGTCGTACGGGTGTAGTAGTCGAGGCCGCGCACCAGCCGCGGGTCGTCCTCGAACGCGACGCCCGCCGCGCCGAGCAGCTCGCGCACCTGCTCGTGGTACGCCTTGCAGGCCTCGCACAGGTGGTCCCGCATCAGCGGCGCGTCTGCCAGCTGCCGCTGCACGCTGTCCCGCTTGTCGTCCAGCACGCGCAGGGGGTTGATCTCGATGCGCCGGCGCGTGTCCTCGTCCAGGTCGAGCCGCCGCAGGTACTCCTGGAGCGCGGCGCGGTAGACGGGCCGGCACTCCTTGTCACCCAGCGAGTTCAGCAGGATACGGAACTCGCGCAGGCCCAGCGAGCGGTACGCGTCGTCGGCCAGGATGATCAACTCGGCGTCCAGCACCGGGTCCTCGGCGCCCAGTGCCTCGGCGCCGACCTGCGAGAAGTGCCGGTAGCGGCCGGCCTGCGGGCGTTCGTAGCGGTAGTACGAGCCCGAGTACCAGAGCTTCACGGGCAGCGCACTGCGGTGCAGGTTCCGCTGGAGCGCCGCGCGCAGGACGGACGCGGTGCCCTCCGGGCGGAGCGCGAGCTGGTCGCCGCCCTTGGTGGTCAGCGTGTACATCTCCTTGGTCACGATGTCGGTGGACTCGCCGACCCCGCGGGAGAAGAGTTCGGCCTGCTCGAAACCGGGGGTCTCGACATAGCCGTAGCCGGCCCGCAGCAGCGGCGCGGCGAGCGCCTCGCGCACCGCCAGGAACTCCGCGGAGTCCGGCGGGATCAGATCGTAGGTGCCCTTGGGGGCGGAAAACGTGCTCACGGAAGTCGTCGTCACATTCCTCGTCGCGGAGCGGCGCTCACGCCGTCTCCGGGACCGCTCGCCGCCACCTCTCGCAGGAAGGGGTTGGTGGCGCGTTCGCGGCCGATGGTGGTCTGGGGGCCGTGGCCGGAAAGCACCACCGTCGAGTCCTCCAGCGGCAGGCACACCCGTGCCAGCGAACCGAGGAGCTCGGCGTGGTCGCCGCCCGGCAGATCGGTGCGTCCTACGGAGCCGGCGAACAGCAGGTCGCCCGAGAAGAAGACGGGAGGCACGTCGTCCTGCTCGGGCATCCTGAAGGTCACCGACCCCTTGGTATGCCCGGGCGCGTGCGCCACGGTCAGCTCCAGCCCGGCCAGTGCCAGCCGCGCGCCGTCGGTGAGCTCCTTCAGATCGTCCGGCTCCCCCACGGACAGCTCGCCCATCAGCGGCTGCCCGATGCTGCGGCCCAGCGCCTTCTCGGGGTCGCTCAGCATGTACCGGTCGTCGGGGTGGATCCACGCGGGCACGTCGTGCGCGCCGCACACGGGCAGCACGGACGCCACGTGGTCGATGTGTCCGTGCGTGAGGATCACCGCGACCGGCTTGAGCCGGTGCTTGGCGACGGCCTCCCGGACGCCCTCGGCGGCCTGGTGGCCCGGGTCGATGATCACGCACTCCTCACCGGCGGCGGGGGCGACCAGATAACAATTGGTCCCCCAGGCCCCGGCGGGGAACCCGGCTACGAGCACGATCGTCCTTCAGTCGTCCGACAGGTGGCAGCGGCTGATGAAGAGCCTACCGGCGGCGGTGCGGACGCGGCGAACCCGTATACGGTACGGGCCAAGTTCGAGACCGTGCGTACGGGCCGCGGTCCCGCCACGCACCCGGGGTACCGAAGGAGACGAGCGGTGGTCAGCAGTGAGCAGCGGCGGAAGCAGCTCGCACGTGAGAAGTTCCAGCGCCAGCTGGAGCGCCGTGCCAGGGCCCGGCGCAGGGCCCGGATCCGGAACGCGGCGATCGCGGCCGGGGTGGTGCTGGCGGTCGGCGCTGTGTCCGCGTATGCCGCGACCGGCGGGCTGAACGGCGACGAGGAGAAGGAGAACGCCGCGGACAAGCCGAGCAACGAGCCCAGCAAGGCGCCGGACCCCTGCGACAAGCCCGCGGAGGGCAAGCCGAACGGCAAGCAGTGGAAGAAGGAACCGAAGCTGACGATCGACAAGTCGGCGGCGTACGCGATGACGCTGAAGACGACCTGCGGCGACATCGGCATCCAGCTGGACGCGGAGAACGCCCCGCACACCGTGAACTCGTTCAAGTTCCTCGCGGATGAAGGGTTCTTCGACCACACCTCCTGTCACCGGCTGACCACGGGCGGTGTCGCCGTGCTGCAGTGCGGCGACCCCACCGGAAAGGGCACCGGCGACCCGGGGTACACCCTGCCGGACGAGAACCTGAAGGACCCGAAGGTCAAGGGCGGCGTCTATCCGGCGGGCACGGTGGCGATGGCCAACACCGGCCAGAAGGACAGCGGCGGCAGCCAGTTCTTCCTCGTGCACAAGGACAGCAAGCTGCCGGCCACGTACACGCCGTTCGGCACCGTCTCCGACTCCGGGATGAAGGTGCTGAAGAAGATCGTCGGCGCGGGCGTCGGCGGCGGCACCCCCGACGGGCCGCCGAACGCGACCGTGGTGATCGACAAGGCCACCGTCAAGGCGGGCTGACCGGATTCCACCGGATCTGATCAGGAGCGGAGTAGCCCGAAGGGGAAAATTTCGACCGCGCTGGATGCGGACAGCGTGGCCGCCGTTCGCCTATCTTGGCCATGACGAAACCTGTGGACGATGCCAGGAGGCCGCAACTCCTCGCTGGACATCATGTGGAGGAGGCGCTGTGAGCAGCGACCGGTGGGGCCGCGTCGACGAGGCGGGGACCGTGTACGTACGCACGGCGGACGGCGAGAAGGTCGTCGGCTCCTGGCAGGCGGGCTCGCCCGATGAGGCTCTGGCCTACTTCGAGCGCAAATACGACGGCCTGGTCGTCGAGATCAGCCTCCTCGAGAAGAGGGTGAAGACCACCGACCTGTCCACGAAGGACGCCAACACCGCCATCGCACACCTGCGTGAGCAGGTCGACGCGCATCACGCCGTCGGCGACCTGGACGCGCTGCGGGAGCGGCTGGACAAGCTGGCCCGCACCATCGAGGAACGCCGCGAGGAGCGCAAGGCGCACAAGGCGAAGCAGACCGAGGAGGCGCACAAGGCCAAGGAGGATCTGGTCGCCGAGGCCGAGCAGCTGGCGCAGAGCGAGCAGTGGCGGGTGGCCGGCGAACGGCTGCGGGCGCTGGTGGACATCTGGAAAGGGCTGCCGCGGCTCGACCGCAAGACGGACGACGAGCTGTGGCACCGCTTCTCGCACGCCCGATCCGCGTTCTCCAAGCGCCGCAAGGCGCACTTCGCGCAGCTGGACGCGCAGCGCGAGGAGGCGCGGCAGCGCAAGGAGAAGCTGGTCGCCGAGGCGGAGTCGCTCTCCGGCTCCCGCGACTGGGGTCCGACCGCCGCCAAGTACCGCGATCTGATGCAGGAGTGGAAGGCGGCCGGGCGGGCGCAGCGGGAGCACGAGGAGGACCTGTGGAGCCGGTTCCGCGGCGCGCAGGACGTCTTCTTCCAGGCGCGCAGCGAGGTGTTCGCGGAGCGGGACAGCGAGCAGCGGGAGAATCTGACTCGTAAGGAGGAGCTCGCCGCCGAGGCGGAGAAGCTGCTCCCGATCACCGATCTGAAGGCGGCGCGGGCCGCGTTCCGGGCGATCAACGAGCGCTGGGACGCGATCGGGCACGTGCCGCGCGACTCGAAGGCGAAGATCGAGGGCCGCGTGCACGCGGTGGAGCGTGCGCTGCAGGAGGCCGAGGAGGCCGAGTGGCGGCGCAGCAACCCGGAGGCGCGGGCCCGCGCGGCCGGTCTGACGGGTCAGCTGCAGGACGCGGTGGACAAGCTGCGGGAGCAGGCCGAGAAGGCGCGCGCCGCCGGGAACACCGCGAAGGCGGCGAAGCTCGAGCAGGAACTGGCGGGCCGTCAGGCGCTGTTGGACCAGGCGCTCAAGGGCCTGGAGGAGTTCGGCGGCTGAGCAGCACCGCCGCGTACGGCCGGCACCCCCGGCGCGTACGGTTCGTACGACCTGTGCCGCGTCACCGCGTTACGGCCTGCGGGCCGAGGTGACGCGGTACACGTCGTATACGCCCTCCACTCCGCGCACCGCCTTCAGCACGTGGCCCAGGTGCTTGGGATCGCCCATCTCGAACGTGAAGCGCGAGGTGGCCACCCGGTCCCGGGAGGTCTGCACGGCCGCCGAGAGGATGTTGACGTGCTGGTCCGACAGCACGCGCGTGACGTCCGAGAGCAGCCGCGACCGGTCCAGCGCCTCGACCTGGATCGCCACCAGGAACACGGACGACTGGGTGGGCGCCCACTCGACCTCGAGGATGCGCTCGGGTTCGCGGGACAGCGAGTCGACGTTGAGGCAGTCGGCCCGGTGCACCGAGACGCCGCTGCCCCGGGTGACGAAGCCGATGATGGGGTCGCCCGGCACCGGCGTACAGCAGCGGGCGAGCTTGACCCACACGTCGTCGACGCCCTTGACGACGACGCCCGGGTCGGCGTTCTGGCGGCGCTTGCCCTTGCTGAGCGGCGGGGTGGTCTCGGCGATGTCCTCGTTGGCCGCGTCCTCGCCGCCGAGGGCGTGGACCAGCTTCTGCACGATGTTCTGCGCCGTGACATGGCCCTCGCCGATGGCGGCGTAGAGCGCGGAGATGTCCGGGTAGCGCATCTCGTGGGCAAGGGTGACGAGGGAGTCGCCGGTGAGGATGCGCTGGATCGGCAGGTTCTGCTTGCGCATCGCACGGGCGATCGCGTCCTTGCCGTGCTCGATGGCCTCGTCGCGGCGCTCGCGGGTGAACCAGGCGCGGATCTTGTTGCGGGCGCGCGGTGACTTGACGAAGCTCAGCCAGTCCCGGGAGGGGCCCGCGCCGGACGCCTTGGAGGTGAAGACCTCGACCAGGTCGCCGTTGTCGAGGGTCGATTCGAGCGGTACGAGCCGCCCGTTGACGCGGGCGCCGATCGTACGGTGGCCGACCTCCGTGTGCACCGCGTACGCGAAGTCCACCGGGGTCGCGCCGGCCGGCAGCGCTATGACGTCGCCCTTCGGCGTGAAGACGAAGACCTCGTTGCGGGAGAGGTCGAAGCGGAGCGACTCCAGGAACTCGCCCGGGTCCTCGGTCTCCTTCTGCCAGTCCAGCAGCTGGCGCAGCCACGCCATGTCGTTGAACGTGTCCTGGTCGGCGCCCTTGCCCGCCTTCTTCGGCACGTCGGAACGCACCTTGGACGCCCCGGCCACCGCCTCCTGCTTGTACTTCCAGTGCGCGGCGATGCCGTACTCCGCGCGGCGGTGCATGTCGAAGGTGCGGATCTGCAGCTCGACGGGCTTGCCGCTGGGCCCGATGACCGTCGTGTGCAGCGACTGGTACATGTTGAACTTGGGCATCGCGATGTAGTCCTTGAACCGCCCCGGCACCGGGTTCCAGCGGGCGTGTACGGTGCCCAGCGCCGCGTAGCAGTCACGGACGGTGTCGACGAGGACGCGGATGCCCACCAGGTCGTAGATCTCGGCGAAGTCGCGGCCGCGCACGATCATCTTCTGGTAGACGCTGTAGTAGTGCTTCGGGCGGCCGGTGACGGTGGCCTTGATACGGGCGCCGCGCAGGTCCGACTGCACCTCGTCGGTGACGACGGCCAGATACTCGTCCCGCTTCGGGGCGCGCTCCGCGACGAGCCGCACGATCTCGTCGTACATCTTGGGGTAGAGGATCGCGAACGCGAGGTCCTCCAGCTCCCACTTGATGGTGTTCATGCCCAGTCGGTGCGCGAGCGGGGCGTAGATCTCCAGCGTCTCGCGGGCCTTCTGCTCCTGCTTCTCCCGCTTGAGGTAGCGCATCGTGCGCATGTTGTGCAGCCGGTCCGCGAGCTTGATCACCAGCACCCGCGGGTCCTTGGCCATCGCCACGACCATCTTGCGTACGGTCTCGGCCTGCGCGGCCTCGCCGAACTTCACCTTGTCCAGCTTGGTCACGCCGTCGACCAGCAGCGCCACCGCGTCGCCGAAGTCGCGGCGCAGGGTGTCCAGGCCGTACTCGGTGTCCTCCACCGTGTCGTGCAGCAGGCCCGCCATGAGCGTGGCCGGATCCATGCCGAGCTCGGCGAGGATGGTGGTGACGGCGAGCGGGTGCGTGATGTACGGGTCGCCGCTCTTCCGCTTCTGGCCGCGGTGCCAGCGCTCTGCGACCTGGTACGCGCGCTCGATCTGGCGCAGCGTGGACGACTCGATCTTGGGGTCGTTGCCGCGCACTATCCGCAGCAGCGGCTCCAGGACCGGGTTGAACGGGCTGGAGCGCTGCACGCCGAGACGGGCCAGCCGGGCCCGTACGCGGTTGGAGGACCCGGAGCGGCCCGAGACACCGGAGATGGGGCGGGCCGAGGAGCCGTCCTGGTCCGCGCCGTTCTCGGCGGCGGGCGGCGCGGGCGGCGCCGAGGGGGCAGGCGGGGTCTCCGGGGCGGGCCGGTGCGTGACGGGCCCCGCCGCGCCGCCGCCCTCCGGCGGCTTCGGCTCGCGGGTGCTGCCGCTCCTGTCGGGCGCCGCGCCGGACCCGGCGGCGCCGGGCTCGGTCTGCCGGCGCTGTGCGGCGGCGAGCGGCTGGGCCTCGTCTGGCAAGTGCACTCCTCGTTGGACCCCAGGTCGGACTGCCATGGTAGCGACCTCGCCGCGGCGAGCCCCGGCCACGGCAGAACGGCCGGGAAAACGGCGACGGCCGGTCCCCCGGAAAATACCGGGTGACCGGCCGTCGTACGGGCCCTGTCTTCAGACTGTGACGTGCGGTACAGCCGCGGCGTACAGCGTCAGACCGTGACCAGTGCTTCCAGCGGTGCGTCCTTCAGCGCGGGCTCCAGCCGGGCGCGGCCGCCCAGGAAACCGAGCTCCAGCAGCACCGCGACGCCCGCGACCTGCGCCCCCGCGCGCCGGACGAGCTGCAGGGACGCCTCGGCGGTGCCGCCGGTGGCGAGCACGTCGTCGATGACCAGGACCCGGTCGGCGTCGCTGACGTCCTCGGCGTGCACCTCCATCTCGGCGGTGCCGTACTCGAGCTCGTACGACTGCGAGAGCGTCGCGCCCGGCAGCTTGCCCGCCTTGCGTACGGGGATGAAGCCGAGGCCCGCGCGGACGGCGGCCGGCGCGGCCAGGATGAAGCCGCGCGCCTCCAGGCCGACGACCTTGGTCGCGCCGTGCCGTACGCAGAGCGCCGCCAGGGTGTCCGTGAGCGCGGAGAACGCCTCCGGGTCGGCGAGCAGCGGCGTGATGTCCTTGAACATCACGCCCGGCTTCGGGTAGTCCGCCACGTCACGGATACGGCTGAGCAGCAGCTCGCGTACGCCGTCGGACACGGTGTGGGTGTCGGTCACGGGGCTACCTCCGCTTGCCGGACGGGCGGCCTCGGCCGCGGTTACGGGTGGCGGGCTGCTGACGCTGCTGCCGCTGGGAACGTTCCGACCGCTGGGAACCGACGGCGGCGGCCGCCGGCACGCCTGCGTCCTCAGGTTCGTCCGGGTCGTCGTCAGCGGCCTCTCCGGCCGCCGTGTCGTCCTCCGGCTCCGGCTCGCCGCGGGCCGCGGCCTTGGCGCGGCGGGCCCGCACCCGGCGGTCGTGGTCCCTGATCTTGGGCTCGCGCAGCTTCAGGTCGGTGGTGACCGGAGTGGCGATCATGATCGAGGAGAACGTCCCCGCGGTGAGACCGATGAACAGCGACAGCGCGATGTCCTTGAGCATGCCTCCGGCGAGCAGGCCGCTGCCGATGAACAGCAGCGCGGCCACCGGCAGCAGGGCCACCACCGAGGTGTTGACGGAACGGACGACCGTGGCGTTGATGCCGAGGTTGGCCAGCTCTCCGTAGGTGTGGCGGTCCTGCTTGGTGACGTTCTTGGTCTTCTCCTTGACCTTGTCGAAGACGACCACGGTGTCGTACAGCGAGTACCCGAGGATGGTCAGCATGCCCACCACGGTGCCGGGGGTCACTTCGAAGCCGACCAGCGCGTAGACGCCGACGGTGACCGCCAGGTCGTGGAGGAGCGCGACCAGGGCCGCCACCGCCATCCGCCACTCGAAGGCGAGGGCGAGATAGACACTCACCAGGACCAGGAAGACGATCAGTCCCTGGATGGCCTTGTCCGTCATCTGGTCGCCCCAACTGGGCCCGACCAGTTCCGCGTTGACCTTCTGGGAGCTCACGCCGAGCTCTTTCGCCAGCGCGTCGCGGGTCTCTCCGGACTCCTCCGTCTCCAGGTCGGTGACCTGGATGCGGAGGGCCCCGCTGCCCAGCTCCTGGACGCGGGCGTCGCGCCCGGAGGTGTCCTCGGCGACCTGCCGCGCGTCCTCCTGCGACACCTTGGTCGGCGGCGTGGTGAACACGGCTCCGCCCTGGAACTCGATGCCCATGTAGAGCCCGCGGAAGCCGAGCCCGAGCAGGGAGACGATCACGAAACAGAGCGTGATGCCGTACCAGAGCTTCCGCTTGCCTACGAAGTCGTAGCTCGTCTCTCCGCGGTACAGCTTCGCGCCGAGTGTGCCGAGTCGGGACATCTCAGGCCTCCTTCGTCTCGGAGGAGCCGGCTGCCGGACGGCGGCGGCCGCGCAGCGGAGGCCGGGATCCGAGCCGCTTGGGGTCGAGTCCGGACCATGGATGACCGTTGGCGAACATCTTCTTGCGCCCCAGGATCATCATCATCGGTTTCGTCAGCAGGAAGACGATCGCCAGGTCCACCACCGTCGTCAGGCCCAGCACGAAGGCGAAGCCCTGCACCGATCCGATGGACACGATGAACAGCACCACGGCGGCGATGACGGAGACCACGTCGGAGACCACGATGGTCCGGCGGGCGTGCGGCCAGGCCCGCGCGATGGCGGGCCGCACCGTGCGCCCTTCGCGGATCTCGTCTCTCACTCTCTCGAAGTAGACGATGAACGAGTCCGCAGTGATTCCGATGGCCACGATGGCCCCGCAGATGGCCGGGAGACTCAGCGCGAAGCCGATGGCGGTGCCCAGCAGGGTCATGATCGTATACGTCAGGATGGCGGCGACCACCAGGCTGGAGACGGCGACCAGACCGAGCAGCCGGTAGTAGAAGACCAGATACACGACCACGAGCGCCAGCCCGATGCCGCCCGCGATGAGCCCGGCCTTCAGCTGCTCGGCACCCAGCGTGGGCGAGATGGTGGTGACGTTGCCCTCTTCGAAGGTGAGCGGCAGCGCGCCGTACGACAGGATGTTGGCCAGGTCCTCGGCGGACTGCTGGTTGAAGTTCCCGGAGATCTCGGCGTCGCCGACGAGCCGCTCGCTGACACTGGGGGCGGAGACGACCTCGCCGTCCAGGACGATCGCGAACTGGTTCTGCGGCTGCTGCTTCTGGGCGAGCTCGCTGGTGATGTTGCCGAACGCCTTGCTGCCCTTGTCGTCGAACGACATCTGGACGATCCAGCCCTGGCCGCGGGTCTGGTCGAGGGCGGCGTTGGCGTCGCTGACGTTCTTGCCCTCCACGGCGACCGGCCCGAGCACGTACTTGATCGGCTGCTCGCCGTCACAAGTGACCACGGGCTGGCCGTCCTTGCGCTGCGCCGCCTCACGACTGGCCTTGGCCCGGGCCTCCTTGGTGGAGCAGTCGAGACTCTCGAACTGCTTCTGCAGGCTGGCCGGCACGCCCTCGGGCGCGGGAGCGGTCGGAGTGGGAGCCGGGGCGGGCGGTTCGGACGCGTTGCCGGAGCCCGTGGGGGTCGGCTTCGGCGCCTTCTTGCCGTCCGTGGCTGCCTTCAGGCCGTCCGTGACAGCGCGGCCCTGGGGGGTGCCGCCGTCCGGCGAGGGGGTGGAAGTGGCCTTCTCGTCACCCGCGCCCTTCTTCCCGCCGTCCTGCTTCTTCCCGGAGTCGCTGGGCTTGGGCTTGGGCTGGTCCTGCGCGTAGGTCAGTACGGGCCGGAAGTTCAGCTGGGCCGTCGTGCCGACCTGCTCCCGCGCCTGCTTCTCGTTGGTGCCCTTGGGGATGTTGACGACGATGTTCTCGTCGCCCTGGGTCCGGACCTCCGCCTCCGAGACACCGAGACCGTTCACACGCCGCTCGATGATGCCGACGGCCGTGTTCATGTTCGTCTGGTTGATCGCGTCGGCCTCGCCCGGCTGGTTCCGGGCCGTGAGTGTGATGCTCGTGCCGCCCGCAAGGTCGATGCCAAGGCGGGGCGTGTTGTTCCCGGAGAGGAGCATTCCCCCGCCGAGCGCAACAATGACGAGCAACAGAACCAGCAGGGAGCGCCCCGGCTTCCCCTGGGCACCTGTGGGCCTGCGGCCCTTCTTCGGTGCTGCCACCTTCTCGTATCTCCTGTCCAACCGCCCGCGCCGGACCCGTCGTACCGGATCATCGCCGCGCGGCACGCGAAGTGGGTGTACGGGTGCCTCTCGCCGCCGGGCCGCGTGTCACGGTCCGGCGGCGCGGACGCTACTTGGAGCCGGAGCCACCTCGGCGCTTGGCGTTCTTGGGCTCCGCAGCCTCGTCGTCCTTGGCCCCGTCGGTCTCGTCCTCGGCGTCCGCGTCGGTCTTCGCGTCCGCCCGGACGTCGGTCTCGTCCTCGTCGTGCTCGTCGTCCTCGTCCTCGTGGTCCTCGGCCTCCGCGCGATCCGCGTCGGCCGCCGGGGACTTGCCGAGGTCGATCTTCCCATCCCCGGCCGCCTCTTCGTCGGCGGCGGTCAGCTCGGACACGTCATCGGGCACGATCGGGGCATCGTCGGACTTGAGGTCGACGGGCTCGCCGTTGATGATGCGGTCGAACTCGTCCTCCTCGAGGACGGCGCCGATGGCGTTCTTGGCGTAGAGGGCGTGCATGCCCGGAGCGACCTCGAGAAGCACCGCGTCATCGCGGATCTCCTTGACGGTGGCGTACATGCCCCCGATCGTCCTGACACCGGTGCCGGGCTGCATCTGGTCGCGCATCTGGGCGGCCTTCTGCTGCTTCTTCTTGGCGGACCGGGTCATCAGGAACATGGCCCCGATGAGCACGATGAAGGGGAGGAGAGTCACGATATTCACGGCGGAAGAATTTCCTTCGCACGACCGCGTCTCAGCGGCCTGGATTCGGGGTGGGCTGCCGTCCGGGGCGGACGACGTCGGCGGAGTCTAAGCGAGCTGTCGCCGATGGAACAACGTCAAGCATGGCACTGAGGTTCCTGCCCCCGCGAGTCCCGCACCGTCACGCTCCGAACAAACCCTGCTGCCCCGCGCCCCCGGGCGCCCCCGGCGGCGGCTGCGGCGGCGTGAGCCCCAGGTGGGCCCAGGCGGCGGGAGTGGCGACGCGGCCACGCGGAGTGCGCGCCAGCAGACCCTCCCGTACGAGGAAGGGCTCGGCGACCTCCTCCACGGTCTCCCGCTCCTCCCCCACCGCGACGGCCAGCGTGGACAGCCCGACGGGGCCGCCGCCGAACAGCTTGAGCAGCGCGGTCAGCACCCCGCGGTCGAGCCGGTCGAGGCCGCGCTCGTCCACCTCGTACACCGCCAGCGCCCGGGACGCGATCTCGCGGGTGATCACGCCGTCCGCCTTGACCTGCGCGTAGTCGCGGACGCGGCGCAGCAGGCGGTTGGCGATACGGGGGGTGCCGCGCGAGCGGCCGGCGATCTCGGTGGCGCCCTCGGCGTCCGTCTCGACGTCCAGCAGGCGGGCGGAGCGGTGGATGACCTGCTCGAGCTCGGCCGGTTCGTAGAACTCCATGTGCGCGGTGAAGCCGAAGCGGTCGCGCAGCGGCGGCGGCAGCAGCCCGGCCCGGGTGGTCGCGCCGACCAGGGTGAACGGCGGCAGCTCCAGCGGGATGGCGGTGGCGCCGGGGCCCTTGCCGACGATCACGTCGACGCGGAAGTCCTCCATCGCCATGTACAGCATCTCCTCGGCAGGCCGGGACATCCGGTGGATCTCGTCGAGGAAGAGGACCTCGCCGTCCTGCAGCGAGGAGAGGATCGCCGCGAGGTCGCCGGCGTGCTGGATGGCTGGGCCGGAGGTGATGCGGATGGGCGCCGCCATCTCGGCCGCGATGATCATGGACAGGGTGGTCTTTCCCAGCCCGGGCGCCCCGGACAGCAGCACGTGGTCGGCGGCGGCGCCGCGCGTACGGGCCGCCCGCAGCACCAGGTCCAGCTGCTCTCTGACCTTGGCCTGTCCGACGAACTCCCGCAGGTCCTTCGGGCGCAGCGCCGCCTCGACGGCCTGGTCCTCGCCGTCGGCGGCGGAGCCGACGAGGCGCTCCTCGCCGTCGGCGGCGGTCTCGGTGGTGTCGTCCCAGTTCATGAGGTCAGCCTCGGGTCGTGGTGCGTTGGGCGTTGCGTGCGGCGGGGTCGTACGGCGCGTGCGTACGGCGGCTGTGTACGGCCGGCGGCGCCGCTCAGCGCGCGCGGTTCAGCGACTGGAGCGCGGCGCGCAGGAGTTGGGCGACCGGAGGCGTGCCCCCGTCGGCGGCGGCCGCCTCCGCCTGCGGCGCGACGGCGGCCACGGCCTCCTCGGCCTCGCGCGCCGCGTACCCCAGCCCGAGCAGGGCGGACAGCAGCTGCTCCTGCCACGAGGCGGGGCCGGTGGCGGCGGGGCGGCGCGCGCCCTGCGGGATGCCGGTGCCCAGCGGCTCGCCGAGCCGGTCCTTGAGCTCCAGCAGCAGCTTCTGCGCGCCCTTCTTGCCGATGCCCGGCACGGCGGTCAGCGCCTTCTCGTCGCCCAGGGAGACCGCGCGCCGCAGCGCGTCCGGGCTGTGCACGGCCAGCATGGCCTGGGCGAGCCGGGGCCCCACGCCGCTGGCGGTCTGGAGGAGTTCGAACGTCTGCCGCTCGTCGTCGTCCGCGAAGCCGTAGAGCGTGAGCGAGTCCTCCCGTACGACCAGCGAGGTGGCGAGCTTGGCGTGCTGGCCGACGCGCAGCCCGGAGAGGGTGTCCGGGGTGCACTGGACGGCCATGCCGACGCCGCCGACCTCGACCACGGCGGTGTCCGGGGCGAGGGCGGCGACCGGCCCGGAGACGAAGGCGATCATGGGGTACGGCCTTTCGGTGAGCCTGGAGTCCCGCTCGGGGTGCCTGGGTTCGCGCTCGGGGTGCCCCCGGGTTTCCGGCCCGCTGTGGCCGGTCTCCCGCCGGGGCGGGGCCCGTTGGCGACGGCGGCGTGCGCCTGCTGGAGCCGGTTGAGCGCGGGGGCGCGCCAGATGTGGCAGATGGCCAGGGCCAGCGCGTCGGCCGCGTCGGCGGGCCGGGGCGGCGCGTCGAGCCGCAGCAGCCGCGTCACCATGGCGCCGACCTGGGCCTTGCCGGCCCGGCCCGTGCCCGTCACGGCGGCCTTGACCTCGCTGGGCGTGTGCAGCGCGACGGGCAGCCCGCGGCGCGCCGCGCACAGCATGGCGACGGCGCTGGCCTGCGCCGTGCCCATCACGGTGCTGACGTTGTGCTGGCTGAACACCCGCTCCACGGCGACGACTTCGGGCCGGTACGTGTCCAGCCACTCGTCCATGCCGCGCTCGATGAGGACGAGGCGCTCGGCGATGTCGGCGTCCGCGGTCGTCCGCACGACGCCGACCGCCGTCATCCGCAGCGGACGCCCGGCGGCGCCCTCGACGACGCCGATGCCGCAGCGGGTCAGCCCGGGGTCAACACCCAGCACGCGCACGGCGCCTCCCCTCGTCCCGTACGGCCGGACCTCCGCGTGGCCGGCCGCTGCCCGTTGTTCCCGCAGGCTAGCCGCCGGCACTGACAACGCCGACGGGCCGCGCGGAAGAAGGCGTACGGGCGTGCCTCAGGCGTCGACCTTCGCCATGACCTCGTCGGAGACGTCGAAGTTGGCGAAGACGTTCTGCACGTCGTCGCTGTCCTCCAGCGCGTCGATCAGCTTGAAGATCTTGCGCGCGCCTTCCTCGTCCAGCTCGACCTGCACGCTGGGCACGAAGTTGTTGTCGGCCGACTCGTAGTCGATGCCCGCGTCGACGAGGGCGGTGCGGACCGCGACCAGGTCGGTGGCCTCGCTGATCACCTCGAAGTTCTCACCGAGGTCGTTGACGTCCTCGACGCCCGCGTCGAGGACGGCGCCCAGCACGTCGTCCTCGCTCAGCTCGCCCTTGGGCACGATGACGACGCCCTTGCGGTTGAAGAGGTACGAGACGGAGCCGGGGTCGGCCATCGAGCCGCCGTTACGGGTCATGGCGACCCGTACGTCGGAGGCGGCGCGGTTCCGGTTGTCGGTGAGGCACTCGATCAGGACGGCGACACCGTTGGGGCCGTAGCCCTCGTACATGATGGTCTCGTAGTCGGCGCCGCCCGCCTCGAGTCCGGCGCCGCGCTTGACCGCGCTGTCGATGTTCTTGTTCGGGACCGAGTTCTTCTTCGCCTTCTGGATCGCGTCGTAGAGCGTGGGGTTGCCGTCGGGGTCGGCACCTCCCGTACGCGCCGCGACCTCCACGTTCTTGATCAGCTTCGCGAAGAGCTTGCCGCGCTTGGCATCGATCACGGCCTTCTTGTGCTTGGTGGTTGCCCACTTAGAGTGGCCGGACACAGCCTCGCTCCTTCGATGTCACCGACAGATCCACGGATTGTGCTCGGGTCAGATCCTACCGTCCGCAGGTCAGCCCTCCGCGCGCACCATCTGGACAAACGCCCCGTGCACCCGGTGGTCACCGGTCAGTTCGGGGTGGAAGGACGTGGCGAGCAGCCGGCCCTGGCGTACGGCGACCGGATGGCCGTCGTACCGCGCGAGGATACGCACCCCCGCGCCCGTCGACTCCACCCACGGTGCGCGGATGAACACGCCCTCGACCGGGCCGCCCTCGACGTCCGCCATGTCGAGGGACGCCTCGAACGACTCGTTCTGCCGCCCGAACGCGTTCCGGCGCACGATCATGTCGATGCCGCCGACCGTCTCCTGGCCGGAGCGGGGGTCGAGGATCTTGTCCGCGAGCATGATCATGCCCGCGCAGGAGCCGTACGCGGGCATGCCCGCCCGTACCCGCTCGCGCAGCGGCTCCAGCAGCCCGAAGGCCGTGGCCAGCTTGGAGATGGTGGTGGACTCGCCGCCGGGTATGACCAGCCCGTCGACCGCCGCCAGCTCCTCGGGGCGGCGCACCGTACGCGCTTCCGCGCCGGCGCCCGCGAGCGCGGCGAAGTGCTCACGGACGTCGCCCTGAAGCGCCAGGACGCCGATTACGGGGTTGCTCACGTTCACCTCTCGTCACGTGCGGAGGCGGCCCGCCGGACCGGCGGGCCGCCTGCGGAGGACTCGTTCACCAGCCGCGCGAGGCGTACCGCTCGGACTCCGGCAGGGTGTCGCAGTTGATGCCGACCATGGCCTCGCCGAGGCCGCGCGACGCGTCCGCGATGACCTTGGGGTCGTCGTAGAAGGTGGTGGCCTTCACGATGGCGGCGGCACGCTTCGCCGGGTCACCGGACTTGAAGATGCCCGAGCCGACGAACACGCCCTCCGCGCCCAGCTGCCGCATCAGCGCGGCGTCGGCGGGGGTGGCGACGCCGCCCGCGGAGAACAGCACGACGGGCAGCTTGCCCAGCTCGGCGACCTCGCGGACCAGCTCGTACGGGGCGCGCAGCTCCTTGGCGGCGGCGTACAGCTCGTGGTTGTCCAGCGTCTTGAGCCGGCCGATCTCGGCCTTGATCTGCCGCATGTGGCGGACGGCCTCGACAACGTTCCCCGTACCGGCCTCGCCCTTGGAACGGATCATGGCCGCGCCCTCGGAGATCCGCCGCAGGGCCTCGCCGAGGTTGGTGGCGCCGCAGACGAACGGGGTGGTGAAGGACCACTTGTCGCTGTGGTTGACCTCGTCGGCCGGGGTCAGCACCTCGGACTCGTCGATGTAGTCGACGCCCAGCGCCTGGAGCAGCTGCGCCTCGACGAAGTGGCCGATCCGGGACTTGGCCATCACCGGGATCGAGACGGCCCCGATGATCCCGTCGATCATGTCGGGGTCGGACATGCGCGCGACGCCGCCGTCCTTGCGGATGTCGGCCGGGACCCGCTCCAGCGCCATGACCGCGACGGCGCCGGCGTCCTCGGCGATCTTCGCCTCCTCCGGCGTGACGACGTCCATGATCACGCCGCCCTTGAGCTGCTCGGCCATGCCGCGCTTGACGCGCGCGGTGCCCGTCTCGGGGGTGCTGCCGGGAGCGGCCTGGGACGAGGCAGGGGAAGTGCTGGACACGGTTTGACCTCACTCGACGGAAAAAGTGTGACAGGACCAATGGTAGGCCCGTGTCTTCACACTCCCCGATGCGGGCGGTCCGCGGAAAGGGCCAATCCGCGTGCGGTGGCCTGGTACGTGGCCCTTCCCGCCGCGGCTTCGGCGGCGCCGTGCCCGTACGTCGGGCCCCGGCGGGGCGCCGCACCCGCCTTACGGCGCCGCGCTGTTGGTCCGGTCGGCCAGTACGCCGGGCGGCTCGTCGTCCATCTCGAACGCCAGCGGCGAAGGCGCGTGCCCCGCCAGCCGGAACCAGCGCACCGTACGGTGCCGCCGCAGCGCGCGGGCCGCCCGTACGGAGTCGTTGTGGAAGCGCCGCGCCATCGGCACCCGCCGTACGGCCGCGCCGAGTTCGGCCGCCGTGTCCGCGCCGCCCGGCGCCGCCCGTACGGCCTCCAGCTGGCCCGGCTCGGCGAACACCGCGCGCAGCGACTGGCTCAGCTCGCTCTCCGCGACCTCCCGCTGCTCCTCCGCGGCCTGCCGGGCGTGGTGCGCGGCCTGGTAGAGCACCATCGAGGCGGCCGGGTCGAGGACGCCGGCGGTGGCCAGCTCCTGTGCGATGGAGGCGCGGCGCAGCAGTTGGGCGTCCAGCGCGGCCCTGGCCGCGTCGATACGGGAGTGCAGCCGGTCCAGCCGGCCGGCCGTCCAGCTGAGGTAGACGGCGACCAGCAGGAGTGCGACGGCGATCCAGATGAGGGTGGTCATGGTGATCAGCTGTCCTTTGCCGGAACGTCCGGTGGGCGCCGGGCCGGAACGCGCGGTTCCTCCGCGCGCATTCTCGCCCGGCCGGTCACTCCCGTGCCGCCAGGCCGAACCGGGCGCGCAGGCCGGTGCGTTCGTCGGGGGCGACGGAGGTGGCGCCGTCGGTCACGGTCTCGTAGACGGAGAGGATGTCCGCGCCGACCGTGGACCAGTCGAAGCGCCGCACGTGCCGCCGGCCGCGCTCGCGCAGCTCCGCGCGCCGCGCGGGGTCGCCGAGCAGTCCGACGGCGGCGTCGGCCAGGGCGTCGGGGTCGCCGCCCGCGAACAGCTGGCCGGCCTCGCCGCCGTCCAGCACCTGCGCGAACGCGTCCAGGTCGCTGGCGAGCACCGGGGCGCCGGAGGACATCGCCTCCACCAGGATTATGCCGAAGGACTCGCCGCCGGTGTTGGGCGCGACGTACAGGTCCACGCTGCGCAGCAGCCGCGCCTTGTCCTCGTCGCTGACCATGCCGAGGAACTCCACCCTGCCGCGCAGCTCGGCCGGCAGCCCGGCGACGGCCTCCTCCTCGTCGCCGCGCCCCGCCACCAGCAGCCGCGTGCCGGGCAGCGCCTCCAGAATCCGCGGGAGTGCCTTGATCAGTACCGGAAGTCCCTTGCGGGGCTCGTCGATACGGCCGATGAAGCCGATCGTCCCGTCCTGCCACTCGCGCTTGGGCGCGGCCTCCGCGAAGAAGCCGACGTCGACGCCGTTCGGGATCACCACGGCGTCGCCGCCCAGATGCTCGACGAACGTGCGGCGGGCGTACTCGCTCACCGCGATGCGCGCGCTGATCTTCTCCAGGGCGGGCTGCAGGATCGGGTACGCCGCGATCATCGCCCGCGACCGCGGGTTGGAGGTGTGGAAGGTGGCGACGATCGGGCCCTGCGCCGCCCAGCAGGCCAGCAGCGCCAGGGACGGCGTGGCGGGCTCGTGGATGTGCAGCACGTCGAAGTCCCCGTCGTGCACCCAGCGGCGTACGCGGGCGGCGGACAGGAAGCCGAAGTTGAGCCGCGCGACCGAGCCGTTGTACGGCACGGGCACGGCGCGGCCGGCGGACACCACGTACCACGGGAGCGGCGTCTCGTCGTCGGACGGCGCCAGCACGGAGACGTCGTGCCCCTCCCGTACGAGGTGCTCCGACAGGTCGCGGATGTGCAGCTGGACGCCCCCGGGAACGTCCCAGGAGTACGGGCAGACGATCCCGATCCTCAACGGAGCTCCTCACCTGGGCCGAGGTCGGAGACCCAGAACCGCTGCAGCATGTGCCAGTCCTCCGGGTGCTCGGCGATCCCGGAGGCGAAGACGTCCGCCATGGCCTGCGTCATGACCTGTGCCTTCTCCCGGCGGGTGCCCAGTTCGGGCACCTCCACCGGCGGGTACACCCGGCCCTTCAGCACCGGCGTGTCGTCGAACCACAGCGTCACCGGGAGCAGCATCGCCCCGGTCTGCTGGGCCAGCATGGCGGGTCCGCCGGGCATACGGGCCGTGTCTCCGAAGAATTTCACCTCGAGCCCCGAGGTGGACAGGTCGCGGTCGGCCACCAGGCAGACGAGTCCGCCCGCCCGCAGCCGCCGGGCGAGGGTGCCGAAGGCGGCGCCGCCCTCGTGCGGCAGCACCTCCATGCCGAGGCTCTCGCGGTACGCGACGAAGCGGTCGTACAGCGACTCCGGCTTCAGCCGCTCCGCGACCGTGGTGAACGGCGTCCGCAGTCGGGTGGTCAGCCAGGCGGCGGCGAGGTCCCAGTTGCCGAGGTGCGGGAGGGCGAGGATGACGCCCCGGTCGGAGGCGATGCCGTCGGTCAGCCGGTGGACGTCGTGGATGACGACGCGTTCGGCGATCAGTTCGTCGCTCCACACGGGCAGCCGGAAGGACTCCATCCAGTACCGCAGGTACGAGCGCATGCCCGCCCGTGAGAGCTCCGCGAGCCGCTCCGGTGAGGCGTCCGGCACGACGCGGGCGAGGTTCCGCTCCAGCTGTACGACGCCCTTGCCGCGGCGCTTCCAGGCGGTGTCGGCGATGCGCCGCCCGAGGCGTACGGCGGTGGGCTCGGGCAGCCGTTTCACGCCGCCCCAGCCGAGGGCGTACAGCGAGTCGGTCAGCCGGTCCCGCACCGTGGGACCGGCCGACTCACCGGCACCGCTCGTCCGCGCCCGGGCCATCACGCCTCGCTTCCCTGCCCCTGCCCGGTGCTGCTGCCCTGCTCCTGCCCGGTCGCCGCGTCCGCATCCCCGGCGCCGGCCGGATCCGCGTCCTTACGGGCCGCCGCGTCCGTGCCCGTACGGGCCGCCCCGTCCGCTTCCGTACGGGCCGCCGCGTCCGCCGCGTCCGCCTCCGCCGACTCGCGCCGTACGGTCACCACGCGCTGCCCGAGGGTGACCAGCGAGCCGACGGCGACGGCCCACAGGGCGATCGGCAGCAGCCACTCGATGTACGGGACGCCGAACTTGTGCAGCCCGGCGAAGCCGGCCGCGACGAGCGTGTAGACGAGGCGTTCGGCGCGTTCCACCAGCCCGTTCACCCGCACAGGCAGCCCGATGCTCTCGCCGCGCGCCTTCGTGTACGACACCACCTGGCCGCTGGCCAGGCAGAACAGCGTGACCGCGCAGAGGACGAGATCGTCGCCGCCGCCCGCGTACCAGAGCGCCAGCCCGGAGAAGATCGCCGCGTCCGCGACCCGGTCCAGCGTGGAGTCCAGGAAGGCGCCCCAGCGGCTGGAGCGGCCCAGTTGGCGCGCCATGTTCCCGTCCACCAGGTCCGAGAACACGAAGAGGGTGATCACGACGGTGCCCCAGAAGAACTCGCCCCTGGGGTAGAAGGCCAGCGCGCCCGCCATCACTCCGCCCGTGCCGGCGAGTGTGACCGCGTCCGGGCTCACGCCGAGACGCAGCAGCAGGGTGGCGAACGGTGTGAGAACACGCGTGAAGAAAGCACGCGCGTACTTGTTCAGCATGGCCTTCCCGGAGGGTCGAAAACGTAACCGGGCGGCCGAGATGCCGCCGGGGGGTGACCATCGTAGTCAGGCGCCGCCGGTCGGTCCGCGCGGGCAGGGCACCCTGCGCGACGTATGGACGATCGGTGACACCGGTGGAAAGCTCGAACGTACCGCGGTTTTCGCGACCCCAGTCCAGCAGGTGTCGACCGGAAGGCGGGACACGATGGGCGACAAGGCGAGCACACACCCCGGAGCCGCCGGCAGGGCACAAACGGCCGACCGGCCCGCATCCATTCGGAACGTGGTACTGGTCGGCCACAGCGGATCCGGAAAGACCACCCTGGTCGAGGCGCTGGCACAGGCCTCGGGAGCGGTGAGCCGGGCGGGCCGGGTGGAGGACGGGGGGTGCCTGTCCGACTACGACGAGATCGAACACCGGCAGCAACGCTCGGTGCAGCTGTCACTGGTGCCGGTGGAGTACAACGGCATCAAGATCAATCTACTGGACACCCCCGGATACGCCGATTTCGTCGGGGAGTTGAGGGCCGGTCTGCGGGCAGCGGACGCGGCCCTCTTCGTCGTCTCGGCGGCGGACGGCGTGGACGGCGCGACCAAACTGGTGTGGGAGGAGTGCGCGTCCGTGGGGATGCCGCGCGCGCTGGTCGTCACCCATTTGGAGGCGGCGCGAGCGGACTTCGACGAGATGACGGCGGTCTGCCAGCGGGTCTTCGGCGGCGACGACCCCGACGCCGTGGTCCCGCTGTACCTGCCGCTGTACGGCGACGAGGGCCCCGACGGGCACGCGCCCGTGGCCGGCCTGATCGGACTGCTGTCACAGCGGGTGTTCGACTACTCGCAGGGCGCGCGGAAGGACCGCGACCCCGACCCGGAGCATCTGCCGCTGATCGAGGAGGCCCGTAACCGGCTCATCGAGGGGATCATCGCCGAGAGCGAGGACGAGTCCCTGATGGACCGCTATCTGGGCGGCGAGGAGTGCGACGTCAAGACGCTCGTCACGGACCTGGAGAAGGCCGTCGCGCGCGGCGTCTTCCATCCCGTGCTCGCCGCCGCGCCGGCCGGCGAGGGAGCGAAGCAGGGGCTCGGCACCGTGGAGCTGCTGGAGCTGATCACCGGCGGCTTCCCGACGCCCGAGGAGCGCGAGATCCCCGCCGTCACCACCCCGCAGGGCGCCCCGCGCCCGCCGCTGGCCTGCGATCCGGAGGGACCACTCGCCGCCGAGGTCGTGAAGACGTCCTCCGACCCGTACGTCGGCCGGATCTCGCTCGTACGGGTCTTCTCCGGCACGCTGCGGCCCGACGAGACGGTCCATGTCTCCGGGCACGGGCTGGAGGACCGCGGGCACGAGGACCACGACGTGGACGAGCGCGTCGGCGCCCTCTCCGCCCCGTTCGGCAAGCAGCAGCGCGCGCTGGCCCGTGCCATCGCGGGCGACATGGCCTGCGTGGCGAAGCTGAGCCGCGCGGAGACCGGGGACACGCTTTCGGCCAAGGCCGGTCCGCTGCTGATGGAGCCGTGGGACATGCCGGACCCGCTGCTGCCGATCGCCATCCAGGCGCACAGCAAGGCGGACGAGGACAAGCTGTCGCAGGGCCTCTCCCGGCTCGTGGCCGAGGACCCGACGATGCGGCTCGAGCAGAACCCGGACACCCGCCAGGTGGTCCTGTGGTGCCTGGGCGAGGCGCACGTGGACGTGGCTCTGGAGCGGCTGCGCACCCGTTACGGCGTACAGGTGGACGCGGTGCCGCACCGCGTACCGCTGCGCGAGACCTTCGCCGCACGGGCCGCGGGGCGCGGCCGGCACGTCAAGCAGTCCGGCGGGCACGGCCAGTTCGCCATCTGCGAGATCACGGTGGAGCCGCTGCCGGGCGGTTCCGGAATCGAGTTCGTCGACAAGGTCGTGGGCGGCGCGGTGCCGCGGCAGTTCATCCCGTCCGTGGAGAAGGGGGTGCGCGCGCAGGCGGCGAAGGGCGTCGCCGCCGGGTACCCGCTGGAGGACGTACGGGTCACCCTGCTCGACGGCAAGGCGCACTCCGTGGACTCCTCCGACGCCGCGTTCCAGACGGCGGGGGCGCTCGCGCTCCGCGAGTGCGCCGCCCAGACGCAGATCCAACTCCTGGAACCGGTCGCCGAGATCGGGGTGACCGTCGCCGAGGAGTACGTCGGGCAGGTGATGAGCGACCTGTCCGGGCGGCGCGGCCGCGTCGTCGGCACGGAGCAGACGGACGACGGCAACACCCGCGTACGGGCGGAGATCCCGGAGATCGAGATCAGCCGGTACGCGGTGGACCTGCGCTCGCTGTCGCACGGTACCGGCCGGTTCTCCCGCGCGTACGCGCGCCACGAGCCGATGCCGCAGCACCTCGCCGACAAGATCCGCGAGGAGGCCGGAAACGGAGGTTGAGCCGGGCCGTACGGGACTAGGCTGGTAGGTCACGGACAACGGGTGTGCCGACCACGGCTGTTGGGAACAACTCCGGGGTCGGCACACTGCCTGCCGGACGCGGTACGACGGCGTCGTGCGGCGCCGGCGGCGTGGTTTCGGCAGCGATCCGGCCGGCCGGATCGCATGGTTCAGTCCCGGCAGCCGCCGGGATGCGACAGCAGGTGGGGGCAGCGTGGCGGGGTTCGACGGCGGCAGCGCGGAGGGGACGGAGTTCGACTTCAGTCCGGGCGCCGAGATCCCCCTCTCCGGCTCGGCGGGCCAGACCGCGGCGAGCAACGCCCTGGCCTCGGCGGCGTACCGCGACGGTCCGGTCGAGGACCTCATCAAGGCGAACGAGGAAGCGAAGCAGAAGCCGCCCAAGCTGTCCCTCTTCGAGCCGAATCTCGGCGAGGCCTTCTCGCGCGCCGTGCAGACGCGCCTGCTCGGCGGCGCGCGCAAGCCGCTGATCCAGTCGTTCGGCACCGAGCCGCAGGCGGTCGTGGAGCACTGCCTCGCCGCGAACCGCATCCGCAAGGCCCGCGACACCCGGCTCACCGTCGTGATGGTGATCTTCGGGCTGCTTTTCCTGCCCGGCGTCCTGCTGTGGCTGCTCACGTTCCAGCTGCGCCGCAGCATCGCGGGCGCGCAGGACAAGCGGGTCGGCGCGTTCGGGATGGCCGCGCTGGTGGCGGTCGGCGTGCTCGCGGTCCTCTTCCTGATCAAGCTGCCGTACGGCGGCCTCCTCGGCCTCTATCTGCGCAGCATGGTGGTCGTGCCGATCGTCGGCTGGCTGTGGGCGAAGCGGATCTGCGAGCAGTACGCGAAGGACCTGCGGGCCCGCTGGGAGTCGCTGCTGGCGGGCGGCGGCATCGGAGCGAAGATCCCCGAGGCCGTGCCGCGCGACCCGGGCGACGCGGGCGCCGAGCGCATCCGCCTCGGCCTTGCCAAGCTGGGCGCCGAGCAGGCGAGCAACCTCGTCTACTACGCGGGCCCGAAGGGCATACTCGGCATGGGCACCCGCTGGGGCAGCTGGCAGCTGGCCGAGGAGCTGGTGCCGGCGGACCCGGGCGGCGACATCAACCCGTTCCGCAGCTGGGACGTCGTAAAGGCGATCCACGACCAGCTGCGGATGCTGGAGCGCGGGCCGCTGCACACCGGCGGCTTCCCGGTGCCGGGGATACAGCACTGGATCGTCTCCCCCGTCGGCGAGGGCGCGAAGGAGGTCTCCCGGCCGGAGGGCCAGGAGGTCGAGGGGTACCGCATCCGGGACTTCGAGGTGCAGCGGATCTGCAACGAGCAGCAGTTCGGCAGCGGCAACCGGCACTATCTGGGCGTGCAGTTCGTGCTCTGGGACGGCCAGTTGGTGATCACACTGCTGATCAGCGTGACGGTGCTGCACCACACGCTGCGGGTGGAGGTCACCGGGCACGCGCTGGGGCCCGTGCACCCGCTGTTCACGTCGAAGCCGAAGGCGAAGACCAAGGAGGTCTCCAAGAGCGTCAAGTTCTGGGAGACCAAGGAGATCACGCTGCCGCTCGTGGAGGCACGTGAGGTCGTACGCCTCGCCGCGCGCGCCCCCTTCACCTGGTTCCCGCCGGTGCTGGACTTCCTGGGCGGCAAGCTGTCGCTGCCGGAGCCGTTCGGGCTGCGGCACGCGTGGGCGGACAAGCCGTGGCGGCACCGCTTCATGGCGGACGACGCGCTGCGCGCGGCGACGCCGGTGCTGCGGGTCGTGCACTCGGCGGCGATCCGGGTGCTGGAGGAGAACGGCTGCGTCACCGACCAGTTCGGCGCCCGTTCGCAGGTGCTCAGCGGGATGGTGCAGGGCGCCGAGCCGGGCAAGTCGGACGCGTACGACGCCTGACGCGGACGCCCGTACGGACAGCGGGGGCGGCGGGCCCGTACGGAGGCCCGGCGGCCCGTCGTACGGGCGCCTGGCGGCGCTGTGCCCCGCCGTCAGCCCTTCGGCCAGACCTCGGCCAGCATGGCCCGGGTGTCCGCCAGCAGCTGCGGCAGGATCTTGGTGTGGCCCACCACCGGCATGAAGTTGGTGTCGCCGCCCCACCGCGGCACCACGTGCTGGTGCAGGTGCGCGGCGATGCCGGCGCCCGCGTCGGCGCCCTGGTTCATGCCGATGTTGAACCCGTGCGCCCCGGAAGCGGTGCGCAGCGCCGTCATCGCCCGCTTGGTGAACTCCGCGAGCTCGGCGGTCTCCTCGGCGTCCAGCTCGGTGTAGTCCGCGACGTGCCGGAAGGGCACGACCATCAGATGCCCGCCGTTGTACGGATAGAGGTTGAGAACCGCGTACACGCGTGTGCCGCGGGCCAGGATCAGCCCGTCCTCGTCGCTCTTGGTGGGGATGGTGCAGAACGGGCAGCCGTCGCCCGAGCCGGGTCCGCTCGGCTTGTTCTCCCCCTGGATGTACGCCATCCGGTGGGGCGTCCACAGACGCTGGAACGCGTCCGGCGCCCCCACCCCGATCTGCTGCTCCGGCTGCTCGCTCGTCATACGGGCCAGCATATGGCGCGGGCCCCGGGTACCGCCCCGGGGCCCCGCCCGCTACCGGCCCGGAGCCGGCGGCCGCCTCAGACCTGGACCCGCCGCTGCACCGCGTCCAGCACCTCGGCGATCGCCTCGGCGCGCGGGATGCCGTTCTTCTGCGTGCCGTCGCGGTAGCGGAAGCTCACCGCGTCGTTCGCGATGTCTTCGTCACCCGCGATGACCATGAACGGGACCTTGGTCTTCTGCGCGTTCCTGATCTTCTTCTGCATCCGGTCCGAGGACGAGTCGACCTCCATCCGCAGCCCCTGCCGCTTCGCCTCCGCCGCGAAGTCCTGCAGATACGGCACGTGGTCGTCGCCGATCGGGATGCCGACCGCCTGCACCGGGGCCAGCCAGGCGGGGAACGCCCCCGCGTAGTGCTCCAGCAGCACCGCGAAGAACCGCTCGATCGAGCCGAACAGCGCGCGGTGGATCACCACGGGCCGCTGCCGCGAGCCGTCGGCCGCGGTGTACTGCAGGTCGAAGCGCTCCGGCATGTTGAAGTCCACCTGGATCGTGGACATCTGCCAGGTCCGCCCGATGGCGTCCTTCGCCTGTACGGAGATCTTCGGCCCGTAGAACGCGGCGCCGCCCGGGTCCATCACCAGCTCCAGGCCCTGCTTGCCGGCCGCCTGGCGCAGCGCCTCGGTGGACTCCTCCCACACCTCGTCCGTGCCGACGAACTTCTCCGGGTCCTTGGTGGACAGCTCCAGATAGAAGTCGTCGAGGCCGTAGTCGCGCAGCAGGTTCAGCACGAAGGTGAGCAGCGAGTCGAGCTCGCCGGCCATCTGCTCCCGGCTGCAGTAGATGTGCGAGTCGTCCTGGGTGAAGCCCCGGGCCCGGGTGAGGCCGTGCACGACGCCGGACTTCTCGTAGCGGTAGACCGTCCCGAACTCGAAGAGGCGCAGCGGGAGTTCGCGGTACGAGCGGCCGCGCGCGTCGAAGATCAGGTGGTGCATCGGGCAGTTCATGGGCTTCAGGTAGTAGTCCTGGCCCTCGTCGAGCTGCATGGGCGGATACATGCCGTCGGCGTACCAGTCCAGGTGCCCGGACTTCTCGAACAGCGCGCTCTTGGTGGCGTGCGGGGTGTAGACGAACTCGTAGTCCGCCTCCTCGTGCCGCCGCCGCGAGTAGTCCTCCATGACCCGCCGGATGACGCCGCCCTTGGGGTGGAACACCGCGAGTCCGGAGCCGATCTCCTCGGGGATGGAGAACAGGTCCAGCTCGTTGCCGAGCCTCCGGTGGTCGCGCTTCTCCGCCTCCGCCAGGAACTCCAGATGCGCCTTCAGCTCGTCCTTGGTCGGCCAGGCGGTGCCGTAGATCCGCTGCAGTTGCTTGTTCTTCTCGCTCCCCCGCCAGTACGCGGCGGCGCTGCGCATCAGCTTGAACGCGGGGATGGCGCGGGTGGTCGGCAGGTGCGGACCACGGCACAGGTCCTTCCAGCACAGCTCGCCGGTCTTCGCGTCGAGGTTGTCGTAGATGGTCAGCTCGCCGGCGCCGACCTCGGCGGAGGCGCCCTCGGCGGCTTCCGCGGCCACGCCCTTGAGGCCGATGAGCTCCAGCTTGTACGGCTCGTCCGCCAGCTCCTCGCGAGCGTCGTCGTCGCCGGTGACCCGGCGGGAGAAACGCTGGCCGCGCTTCTGGATCTCCTGCATCTTCTTCTCGACGCGCTTCAGGTCGTCCGGGGTGAACGGCTCGGCGACGTCGAAGTCGTAGTAGAAACCGTCCCTGATGGGCGGCCCGATGCCCAGCTTGGCCTCCGGGAACAGCTCCTGCACGGCCTGCGCCATCACGTGCGCGGTGGAGTGCCGGAGGATGTCCAGCCCGTCCTGGCTGCCGATCCCGACCGGTTCGACCTCGTCGCCGTCCGCGAGCTCGTACGCGAGGTCCCGCAGCTGCCCGGCGACCCGCGCGGCGACGACCGAGCGGTCGCCCTCGAACAGGGCCGCCGCCGTGGTGCCCGTGGTCACCACGCGTTCTTCCCGCTCGGAATCGCGTTGGATGATCACACGGACGTCTGCCACCGGTTTCTCCTGACACTCTGACGGGGACGCGCGGCCGAAACCGCCGCGCAGCTGGAATCGTACCGAGAGCGGTCCCCTCTCCGCGAAACGGTTTGCCGGCGGTTGGCCGCGCACGCGGTGCGGTATCACCTGGCGAGGGGCGTCAGCAGCCGTACGGGGCGGTCCTGGCGGCGCGGAGCGGACATCCGGGGAAGTGGGCCATGGGGTGCTGGTACGAGGGGCCGCTCGCCGCGTTCGACACGGAGACCACCGGTGTCGACACCGAACGGGACCGGATCGTCGCCGCCGCCCTCGTCGTACAGGCCGGCGCCGGGCAGCCCCCACAGATCCGCCGCTGGCTGGTGGACCCGGGGATTCCGGTGCCGGGCCCGGCGGCGCGGGTGCACGGGCTGAGCGCGGAGCATCTGCGGGCGCACGGGCGGCCTCCCGGCCCCGTGGTGGAGGAGCTGGCGCGGGCCCTGGCCGGGCAGGCTGCCGCGGGGGTACCGCTGGTGGTGATGAACGCACCGTTCGATCTGACGCTGCTGGACCGCGAGTTGAAGCGGCACCGCGCCGCGTCCCTCACCGGCCACCTGGGCCGCTTCTCCCTCTGCGTGCTCGACCCGCTCGTCCTGGACAAGCAGCTGGACCGGCACCGCGAGGGCCGCCGTACGCTCGCCCGCCTGTGCGCGGCCTACGACGTGCCGCTGGCGGCACCGCACGACGCGGCGAGCGACGCGGCGGCGGCGCTGGGCGTCGTACGGGCCCTGGGCCGCCGGTACGCTCCGCGGCTCTCCCGGCTCAGCCCGGCGCAGCTGCACACGCTGCAGGCGGTCTGGTACGCGGCGGCGGCGCGCGGCCTGACGGCGTGGTTCGCGCCCGCGGTCCCGGGGCATCCGGTCGACCCGGCGTGGCCGCTGCGCCCCGGACTCCCCGCCGCGGCGTGACGAGGCTGCCGGACGCCGCCCGCGGTCATCGCGGCCGGACCGGAGCGGTGCGCCTCCGCGGCGCCTTCGGTCAGCGCGCGACGCGCCGCAGCAGCACCAGCCCGGTGATCGCGCCGAGCACGCCGAGGCCGGTGAGCACGCTCATCAGCACTTCCATCGGGCCGTTCTCCATCTTCAGGCTCACCGCTATGTTGGCGCCGAGGCAGAGCGCGAGCAGTGCCCACAGCATGGCCTTGACCGGGTTCATCGGTCCCTCCGTAAGTCCGTTGTGACGCCGCGTAGGACGCGTATGACGCTACGGCCGGGCGCCCCGGCGCACGATGGTGCCCGCTCCCGCACGGTGGTGTAGTGCACTCCACCGAGGGGCGTGTGGCGACCGCGCCTGCGCCGCGCGTGAGCACTCGCATACGGTGAACAGATGAAAGAGCCCCTGCTCGAGGCGTGGCGGGCGTTCCGTCATCTGCTCGTGGGCTTCGCGATCTCGCTCGTGTGCTACGTGACGATCCCCCTGTTCATCCTCTGTACGGTCATGGCCCTGACCCTGATCGGCGCCGGTTCGTGGCCGGAGGCGGTCCTCGCGCTGCGCCGCCTCGCGGGCTTCGCGCGCGTACGCGCCGGCGAACGGCTCGGTGCGGAGGTCGTGCCCAAGCACTACCTGCCGCTGAGCGGTTCGCTCACCGAGCGCGTACGCACCGCCAGCTCCGACCCGGGCACCTGGCGCGACATGCTCTGGGTCGTCACACAGGTGCTGTACGGCATCGTGCTGCTGTGCGTCGCGCTGCTGCTGTGGCCGATCGGCCTGCTGGTGGACGGGGTGTGGTGCGGTCTGCTGCGGCAACGCCCGCTGCTGCTGCCGCTGTTCGGCTCGCTGGCCGACCTGGAGGCGTACTGGACGGCGGCCCTGCTCCGCCCCTCCCCCAGCGCCCGGCTCGCCGAGCGCGTCGAGCAGCTCTCCATGACGCGCGCCGGCGCGGTCGCGGCGCACAGTGCCGAACTCCGCCGCATCGAACGGGACCTGCACGACGGCGCCCAGGCCCGCCTCGTCGCGCTGACCATGCGGTTGGGCCTGGCGCGGCGCGCGTACGTGAACGACCCGGAAGCGGGCCGCGCGCTGCTCGACGACGCCCAGCAGCAGGCGGAGGAGGCCCTCGCCGAGCTGCGGCACGTGGTGCGCGGCATCCACCCGCCCGTACTGACCGACCGGGGACTCACCGGGGCCGTACGGGCGTTGGCCGCCTCGCACCCGCTGCGCGTGACGGTGGAGGACCCGGGTGTCGGGGCGGCGCCGCGGGCGACGGCCGCGGTGGAGGCGGCGGCGTACTTCGTGGTCGCCGAGGCACTGACGAACGCGGCGAAGCACAGCGGCGGCACCAGCGTCGCCGTCGTCCTGGACCGTACGGTCCCCTCGGTGCTGCGGATACGCGCGGAGGACGACGGCAAGGGCGGCGCGGAGGAGAACCGCGGCAGCGGGCTGCTGGGCATGCGCCGCAGGGTGGCGGCGCTGGACGGGACCGTAGCCTTGTCGAGTCCCGTCGGGGGACCGACCGTCATAGAGGTGGAGCTGCCGTGCGAGTGGTGATCGCGGAGGACAACGCTTTGCTGCGGGAGGGCCTCGTACTGCTGCTGACCAGCGCGGGCCACGAGGTCGCCGCCGTCGCCGCGACGGGCCCGGAGGTGCTCCCCGCCCTGCTCGGCGAACGCCCCGACGCGGCGGTCCTGGACGTACGGCTGCCGCCCGGCTTCCGCGACGAGGGCCTGCGCGCCGCCCTGGCCGCCCGCCGCCAACTCCCCGGCCTGCCGGTGCTGGTGCTGTCGCAGTACGTCGAAGAGGCGTACGCGGCCGAGCTGTTGTCGGACGGCGCCCGCGGCCTGGGCTACCTGCTCAAGGACCGGGTGGGCCGCGTCGAGGAGTTCCTGGAGGCGCTGGAACGCGTGGCGGCGGGCGGTACGGCGCTGGACCCCGAAGTGGTCACGGAACTGATAGCGCGGCACGGCCGCGAGGACCCGCTGGAGACGCTCACGCCGCGCGAGACGGAGGTGCTGCGGCTGATGGCGCAGGGCCACGGCAACACGGAGATCAGCGCCCGCCTCGTGATCAGCGAACGGGCGGTGAGCAAGCACATCGGGAACGTCTTCTCGAAGCTCGGCCTCCCGCCGAGCGACAGCGGCCACCGCCGCGTCCTGGCGGTCCTCGCCTACCTCAACGCGGGTGGCCGCGCGGCGACGTAGAGGGGCGCTGACAAGGCGAAGGCGACGCGGTCCACGCTTTCCGCGGACACGCGTCGCCTGTCGCCCCTGGGAGTGCGGGTGGCGGAGCCCCCGCCCCGCGCGGCGCAGCCGCGCAAGAACGACGAAGGCGACATGGTCCGCGCTTTCCGCGGACGCATGTCGCCTGTCGACTGCGTGGGCGATACTGGGATCGAACCAGTGACCCCTTCGGTGTGAACGAAGTGCTCTCCCGCTGAGCTAATCGCCCGGGTGGTGTGCGCTGGGCACGGGCAGAACCATACCGTGCGGCTCACGCTTCATCCAAACCCCTTCTCAGGCGCTTGCGGAGCCCCCGGCATCCGGCGCGCATCATCAGGGCGTGGTTGGCGGTGAAGAGCGGCCGGCAGGGCAGCGCGAACAGCCGGAGCAGCGGCTTGCGCGCCTCGACCCACTGGTCGAACTCGGCCCGCGTACCGCCGCCTTCCGCGCCGTACGGCCCGCCGCGCATGCCGCGCACACGGCGCCCACCGCCCATACCGCTCACGCTCGTGATCGTCCAGCGGGCCCAGCCCACCAGGTCCCCGCTCATCGCGATCTCCAGCACGCCCGCCTCCGGGTCCTGCCGTACGGCACGCGCGGTGACCTCCAGGTCGTACGGCAGGTACGAGCGGAACCGCGCCGTCCCGGAGCCCTCGTCCACGGCCCTGACCTCGCGCACCTGCGGCCACCAGGCCGGGTAGTCGGCGGCGCGCGCCAGCTCCGCGTAGACGGCCGAGGGCGGCGCCGGGAGCAGCCAGACGTTGTGGAAGCGGTACTGGTGCCATGCCTTGGTCACGAGTGCTCCCGGATGCCGCCGGATACGCGGAGGACCGGGCCGGAAGCCTCTTGGGCATTCCGGCGCCGGTCCGTCGGTGGGCGATACTGGGTTCGAACCAGTGACCTCTTCGGTGTGAACGAAGCGCTCTTCCACTGAGCTAATCGCCCGCGCGTGGCGATCACATTACCCCATGTCAGCGGGTGCTCATGTCCGCTTCCGCCCGGCCCGTTCCGCTCGGCGCCGCTTCCACCAGGCGGTGCCCACGGCGAGCTTCTTCTTGGTCCAGCGCATCACGAGCTGGGCCCAGACGAACTCGGTGGCCCAGACAGCCATGCCCGCGAAGATGATCAGCCACCCCGGTCCCGGCAGCGGGAGCAGGATGACGCCGGTGACCACGATCGCGAGACCGACCAGGAAGACCCCCACCTGCCAGCTCATGTGCAAGGGCCGGTAGGCCCGCACGAACTGCGGCGCCCGCGAACCGAGCGGGCGCTCTTCGTCCTTCGCGTCAGTCTGCGCATCCATGGCGGCAAACTTACCGGACCGTGTTTGCGTCACTCGCCTGGCCGTACGACAAAAAATACACCTAGGCCATACGAACGACCCGAACCTTCACAAATCGGTCAGAGGGGTTTACAACCGGCCGGTAGGTGGCATGTCGATTTCGCCGACGTGCGAATCCCCGAGCGCACACTGAGCGAAAGGCCCTGGCGCTTATGAACACCACGGTCAGCTGCGAGCTGCACCTGCGCCTCGTTGTTTCGAGCGAGTCCTCACTGCCTGTACCCGCGGGCCTGCGGTATGACACGGCCGACCCCTATGCCGTGCATGCCACCTTCCACACCGGTGCCGAGGAGACCGTCGAGTGGGTCTTCGCCCGCGATCTCCTGGCGGAGGGTCTGCACCGGCCCACCGGCACGGGCGACGTCCGGGTCTGGCCGTCCCGCAGCCACGGTCAGGGAGTCGTCTGTATCGCCCTCAGCTCCCCGGAGGGCGAGGCCCTGCTCGAAGCCCCCGCGCGGGCACTCGAATCCTTCCTGAAACGGACCGACGCCGCCGTACCGCCCGGCACCGAGCACCGCCACTTCGACCTGGACACCGAGCTCTCGCACATCCTCGCGGAGAGCTGAGATCCCCCGGTCCGCGACAGCCGTCCGACTCGGGGCGACGGCTGGGACCGGTGGCCGTATACGGCCCATGACGGCGCCGCCACCGCACGTTACTTGCGGTGGCGGCGCCGCCGCGTGCGGGAGCGGCTAGGCTCGTTGGCCATCGGACCCGCAACGGCCAGGAGCGACGGTGCAGATCAATCACGACACCCAGTGCGCACTCGACGATGTGGTCGATCTGCTGAACACCGCGCCCGACGGTGACACACCGGACGGCCTCGCCACCGTCGCCGACCTCCGCGACTACGTGCAGCGCAACAATCTGAGCGGGGTCGGGGAACTCACCGAGAGCGACGTGGCGGCCGTTCGGTCCGTACGGGAGCGGTTCGCGCAGATCTTCGCTGCGCCGGACGCGCGTACCGCCTCGGAGCTCGTGAACGGGCTCGTGGCGGAGGCGGGCACCACGCCCCAGCTCACCAACCACGACGGCTACGACTGGCACGTCCACTACTTCGCGCCCGGCGCGTCCGTCGCGCGCCATCTCGCCGCGGACGGCGGGATGGCGCTGGCGTTCATCATCGTCGCGGGCGAGCAGGACCGGCTGCGGCGCTGCGAGGCGCCGGACTGCCCGCGGGCGTTCATCGACCTCTCCCGGAACCGTTCGCGCCGCTACTGCGACAGCCGCACCTGCGGGAACCGGCTGCACGTGGCGGCGTACCGGGCGCGCCAGCGGGAGTCCGCGGACACCCCCGGCTGAGCCGCGTCAGAGCAGGAACAGATCGTAGAAGCCGGTGATCGCCAGCAGGGCGCCGATGAAGGCGAGGAAGAACATCAGCGGCGGCTGGGAGAGTGCGTAGAGACACCCCCGGTTCTCGGTGCTGAGGGGCGTGTCGGGGGGCGCTTCTTGGAACCCGGCGGTGCGGTCCTGCGTGGTGTGCGGCATCTCGCGGTGATGATCGCGCACTCCCCCGCCGGGCGGTGCTCAACACGCCCGTTTTCCCAGCGCAGTTCGTCAGATCCCGTGCTTCACGAGGCCCGCGCCGACGGCCGCTGCCGTCGAGTTGATCATGGTGCCGGGGCCGTCTCCGGCGGGCCGGCGACGGGCCGGCGACGGGCCGGCGGCCGTTACAGTTGCCGTCGAAAGGGTGGGTGGGTGGTTGTGGACTTCGGCGTACTGGGCCCACTGACCGTGTGGCGGGCCGGCGTACCGCTGGAGCTGGGCACACCGAAAGGACGCGTGCTGCTGGCGGTCCTGCTGTGCCGGCAGGGCCGGCCGGTCACCGATGACGCGCTGGCCGAGGCGATCTGGGGCGAGGCGCAGCCCAAGAGCGCCGCCAAGAACGTGCAGACCTACGTCCACCGGCTGCGGCAGCACCTCGGGGACGCGGAGCGCATCACCAGGCAGGGCCAGGGGTATCTGCTGCGCGCCGGCCGGGACGAGCTGGACGCGGCGCGTTTCGAGGATCTGGCGGGCTCGGCCCGGGCGGCGCTGGCGGCCGGTGATCCCGAACGGTCGCGGCGGCTCTTCGACGAGGCGCTGGGCCTCTGGCGGGGACCCGCGTTCGCCGGGATCGCCGACGTCCCGGCCCTGACCTCGGAGGCCGCCCGCCTCGACGAGCTGCGGCTCGGCGCACTCGAGGAGCGGATCGACGTCGACCTCCGGCTCGGCCGGCACGGCGAGCTTCTCGGCGAGCTGACCGCGTTGACGATGGAGCACCCGTTCCGCGAGCGGATGTGGGCGCAGCTCATGCTCGCGCTGTACCGCTGCGGCCGTCGGGCGGACGCGCTGCAGTCCTACCGCCAGGTCCGCGACATCCTGGCCGAGGAGACCGGTCTGGAGCCCGGACAGAAGCTGCGGGACCTGCACCAGACCATCCTCACCGAGGGCCCCGAGAGTCCCGAGAACCCCGACGGCCCCGTGCCGGGTGCGGCGGTCGCGGACGCGGAGCGCGAGCACCAGAGCGTCAACAGCGCCCGGATGCTGCCTCCGACGCTCGGCGACTTCAGCGGCCAGCGTGCGGAGCTCGAGGAGGTCGACGCGGTGCTGCGCAAGGACCGCGCCGCCGACGAGCCGGCCGCGGTGATGACGATCTCCGGCCCCGGAGGGACCGGCAAGACCGCGCTCGCGGTGCAGGCCGCGCACCGTCTCAGAGCCGCGTATCCCGACGGACAGCTGTTCGCGGTGCTGGACGGCGCGCGTACCCAGCCGGTGGACCCGGTCGCCGTGCTCGGCCGCTTCCTGCGTGCGCTGGGGGTGCCCGCCACCGCTGTGCCGGACGATCCGGAGGAGCGTACGGATCTCTACCGCGGCATGCTCGCGGAGCGCCGGATCCTGGTGGTGCTCGACGACGCGTACGACGAGGAGCAGCTCGCTCCCCTGATGCCCGCCAGCGGCACGTGCGGAGTGATCGTCACCGGCCGCGTACGGCTGGGCGGTCTCGGCGGCGCGCACCGGGTCGAGCTACGCGAGATGTCCGAGGCCGACGGTCGGGCCATGCTGCGCAACTGCACAGGCGACCGGCTGGCCTCGGCCGCCCCGGCGGAGCTGGCCGATCTGGTACGGCTCTGTGCGCGGCTGCCGCTCGCGCTGCGCATCGTCGGGTCGCTTCTGGTGTCACGGCCGCACTGGCGCGTGGGGGACCTCGTGGCGCGGCTGGCGGACGAACAGCACCGGCTGGACGCGCTCCGCTACCGCGATCTCGAGGTACGGGCCAGTTTCGGGCTGAGCTACGAAGGGCTGCGGCCCGAGGCACAGCGGCTGTTCCGGCTCCTCGGGCTGCTGGAGGCGCCCGACTTCCCGCTCTGGGCGGCGGCGGCCGCGGTCGACACGGATCTGCGCGAGGCCCAGGAACTCCTCGACGATCTGGTCGACGTCCATCTGCTCGACGTCACCGGAACCACGAACGGGCAGGCACGCTACGGCTTCCACGACCTGATCCGCGCCTACGCGAGGGAGCGCGCGGAGCTGGACGAGCCGGTGCGGGACCGGAACGAGGCCGTCGAACGCGTTCTCAGCGCCCTCCTGGCCCTCACGGACATCGCCGACCGCGACCACATGGGGCAGAACATGTTCCAGCGGGACGCCGCCCGGTGGCGGCCGGAGCGGGTGGAGGCGAGCGTGCCGCCTTCCGCACCGCTGATGGCGCTGCTGGACGCGGAGCGCGTCCCGCTGGTGACAGGTGTGCGGCAGGCCGCGGAGCTGGGCAGGGACGAGCTCTGCTGGGAGCTGGCCGTGGGCGGGCACACGCTGTTCGAGACGGAGCGGTACTTCGACGACTGGCAGGAGTGCTACGAGACGGCGATGCGCCTGGCCAAGGACGCGGGCAACATGCGGGGCCGGGCCAGACTGCTCATCTCGATGGCCGGACTGCGCTACACCCGGCGCCAGTACGGCCCGGCCGAAGAGTGCAACACCGAGGCCATGGGCCTGTTCGAGCGGATCGGGGACCGGCGGGGCTATCTGGAGGCGCTGAGCAACGCGCCCTTCTTCCTCGTGCCCAACGGACATCTGACCGAGGCGATCACGGCGGGCAGCGAGGCGTACGAGCGGCTCAACGCGAGCGGGCAGGCCGCCGCGGCGCTCCACGCGTACTCCCAGGTCGGCCTCGCTCACCTGCAGGCGGGGCGGCCGGAAGCGGCGGTGGAGGTCCTCGCGGAGATCGTCGCCGGGGCGCGGAAGCAGGGGATCCGGACCCTGATCGCGCGGGACACCTACTGGCTCGGGCAGGCACAGCTGGCGCTCGGCCGGCACGCGGAGGCGGAGGAGTCGTTCACGGAACTGAGCGCGTACGCCAGGGACATCGGGCCCTCGGGCGCGTTCTACCTCGCCCACGCCTGGGGCTGCCTCCATCTGGCCCGGGGCGAGTACGCCGACGCGCGCCGCCGGCTGCTCGAAGGCGCCGAGATCGCGCGCGCCATCCACGACCCCCTGTTCGAGACCCGCGTGCTCGTCGACCTGCTGGATCTCCGGCTGTACGAGCGCCCTGACCTGGAGGCCGCGATCCGGCAGGGGGAACAGGCGGTCGAGGTGGCCCGCCGTATCGACTACCCGTACCTGCTCGCGGGCGTGCTGCAGAAGCTCGCCCGGCTGCGGGCCTCGGCGGGAGACGACACGGCCGCGAGGAACCTGGCCGACGAGGCGGCTGCCGTGGGAGCCAGGATCCGCTGAGCCGTGCGCCGAGCCCCGGCGTATTCCCGGCGTGTGCCCGCCGTATTCCGGGGTGTGTCACTCTGAACCTCGGCGACGTAGCGCTGTTGACCAGCCGCTCTGGCGTGTCCGGCTGTGTCGCCCGTCATTTCCTGACGCATCGAACATTCGAGCTGCCGTATCGGCGCAGCTCACTTAGCAGTGAGGTAAAAGCAGTGCACAAGGGACGTATCGTGTTCACGGCCGCTCTGGTCACCATGGGGCTCGGGGTCTCTGCCTGCGGCAGCGACGACGAGAAGGAGGACACCGGAGCCAAGGATTCGCCGTCGGCGTCGTCCCCGGCCCCCGCCTCGTCCGAGCCCGGCAGCGAGAGCACGCCGACCGACGGCGGCGACGACGGTGCCCCGGCCGAAGGTGACGTCACCGCGCCGGGCACGAAGGTCAAGGTCGGCGACCGGGCCGTGCTGCCGTTCGAGTACACGAGCCAGAAGAAGGGCACCATCGCCGTGACCGTCACGGCGATCGAGAAGGGCACCGAGGCCGACATGTCCGGCTTCGGCGCGAAGGCAAAGGGCATGACGCCCTACTTCATCAAGACGAAGGTGGAGAACGTCGGCGGCACCGACCTGTCGTACGCGTCGCTGAAGCTCGACGGCGTGCTGGAAGGCGGCAGCGCCACGGGCGTCGTGCTCATCGGCGACATCCCGGGCAAGTGCGACAACGAGAGCGCGCCCCGGGACTTCAACACCAAGGGTGCGTCGTACGAGACCTGCGCGCTCAGCGCCACGAAGACCGCGCCCGTCACGGCAGCCTCGTTCAACGAGGGCGACGCTTACAGCAGCAGCCCGGTCGTCTGGGCCAACTGAGAGTCCGGGCCGGCTGAGAAGCCGCGCCTGTCTCCGTCCGCTGCGCCCCGGGGACGGACGGCGACGCGACGAGCCCCGATCCGGCATCGGATCGGGGCTTCCGAGCGCGGTGCGTCAGATCCCGTGCTTCTTCAGGATGGCTTCGATGTCGCTGAAGTCCTCCCCCGCGCCGGCGCCGCCTGAGCCGCCCGAGCCGCCCGCGGGCTTCCCGGCCTCCTTCTTGCCCGGGCCCAGCGAGGGCGCGGAAGCGCCCGGCGCGGACGCCTGCGCGCGCTCGGCGCGCGCCGCGGCGCGGCGCTCCTTGCGGGACGGCCCGGCGGCGCCCTGCTGGGCGCCCGCGCGGCCGGCCGCGAAGCGCGCGATGACGTACAGCACGACGGCCACGGCGAGCACGCCGAAGCCGGACCACACCGTGGGCTTGAAGACCAGGTCCGTGGCCCAGTCCCCCACCGCCTTGCCGACCTCGCCGCCGAGCTCCACCAGCCCGGCCATCGCCAGCCCTACGGGCAGCAGCGCGAACGCCGCGATACGGGTGGCCGCGACGAAGCGGCGCCGGTATGCCGTCAGGAAGGCGACGGCCAGTCCGGCTGCGGAGAGCGCGGCGCACACGGTCGTGATGAGCATGTATCCATCGTGCACCGTACGGGCGTCATGGGCCATGCCCGTCCGAATTTTCAGGGGGATCTGGGGGGTGCTCATCCCTGGGTGGGAGACTTGCGGCATGAGCGACTCCCCCGGCGAACGACCCGTGCTCGACTTCTGGTGCGAGCTCCAGTGCCCCGACTGCCACCAGGCGGTGGGCGACCTGCACGCGCTGCGTGAGCGGTACGGGGACGCGCTGGAGATCCGGCTGCGGCACTTCCCGCTGGAGAAGCACCGGCACGCGTACGCGGCGGCGCAGGCGGCCGAGGAGGCCTACGCGCAGGGGCGGGGCGAGGCGTTCACCGAGGCCGTCCTGGCCCGCAGCGGCGAACTCGGCGCGCGCGGCGAGCCGTTGCTGGCCGAGGTGGCCGCCGAGGTGGGCATGGACGCCGAGGAGCTGGACACCGCGCTGGTCGACGGGCGGCATCTGCTGATCGTCGACGCGGACCAGGCCGAGGGCAAGGCGATCGGCGTGACGGGCACCCCGACGTACGTGATCGACGGGGAAGTGCTGCACGGCGGCAAGAGCCAGGAAGGGCTGCGGGAGCGCATCACCGAGATCGCGGACCGGCTGCTCGGGCGCTGACAACCCTCCGCGCACGCCGGTCACGGCAAGCGGTCACACCGGCCGGTCCCGCGGCACGGCCGCCGCCCGCCCCGGCCGTACCACCGCCGGTCACGGCGGGCGGTCACAGCAGGGGCTTGGCCAGGTGGTGCTCGACGGTGCGGTAGCCGAGCGACTCGTACAGGCGCAGTGCCGGGGTGTTGTCCGTGTAGACGTTGAGCCCCAGGTCGCGCCCGCCCGCGGCGAGGCACGCCCGCTCGGCGGCCAGCATGAGCGTACGGCCGTGGCCGCGGCCGCGCCGGGACTCGTCGACCTCGACCGAGTACACCCAGGCGTCCGCGCCCGGGAACGGTACGCCGGACAGGCAGACCCACAGCGTGCCGACGTCCGCGCCGTCGTGCGCCAGGACCCTCAGCAGCATCCCGGCCGTCGCCGGGCCGTCCGGCAGCAGCGCGGCCAGGTCACGGGCGAACCGGGCGTCGATCTCGTCGGCCGGTACGCCGCGGGCGGCCAGCGCCTCGGCCTGCCGCCGGCTGTCGCGCTCGCGCCAGGCCGCGAAGTCGGCGTCGTTCATGGGGCGCAGCGCGCTGCCCGCGGGCAACGGCGGCTGGTCCGTCAGGGACTTGGCCATGCTGCGGTTGCGTTCGGTGTAGCCGAGCGCGGCGGCGAGCCCCAACGCGCCCTCGGCGGCGGCCGGCACGCTGGCCGCAACCTGGTCGCACCCCCAGCCCCGCAGCACCTCCTCGGCCGCCAGCAGGGCCACGGCGGCGCGGCCGCGGCGGCGTTCCGGCGGGTCGACGGCGAGCTCGGCCACACGGCCGGCGGTCGGCCCGTACCGTACGTCGACGGCCAGCCGGACCGTGCCGACGGTGCGCGCGTTGTCGCAGATGGCGTACGTACGTGAGCGCGCGCCGTCCGCCGTCCGCTCCTCGGGGCCGCGCGGGCGCAGCGTGGTGGTCACCGGCTCAGGCGTCGTGGTCGGCGGCGGAGCGCTCGTCGAAAACGCGCATGGCCTTGGCGGTGACGGGTCCGGGCGCGCCCGGCAGCTCGCGCCCGTCGATACGGTGGACGGCCTGGACGTCACGGAGCGTCGAGGTCAGGAACACCTCGTCGGCGCGGTCGAGCACGTCCATCGGCAGGTCCGTCTCGCGCGCCCCGCACCACTCCGCGACCAGGGCGCGGGTGATCCCGGCGAGGCAGCCGGAGCTGAGCGGCGGGGTGTGCAGCTCGCCGTCGAGCACGACGAAGACGTTGGTGCCGGTGCCCTCGCAGAGCCGCCCGAGGGTGTTGCCGAACAGCGCCTCGGTGGCGGCCTGTTGGCGGGCGCGGGCCAGTGCCACCACGTTCTCCGCGTACGAGGTGGTCTTGAGGCCGGCCAGCGCGCCGCGCTCGTTGCGCGTCCAGGGCACGGTGATGACGGCGGTGGTGTCCGGGCGGCGGGCGGCCTCGGTGAGGGCGACGACCAGCGTGGGCCCTTCCGTACCGCGGTCGGAGCCGAGCGGCGACGTGCCGCCGGTGTACGTGACGCGCAGCCGCCCCAGCGGCGCCGGGTTCGCCTCGGCCACGGCGACGCAGGCGCGGCGCACCTCGTCCAGGTCCGGCTCGGGCAGGCCGAGGCCGCGCGCGGAAGCGGCCAGCCGGTCAAGGTGGCGGGTGAGGGCGAAGGGGGTGCCGTCCGTGGTCCTGATGGTCTCGAAGACACCGTCTCCGACGGTCAGGCCGTGGTCGAACACGGAGACCCGCGCGCTGTCCGCGTCCCGCAGGGCGCCGTCGAGCCAGATCCTCACGTCGTCGTCCTCTCGTTCCGGCTCTCGTTCCGGTATGCCCCCGACGCTACCGCGAGCAGCCGCGACGCCTTGAGCTCGGTCTCCTCCCACTCCCGTTCCGGATCGGAGCCCCAGGTGATCCCCGCGCCCGTACCGAAGCGCAGCACCGGGCCGCCGGGCACGCCGCGGTCGATCCAGAACGTACGGATGCCCACGGCCAGTTCGCCGGTGCGGCGGTCCGCGTCGACCCAGCCGACAGCGCCGCAGTACGGGCCGCGCGGCACCGTCTCCAGCGACCGTACGACCTGGAGCGCGCGGTGCTTGGGCGCACCGCTGACCGAACCGGGCGGGAAGGTGTCCGCCAGCAGCCGCGCCCAGGCGTACGGCCGGTGCTCCCGCGCGATCTCGCCGCGCACGGTCGACACCAGGTGCACCAGCCCGGGGTGCGGCTCGACGGCGCAGAGCGCCGGGACGGTGACGGTGCCGGTGGCGCAGACGCGGCCGAGGTCGTTCCGTACGAGATCGACGATCATCACGTTCTCCGCGCGGTCCTTCTCGCTCAGATCGGCGGCCGTGCGTCCGGTGCCCTTGATGGGCCCGGAGCTGACGGTGGCGCCGTCGCGGCGGAGAAAGAGCTCCGGCGAGGCGGTCGCGACCTCGACGCCATGCGCGGGGAGCCGGACGGTGCCCGCGTACGGGGCGGGGTTGCCGCGCGCCAGCAGGGCGGTGAGCCGGTCGACGTCGGAGGCGGCGGGTCGGGGGTCGGGCAGCGGCGCGGTGAGGACGCGGCAGAGGTTCACCTGGTAGACGTCGCCGGCGGAGATGTGCTCCCGTACGCGGCGCACACCGGCGGTGTACGCGGCGCGGTCGAGCGAGCTGATCCACCCGCCGGGGGCGGGGCCGCGCCAGGGGTGCGGTGGTCCGCCGGGGGTCCGTACGCGGGCGGGAGTCCGTACGTCCGCGGGCCGTCCTTGCGCGGGCCGCACGTCACCGAAGCGCGCGCACGTCACCTCGCCCTCGAACGTGACGACCACCGCCCACCAGCCCGTGGAGTCCAGGGCGGTGGGGTCGTTGGTGACGTCGCGCAGATCGGTGGCGACAAGGCCGCCGAACCGGGCGAGAGGGGCGAGGTCGGACACGGCACCGAGTCTAGGAGGGGATGCCGTCGGGCTATGCCGCGGAAAGCGAATTTGAGCTGGTCGCCGAATCCGCTAAAGTTCAACACGTCGCCGGGTGCACGCACCGGGAGGCACATCTGCGGACGTAGCTCAGCTGGTAGAGCACCACCTTGCCAAGGTGGGGGTCGCGAGTTCGAATCTCGTCGTCCGCTCGGATGGGGGTACTGTGAACCCCGCCATGGTGGAGTGGCCGAGAGGCGAGGCAACGGCCTGCAAAGCCGTCTACACGGGTTCGAATCCCGTCTCCACCTCGGACGATTAGCTCAGCGGGAGAGCGCTTCCCTGACACGGAAGAGGTCACTGGTTCAATCCCAGTATCGTCCACTGGTCCGCTAAGGTGGACCGACCCGCGCGATTAGCTCAGCGGGAGAGCGCTTCCCTGACACGGAAGAGGTCACTGGTTCAATCCCAGTATCGCGCACAGGAGAGAGTCCCCGGTCGCATGCGGCCGGGGACTCTTCTTTCGGATCCGGGCTGTTCCGGGGGGAGTTCAGGCCCGGGCCGAGAGGGCGGGCTCAGGACGAGAACAGCATCCGGCCGAAGCCGCGTTGGCGGCCGTGGTGCCCGTGCTGCCCGTGGTGTCCGTGATGCCCCTGGTGCGGCGCGCCCCAGGCGGGAGCCGCCGGGTACGGCTGCGCGCCGGGGCCGGGCGGAGCGGGCGGCGGCGGGGCCTGTTGCGACCACTGCGCCTCGAAGCGGCTGATCGCTTCGAGCTCGCCGTAGTCGAGGAAGATCCCCCGGCAGCCGCTGCACTGTTCGATCTGGACACCGTTGCGCGTGAACGACTGCATCGGTGCACGACACTTGGGACACTGCATCGTCGGCTTCATCTCCTCGGCGTTCGGTTGGCGGGCGGATCCACACTACGGCGCCCGGCCTGCCCGTAGTTCGGCATTGCGGCAATGCGCTCGCAGGCTGACACCAGCGCCTCCTCGTCCTCGTCGAGCGGGCGCCGCTCCGTGACCGACTTGGCCACCGCGACCGCGGCGGTCTGGGCGGTCAACGCGCGGGCGGGCGCGTCCAGTTGCCGCCACGGGTCGCCGTACGGCCACGCGTCGCGGGAGGCGCCGCCGGACGCGGCGGATGCGTGCTCGTAGGCGTGCAGCAGGCGCTGCCAGGCGGCCGGCGGCAGCAGCCCGGCGGCGTACCAGGCGGCGGGCCGGGCCAGGTCCCAGACGGGGTCGCCGGCGCCGAGGTCGTCGACGTCGATCAGCTGCCAGGGGCCGCCCGGTGCGGGGTGGCGCACCAACTGCCCCAGATGGAAGTCCCCGTGGCAGAGCGCGTCCGTACGGGGCGGGACGGCGCCCTCGTCGGCGCGGCACCAGGCGGGGAGCCCGGCCCAGACGCGCTCTATGACGGTCGCGGCGGCGTGGGCGGGTGCGGCGTGCGCGCCGGTGGTGGCGTCGGCGAGCGGTGCCGCCAGTGCCGTCCGCATCCGGTCCAGGGCGCGTGCCGCCTTCGCCGGTCCCCGCATCGCGGGCAGCGGGCCGCACCCCAGGCGCCGGCGCAGCCCGTCCGGTCGGACGGCGTGCAGCCGCGCGAGCAGCGTTCCCGCCTCCTCCCACGGGGCGGCGTCGGGGGCCTCCGGGTCGACGGGGGTGCCGTACGGCCACAGCGTCGCCGGACGCCCGTCGGCCAGCCGGGACACCGTGCCGGGCGGCAGCGGCGGCAGCAGGATCCCGGCCAGCCCGGGGTCGGCGGCGATACGCAGCCGCAGCTCCAGCCCGGCCGCGTCGGCGTCGGCCGCGTGTGCCTTGGCGACGGCGCTGCCGAGCCGTACGACGGTCCCGTCCGCCCGGTCCGCCAGCACGACCGGTTCGTCGGGCGCGCGGCCCTGACCGGCGCCGGCGCGCACGAGGCCGCGGAGGCTCTCGGCGAGAGCGGACGTGTCCGTGGCTGCTTCCTGCTGCATGCGGCCGGATCGTACGCGTGGCCCGCGGGCGGCGGGACTCCCGTACGCCCGGGCATCTCACGGCCGCCGCCCCGTACGCGTGAACGTGGCGTGCGCGCGGCCGTCTCCTCCGTACGGACGAACTGCTCCGTGCCGGCCGAGCACCACGTGCCCGGCCGACCGCGACGGACGGATGAACCGCCCAGCGGGCCAACGGCAGCCCCCGGACAGGGCGAAGCCCGGGCAGCTCCCCAGCTGCCCGGGCTCTCTAGCCGCCCGCCGCACCCCCGTCCCCACGGGGCTGATGGCCGAATGTCCCCGACTCGGGCCGCTCTCCCGAGCCCGGGGCGCCGCTCAGCGCCCCAGCATTCCGGCCACGGACGACGCTTGGGTGACCACCGCTTCCACACCGCCGAAGACGACGGCGAGAACGACGGCCAGCGGGAGCACCATCGCGGCTGCCACCAGCGGGTGCCGACGGTCGCGGGGACGGGTGCCGACGGCGGTGAACGCCGCCAGACGCCCGTGCGCCCGGGACGTCGGACGCCCTGCTGTGTGCGCCATGATCTGCTCCTCGGTCCGGGGCGGCGGGCGTCTGACCTCGGGGGACGAGTGCTGCGCCCGCCGCTTGAAAACAACATTAGGCCGGTCGTGAACGCGGAGCGTCATGCCGTCGTACTGACTCAGGGGCCTCCCGCAGGATGACTCCTGACGGCCCGGGATACTCCCTAGGGTGGAGAACCCGTCCCTCGCACCGGGGACTTCCCGGAGGGGCCCGCGCCGTGCACCCGGGCGCCGCACCGCTCCCGCAGGTCAGCGCTGTGCGTCGGGCTCGGCGTCCGCGCGCGGCACGGGGTGCTCCACGAGGGCCAGCACCCGGTTCGCCATGAAGCGCGCGGTGCGCACCACCGTGCCGCGGGGGGCACCTCCCATGCGAAGCCATGGGGAAGGGTGACTTCGCTCACTTCGACCACTCCCCTCCGGACCTGCGTCTCGATGCGCCGACCGGCGCGGCCGGCGCTCATTTCGGACGTGCGCGTCGTGTCTCCGGCGTCCACGACGACCTCGATCCAGTCACCCTTCACTCCGTCAATCCCCCTTCTCCGACGCGCCTTTGACGCGTCCGGGGCCGGGGCCCGCCGTCCGCCGCGGCGGGCACCTCATCCGTACTCCAAGAATCCCACCCGGCACTGACAATCCGTCTGACACCGGGTGCGCCGCCTATCGTGGCTACGGGTCCGCAGTCCGTAAGCTGTCACTCGGCAAACGGACGGGCAGCAGTGGGGCCTCCCGCCGCCTGCAGGGGACGGGGCCTCCCGCCAGACGCAGGTACGGGGCCGCCTCACCGGACGTAGGGGAACGGCATGGCGATGACGCGGCTCCGGCGCGAGGATCCGCGAGTCGTCGGTTCGTTCCGGCTGCACAGGCGGCTTGGGGCGGGCGGGATGGGCGTCGTCTATCTCGGCTCCGACCGGCGCGGCCAGCGGGTGGCGCTCAAGGTGATCCGGCCGGATCTCGCGGAGGACCAGGAGTTCCGTTCGCGGTTCGCGCGCGAGGTGTCCGCGGCCCGGCGCATCCGCGGCGGGTGTACGGCGCGGCTGGTGGCGGCGGATCTGGAGGCGGACCGGCCGTGGTTCGCCACGCAGTACGTGCCCGGGCCCTCGCTGCACGACAAGGTGAACGACGGCGGGCCGCTGCCGCCGTCCCAGGTGGCCTCGATCGGGGCGGCGCTGGCCGAGGGCCTGGTCGCCGTACACGAGGCCGGGGTCGTGCACCGCGATCTGAAGCCGTCCAACATCCTGCTGTCCCCCAAGGGCCCCCGCATCATCGACTTCGGGATCGCCTGGGCGACCGGCGCCAGCACCCTCACGCACGTCGGGACCGCCGTCGGCTCGCCCGGCTTCCTCGCGCCCGAGCAGGTGCGGGGCGCGGCGGTGACACCGGCGACGGACGTGTTCGCGCTGGGCGCCACCCTCGCGTACGCGACCACCGCGGACTCCCCCTTCGGGCAGGGCAGTTCGGAGGTGATGCTGTACCGGGTGGTGCACGAGGAGCCGCAGCTGCAGCGCGTGCACGCGGCGCTGGCGCCGCTGATCGAGGCGTGCCTGGTGAAGGCCCCCGAGGACCGGCCGAGCACGCTGCAACTCTCCCTGCGGCTCAAGGAGATCGCCGCGCGCGAGGCGCGCGGGCTGCCGGACGGCGGCCCCTCGCCCGTACCGCCGCAGTCGAAGTCACCGTCCAAGGCGCAGGGGCAGCGGCCGCTCGGGCCGCGCGCGGACGAGTACGCGCGCCAGCGTACGGAGCGCGAGTCCGGCGGCACCGGGCAGCGCGGCGGCGAACCGGCCGGGGCGCAGCGCGCGCCGGCGCCCCGCTCGGGGCCGCGCTCCACGGGCGGCTCCGGCGCGCGGCGCCCGTCGGGGGCGCAGCGGCCGCAGCCGCGCACCAACTCGCGCTCGGGCAGCGGTTCGCGCGCGGGCACGAGCTCCCGGACGGGCGGCGGTCCCCGTTCCGGTACGGGCCGCCGTCCCGGGCCCGGCCCGAACCGGCGGCTGCTGCGGCAGCGACTCGTGGTGTTCGTGACGGTGACGCTGCTGGTCGCGCTGGGCATCGCGGCGGCGCAGGGCTGCGAGGGCTCCGTACGGGGCGCGGGCGACCCGGCGCGTGGCGGCCAGGCGGCGCGGGTGCTGCCGGACGCACAGGACGGTGCGGGCCACGGCGGGCACGGCCGCCACGGTGGGCACGCCGGGCACGGCGACGACGGGCAGCGCGGCGACACGACGGGGCACGGGGCCAACACAGGGGCGCGCGGGGGGCGTTGACCGGCGCTTCGGGCCCCCGCACGCGGGCGTACGGGCGGGCGCCCACGTACGGCGCAGGCGCGCCCGTACGGGCCTGGACCGTACGCGCGCCGCAGCAGCGCCCGGTCACCCCTCCCCGTCGCGCCCCCGCGCCACCGCGTAGAAGGCCACGGCCGCGGCGGCGCCCACGTTCAGCGAGTCCACACCGTGCGCCATCGGAATACGTACCCACTCGTCGGCCGCCGCCAGCGCGCGGGCCGACAGGCCGCGCCCCTCGGCGCCGAGCATCAGCGCGACACGTGCGCCCGTACCGGCGCCGGTGCCGTCCCGCGGCACGGCGGTGTCGATGGGCACGGCCCGCTCGTCGGGCGTGAGGGCCAGCAGCCGGAAGCCGGCGGCCCGTACCTCCTCCAGGTCGCGCGGCCACGTTTCCACGCGGGCGTACGGCACGGCGAAGACCGCGCCCATGGAGACCTTCACCGAGCGGCGGTAGAGCGGGTCGGCGCAGTCCGGCGAGAGCAGTACGGCGTCCATGCCGAGGGCGGCGGCGCTGCGGAAGACCGCGCCGATGTTGGTGTGGTCGTTGACGGACTCCATGACGGCGACGCGCCGCGCGGAACCGAGCGCTCCGGCCGCGGACGGCAGCGGCTTGCGCTGCATGGACGCGAGCGCGCCGCGGTGCACGTGGTAGCCGGTGACGCGCTCGGCCAGTTCGGGGGTGACGGCGTAGACGGGGGCGTCGGACGCGTCGATCACGTCGCGCATCACCTCCAGCCACTTCGCGGAGAGCAGCATCGACCGCATGCGGTAGCCGGCGCGCAGGGCGCGGCGGATGACCTTCTCGCCCTCGGCGATGAAGAGGCCCTCGGCGGGTTCGCGGGTCCGCCGCAGGTCGACGTCGGTCAGCCCGGTGTAGTCGCTCAGGCGGGGGTCGTCGGGGCGGTCGACGGTGAGGGGTTCTGCCACGGGGCGCTGCCGCCTTCCCGGTGTCGTGCTGGTGCTGCGGTACGGATACGGATGCGCGTACGCGGTGCGCGTACGCCTCCGCGCTGTCTGCCCGGCGGCGTACGGCGCGCTCCGGTCAGCGGGGCGTACGTGAGCCGAGTGCCACGACGTCGCCGATGACGATCACCGCGGGCGGCCGTACGCCCTGCTCCGCGACCGTCTCGCCGACCGTCTCCAGCGTCGCGTCCACGCGCCGCTCCGCCGCCGTGGTGCCCTCCTGCACCACCGCGACCGGCGTGTCCGGCGCGCGTCCGTGGCGTACGAGGGTCGCGGCGATGGCACCGATGCGTTCGACGGCCATCAGCAGCACCAGGGTGCCGCGGAGGCGTCCGAGCGCCTCCCAGTCGACGAGCGAGCTGGGGTCGTCGGGCGCGACGTGGCCGCTGGCCACCGTGAACTCGTGCGCCACCCCGCGGTGCGTGACGGGGATGCCGACGGCGGCGGGCACGCTGACCGCGCTGGAGATCCCGGGCACGACCGTGACCGGCACCCCGGCCGCCGCCAGCTGCTCGGCCTCCTCCATGCCGCGGCCGAAGACGAACGGGTCGCCGCCCTTGAGGCGTACGACGGACCGGCCCGCCCTGGCGTGCTCGATCAGCGCGGCGTTGATCGCCTCCTGCGCCATCGCGCGTCCGTACGGGATCTTGGCCGCGTCGATCACCTCGACGTGCGGGGGGAGTTCGTCCAGCAGGTCGCGCGGGCCGAGCCGGTCGGCGACGACGACGTCGGCGTCCGCGAGCAGGCGGCGGCCGCGCACGGTGATCAGGTCCGGGTCGCCGGGCCCGCCGCCGACGAGCGCCACGCCGCCGGTACGGGCGCGCCGGTGCGGCGCGGAGAGACTGCCGTCGCGCAGGCCCTCGACGATGGCGTCCCGTACGGCCGCGGAACGGCGCGGGTCCTGGCCGGTGAGCACCGCCACGGTGACGCCTTCGCTGCGGCCGGTGGCGGGGGTCCAGGCGGTGGCGGCGTCGGCGTCGTCGCTGCGTACGGCCCAGACGCGGTGGGCTTCCGCCTCGGCGGAGGCGGCGGCGTTGGCGGCCGGGTCGTCGGTGGCGATCAGCGCGTACCAGGCGTCGGCGAGGTCGCCATCCCGGAACCGGCGGCGTTCCCAGGTGAGTTCGCCGCTGGTGGCCATGGCCTCGACGGAGGGCGTGACGGAGGGCGAGATGAGCGTGATGTCCGCACCCGCGGCGAGCAGCGCGGGCAGCCGGCGCTGGGTGACGGTGCCGCCGCCGAGCACCACGACACGCCGTCCGGCGAGACGCAGCCCTACGGGATATGCGGGTGTTTCGGACATCGGCTGCGGCTCCTCGGCGGTGGCGCTGTGCCGCTGCGGCGTTGGAGCGGCGGGGAAGAAGTGTGCAGGGCACACGGTGGACACGCGGACGTGGACACGGGTACGGGGACACCTTATGGCGCCGCGCCCGTGTCCGCTGTTCCAGGGATCACGCGACCGCCGTGACGCCCGCCCCGTACGCGGCGGGCGCACTCCAGGGCACGGACGCGCCACGGACCTGCGGCACGGACCTGCGGCGCGTACGGCGTGCCGCAACGGGCCGCGGGTGCGGGTACGACACGCCCGGCGGCCGGTTCACGCCCGTTGGTTCTCGCCGGTCAGTTCTTCTCGGTGACGCCCGCCGAGTCGAAGGTCGCAACCTCGTGCATCGCGCGGGCGGCGCTCTGCACCATCGGCAGCGCGAGCAGGGCGCCGGTGCCCTCGCCGAGCCGCAGGTCGAGGTCGATCAAGGGGCGCAGGCCCAGCTTGGTCAGGGCCGCGACATGACCGGGCTCCGCGCTGCGGTGCCCGGCGACGCACGCCGCCAGCGCCTCCGGCGCGATCTGCCGCGCGACCAGGGCGGCGGCGCCCGCGCTGACCCCGTCCAGGATCACGGGCGTACGGAGCGACGCGCCGCCGAGGATCAGCCCGGTGAGCGCCGCGTGCTCCAGACCGCCGACCGCCGCGAGCAGCCCCACCGGGTCGGCCGGGTCGGGCCGGTGCAGCTGGAGGGCGCGCCGGACCACGTCGACCTTGCGGGCGTGGGTCTCGTCGCTGATGCCCGTGCCGCGGCCGGTGACCTCGGTGGGGTCGGCGCCGGTGCAGGCGGCGATCAGGGCGGCGGAGACGGTGGTGTTGGCGATGCCCATCTCGCCGGTGAGCAGCGCCTTGTTGCCCGCGGCGACCAGGTCGCGCGCGGTCTCGATGCCGACCTCGACGGCGCGCAGCACCTCGTCGCGGGTGAGCGCGGGGCCCTGGGTCATGTCCGCGGTGCCGGGCCGTACCTTGCGGGGCAGCAGCCCGGGCGTGGCGGGGAGTTCGCCCGCCACGCCGACGTCGACGACGCACACCTCGGCGCCGACCTGGGTGGCGAAGGCGTTGCAGACGGCGCCGCCGCCGAGGAAGTTCGCGACCATCTGCGCGGTCACCTCCTGCGGCCAGGGGGTGACGCCCTGGGCGTGTACGCCGTGGTCACCGGCGAACACCGCGACCGCGGCCGGCTCCGGGATGGGCGGCGGGCACTGCCGGGACAGGCCGCACAGCTGCGCGGAGATGATCTCCAGCATGCCCAGCGCGCCGGCCGGCTTGGTCATCCGCTTCTGCCGCTCCCACGCCTCGCCGAGCGCCTTCGCGTCCAGCGGGCGGATCCGTTCGAGCGTCTCGGCCAGCAGGTCGTGCGGCTCGGCGCCGGGCAGGGCGCGGCGCCCGTACGACTCCTCGTGCACGACCCAGGACAGCGGCCGCCGCTTGGACCAGCCCGCCTGCATCAGCTCGGGCTCGTCCGGGAACTCGTCCACGTACCCGATGCAGAGGTACGCGACGACCTCCAGGTGCTCGGGCAGGTCGAGCGTGCGGACCAGTTCGCGCTCGTCGAAGAAGCTGACCCAGCCGACGCCGAGGCCCTCGGCGCGCGCGGCGAGCCAGAGGTTCTCGACGGCGAGCGCCGAGGAGTACGGGGCCATCTGGGGCTGGCTGTGCCGCCCCAGGGTGTGGCGGCCGCCGCGGGTCGGGTCGGCGGTGACGACGATGTTCACGGGCGTGTCGAGGATGGCCTCGATCTTCAGTTCCTTGAACTGCTTCGCCCGCGCCTTCGGGAGCGACTTGGCGTACGCCTCGCGCTGGCGCTGGGCCAGCTCGTGCATGGTGCGGCGGGTGTCCTCGGACCGGATGACAACGAAGTCCCACGGCTGCGAGTGCCCGACGCTCGGCGCGGTGTGTGCCGCTTCGAGGACGCGGAGCAGCACCTCGTGCGGGATGGGGTCGGGCCGGAAACCGTTCCGGATGTCGCGCCGTTCGCGCATCAGCCGGTGGACGGCCTCGCGCTCGGCCTCGTCGTAGCCGGGGGCCGGGGGTGTGCTGGGACCCGCGGGCGCGGGGGTGTCCGACGGTACGCCGTCGGTGGACGGCGCGGCTTCGGCCGCCGGGCCGTCCCCGCTTATCGACGGGGCGGTACTGTGCCCGTCCGTCGCGGGCTCGGGCGCGGGCTCCGAAGCGGGTGCGGGCTCCGGAGCGGGTGCGGGCTCCGGAGCGGGCGCCGGCTCGGGCTGGAGCGCGGCGGGCGCTTCGGCCGCCACGGCAGCGGGAGCCGGCTCCGGTACGGGCTCCGCTTCCGCCGCGGTCGCAGCTTCCGGTACGGGGACCGGTGCGGCTTCGTCGGCGGTTCCGGTGGCGTCGGGTGTGTCCTGTACGGCTGCCTCCTCGGCGGCGGGCGCGGGCGCCGGTACGGGCTCTGCTTCGGGCAGGGGGGCGGCCGCCGGGGCGGTCACGTGGGTGGCGGCGGAGCCGTCCGCCGTCTGTTCCGTCCGCTCGGGCTCAACGACCGGCGCCGTGGCGGCGGTTGCCGCGGCCGGCTCGGGGGCCGGGGCGGCCTCCTCCGGTGCGTGCTCCTCGGCCGTGGCCTCCGGTTCCGCCTTCGCCTCCGGTACGGGTGCCGCCTCCGCCGTGGGCTGTGGCGCGGGCTCGGTCTCCGCAGGCGCGGACTCCGTGGGGGCGGGCTCCGCGGGCACGGGCTCCGCCGCCACCGCTGCGGGCTGGGCCGCCGGTTCGGGCGTTTCGGTGCGCGGGGCGGGCACGTTCGCTCCGGTGGCGGCGTTCTCCTCCGCGGGCGGTGCCGCCTGATCTGCGGGCGGTGCCGCCGCCGCAGGAGCGTCGTCGGAGACGGGTGCGACCGGCTGGCCGGTGTCCGGCTGCGCGGCGGCATCGGCCGGTGCGGACGGCTCCGGGACGGCGGCCAGATCGGGGCCGGGAAGCGGCTCCTCGGCCACCGGCTCGACCGTTTCTGCGGGCGCCGCCGTCTGCGGCACCTGAGACGTCCAGGCGTCCTGCTGGGACGGGATCGCGCCGGTCTGCGGACCGGCGAGGGAGTCCGGGCCCTGGTGTGCGACGTCGAGGTACTCCGGGCCGCTGACCGGCTGTTCGGGCTGCGACGCGGGCCCGGACGCGGGTGCCGCACCGGGCTCCGCGGGCTCGGGCTGCGGATGCGCCGCGGGGGCAGCGGCGTGCTTGCCCTGCGACCGAGTCTGCGGCTGGACCTGGGCCTCCTGCGGCTGCTGCGCGGCGTCCGCCTGTACGGGTGCGGGTGCGGGCGCGCTGGGCCCGCGGTCGGCGAGCGAACGCACCGCGCCTGACTGCTCGGGCACCGGCGGGCCGAGGTGCGCCGGCCGACGCGGCGTCTGGGTCTGGGTCTGCGGCCGGGCAGCCGGGGCCGGTGCCTGGCCCTGCGCGGCCTGCGGCTGCGCCTGCCCCGTGCCGTCCGCGGACTCGCCGCCCGCCGGTCCGGGTTCGGCGCCCTGCGCCGCCGCCTCCTGCGGCGCCGCGCCGTGCGCCGCGCTCCCGTGCGGTGGCAGGCCCGCCTCGGCCGCTTGGGGCTGCGGGACGCGCACCGCGCCGTAGTCGATCGAGCCCGAGTCGCGGCCGTCCGTCTCGTGCGTGCCGGGCGTACGCCGCCCGCCGCCCGTCTGACCATCCGTACCGCTCTGGCCGTTCGCATGCGCCCCGCGCGGCTGGGCGCCGGGCCCGCCGCGACCGCCGTGCGTCCCGTGCGTGCCCTGCTGCGCCACCGCCATCTGGGCGTCGCTCCAGGCGCCTTGGGCGCCCGGCATCAGCAGGTCTTCCTCTTCGCCGGGGACGCCGGCCGTGCTCTCGCCCATGTCCGCCGCCGTGTTCGCTGTGTTCGCCGTGTTGATCGGGTCCGGTGTGTTCGCCGTGTGTGCCGGTTGAGCCGTGTCCGCGAAGGTGTACGCGCCGGACGCGGCCGGGACTCCCGGCTGCTGCTCCGGCTGTGCGCCTGCGTGAGCCGGCTGTCCCTCGTCTGGGATCTGGCCGGTGTCAGTCATGCGTACCCCTCGCCCATCGGTAGTTCTCCTGCCATCCCGGCGGATGCCCGCCGTGCCCCCCGGATGAAGAACGAGCGCGCGCACGTTGCGGCACGTACCTCAGCCGACGCCATCCGGACATTGACGGACGAAGCGCCAACGCCCGGAGACGGCACAACGATCCATCAGCCTACCGGCCGCAGAGCACCCCACCAGCCATGGGTGGGTGAGAAGAGGCACTTCGCCGGGGTTCGCGGAGAGCGGATACGAGGGGTTTTCCGAGGAGTCAGTCACGAATACCCGAAAGGAGGAACACGACAGCGCGTTCGGTCTCCGCCCAGCGTTCCGTGTCCAGTTCGACGGACTGGAGGAGGGCGCACTCGACGGTGTATCCGCCCTCCGCGAGCACCCGTCCGACCGCTTCCGCCTCGTCGCGGGTCGCCGCGTGCGTGACGATGCGTTCGGGGCGCCGGTCGGCCACGGCGGCGACCGTACGGATGCCGCCGCCCCCGACCCGTACGACGTCCGGCTCGGGCAGGTCCTCGAGGATGTGCGGGGCCGTGCCGGTGACCACCTGGAGCTGAACTCCCAGGCGGCGGGCCGCGGCTGCCGTACGGGCGCACGCGTCCACGTCGCGGTCCACCGCGATGACGGCGGCGCCGAATCCGGCCGCCTCGGCGGCCACCGCGCCGTTGCCGGAGCCGATGTCCCAGACCAGGTCGCCGACGCGCGGGCCGAGCCGGGCGAGTTGGGCGGCGCGCAGCTGTACGGACTCGCGTGCGCGCGGGCGCGCGTCCGGGCCCGCGTACTCGGTCAGCGGCTGCGCCCAGCCGCGCGGTACGTGCGGGCGGCCGGTGTCGTGTCCGGCGATCCAGGCGGGCGCGTGCCGTTCGGCGGCGCCGGCGGCGGCGCCCGGCGCGGCGGCGGTGCTCAGCTGGCCGCCGACGACGAGCACGATGTTGGGGTCGCGCCAGGTGTGGTCGGCGACCTTGTCGGAGGTGAGGACGCTGACCTCTTCGCGCACGGTGCCGAGCGCCTCGCAGATGACGAAGGTGCGGTGCACTCCGGCGAGCAGCAGGGCGAGTTCGGGCGGTCCGGCGCCGGGCGAGGTGAGGACGGCGACCTTGGTGTGCGCGCGGCAGACGTTGACGACGCGGCGCAGCGTACGGCTGTGGGCCACGACGACCTGCGCGTCGTCCCACGGCATGCCGGCGCGCGCGAAGGCGGCGGCGACGGCGGACACGGCCGGTACGACCTCGACCTCGAGCCCGTACTCCGGTGCGCGCAGGGTGCGTACGACGCCGAAGAAGCCGGGGTCGCCGTCGGCCAGCACCACCGCGGTGCCCCGGTGTCCGGCGATCCGCCGGGCCGCGAGGGCGACGCTGCCCAGGCGTATGCGCTCCGCGCCCGCCGGGACCTCGGGCAGTGCGAGATGGTGGGCGGCACCGGCCACGAGGGTGGCCGCGCCGAGTGCGGCGCGGGCGGCGTCGGTCAGCGGCGTGCCGTCCCACCCGATCACGGTGACGCGGTCGGCCATCGGGGGAACTCTCCTGGTGGGGTCGTCGCAGGTCGGGGGGTGACCGAGGGTACCCCGGCGGCCGGGCAACCGGACGGGCGCGGTCCGTACCAATCGGAGAACGGCGCCGGCCCCGTATCGGTTCCCGGCATGCGGCACCGGTCCGGTGTCCGTGCCGGCGGCCCGTCGACGTCAGCGCCGGCCGGCGGGCGTCAGCGCCGGCCGCTCCGGCGTCAGTGCCAGTCGGGGTGCGGGGCGTAGCCGCCCGCGTCGGCCATGCGTTCGTGGAGGCCGTCCAGGTCCTCGGGCAGCAGGCTCCACACGATCAGGTCGGTACGGATTTCCGCCCAGCCGCCGCCCTCGACGCGCGACCGCGTGATCCAGGCGTTGCGCAGCACGCCCTCGCTGATGCAGCCGAGCTTCTGCGCGACCTGCTGCGCGGCGGTGTTGTCGGCGGCGGTGCGCAGTTCGAGGCGTTCGAACTTCTGGTCCTGGAACAGCCATTGGACGGCGGCGAGCACCGACTCGGAGGCGTAGCCCTCGCCGCGGGCCCAGGGCGCGGTGACGTAGGAGAGCTCGGTGGTGAGGAGGCGCCAGTCGGTGTTCTTGAGATGGACGGAGCCGACGAGCCGCTGCGTGAGGAACTCGGTGACGGCGAAGACGATGCCGCGCCCTCCCGTACGTTCGGACGGCGCGCGCCGTCTGATCCAGTCACGTGCGTCGGCCTCGGTGTACGGGGCGGGCACGGAGGTCCAGACGGCCACCAGCTCGTCGTTCATCATCTCCACGAAGGCGGGCAGGTCCGCTTCCTCGAACGGGCGCAGCACGAGCCGGTCCGTACTGATCGAAATGTCCGGAAAGGTCGAGGTCATGCGCCGCTCCATGCAGATGGCTTGGGGGTCCGGGGCCGCGCCTCGGAAGGTTGCAGCAGTGCACAGCATGCAGCATGGACCTGCGGATGTGCAGCGCCGGGCCCCTATCGTGACCGGGGCCCGGCGCGCTGAATCGACTTGTCGATGTCAGGACTTGGCCTCGTCGGGCACCGGCACGATGGCGCCCTCGTAGGTGTCCTCGATGTACTTCTTCACCTTGTCCGAGTGCAGCAACCTGGCAAGTTTCGCCACACGCGGGTCGTCCTCGTCGCCCTTCTTCACCGCGAGCAGGTTGGCGTACGGGTTGCCTTCCGGCTCCTCCAGCGCGAGGGAGTCCTCGGCGGGCTTCAGGTCGGCCTCGAGCGCGTAGTTGCCGTTGATGACGGCGGCGTCGACGTCGCCGAGCGCCCGCGGCACGGAGGCGGCCTCCAGCTCCTTGAACTTCAGGCCCTTGCGGTCCTTGATGTCGGCGAGCGTGGCGTCCTGGCCCGCGCCGGCCTTGAGCTCGATCAGCCCGTTGTCGGCGAGGAGTTGGAGGGCGCGGCCCTCGTTGGTGGTGTCGTTGGGCAGCGCGACGGTCTGGCCGCTCCGTACGTCGGCGGCCTTCTTCGCGCCCTTGGCGTAGAGGCCCAGCGGCTCCAGGTGCACGCCGGCGACCGGCACGAGGTGGGTGCCCTGCTTCTCGTTGAAGTCGTCGAGGTACGGCTTGTGCTGGAAGAAGTTGGCGTCCACCTCGCCGCTCTCGGTGGCGGTGTTGGGGAGGACGTAGTCCGTGAACTCCCGTACCTCCAGCTTCAGTCCCTCCCCGGGCGCCAGCTCCTTGCTGACGTACTCCAGGATCTCGCCGTGCGGGGTCGGGCTGGCGGCCACGACCAGCGGCTTGTCCTGGTCGGTCGGGCTGTCACCGGAGGTGTCGGGGTCGGACGCGGTGCCGCAGGCCGACAGGCCCAGGGCGAGCGTTGCGGCAACGGCCGCGGTGGCGGTGATCTTGGTGTTCCTGCGCACGAAAAGTGCCTCTTTCTTGTGTTTCTGCTCCTGTGTTGCAGGAGTCCTGTGTGCCAGGGGTCCTGGCGGCCTGGGCCCTCCGGGGTCCGGGGCTCAAGCGGAGGCGCGCTCGCGGCGCGCGAGCAGCCGTACGGCGCCGTCGCCGAGCAGCTGCACGACTGTCACGATCACGATCAGGACGGCGACCGTGATGAGCATGAAGTCGGTCTCGAAGCGCTGGTATCCGTAGGTGACGGCGATGGAGCCCAGTCCCCCGCCGCCGACCGCGCCCGCCATCGCGGAGTACCCGATGAGGGCGATGACGGTGGTGGTCAGCCCGGAGACCAGGGACGGCAGCGACTGCGGGAGCAGCGCCTTGAGTACGACCGTCGGCACCCCGCCGCCCATCGCCTGCACGGCCTCGACCAGGCCGTGGTCCACCTCCCGTACGGCGGTCTCGACCAGCCGCGCGAAGAACGGGACGGCGCCGATCACCAGCGGCACGATCATCGCCGTGGGCCCAATGGACGTGCCCACCAGCAGCCGGGTGAACGGGATCAGGGCGACGAGCAGGATGATGAACGGGAGCGAGCGGCCGATGTTCACGACCACTCCGGTCACCTTGTTGACCGCGGCGTTCTGGAGGAGCCCGCCCTTGTCGGTGAGCACCAGCAGGACGCCCAGCGGCAGTCCGCCCACGACGGCGAGGAGCGCCGACCACAGCACCATGTAGAGGGTGTCGATACATCCCTGGGAGAGCAGCGGCTGCATCTCGTTCCAGCTCATCGGGCACCTTCCGGGGCGAGTAGGGCGGTTTCGGTTTCCTGGGCGGCGCCTTCGCCGGGCGGCACGACGTCGACCTGGAGGCCCTGTTCGCGCAGGTAGCCGATCGGGATGACGTTCTCTTCGAAAGGGCCCGGCAGCGCGATCCGCATCCGCCCCACCTGCCTGCCGCCCACGGTGTCCATGGCGGCGCCGAGGATCGAGATGTCAATCTCGTACCTGCGCGCCAGCTGCGAGATCAACGGCTCGGTCGCCGTCTCGCCGTGGAAGGTGACGTCCACGGTCGTACGCCGGTCGCCGGACGCCGCGCCGCTGACCGGGAACAGCTCGCGGGCCAGTTCGGAGCCGGGCGTGGCCAGCAGTTCGGGCAGCGTGCCGGACTCGGTGATCCGGCCGCCGCGCATCAGCGCCGCCGAGTCGCAGACCGCCTTGACGACGTCCATCTCGTGCGTGATGAGCAGCACGGTGAGGCCGAGTTGCTCGTTCAGGTCGCGCAGCAGTCGGAGGACGGAACGGGTGGTCTCGGGGTCGAGCGCGGAGGTGGCCTCGTCGGACAGCAACACCTTGGGGTCGCCCGCGAGCGCGCGGGCGATGCCGACCCGCTGCTTCTGGCCGCCGGAGAGCTGCGCGGGGTGTGCGCGCGCCTTGTCGGCGAGGCCGACGAGATCGAGCAGTTCGAGTGCCTTGCGGGACCGTTCGCGACCGGACAGGCCGAGGATCTCCAGCGGGAGTTCGACGTTGCCCTGGACGGTGCGCGAGGACAGCAGGTTGAAGTGCTGGAAGACCATGCCGATACGGCTGCGGGCGGCGCGTAGTTCGGGCGTCGGACGCCGGGAGGGGGCGCGCCGGCCGCGCCGCGCCAGCGCGGTGAGGTCCTGCCCGGCCACGGTGACGGTGCCGGAGGTGGGGCGTTCGAGGAGGTTCACGCAGCGGATGAGCGAGGACTTGCCGGCGCCGCTCTGCCCGACGACGCCGTACACCTCGCCCTCGCGTACGTGCAGGTTCACACCGTCGAGCGCGGTGATCTCGCGGTCCTTGGTGCGGTAGACCTTGGTCAGGTCCGTGGTGGTGATCACTGGGATTTCCGTCGCTGTCGTGTGCGCGGCGCACGCGGTGGCGGCGCACGGCACGGGCGGGCCCGGCGGGGTGGTCCCGGCCGGGCCCGCCCTGGACTGTCTCCTAGACAACTCGGCGGGTGCGGGCCGTACGGGCGGTGGCCGGGGGCTGCGGGTGCCGTCGCGCGAAGACGACGAGGCGCAGCACCAGGAAGCGCGCGACACCGGCGAGTGCGGAGGCCGAGAGGTAGACGACCTGCTCGAGCACCGCGCCGGGCGCCGCCACCAGCTGGTGCAGGAGGCCCATCGCCGCGCAGGTCACCGCGTACGCGGCCGTCGCCGACCCGGCCGACTGCGTGTGCTGGCGCCACGTGGCGCGGCGGCCCGCGCCGAAGGTGAAGCGGGCGTGCAGCTCGGTGGCGAGGAGCGTGGAGACCACGGTGACCAGGGCGTTGGCCAGCGCCCAGGGGGTCCAGAGGGCGAGGGCCGCCACGGCGAAGCCGGAGGCGAGCCCGATCCCGCCACCGCAGAGCACGAAGCGGGCGAAGGCGGTGAACGCGCCCGGTGCCGCCCGCCGTTGGCTCTGTGCTGTCTCCATGACCCGACCCCTTTGAGGCTCACTTCCCCGAAAGACGCGCCCCTCGGCCACCGAGTTGCGTGCCTAGCCATGCCGTCATCATGGCACATATATGGCGCCATTACGAGCCAGATGTGGCGCCATGAGAGGGTGGGGAGCGTGGAGGCGCAGGTCAGCAGCCTCGGCGTGGCCGCGAAATTCGGTGCGCGCCGGGCGCAGGCGGCATGGACGTGGGCCGGTGGGTGGTGGAGCATGGCGGCTGGCAGCTGATCAGCGTTCCTCGTCCGTCGTGTGCAGACCGTCCGGGATCACGCCCCTTCCGCCGGCTGTGGCCCCGCGAAGGGAGCGGCCCATGTCCGCGTCGCCCGCAGCCTCCCCCGACGACCGTGCCGCCGACGACCGTGCCGCCGACGACCGTGCCGCCGACGACCGTGCCGCCGACGACCGTGTCTCCGACGACCGCGCCGCCCTCCCCTCCGACGCCGAAGTGGTGATCGTCGGCGGTGGCGTGATGGGGACCAGCGCCGCGTTCCATCTGGCCGAGGCCGGGGTGGCGGACGTCGTGGTGGTGGAGAAGGGGGAGCTGGGGTGCGGCAGTTCGGGGAAGCCGATCGGCGGGGTGCGGGCGCAGTTCTCCGATCCGCTCAACATCGAGCTGGGCAGCAGGAGTCTGCGTGCCTGGCGGGACTTCCCGCGCAGGCCCGGCGCCGACATCCGGCTCGACTCCGTCGGGTACCTCTTCCTCCTCGACACCGACCGGCAGGCCGCCGACTTCGAGAACGCCGTACGCGTGCAGCGCGCCCACGGCCTCCCCAGCCGCATGATCGGCCCGCACGAGGCGCGCCGGCTGTGCCCGTACGTCGCCACCGACGGCCTGACCGCCGCCGCCTACTCGCCCGAGGACGGCCACGCCCGCCCCGCCCTGGCCGTACGGGGTTACGCGCGTGCCGCCGCCGAGGCCGGCGTCGTGTTCGCCACGCGTACGGCCGTCACCGGGATCGAGGTGGCCGGCGGCCGGGTCGCCGCCGTACGCACCGACCGCGCGCGCGTGGCATGCCGTACGGTCGTCTGCGCCGCCGGGGCGTGGTCCGCGCAGGTCGGGGACATGGCCGGGGTGGTCCTGCCAGTACGCCCCGTGCGCCGCCAACTCGCCTTCACCGCACCGCTGGTGCCGCCCGTGCCGCGTATCCCGTTCACCATCGACTTCGCCTCCTCGGCGTACTTCCACAACAGCGACGACGGCCTGCTCGTCGGGCTCGCCGACCCCGACGAGGCGGAGGGCTTCGACACCACGTGGACGCCCGGGTGGCTGGAGCTGTTCCGCGCCGCCGTACGGCGCAGGGCGCCCGCGGTGGCCGGGATGGCGATGACGGGCGGCGGCTGGGCGGGGCTGTACGAAGTGACCCCGGACCACAACGCGCTGATCGGGCGCGCCGGTTCGCCGGACGGCTTCGTCTACGCGACTGGCTTCTCCGGGCACGGCTTTCTGCAGGCCCCGGCGGTCGGGGAGCTGGTCCGCGACCTGTGTCTGGGGCGTACGCCGTTCCTCGACGTCACGCCGCTCAGCGCCGACCGGTTCGCGGCCGGGGCGGGCGGGACACGGCGGGAGGCGCACGTGGTGTGAGCGGGCGGAGTGGGCGGCCGTCCTGAAAGGGATCGGAAGAAGCGAGAACGGACCGCGGCAGACTGCACAGGACAGACACACGACGCACGGCAGGCGACAGACGCACGACAGGTGACAGACGCACGACACACGACAGACGCACGACACCGAGAGGCAGGCCCGCCGTTGAGCAGCCGGATGATCAGCCAGTGGCAGCTGCGCGCCGCCTTCGCCGCGCGGCTGTCGGAGATGTACGGGCGTGAGGTCCCCGCGTACACCACGCTCGTCGACGTCTCGCGCGAGGTGAACGAGGACGTCCTGCGCGCCCGCGGCGCCGACGCCGAACGCCTCGGCTCCATCGGCCGCGTAACCGCCGAGCGGCACGGCGCGATCCGCGTCGGCACCCCCTCCGAAGTCCGCCAGGTCGCCCGCGTCTTCGGCGCCCTCGGCATGCACCCCGTCGGCTTCTACGACCTGCGCGACGCCGCGTCCAGCGCGGTCCCCGTCGTCTCGACGGCGTTCCGTCCGGTCGACGGCGAGGAGCTGGCCCGCAACCCGTTCCGCGTCTTCACCTCCGTGCTGACGCCCGCCGACCCCCGGTTCTTCGACGCGGGGCTGCGTGCCCGCCTGGAGGCGTTCCTCGCGGGCCGCGAGCTGTTCCCGCCCGAGCTGCTCGCGCTGTCCGACCGCGCGGGCGCCGAACGGGAGCTGCCCGAGGCCGACGCGGAACGGTTCGTGCAACTGGCCGTGCACGCCTTCGAGTTGTCCGCCGAGCCCGTGGACCAGGCGTGGTACGAGACCCTGGAACGGGTCTCCGCCGTCGCCGCCGACATCGGCGGGGTGCGCAGCACGCACGTCAACCACCTCACGCCCCGCGTCCTCGACATCGACGCGCTCTACCGCCGCATGACCGAGCGCGGCATCGAGATGATCGACACCATTCAGGGGCCGCCTGGCTGGCACGGCCCCGACGTACTCCTGCGCCAGACCTCCTTCCGCGCCCTCGCCGAGCCCCGCGCCATGCGTACGCCCGACGGCAGCGTGGTCAGCGGCACCCTGCGGGTGCGCTTCGGGGAGGTGGAGGCGCGCGGGATCGCGCTCACACGGGAGGGCCGCGCCCGTTACGACGCCCTGCTCGCACGTGTCGACGAGCAGATCGCACACCGTACGGAGGCCGATCGTACGGAGCTCGCCCGCGCCCTGTGGGCGGAGCTTCTTCCCGACAGCGAACGCGAACTCGCCGCCCAGAGCCTGGCCTTCTTCACGTACCGCCCTGTGCCCGGGCGGCCCCGCGACGGTACGGCGCCGCCCGGCACCGTAGGGGGACTGCTGGAGCAGGGCTGGGTGCGTGCCGAGCCCATCGTGTACGAGGACTTCCTGCCGCGCTCCGCCGCCGGGATCTTCCAGTCGAACCTGAGCGGCGACGGCGCCCGCAGGGAAGGCGACGGTGACGGCCGTACGGGCGAAGGCACCTCCGCGCGCGCGGCGCACGAAGAGTACGACGCCGCCTGGCTCGCCGGCGCCCTCGACCGCGAGGTGCTCGACCCGTACGCGCTCTACGAACAGCAGCAGAGCCGCTCCCTCGCCCGGACCGCACGCGAGCTGGGGCTCGCCCGCACACCGTCCCGCACGCCGTCCCGTACACCGCGTACGCCGCGCACACCGCCCCGAGCACCGTCCGCGTGACGGGCGCCCACCGGACGACACAAGAGAACCGACCGGACAGCACACCGCCACCCCGAGGAGTGCGCCATGACCAGCAGCACGCTGCCCACCACCGACGAGCTGCGCGCCCGCGCCCGCGCCGCCCTGGAACGGGTCGGCGCCGGCTCCGCCGTCCCGGACGGCGCCCGTACAGGTACCGCCCACGTCCTCCACGCCCGCACGCCCGTCACCGGCGAGGACCTGTTCCCCGTGCCGGCCGCCACCGAGTCGGACGCCGCCGAGGCCGTCGCCGCCGCCCGTACGGCGTTCCTCACCTGGCGTTCGACGCCGCCGCCGCGCCGCGGCGAACTCGTACGCCGTCTGGGCGAGTTGCTGCGCGAGCACCAGGAGGACGTGGCGGACCTCGTGACGATCGAGGCGGGCAAGATCCGTACGGAGGCGCTCGGCGAGGTCCAGGAGATGATCGACATCTGCGACTTCGCGGTGGGCCTGTCGCGGCAGCTCTACGGCCGTACGATCGCCTCCGAGCGCCCCGGCCACCGGCTGGCCGAGACCTGGCATCCGCTGGGCGTGGTCGGCGTCGTGTCCGCGTTCAACTTCCCGGTGGCCGTGTGGTCGTGGAACACCGCCGTCGCGCTGGCCTGCGGCGACACCGTCGTCTGGAAGCCGTCCGAGCTGACCCCGCTGGTGTCGCTGGCCTGCGACCGGCTGCTGGCGCGCGCCGCCGAGGACGTGGGCGCGCCACGCGACGTACACCGGCTGCTGCTCGGTGACCGTACGGTCGGCGCGGCGCTCGTGGACGATCCGCGGGTGGCGCTGGTCAGCGCCACCGGATCGACCCGCATGGGCCGCGAGGTGGGGCAGCGCGTCGCCGCGCGGCTCGGCCGCAGCCTGCTGGAGCTGGGCGGCAACAACGCCGCCGTCGTCGCGCCGTCCGCGGACCTCGATCTCGCCGTCCAGGGCATCGTGTTCGCGGCGGCGGGCACGGCGGGGCAACGGTGCACCACCCTGCGGCGCCTCATCGTGCACCGGGACATCGCCGAAACGCTCACCGGACGGCTGACAGCCGCGTACCGGAAGCTGCCCGTCGGCGACCCCTTCGACGCGGCGACCCTCGTCGGGCCGCTCATCTCCACCGCCGCCCTCGACCGGATGCGGGACGCGCTCGAACGGGTGCGGGCCGAGGGCGGCGAACTCCTCGTGGGCGGCGGCCGCCGGCTGGCCGAGGCGGCGCCGGGAGCGGCGTACGTGGAGCCCGCCATCGTTCGCGTCGGCGAACAGGCCGGTGTCGTACGGGAGGAGACGTTCGCGCCGCTCCTCTACGTGCTCACGTACGACTCGCTGGAGGAGGCCGTCGCGCTCCACAACGACGTCCCGCAGGGCCTGTCGTCCAGCATCTTCACGCGGGACCAGCGGGAGGCGGAAGTGTTCCTGTCCGCGGAGGGCTCGGACTGCGGCATCGCCAACGTCAACATCGGCACGTCGGGCGCCGAGATCGGCGGCGCCTTCGGCGGCGAGAAGGAGACCGGAGGCGGCCGCGAGTCCGGGTCCGACGCGTGGCGCGCGTACATGCGGCGGGCGACCAACACCGTCAACTACTCCAGCGAGCTGTCCCTGGCCCAGAACGTCAGCTTCCTGTAGGCGGCGGGCCGGGGCGACGGCGTTGCGGACCGGGGCGACGGCGCGGCGGCGCGACGGAGCGCGCGTCAAGCTCCGCTGCCCGACGACGACCGTACGGTGACGTCGCCGCCCTCCGTATGCGCCTTGACGACCTGTCCGGCGTCGCCGTCGGACGGCACGGAGACCTTCCGTTCGCCGCCCTTCGTGGTGGCGTCGACCGCGTACGGGCCGCCCGGCAGGCGTACGTCGATGCTGCCGCCCGCACTGGTCACGTCCACGCTGTCGGGCGCGCCCGTGAACCGGGTGGAGATCTCGCCGCCCTCCGTGTGCGCCGAGACGCGGCGGGCGGCGGACTCCTCGATACGGATGTCGCCGCCCTCCGAGAGGGCGTCGACCCGGCCCGAGGTGCCCCGTACGGTGACGGTTCCGCCTCCGGTGTCCACCTTGACGGCGGTCTTCGGCGGCACCCGTATCTCGTAGCTGACGTCGCACGTGCCGCCGTTCTTGCCGCCGCAGTCATCCGCGCTGAGCAGCAGCCGGCCGTCCCGTACGGAGTGCTGCGTCTCGGGCTTGCTGTGGCTGTACTCGTAGCGCTCCTGCACGCGGACGGTGTCGCTTTCCGGGTCGCCGGCCACGATGTCGATGTCGCCGCCGTCCGTGTCGACGGACACCGCCGAGGTCCGCTGCGACACGGAGTACGCGCGCTCGCCGGTCTTGGTGTCCTCCATGAGGCCGCAGCCCGCCGCCGTCGTCACGACGGCCAACGCGACGCAGGGGAGGGCGAGTCGGGCGGCGCGGCGGGTACGGCGGCGCGCGGGCGCGGTGCCGTACGAGGTGCCGTACGCCGTGCCGTACGAGGCGCCGTATGCGGTCGGGCACGAGGTGCCGTTCGCCGCGTCAGTCGTCGCGTCGTTCGTGGTCATGATGTGGCGTTCCCCCTGGAGAGCCGGACGGTGTTCCACCATCCTGTGCGGCCCTCCACCGCCCCCGGATCACCGTCGGGGAGGAGCCGCGGCGGCCGGTCCCTTAGGTGGGCCCCGGAGGCGCGCGGCGGTTCGGGTGACCGTCGCGAGAGTGAGATATGACACCGCATGGGGCTCTTGCGGGAGCGCGTAAAGGCACTCTTACCCGGTGCTTAGGTATGCCCCTTAGGGTGGCGCCCTATGGCTACCGACCCCAGCAACAACAACGACCCCACCGACGCCATCCCCGAGGGCGTACGGGAAGACCCCGACGAAGCGGCGGAAGCCCCCCGTTCGCAGACTTCGGCGAAGGCCGAGAAGGAAGCGGACAAGGCCGCCGGCAAGTCCGCCGAGAAGTCAGAGAAGCCTGCCGCGAGCACCGCGGAGAAGGATCCGGAGCGGCCCTCGTCCGCCCCGATGGAGACGACGCTGAGCAAGAGCGGCGGCACCGACTCGGGCGGCGCCGACGTCGTCTCCTCGCACGACGATGACGACGAACTGGACGACGACGAGCTCGGCGCGGGCGGCGACAGTACGCACGTCCTGCGCGGTGCCGTGCCCGGCGGCAGCTTCGCGGCCGGTGCGGCGGCCGTTGTCAGCGCCGGGCTGGGCCTGTGCTCGCTCACCGGCACGTCGCTCGGCGAGATGCTCCGCTCCCGCAAGGAGCTGATCGGGCAGATCGAGTCCAGCACGGGCGGAGGCGGTGGCGGCGGCGAAGAGCAGATCGACGCTTTCTACAGCACGCCCTGGCACACCGCGGCCGTCCTGAACGGGATCTTCGCGCTCGCCGCCGTCATCATCGGCGGTGTGCTGCTCGGGCTGCTCGTGCAGCGGGCCGAGACCAAGTCGTGGGTCAAGGCGGTCGCGCTCGGCGGCCTCATCCTCGGCGCGCTCGGCCTGCTCGTGTCGCTCGGCATGTACTTCGACCTGTTCGCCAGCACACCCGAACTGCCCGACACCCCGCAGCAGCCGCAGGCTCCGCCGCAGGGCTGACGCGGCAGGGCCTTCGTCGCTGGGCTGATGTGGCGGGGCTGACGCGGCAAGGCTGATGCGGCGGGGCTGATGCGGCGGGGCTGACGCCCGCGCGGGGGCGCGCCCTCAGCTCCCCAATGAGGGCGAACGGTCCGCCAGTTCCGGGGGCAGCGGTGCCGCGTGCAGCACCGTCAGCCCGGATACGGCGCGGGTCAGCGAGACGTAGAGGCGGCGCAGCCCGGTACGTTCGTCGGGCTCGCCGCCCACGATCGCGGCGGGCTCGTCGAGCACGACGTGGTCGTACTCCAGACCCTTGGCCAGGGTGGCGGGGACGAGGGTGAGCCGGGAGTCCTCCGTCGTCTCCTCGCCCGGGCCGAGGGTCGCGAGCCCCGCCGCGCGCAGCGCCGCGGACAGGTCCGCCATCCGCGAGTCCGCCGCGATCAGGCCGATGGAGCCCTCCCGTTCGAGCGCCTCCCGGCAGGCCGCGACCACCGCGTCGGTCAGGGACTCGGGCGCGAAGCGGAGCACCGAGAAGTCACCGGGCGACTCGCGGACCGAGGTCGCCTCGGTCAGCTCCGGTGCGATGGCGGGCAGCAGCCGGGAGGCGAACGCGATCACGTCGCGCGGCACCCGGAAGCCCTGCGTCAGCTCCTCCACCACCGAGTCCGGCTTGCCGAGGTGCCCCAGTGCCTCCGCCCAACCGGCCGTCGCCCAGGGCGTGGTGCCCTGCGCGATGTCGCCCAGCACGGTCGCCGAGCCCGTCGTACAGCGCCGCCCCACCGCGCGGTACTGCATAGGCGACAGGTCCTGCGCCTCGTCCAGGACGACATGACCGAGCGAGGGCGTACGGCTGATCAGATCCGACGCCTCGTCGACCAGCACGGCGTCCGCCGCCGACCACGGCGCCGTCTTCACGCCCCGCGCGGGCTTCGCCCACAGCACGGCCCGCTGCTCCTCAGGCGTCAGGATGCCGTCGGCCTGCTCCGCGAGGAAGTCCGCGTCCGACAGCAGCCGCAGCACCAGCTTCGCCGGGTCGACCAGCGGCCACACGGTCTTCACCACCGCCTTCACGGCGGGGTTCCGCGCGACGGCGTCCTGCACCCGGTCGTCGGGCGCCTCGCCGGCCTGCTCCATGCGTACGAGGACGTGGTGCGCGATGCGCTGCGGCAGCGCATCGCGGGCGGCGCCGTACCGCATGTCGCGGTCCAGCAGCTCCCGTACGATCTCCTCCAGCTCGTACGCCGGGACGCGCCAGCGCCGCGAACCCCGTACGACGACACACGGCTCCGCCGGCACCGTGACCCCCGAACGCACCGCCCGGCGCAGCACCCGCGCCATCCGGGCGTCGCCCTTGATGCCCGCCGCCTCGGCGGAGTCGTGGGCACGGACGGTGAGTTGGGGGTGCGCCACCAGGTCCTCGACCGTCGACTGCTTCACGTCCAGCTCACCGAGCGCGGGCAGCACCTGCTCGATGTAGTGCAGGAAGGACCGGTTCGGGCCGACGACGAGGGTGCCGGTGCGGGCGAGCCGGTCGCGGTGCGTGTAGAGGAGGTACGCGACGCGGTGCAGACCGACGGCGGTCTTGCCGGTACCGGGCGCGCCCTGCACGCAGACCGTGCCGTCGATGCTCGCGCGGACGATCGTGTCCTGCTCGGGCTGGATCGTGGCGACGATGTCCCGCATGGGGCCGACGCGGGGGCGCTCGATCTCGCGCTGGAGGAGCGTGCTCGACTTCTCCGCCTCGGCGGGGTCGGTGAGGTGCTCGTCCTCGTACGCGGTCAGCTCGCCGCCCGTATACCCGAAGCGCCGCCGCAGCGCGACACCCTGCGGATCCTTCTTGGAGGCGCGGTAGAAGGGCTGGGAGACGGGTGCGCGCCAGTCGATGACCATGGGGTCGCCGTCGGGGTCGTGGACGTGGCGGCGGCCGATGTAGAAGGTGTGCCCCTCGGTGCCGTGCCCGTCCCCGTCTTTGTGTGCGTGCCCGTGCCCGTGCCGGTTCCCGTCCCCGTTTTTCGGACCGTCCGCTGAGGGGGGCGGGGCGGCTCCGTACGGATCGAGGAAGTCGAGACGGCCGAAGAACAGCGGGGCGTGGGCGAGGTCGGCGAGCGACTTGATGCGCAAGTCGATCTCGGACTGCAGGACTTCGGCGTTCACCCAGTTCGCGGTGACATCCCCGATGTCGAGCGCCTCGGCATCGGCGCGCATCGCGCGGAGCGCGGCGCGGGAGGCGGTGAGGTGAGCGCGCTCGTCGTCGAGGGGGTTGTGCGGGGTGTGCGGATTCTGCAGGGGGGCGTGCGCGGGCACGGGTCGCCTCCGGCGGGGTCTGTACAGGGCTGTACGCGGCTGTACGGGTACGAGTGAGGGTCGCCGACCGGTTTCCGAGCGGTCGGCGTCCATCCCGGCACGGGAGGAGGCAGACCGGCGATTGTAGGCGGCACCGGATGCCCGAGCGAACGGTTTTCCCACCGCCGGGCCCGTGTCCGCCCCGGCGCGGCCTCGGGCCCGCGCGGGGCCACTGCCTGTGCGGGGCGGACCCCTACGGGTCGCCCGCGACCCGTACGCATTCCAGCCCGCCCGGCGCTAGACGACGGCCCGGCGCGGTGCCACTTCCCAGCCTGTCCGGCGTTTGAGGACGAACCTGGGCGGCCGTGGCGTGCGCTGTGCTTCCCGAGGCGTAGTGCCACCCCCCAGCCTGTCCGGCGTTTGAGGACGGCCGTGCACCACGGTGTGCGTGAGGTTTGCCCGGGGGCGCGGTGCCACTTCCCAGCCTGTCCGGCGTTTGAGGACGGCCGGGGGCGGCCACGGCCGGTGCCGGACCGAGCCGCGTGGCCCAGCGGACGTGCTCCGTGGCCGAGGGCCGTCCTCAATCGCCGGACGGGCTGGAATTGGTTGCGGTCCGTCCCCGAGTGCGAGGCCGGGGCGGGGGCGCCGCCCCCTAGGGACGGGTCGGCCCGAAGGCTTACGCGCCCGGCCAGCGGGTTCGGTCTTTGGACCGATGTCCTGCGAACGGGTGAAACACATGCTGGGTGTATGAGTACCGCATCGATCCACCAGGCCGCCGCACCCGGCCCAGGGCGTGGCGCGACCGCGCTCGGCGGCGACGCCGAAGGGCGGTCCCGCCGTCACCCGCGGCACGTGTTCGGCAATGCCGTACGTGCGGTGCGGGTGTTCGCCGAGACCGCGTTCAGCGTTGCCGTCCTGGGGCAGTACGACGGGCGGCCGACCGTCAACCCGCGCGTGCACCCGTACGCCTCCACCGGCCGCTCCTGACCGTCACCTTCCGTTGGTCTCCGCCTGACTCACTGATCTAGGGTCCGCGGCGGACCGGCCGTCGACGGGAGGGGAGAGTCGGGCATGCGGGGCGGCCGTACAAGGCTGTGCCAGCAGGTGCGCTTGCCGCACCAGGCGCACCAGGCGCACGACGCGCACGACGCGCACCAAGAGAACTACGCGCACCACACACAACACCGGCACCAGCAGCCGCACCCGCACCGACTGCTCGCCGCAGCCGCCATGGCGACGGTGTCGCTGACCGCGTTCGGCACGCTGTGCCTCGTCGGCGGGCCCCTCCCGATGGACGACATCCTCGTCTACCGCGCGGAGGGCGAGGCCGTCCTGAACGGCACCGACCTGTACGGCTTCACCGTCACCGGCTGGGACCTGCCCGCCACGTATCCGCCGTTCGCGGCGCTCCTCTTCGTACCGGCCGCGGTGCTGCCGCTGGGCGCCGTCAAGATCCTCTCCGTACTCGCGAACCTCGCGCTGCTCGCGCTGCTCGTCCGGCAGTCCGCCCGTCTCGCGGGCCGCAGCCGCCCGTACGGCGTGCCCGTACTGCTCGCCGCGACCGGCGCCGCGCTCTGGCTGGAACCCGTCTTCCAGACCGTCGTTTTCGGGCAGGTCAACCTCGCGCTGGCCTGCCTCGTCCTCTGGGACCTGAACCGTCCGGACGGCGCCCGCGGCAAGGGTTTCGCGATCGGCCTCGCCGCCGGGATCAAGCTCACGCCTGCGATCTTCGCCGTCTACCTGCTGCTCACCGGTCGCGCGCGGGCTGCCCTCACGGCACTCGGCGGCTTCGCCGCCACGGTGGTGGTCGGCGCGTGCGCCCTGCCCGGGCTCCGGGAGAACAGCGTCGAGTTCTGGACGCGGCGCCTCTTCGAGACGACGCGTGTCGGCAAGCCGTGGATCGTCGACAACCAGTCCCTCCAGGGACTCGCCGCGCGCCTCCTCCACACCCCCGACCCGGGCCTGCTCTGGCTGCTGCCCGCCGCCGTGGCCGCGGGGGCGGGGCTGTGGCTGGCCCGGCGCGCGTACGTACGGCACGGGCTGGAGTCGTGGGGCGTGCTGGCGACGGCGTTCACGGCGCTGCTGGTCTCGCCGGTGAGCTGGTCGCACCACTGGGTGTGGTGCGTACCGCTGCTGGCCGTCCTGCTGACGGGGCGCGCGCCGTACTGGGTGACGGGGGCGGTCGCCTTGGTCTTCACCGCCCGTACGCTGTGGCTCCTGCCGAAGGCGGGCGACCTCGACCTGCGGTTCGCGTGGTGGCAACAGCCGTTGGCTTCGCCGTACGGGGTGCTGGGGCTGGTGCTCGCGGCGGCGCTGGCGTGGCAGCTTCGGCCGCGGCCACCGTCCTCGACTGCGGTGCGGCGAGCCGATTCCAGCCCGCCCGGCGCCACTTCCTAGCCCGTCCGGCGTTTGAGGACGGCCGGGGGCGGCCACGGCCGGTGCCGGACCGAGCCGCGTGGTCCAGTGGACGTGCTTCGTGGCCGAGGGCCGTCCTCAATCGCCGGACGGGCTGGTTTGGGTTGCTGTCCGTCCCTCCGGCGAGGCTTCGCCGGGGTGATGGGGTGCGGCGGCACCCCACAGCACCCGTACGCGCGGGCCGAGGGCCGTCCGCAAGCGCGCCGGACCGGCGGCTTGGCAGGGACGGACCCCCGCCGTCACACGTCGTCGCCCGCCAGCAGCTCCGTCGCGTCGACGATCCGGTACGCGTACCCCTGCTCCGCCAGGAACCGCTGGCGGTGTGCCGCGAAGTCCTGGTCGACCGTGTCGCGGGCGACCACCGAGTAGAAGCGCGCCTCGTGCCCGTCGGCCTTCGGCCGCAGCACGCGGCCGAGGCGCTGTGCCTCCTCCTGCCGGGAGCCGAAGGTGCCGGATACCTGGATGGCGACGGTCGCCTCGGGGAGGTCGACGGAGAAGTTCGCGACCTTTGACACGACCAGCACGCTCAACTCCCCCTGCCGGAACGCCTCGAAGAGCTTCTCGCGCTGCGCGTTGCTGGTGTCGCCCTTGATGACGGGCGCGCCGATGTGTTCGCCGAGCTCGTCGAGCTGGTCGATGTACTGCCCGATGACCAGCGTCTGGTCGCCCTCGTGCCGCCGTACGAGCGCTTCGGTGACGCGCCGCTTGGAGTCGGTCGTGGCGCAGTAGCGGTACTTCTCCTCGGTCTCGGCCGTGGCGTAGGCGAGCCGTTCGGAGTCCGTCAGGTTCACCCGTACCTCTACGCAGTCGGCCGGCGCGATGTAGCCCTGCGCCTCGATCTCCTTCCACGGCGCGTCGAAGCGCTTGGGGCCGATCAGGGAGAAGACGTCCGACTCGCGGCCGTCCTCCCGTACGAGCGTCGCCGTGAGCCCGAGCCGCCGCCGGGCCTGCAGATCGGCCGTGAACTTGAAGACGGGTGCCGGCAGCAGGTGCACCTCGTCGTAGACGATGAGGCCCCAGTCGCGGGAGTCGAACAGTTCCAGGTGCGGGTAGACGCCCTTCCGCCTGGTCGTGAGCACCTGGTACGTGGCGATGGTGACGGGGCGGATCTCCTTGCGCGTACCGCTGTACTCGCCGATCTCGTCCTCCGTCAGCGAGGTGCGCCGTACGAGTTCGTGTTTCCACTGCCGGGCCGCGACGGTGTTCGTCACCAGGATCAGCGTGGTGGCCTGCGCGCGGGCCATCGCGCCCGCGCCGACGAGCGTCTTGCCCGCGCCGCAGGGCAGTACGACGACGCCGGAGCCGCCGTGCCAGAAGCCCTCGACGGCCTGTGTCTGGTACGGGCGCAGCGCCCAGCCGTCCTCGTCGAGGGCGATGCGGTGCGCCTCGCCGTCGACGTATCCCGCCAGGTCCTCGGCGGGCCAGCCCAGCTTGAGCAGTGCCTGCTTGATCTGGCCGCGTTCGGAGGGGTGCACGGCGACCGAGTCGGGGTCGATACGGGGGCCGACCAGCGGCTGGATCTTCTTCGACCGCAGCACTTCCTCCAGTACCGGACGGTCGCTGGACTCCAGCACGAGCCCGTGGACGGGGTGCTTGGACAGCGTCAGCCGACCGTACCGGGCCATGGTCTCGGCGACGTCGACGAGCAGCGCGTGCGGCACGGGGTAGCGGGAGAACTCCACGAGCGCGTCCACGACCTGCTCGGCGTCGTGCCCGGCGGCGCGGGCGTTCCACAGGCCGAGCGGGGTCACGCGGTACGTGTGGATGTGCTCGGGCGCCCGCTCCAGTTCGGCGAACGGCGCGATGGCGCGGCGGCACGCGTCGGCCTGCTCGTGGTCGACCTCGAGCAGCAGGGTCTTGTCGCTCTGCACGATCAAGCAGGACACGCGTACCTCCGCGGATGGCTTCTTCTGCTGGCACCGGTGGCGCCAGTGGCTTTCGTGGCGCCGGCGGCACTTCTGACAAGTGAAACACCTGCCGCACCGCTGCCGGCCGGGCCGCGGACGTGGCTTTGCGCACGACCGCACCGGACCGGCGATCGCGCCCGTACGGCGGGACGCCTCCGTACGGGCGCGGGACGCCTCCCTACGGGCGGGCGGGACGCCTCCGTACGGTCGCCCGGGGCTCTCCGTACGGGTGCCTGCCGCGGCGCCTTCGTACGGTGGGCTCCGCCCCGCCGTCACGGGCGGGGTCACCGGACGGAGGCCTGTACGGGAGCCTGTACGGGGGTCTGCACAGGGGCCTGTCACTGCCGGCTGCGCACCACCAGGAGGTCCACCACGTACGTCTCCTCCACCGTCCCGTCCGGGAAGGCGGCGGCCAGCCGGGCGCGCTCGTCGGCCAGGAACTCCGCGGCCCGTTCCGCGCCCTGGATGAGGAACGCCGAGTGGCTGCCGATGTTGGCCAGGTGCGTGTCCAGCGGAACGACCCGGCTCCAGCGCAGCTGCCGCCGCGTCCAGTCGAGCCCGGTGACGCCGGTGAGGCGCGCGGCCTCGGCGTCGTCGTCCGGACGCCCGATGCCCATGGAGTTCTTGTCGCCCACGATCTCGGCCCCGCAGTGCCGCTCGACGCGCTTCGCCTGGGCGGCGATCCACGGCACGTCGTAGGCGTCGGTGTTCCACCAGAGCGCGAGCGCGCCCCCGGGGCGCAGCACCCGCATCGCCTCCGGCACGGAGCGCTCCGGGTCGGTCCAGTGCCAGGACTGGGCGAACGTGAGCAGGTCGCAGGAGGCGTCCGCGAACGGCAGCGCGTTGCCGTCGCCGCGCACCAGCGGCACGCCGGGCAGCGTGCGGCGCAGCTGCACGGCCATGCCGTCGCCGGGCTCGACGGCGATCACGTCGGCACGGCGTTCGAGCAGCAGGGCCGTGGCTATCCCGGTACCGGCCCCGACATCGGCGACCCGGGCGCCCGCCAGGGGGCGCCCCGCGATCTCCTCCACCGAGTCGAGTACGGACGGCGGGTAGGACGGCCGGTTCGCGGCGTACTGGCCTGCGGCCGCATTGAACGAGAGCGCACGCGGAACACGTGAAGCGGTGGACATCGCTCCATCCTCCCCCCGTCCCATGCTGTGTCCAGTGCGCGCGTGCGTCCGTACGGAGGCGAGCGCGCGTGCTCCCGTACGGAGGGCGATTCCGTACCGACGCGCCTCCGCGCACGCCGCCGTCAGTCCTCCGCGAGTTCCGCGACCCCCGTGATGCGGTGCAGCGGGTATGTGCGGACCTCGTCTGCCGTGTGGTCGTAGGCCGTGACGAAGCCGCCCTCCACCCGTACCGGGGCGATCACGCGCTGGCTCGCGGCGCCGTCGGCGTTGACGTAGCCGATCCACAGGGCGGAGCCCGTCAGGGCGGCGGACTGCATGGTGGCGAGGGTGTCCGGGGAGGCGGTGCGGGGGAGTTCGCCGTTGGGGGTGCGGGCGTTGGACGGCACCTTCGCCTTGTGCGGGTTCGGTTTGTGTGCCGCCGTCGCCGCGTGGTCTCCGGCGCGGATGGCCCGTACGGCCGCGCCGAGCAGCGTACGGTCCGGCACCGGCGGGCCGTCCGGTGTCGGTTCCGGGGGCGTACGGCGCGGGGTGCGGTGGGCGTCGGCGCGTGCGATGAGGACGTCGCCGTCGGCGGACTCGGCGGCCGGTGCGTAGCCCATCTCGCGCAGCCGCGTGAGGAGTTGGTCCGGCGGCGCGGGCGAGGCCAGCACCGTGGGGGCGAGCAGCCGCAGGCGCAGCGGCGCGGAGCGCTTGTCCGCGAGGATCTCCGCGAGCAGCGCGTCGTCGTCGCACCGCACGTACGAGGACGCCGCGCCCACGCGCAGCCTGCCGTGCCGCCGTGCCACGTCGTCGATGAGGTACGTCAGCGGCTGCGGCACCGGCGTACGGGAGTGCGCCGCCAGGAAGGCGTGCACATCCGCCGCCGTACGGCCCGCGTCGAGCGCCCGCCGTACGGAGCCGGGGGTGAAGCGGTAGACGGTGGCGCCGCCCTTGGACTCGACGTCCGCGAGCACGCGCAGCGCGGCCCCGAGCCGCCGTTCCAGGGGGCCGGGCGCGACGGCCGTCAAGTCGGCCTGCAGCAGCACGTGGTCGACGGGTTCGGGGAGCAGCGGGGCCAGCCCGTGCGCGGCCTGTCCGGCGGCGACGGCCAGTTCCTGGGCAGTGAGGGCGCGGCCCCAGGCGCCGGGGTCGGACGACGGGGCGGCGCTCTCCGCGGCTTCGTCCGCCGCGCCGTCGGTCGCCGCGGCTTCGTCCGCTGCGCCGTCATCCGCGCCGTCTGCGGTCCCCTCCCCGGCCCCGTTCGGCTGCGCCTGCGGCGGGATCAGCTCCCGCGCGTACGCCGCCAGCGCGCCCCGCCCCGTCAGCCCGAGCAGTTCGGCCTCGGCCAGCGTCCAGCGGGTGAGCCGCGTACGCAGCGCCTCGCTCGCGTCCCCCTCCCCCTCGGCGCCGTCCTCGACCGGATTCGCGCCGCGCAGCGGCCGCTCCCAGCCGATACGCGCCACCACGTCGTCGGCGTCCGGCGCGCCGCCCGGCGGGAGGCCGGCGAGCAGCGCGAGCGTACGGTGCCGTACGTCCGGCGCCAGCCCGCGGTCCAGGCCCGGCCCGAGCGCCGCCAGCGCACGCCCCTTGGCGTCGCGCGCGCCAACCAGCCCCGGTACGCGGGTGGCCGACAGCCAGGCTGTCACCAGCCGCGCCCAGCGCGTGCCGGGCGGATCGGCCAGCCAGTCGTCGTACGCCGGAGTGGGCGCGTAGCTCTCGTCCGTGGCGCCGTCGGAGGCCAGCAGCCCGGCGGCGTAGGCGAGTTCGACCCAGAACGCAGCGACCGGCTCGGGGAGATCCAGCATGACGGCGGTCCGCTTCAGGTCCCGTACGCCGAGGCCGCCCGACCGCAGCACCGGCAGCGGCTCGGCCTCCCAGCCGCCCAGCAGCTCCTCCAGGACGCCCAGCGCCGTGTACGCCTGCGCCGCCGCCGTCGCGTCCACCGTCTTCGGCGTGTGCTCGCGGCGTGCCCGTACGGCGGGCGGCACCGGCTCCAGCATCCGGTGCGCGCGGCCACCCCGCAGCTGGAGCGCGATCTCGCGCGGCAGCACGACCGTACGGTCGCCCGCCGGGATCAGCAGCCCTCGGTCCAGCAGCCACCCCAGGGGCGCGCTCGGCGTACGGTGCTCGGCCGTTCCGTACGGCGGCCCCCACAACAGCTTCTCCAGCACGGCGCCGCTCTGCTCCGGCGCGGCGGCGAGAAGCGCGTTCGTACGGTCCCTGTCCGCGAACAGCTCGCCGAGCGCGGCCAGCGCGCTCACCGAGTCGTGCGTCGGGGTGAGCCCGACGGCGCACAGGATCTCCTGCAGCCGGCCCGGCGACATGCCCGAGGTGGCCTCGGCGAGGGTCGGCCCCAGCCCGGTCGGCGACGGGCTGGACGTACTGGGCGCCAGCACCTCACGCGCGGTCCGTACGAGCCGCAGCCGCTCGTCGCCGCCCCACAGCAGCGCGCGGTCCCGGAGGGTGCGCAGCGCGTACGGAAGCCGCGCGGCGCAGTCGCCCGCCGGATGCCCATCGTCACTGCCGGTGAGCAGCGACCGCAGGTCGTCGTACGAGCACGGGTCCGCCGCCACGGCCAGCGCCTCCGCCGCCTGCAAAGCGAACCGGTCGAGCCGCTCCACCGCCCGCACGACCGACGCACGGGTGCCCGCGCGGGTGGCCAGCTGCGTGAGGTCGTTCGGCACGGGCGAGAGCAGGTCGGGGCGGCTGCGCAGGAGTGCGGCGAGCGCGTCGTCGTCGCGCGCGCGGAGGTCGTCGGCGAGCGTACGGGGCGCGGCGCAGCCGTTCCGCTGGTCTGTGCTCATCCGTACAACGTTAGCGCTGCCGACCGTCGATCATCCCCCGCCTGCCGATCCGGGCGCAGTACGGCACCACCGACCGGGGGCGGCACACGGTCCGGCCCTGCCTCTTCTCGCCCGCCTGGGGAAGACGCTGGACGCCCATCCAGCCCGTCCGGCGTTTGAGGACGGACGGGGGCGGCCACGGCCAACACCGCCGTGGTCCAGCTGATCGACTACCTTCGGGAAACGCAGCTGAGCGACGACGGGGCCGGGGGCAACGAGCTGGCGGACCGCATGCAGGAAGCCCGGTCAGCGCTCTATCTGCTCTGTGCCGAGGACACCGTAGAGCTCGCGGACGCTCCCGCGCGTCGGGTCTGGATGTCGAGGCCGAGCGAGGGCAGAGACGATCGCAGGGCCGAGCACCAGGAGACGCTGGACCTGCTGCGCCGCTTCACGCATCAGCTCCGGCGGGAGATCGTCAGGACGTAGTCGTGCCGGTGCGGGTTGGCCCCCGCCGCAGGGCGAGGGCCGGTTGCTCGGATTCGTGGTGCGTTGGTGCGTTGGTGCGTTCAGGCCGCGAACTCGCCGCCCTTTACGCCCGCCACGAACGACGCCCACGCGGACGGCTCGAACACGAGCGCCGGGCCGCCGGGGTCCTTGCTGTCGCGTACGGGGACGGCGCCCGAGCTGACGTACGCGGGCGCCCACTCGACGCAGCCGCCGCCATTGCCGTTGCTGTAGCTCGACTTGACCCATTCCGCGCGGGAAGGGCCGGGGTGGGTGCTCATGTCGGAAGATCCTCCATCGCGGAGCGGATGAACGCCGCCGAGTCCTCCGGCGACAGGGCGCGCGCCCTCAGCAGATCGTATGCCCGCTGGAGATACACGACGCTCCCCATTTCCTCGACCAATGTGCCGGTGGTGATGCTCTCTTCGTAGGCCACCCTCGTCCCCTTGTCCACGGTCAGCAGCGTGAGCATGCCGCTGAGCAGCGGATGTCCCCCGCTTTCGAGGGGGAGGACCTGCACCATCGTCTTCTTGGTGAGCGTCAGCTGCGCGAGGTGGGCGAGCTGGGCCCGCATGACGGCTGCTCCGCCGAAGCCGCGCCGCAGCGCCCCTTCGTCCAGCACGGCCGTGTACTCCAGCGGCGAGTCACCGGCCAGCCGCGCCTGGCGGCTCATCCGGGCCGTGACCAACTCCTCGATCTCCTCGAAGTCTTGCTGTGTGGCCTCCCAGGGGCGGACCTCGGTGAACAGGGCGCGGGCGTAGTCCTCGGTCTGGAGCAGACCCGGCACGATCTGGGCGGTGTACTCCCCGATCACCTGTGCGCGGGCCTCCAGTTCCATTCGGCGCTGGTACTGGTCCGGGTGGATCTCCCGGCTCGCCAGCCGGTACAGCTCCTCGAAGATGCCGTCCGTACCGAACGCCGCGTCGAGCCTCGGCGGCAGGTCGGGCGGCGGCATCCTCTCGGCCGTCTCGATGCGGGACAGGTGGCTGCGGCTGATGTTCACCACGTCGGACAGGCCCTCCAGGGCCATGCCCGCGCGCTCGCGTTGGGCGCGCATCTTGGCCCCGAACAGGTGCCGGGCGCTTCGGTCGGGGGTCAGCTGGCGAGGTTGTGCGGGCACTGTGGCCTCCATTCCTCCCCAGGGCGCGCTGGGGACAGGAACCGCTACCCAACGCGACCGGGCGCGGTGACGATTGGGATACACACAGTAATTGGCCCCTGGTCGGGGCGTCAGGCGAACCGAGGAGTAGCGGCATGACGGCAACAGACAGGCACCACCGGACGACGGCGGAGAAGCTGGAGGAAGCGGAGGACGCGTGCGCCGAGTTGGCCGACGCGCTCAGCGCGGCGGGTGTGAAGCTGCCGTCCTTGGGCCTGGACGTTCCGTCGTACGCGGGTTCGCCGCCGCTGATCGAGCTGGGACGCGTCAACTCCGGGACCGCGCGGGCGCTGGCGACCGTACTGCGCCGCCGTACGGGAGCGGCGCGGTGACCGTACCGCCGGAACCCCCCGAGTCGCGCGAGCGGCGCGAACGGCCCGTGCGGGCCGAGCCGCCCGCGGACGGCAGGGCGGACGACGGCGGGCTGAACCGGCGCGTGGACGAGTGGGCCGACGAAGTGCGGCGGCACTTCGCGCGGTTGGGGCATACGCGTTGAAGGGCCGCTCGTACCCCGGCCGCCCGCCGGGCGTCAGTCGAGCAGCCCCGCCTCGTGCGCCAGCACCGCCGCCTGGACCCGGTTGGTGCAGTCGGTGCGGGTGAGGATGCTGCTGATGTGGGCCTTGACCGTGCCGGGGCTCAGGTGGAGCTGGGTGGCGATCTCGGCGTTGGAGAGGCCGGTGCCGAGCAGCCGGAGGACGTCCCGTTCGGCCGGTGTCAGGTCCGCGATCCGGCCTGACGCGACGTCGCTGCCCTGGCCCATCCGGGTGCGGAAGTCGACGAGTTGGCGGGTGACCTGCGGGGCGAGGACGAGTTCTCCGGCGGCGGCGCGGCGTACGGCGTCGATGAGGTCGCGGGGGCCAGTGTCCTTGAGTAGGTAGCCGTGGGCTCCGGCGCGCAGGGCGCGGGTGACGCTGGTTTCCTCGCCGAAGGCCGTCACCATCACCACTCGGGTGCGGGGCGAGTGCCGGGTGATCTCGGCGACGGCGGTGATGCCGTCCCCGGGCATGCGGATGTCGAGAAGGGCGACGTCGACGGGGTGGGCGCGGCAGGCTTCGACGGCCTCATGGGCGTCCTGGGCCTCGGCCACGATGTTGATCTCGTCGTCGTTCTCCAGGATCAGCCGGACCCCGGTGCGCATCAGCGCCTCGTCGTCGGCGATCAGCACTCGGATCATCGGCTCAGTGTAGAACCGCCATGACCAGCAGGATGATTGTGCCGCCGACCATCGGCAGCAGCACCAGCAGCGCCGCGCAGCCCCCGCCCAGGAGACGGGGCCACGTGAGGACTTCTGTGGACAGCGGGGGCCGGGAGCCCGGGGGCCGGGAGCCCGCCCCGCCGGGCACCGGCCTGGGCGAAGTGGCGTACACCGGCGTGGGCAACGTGGCGGGCACCGACGCGGGCGAAGTCGCGTACGCGGGCGGCGCGTCGGGCCGTACGGGTATTCGCGCGGAGAGGGCGAAGCCGCCCTCCGGACGCGGTCCGGCGTGGAGGGCGCCGCCGAGCAGGCCGATCCTCTCCTGGAGGCCGACGAGCCCGCTGCGGTTCCCGTCCCCGGGTGAACGGGGCGCGGGCGGCGCGTCGTTGACGACGGCGACCGTCACCGTGTCCCCCTCTTCGTCGAACGTCACACGGACGGGCGCGCCCGGAGCGTGCTTCAGCGCGTTGGTGAGCCCTTCTCGGGTGACACGGTGGACGGCCTGCCGCGTACGGGGGTCCGCGTCCGTCGTCCCGGTCGCGTTCCAGCGCAGCTCCGCGTCGGCCCCGGCGCCGCGGGCATCCGCGACCAGGGCCGAGAGAGCCTCGCGTGTCCCCCGCTCGCCGATGTCCTCACCGGACTGGTGACGGAGGACGCCGAGTATGCCGCGCAGCTCGTCCATGGCCGTTGCGGCGGTGGTGTGCAGAAGTTCGGCCCGGGGCGCCAGCGGGGGCGCCTGCCGTTCGGCGGCGAGCTGGAGGGCTCCGGCGTGCATCGAGATGAGGCCGATGCGGTGGCCGAGCAGATCGTGCATCTCGGCGGCGATGCGGGCCCGTTCCTCCATACGGGCCGCCTCGTCCGTGAGGAAGCGGGCCTGTTCGAGGTATGCGTTGCGTTCCCGCAGCAGCCCGGTCAGCGGGCGGCGGCGGCCCAGCGCGATGCCGGACAGGGCGGGCAACAGGATGATCATCGAGCCCACGCCCGCACCGGCGGCGAGATAGCGCATCTCCTGGGGTTCGGTGAGGGCTTGGCCGACCACCAGCACGAGCGCGACGCCGGCGCTGCTCGCCCCGACCACTCCCCAGGCCCGTCGTGCGGGGGTTATGCGGCGCACGGCGGACCACACGACGAACGGCACCACCACCACCGCCCACACGTTGTCCCCGGCGGTCACCGGCACACAGCACACCACCGTGAGGGCCGGGTACATCCGCCGCGCGGGCACCAGCAGCGTCGCCCACACCCCCTGGAGGGCCGCCGCCACCGGGTCGGCGGGCGGAACCAGCGGAAACAGCGTCAGCGAGCACAGCAGGACCAGGCCCGCGAAGACGGACTCGGTCACGACCGTCCGCCGGGGCGCGGCGCGCACCGCCTCCCGTACCGCGGTGGCCTCGTGGCGCACCCGTCCCGTCACCCGTCCCCACAGTCGTACTGCCGGGCTCATGGCTTCCTCCGTGTGGGGGCTGTGCTCGACGGCCGTCTTCGGCTTTTCAACGGCTGTTCTCGACAACGGCTGTTCTTGGCAAGGCGGTTCTTGTCGTACGCGTTGGCGGACCGCCGCGGGCTCAGGCGGCCGGTGCCGCGCCGCCCGGGACCCGGAGCTCCGGCTCCGCCCGCAGCCCGGCGACATCCACCCCGCTCTCGGTCAGCACGCGCTCGACCTCCGCCGCGGACTCCGCGTCCGTCCCGGCCGGGTCCAGCAGCGCGGCCAGCAGATGGGTCGTGCCGACGGTGGGCGAGCCCTCGGCGGAGGCGGTGAACTGTGTGACGTGCAGGAGCCGTCGTTCGAAGTCGGCGTGGCCGGGCACCTCCGGGGGCAGCGCCCCCTCCGCGACACCGGTGGAGGGCAGCAGCAGGCGGGCGAGGACCTCCTGCCGTGCTCCGTACCGGTGCAGGAGCTCCGCCCCCCGGTTCGCTCCCGCCAGCTTCTCGGGCAGCTCGCGCTCCGCGACGGTCAACGACCGGTCCAGCGCCAGGATGGCCAGCAGCGTGTCCACGGGTTCTATCTCCGACGCCCCGCGCCGCACCGCCCCCCGCGACGACTCCGTACGCACCGCACCCACCACCGCGGAGCCGAAACCGGCGCCGCCCCCGAATATCCAGGCGGTGAACTTCCGGGTCAGTGGATTGCCGCTCTTTCCGAACGTGCCTGCCTTGCGCAGCACCAGCACCGAGCCGGGCTCGGGTGCTTCGTCGCCTCCCGGCTCCAGCGCGTCGAGCGCGGCCGAGGCGGCCGAGACGTCCAGCTTCTCCAGCACCATGGCCTCGCGGGCACGCGTATCGGGCAGCTCGAGCAGCGCGCGCGCCACATGGCGGACGTGCACGGAAACGGTGCCCTCCTCCCGTGCCGACTTCAGCGCCTTGCGCAGACAGTCCCGCAACGCACCGGTCATCGGCGGAAGTTCAAGGCTCTCCAGCTCCTCCTCCTGCTTCTTGCGGTTCTTCCAGCGCAGCCGCTTGGCCTCCTCGTGCCGGACCTCCCGCCACAAGGCGTCGATCTCCCGCTCGTCGTCCGGGGATCCCTCTGCGCCGTCACCCGCGTCCTCGCTGACCCACACGGATGTCCCCCGGCACGCGATCGAGCCGCCGAGCGAGCCGGAAGCCTTCATTCCGGGGGCGATCGCGGAACCCGCGGACGACTCACCGGACACGAGCGCCGCCAGCAGGCTCTCCGTGCCGACGTCCTCGCGTTCCTGCCTCTCCGCCCCGCGCACGGCCTCCTGCAGGAGTTTGAGGACGTCCCTCTCGAACTCGGTGGTCACGCCGGCGTTGCGGTCGGACGCTCGCTGATCCATCGGGCCTTCCCCTCCGTGGTGTTGCCTGCTGAGAGGGACGCTAGCCTGCCTTCGCCCGGCTCCGCGTCGGCCGACCGGCCACGCTTCCCGTCCGATCGGCCGGGCCCTCCGTCCGGGCGGCGGGGTCCTCCCGTCCGGGTGGCCGGGTTCTCCGTCCGGGCGGCGTGAGCACGGCGATGGCGGCGGCGTGGCCGGGGGCGGCCCGTTGGTGGGCTGAGAACCGCGGGGACACGTACGAGCGCGGCGATCAGACTCGCCGTCCGGATCGGGATGCCGACGGCGGTGATCCGCGGGGACGCCGCTAGTCGCTGAAGACCCGGGTGCAGAGCAGTGTCCGGCCGTTGTTGACGGTGTACGAGCGGTAGCGGTTCTGGCCCGGGGCCGGGGTGCCGCAGTTGCTGCTGCCGGAGCCCGCCGTGGCCCGGTATACGCCCGTGACGTGCATGATGCGGTCGAACCCCGCGGGCACCGTACTGCTCCGGCAGTCGATCAGCGTCATGCCGCTCAGCCGGATACGGTCACCGGACGTCGTACCGAGCAGGCAGTAGCCGCGGTGGTAGATGCGCTGCAGACAGAGGCTGGTGCGTTCGCCGCCCGAACTGTAGCTCCAGCGCGCCTTGTCCACGTCGTTCGGGCAGCTGCCGCTGGTGACGCTGGTGACCTGTACGTGCGCCCGGTTGCTGCCGCAGGACACGGGGTCGGGCGGCACGTCGGCGCTCCAGTCGATGCTGCCGCCGCCGCGGCCCGTGTCGTAGACGGTGAGGCAGTCGCCCGAGGAGACGTCTTTGAACGCCTCCGCGGTCGGATCCGGGGCGGGCTCCCTGTCGTCGTCGCCGTCCTCGTCACCGCTCGTGCCGCTGCTGCTTGTGCCGCCGCTGCTGCTCGTGCCGCCGACGGAGGAGTCCGTACCGCTGTCGCCCGAACCGCCCGAGGAGGTGAGGGAGTCCGTTCCGGACGTCGTGTCCGAGTCGCCGCTCGTGCCGCCGGAGGTGCTGCTGGACGCGCCCACGGAGGTGCTGCCTGACGAGCCGCCGGTCTCGTCGCCCTCCCAGGGCTGCCAGGCGAAGAGCGCGAGGGCGAGCAGTACGGCGATGGCCGCCCAGCCGCCTCCACTGCTGCTGCCGCCGCCGGAGGGCCTGGACGGCGTGGACGGGGTGGACGGGGTGGAGGGCGTGGTGGTTCGGGGAGGCGTGGCGGAGGACGACGATCCCGTACGCGTCTGCCCGTTCCGCGTCCGTTGGTTACGTGCCTGCTGGTTGCCTGCCCGCTGGTTCCGCGTCCGCTGGTTCCGTGCCCGCGCCGCGGCCTCCGCCATACGGCGCAACTCCTCGTCTCTGCGCCGCCGTTCCTCCCGCGCCTCCGCCTCCCGCTCCCGCCGTGCGGTGCGCTCGCCGGGCTGTACGAGCGTGGGTGCGGGCGGCGGCATGGGACGCGTACGGCCGTCGGAGGCGGCGTTCCGGTCGGCATTCAGCGCGCGCCCGTGCGCCTCGTACGCCTCAATCACCGCCGTCCACTCCACCGGCAGCCAGCGCCGCCCCGGCACGGCGCCGCGGTCGCGTGCCTCCTGGGCGCGTTCCAGCAGCTCGTCGGGCTTGGGCCGGTCGCCGGGGTCGGCGGCGAGGCAGGGGCGGATCAGCGGGGCCAGCTCCCGCGGCAGGCCCGCCAGATCGACATTGCCGGCCTGTACGAGGGCCAGCAGCGGCATCGGGCCGCCGACCTCCGGGTACGGCACGCGGCCGACGGCGAGGTAGAACAGCGTCGCGCCCAGCGAGAACACGTCGGAGGCCGCCGTCGACTGCTCGCCGCGCGCCTGCTCCGGCGAGGTGAACGCGATCGTGCCCAGCGTGAGCGACGTACGCGTGAGGTCGACGGCGTGCGATATGCCGAAGTCGATGAGGAGCGGGCCGGTCAGCGGCAGCAGGATGTTCTGCGGCTTCACGTCCCGGTGGATGACGCCCTTGTCGTGGAGCGCCAGCAGCGCCTGTACGGTGCCCGCCGCGATCGTGGGCACCGCCCACTCCGCCAGCGCGCCGGCGTCACGTACGAGGTCGGCGAGCGCGGGCGCCGCCACGTACTCGATGGCCATCCAGGGGAGCGCGGCCTGCGCGTCCGCGTCGAGTACGCGGGCGGTGTACGCGCTGTCGATCCGCCGGGCCAGCTCCACCTCGCGGGCGAACCGCTCCCGGTCGGTGCGGCTGACGACGCCCTCCGCGAGGAGCGTTTTGACGGCGACGAGCGGGGAACTGCCGCCGCCCGAGACGGGGCGCGCGAGGTAGATCCGGCCCATGCCGCCGGAGGTGAGCCGCCACACCAGGCGGTAGTCGCCCAGCCGCTGCGGATCCTCGTCACTGAGCCGCCGTATCCCGATGCCCGCCATCCCCCGCCCCCTCCGCGTGCCTTCCGCCGGCCGTGGCACGCCGCCGAACATGCTTACAGGGAGGGCAGTTGGGCGCCACCGTACGGGTGCACTCAGCTCGCCGTACGGGGCGCAAACCGGCAGTGGAGCACGAGTGCCCACGCGAGGCAGCCGAACGCGAAGGTCGTCGCCACAGCCCGTACGGCGTTCCAGGCGGCCCACCGCGATTCGTCGAGCTGTGCGCGCATCGCGGCGAACTCGGCGCCGGTGTCGAACTCCCCGGCCGTCCTGACCTTCTCGTTCAGCGGCTCGTGCACGGCGAACGTGGTCACGACCGCCACCAGGTAACACACCAGCGCCACCACGACCCACCGCAGTACGGGGCGGTGCTCCGGACGGAGGTGGAGGACGGTGGCCAGGCCCGTGAGCAGCAGCGCGCCCGTGAACTCCACCCCGAGGAACAGGGGGTTGCGGATCGCGTCGTCGAGCGCCCGGGAGGCCGTGACGAAGGTGCGGTCGTCGACGGTGCCCAGTCCCGGCATGATCGTGTTCGACCAGTCCACGAAAACGCCCGCCGTCAGCCCGGTCGTCAGGGTGGCGAGGAACAGGGCCCCGGTTCTCAGGGAGGGGCGGGAAATGCGCGGTGTAGTGGTCATGCGTACAGAAAAGCCGGATACGGCGCGCCCCTCCATGCCCGAGGCCCGCGTGTCCATGCGCGGGCGTCTACGGGGGAGGCACCCGTCCGCGGGCGGGTGCGGCGTACGGGGCGGGTGCGGGTGACGCGCGTGTGACCGGACGGGCCCCGACGGCGGCGCGCGCGGTACGGTCGTGGTGGTCGGGCGTCATGCGTGAGTAGCCGTTGGGGAATTGGTGGGGATCGAGAGCGACAAGCTCGTATTCGACTATCTGAGCCGGGTCGGCGACCTGGCTCACGGTACGCCGATGACCGCGGCCGAACGGGCGCGGCTGGTGAGCGGGCTCCGTACGGACATCGACCGGATGCGGTCCGAGCAGGGCGGCGCCGAGTCCAAGGCGGCCGTACGGAAGATCCTCGACCGGCTGGGCAGACCGGAGGACCTGGTGGCCGCCGCCAACGGCGGCGAGGCCGTCCCCGGCGTACCCGCCCCGCGCGCGGTCGACGAGGACCCGTCGCGGCCCGGCGGCGGCACGGGGAGTGGCGCGGGGAGCGGCGCGGGAGGAAGCTCCGGCGGGACGGCGGGCGGCCTGGGCGGCGCCTTGGGCGGCGGCCTGAGCGGTGTCACGCAGCGGCTGCCCAGACTGCCGCGCCTGCCCCAGCAGTTGCGGAAGGAACCGCAGGACCCGCCGCCCGCCGAGCCGCCCGTGACGGCGGCACGCGGCGCCTCGCCGCCGCACCTGGCCGGTATGGACGAGCTGGGGCCCGAGGAGAGCGACCCGGACTGGTGGCGGACCGATCCGCACGCGCGAGGCCCGTACGAGCGCGGGGGCCCGTACGAGCGCGGCGGTCAGCACGGCAGCCGCCGTCCGGGCAGCGACCTCGTCCCCGGATTCGTCGGCGGCATCGAACTGCCGGAACTGCTCAAGCCCCCGGAGGACGACGACGCCGACGAGGACACGCGCCGGGGCGCGGGGCCGGGCAGGCCGGCGCGGGGTACGCGCGGCGGCGAGCGGAGCGCGCCGGAGCCGCCCGCCGTCGAGCAGGACGACGACGGACCGGCACGTACGGAACGCCCTGCGCGCTTCCGGCCGTTCGGCGGCGACGGGGGCGGCGGTGGCCCCCGGGTGGGGGGCCTGGTCGAACTGGTCGCGGTCGCGCTGCTCGCCGCGGGCACCGTCATGGCACACCTGGTGCCGCTCGCGGCCGGCTGGCTGGCGGCGTACTGGTCGCCCAGGCTCAGCCGTACGGAGGCGAAATGGGCCGCCCTGGGCATGCCCGGGCTGGTCGCGGCCGGTACGGCGGTGTGGTTCTGGGGGCGCGCCAACGAGCACTGGGGCGCGCCCATTCCGGAGACCGAGGGCGCGATGAGCGACGCGATGGGTGACGCGTGGCCGGTGGTGCTGCGGGTGGCGGCCGCCGCGAGCGCGCTGTTCCTGCTGTGGCGCGCGCGACGGCCGCTGCCGGACGGGTAACGGGACTCGGCGTAACGGCGAGCCCCGCAAGGGCCACTGTCGCAACGGCGCGTGCCGCAACGTTGCTTGGTGCAGGGGCGATGGCGCTCGCGCAACGGTCGCGCTTCAGCGGCTCGCTGCAACGTTGCGTACCGCAACAGCGCGGGCCCGCAACGTCCGCCCCACCGCGGCTACTTCGCCAGCAGCTTCGCCATCTCGTCCAGGATCTTGTTCGCCGCCGTGTAGCCGATGCCCTGGATCCAGAGCTCGTCGTTCACGCGGTGCGCCGTGCCGTTCTTGACCGCCTTCATGTTCTTCCACAGCCCGTTGTCCGTGGCCTTGGACTCGCCGGACTTCGACTGGTCGCCGTACGAGGTGTAGAAGAGGACGTCCGTGTCGACCTTGTCGACCTGTTCGGGGCTGACCTCGAGCATCAGGCCGTCGAGTTCGGTGGCCTTGTCCACGATCGGCGGGCGGCCGAGACCGGCGTCCTCGAGCACCGTGCCGATGTAGCTGCCGTCGCCGTAGATGCGCAGGTCGGCGCCCTCGACGAAGCGGATCACGTTCGTCTTCAGGGACTTGGCCCGCTCCGCGCCGCCCAGGGCCTCGGTGACCTCGCCGGCGTGCTTGTCGTAGGCAGCGACGACCTTCCGCGCCTCCTCCTTCTTGCCGAGCGCGTCGGCGTGCACCTTGAAGTTCTCCTTCCAGGGCAGGCCGGTGGTCTCGGTCATGACGGTGGGGGCGATCTCCTTGAGCTTGTCGTAGTTCTTCTCGTCCCGCGAACCGTTGGTGAGGATCAGATCCGGATCGAGCGCCGCGATCTTCTCCAGGTTGGGCTGTGCGATGTTGCCGACGTTCTCGATGCCCTTGACCTTCGAGTCCGGCAGATAGCCGAGGAAGTCGGTGCCGACGTCGGCCTTGGTGGCGCCGACGGGCTTGACGCCGAGGGTGATCGCCGAGTCCAGCTCGGCGGTGTCGAGCACGACCACGCGCTCGGGGTTGTCCGGCACCTTCACGTCGCCCTTGTACGTCTTGACGACGTGGGTGCCGCCCTCGGCCTTCCCCGAGTCGGAGTCGGAACCGCACGCGGTCAGTCCGAGCGCGGCGGTGAGGGTGGCGGTCGTGGCCGCGGTGACGGCGAGCGCGGAGCGGCGGCGCGGATACGTCATGAGGGTCCCTTTCGGGTGCTGGCGGGAGCGGGGGGCGGCGTGGGGGCCTGGGGGACGGAACCGTCGCCTGATGCGGTGCCGGACGCGTCGTCGTCGCCGTCGGGCACGGGGGAATCGCCGGGCGCGGGGGAGTCGTCGGAGGGAGCGTCGGCAGCGGGAGCCGCCGCAGAGGAAGCGTCGGCAGTACGGTCCTGGGCGTCAGCCGTACCGTCCCGCCTGGCAGGCGCCGCCCGCCACGGCGCGCCCGGCACCACGAGCGGGCTGCCCGTCACCGGGTCGGGCACGACCACCGACTCCAGCCCGAACACCTCGCTCACCAGCTCCGCCGTCACGATGTCGCCCGGGCTGCCCTGCGCGGCGATCCGCCCCTGCTGCATGGCCACGAGGTGATCGGCGTAACGGGCGGCCTGGTTGAGGTCGTGGAGGACCATCACGACCGTACGGCCGCGCTCGCCCGCGGCGTTCGGTGCCGCCAACTGCCGTACGAGATCCAGCACTTCCACCTGGTGCGCGATGTCCAGGTACGTCGTCGGCTCGTCCAGCAGCAGCAGGTCGGTCTCCTGCGCGAGCGCCATCGCCAGCCATACGCGCTGCCGTTGGCCGCCGGACAGCTCGTCCACGGGGCGTTCGGCGAGCGCGGTGACGTCTGTACGGTCCATCGCATCCACGACGGCACGCTCGTCCGCCTCCGACCACTGCTGCCACCAGTGCTGGTGCGGCTGGCGGCCGCGCGAGACGAGGTCCGCCACGGTGATCGCCTCGGGTGCGACGGGCGTCTGCGGCAGCAGCCCGACGGCCTGCGCGATCTTGCGGGTGGGGATGCGGGCCAGCTCCTGGCCGTCGAGCAGCACCGAGCCGCGCCGCGGCTTGAGCAGCCGCCCGAGGGCGCGCAGGGTGGTCGACTTGCCGCAGGCATTGGGGCCGACGACGACGGTGACCTGACCGTCCGGCACCTCGAGGTCCAGCCCTTCGACCACGGCGCGGTCGTCGTAGGCCAGCGTCAGATCGCGCGCCGCCAGCCGTACGGACGAGGAAGGAGCGGGCGAGGAAGGAGCGGGCGCGGCGGAGGCGGGCGCGGCGGCGGTCGGGTCGGTTCGGGTCATGCCTTCGCTCCGGTACGGCTGCGGATGATGAGGAAGATCAGGTACGGGGCGCCGATCGCCGCCGTCAGCACCCCTACGGGCAGCTCGGTGGGCGAGAACAGCTTCCGTGCGAGCAGATCGCCGAGCGTCACGATGAACGCGCCGAGCAGCGCGGACGACAGCAGCGGGATCTGCGCGGTACGCGTGAGCCGCCGCGCCACCTGCGGCGCCAGCAGCGCCACGAAGTCGACGGGCCCGGCCGCGCCGGTGGCCAGCGCCGCGAGCATCACGCCGGTGCCGACGAGGACGAGACGGCTGCGGCCGAGCCGTACGCCGAGTGCGGTCGCCGTGTCGTCGTCCAGTCCGACCTCGCGCTGCGCGCGCGCCGCCCACAGCACGAACGGGAGCAGCGCCAGCAGCGCCCAGCCCAGGGGCGCGGCCTGGTCCCAGCCGCGACCGTTCAGCGAACCGGTCATCCACACCTTGGCCTGCTGCGCCACCAGGTAGTCGCCCTTGGTGAGGAACAGCTGCGTGACCGAGCGGAGCGCGACGGCCACACCGATGCCGATCAGGACGAAGCGCGTCGCGTGCAGTCCGCCGCGCCACGCGAACACGTAGACCAGCGCCGCCGCCGCCAGTCCGCCCGCGACGGAGACGTACGGCAGGACCGCGTACGAGGTCAGCCCGAACGTCATCGCGCCGACCGTCGCCGCCGCCGCGCCGTGCGTGACGCCGATGATGTCGGGGCTGGCGAGCGGGTTGCGGGCGACGGTCTGGATCAGCGCGCCCGCGACGCCGAGCGCGGCGCCGACCATCAGCCCGACGACCATCCGCGGCATCCGCAGCGTCCCGACGACGAGTTCGTCCGGCGACGGCTGCCCGAGCATCACCTTGACGACCTCGACGGGCGGGACGGTGCTCTCGCCGAGGGTGAGGTTCGCCACGACGGCGGCGAAGAGGAGCACGGCCAGCACCCCGGCGACGGCGGCGGCCCGCCGGTGCACGAGGAACGAGGCGCGGGGGCGCCGTACGACGGCGTACCCGGTGGGACGCGTCCGTACGGTGGCGGGACGCGTCCGTACGGTGGCCGACGCGGCGGGGCGCTTGCTCGTATGGACGCTCGTCATGCGGCCACCGACTTCCGCCGTACGAGGGCGATCAGGAACGGGACGCCGATCAGCGAGGTCATCACCCCGGCCGGCACCTCGCCCGGCGGGAAGATCAACCGCCCGACGACATCGGACACCAGCAGCACAACAGGCCCCAGCAGCGCCGCCATCGGCAGCAGCCAGCGGTGGTCGTTGCCGACGAGGGCCCGCGCGAGGTGCGGCACGGCCAGCCCGACGAACGCGATCGGTCCGGCGGCGGCGACCCCGACGCCGGTCAGCACGGTCGCGCCCAGCCCGCCGACGATCCGTACGACGGCGATGTTCTGGCCCAGCCCCTTCGCCACGTCCTCGCCCAGCGCCAGCGCGTCCAGGCCGCGCGACACGGCGAGCACCAGCAGCACGCCCGCCAGCAGGAACGGCCATATCTGCCCTGCCACTTCGGTGTCACGCCCCGACAGCGAACCGACCTGCCAGAACCGGAACTCGTCCAGCGCCGCCGCCCGCGTCGTCAGGACCGCGGCGATGACGGACGCCAGCAGCGCGTTGATCGCGGCGCCCGACAGCGCGAGCTTCACCGGGGTGGCGCCGCCCCGGCCGCGCGCGGCGATGGCGTACGCGGCGACCGCCGCCACACCCGCGCCCAGGAACGCGAACCACACGTAGCCCGACAGCGTGTGCACCCCCGCGAACGCGATCGCCAGCACGACGCCGACCGACGCCCCCTGGCTGATCCCGAGGATGCCCGGCTCCGCGATCGGGTTCCGAGTGAGGCCCTGCATCACCGCGCCCGCGAGCCCGAGCGCGGCCCCGACCATGACGCCGATCAGCGTGCGCGGCGCCCGCATGGTGCGGATGACCTCGGCGTCGTTGCTGTGGCCGCCGTGCAGCAGCGCGTCCCAGACCTGGGCGGGGGCGACGGGGCGGCTGCCCAGCGCCAGGCTGAGCAGGGCGGCCAGCACGAGCACGGCCAGCGCGGCGACCGTCCAGCCGATACGGCGGCTGACGGCCGCGCGGCGCGGACTCGTACGCCCGCCGCGGCTGCCGTCCTTGCCGGGGCCGCTGCCGCCGGGGGAGGCGCCCTTGCCGAGGGAGGTGCCGCCAAGGGAGCCGTCGCGGCCGTCGCGGTGGGCGTCGGACGGCGTCGTCGGAGAGGCGGCTGGCATCGTGTCCTCGGGCGCTGGGCTAGGTAAGGCAGACCTAAGTGTACGGGGTGCGGCAAGGCAGAATGCAGGGCATGCCTTCGTACGAGATGACGGTCGGCTTCGACCTCGACATGACCCTGATCGACACCCGCCCCGGCATCAAGGCCTGCTACGAGGCGCTGTCCGCGGAGACCGGCACCTACATCGACGCCGAACTGGCTGTCACCCGCCTCGGCCCGCCGCTGGAGCAGGAGCTCGCGGAATGGTTCCCGGCGGACCGTATCGGTGAACTCAGCGACCGCTACCGCGAGATGTACCCCTCGATAGCCATCGCGCCCTGCACCGCGCTGCCGGGCGCGCGCGAGGCCGTACAGGCCGTACGGGACGCGGGCGGCCGCGCCATCGTCGTCACCGCGAAGCACGAGCCGAACGCCAAGCTGCACCTCGAGCACCTCGGCATCGCACCGGACGCGGTGATCGGCTGGCTGTGGGCGGAGGCCAAGGCGGAGGCGCTGCGCGAGTACGGCGCCGCCGTGTACGTCGGGGACCACACCGGCGACGTGCGCGGCGCGCGTACGGCGGGCGCCGTGTCGGTCGCCGTACCGACCGGGCCGTGCGACGCGGCGGAACTGCGCGCGGCGGGCGCGGACGTCGTACTGGAGGGCGGGCTGCCGGACCTCCCCGCCTGGCTGGACACGTACGGGGCGGAGCGGGGTGGTGTCCGGCGGGAGTGAGGCTGCGCGGGCCCGGACCGGTCGCTGGCCCGGCCCGGCCTCAGGCCGTCGGCCCGGACACCGCCTCGCGCGCCGCGCGCCGCTCCGCGGCGGCCGACCGCAGCAGGCCGGCGGCCGCCAGCCCGAAGCCGACACCCATCAGCATGCACACGAAGTACGCCGGGGCGGGGAACGGATCCGCGTCCAGAAACAGCGGCGCCACGGTGATGAGCGTCGCGAGCGCGCCGACCGCGAAGACGACACCGCCCGCCCGTACCAGCAGATCCCCGGGTGCCCGGGGCGTTTCAGTGTTCACCCGGTCAGGGTAGATCGGTGAGCAGGCTACGAAGGAACCGCTCGGAAAAGGCGTCTTGTCACCGGGCTGCGGACCATTAGCCTTGGTGGTGGCGGGTCTCACGGCCCGCTCGACTGCTCTCCGGAGCCGTTTCACCACCAGCTCTGACGCGAGTTTTTCCGTTTCCACGCGAGCAGCCCGCTGCCCTGACGAGTACGAGGACGAGGACGGACGTGCCTACCGGCAAGGTCAAATGGTTCAACACCGAGAAGGGCTTCGGCTTTCTCTCCCGCGACGACGGCGGAGACGTCTTCGTGCACTCGTCGGTGCTCCCGGACGGCGTCGATGCGCTGAAGCCGGGCCAGCGCGTGGAGTTCGGAGTCGTCGCGGGACAGCGCGGTGACCAGGCGCTCTCGGTCAGCCTGCTGGACCCCGCGCCGTCCGTAGCCGCAGCACAGCGCCGCAAGCCGGACGAGCTGGCGTCGATCGTCCAGGACCTGACGACGCTGCTTGACGGTGTGTCCCAGTCGCTGGAGCGCGGCCGGTACCCGGACAAGGCACACGGCCGCAAGATCGCGGGCATGCTGCGGGCGGTGGCGGACCAACTGGACGTCTGACGCGAGCCGATTCCCGGCCCGTCCGGCGTTTGAGGACGGGCCTCGGCCCGGTGCGGGCCGCACGGCCTGACGGCCGGGGATGCGGGCGTCAGGGGAAAGCGAGCGCGTCCGGGCCGAGCGGCGGCACAAGCCCCTCCGCCGCGGCCCGCGTCAGCAACCCCCGCACGGCCGCGTACCCGTCGTCCCCCAGGCCCGCGGTGAACTCGTTGACGTACAGGCCGATGTGCTGGTCCGCCACGCGCGGGTCCATCTCCTGCGCGTGCTCCAGTACGTACGGCCGCGACGCCTCCGGGTCGTCCCACGCCATGCGTACGGACTTCCGCGCGGCGTCCGCCAGCGCGTGCAGCGTCCGTTCGCCGAGCGCGCGCTTGGCGATGATCGCGCCGAGCGGGATGGGCAGCCCCGTCGTGGACTCCCAGTGCTCGCCCATGTCGGCGAGGCAGTGCAGACCGAAGTCCTGGTACGTGAAGCGGGCCTCGTGGATCACCAGTCCGGCGTCGACCCTGCCGTCCCGTACGGCGGGCATGATCTCGTGGAACGGCAGTACCACGATCTTGCCGACCCCGCCCGGCACCTCCGCGGCGGCCCAGAGCCGGAACAGCAGGTAGGCGGTGGACCGTTCGCTCGGTACCGCGACCGTCTTGCCGCGCAGCCCCGCGCCCTGCGCCTCCCCCGCGCCCGGCGCGCCGGGCGCGGGGGACTCGGCGCCGGCGTGCGGCGGACGCGTCAGCACCAGCGGCCCGCAGCCGCGCCCGAGCGCGCCTCCGCACGGCAGCAGCGCGTACTCCTCCAGCACCCAGGGCAGCACCGCGTACGACACCTTCAGAACGTCGAACTCGCCCCGCTCCGCCATCCCGTTCGTGACGTCGATGTCCGCGAACGTGACGTCCAGCGGCGGCGCCCCCGGCACGCGGCCGTGCGCCCAGGCGTCGAAGGTGAACGTGTCGTTGGGGCACGGGGAGTACGCGATCCGCAGGGGCCGCTCGATCATGCTCGTTCCGCCTGTCCTTGCTCGTTGTCACCGTCCGGGCCGTCCGCGCCGTATGCGCCGGCACGGCCGTCTTGCTCCTCGTACCAGCGCGTGAGCACCGGGACCGTCTTCCCGACCGCCGTGGTGAGCGCCCGCAGCGCGTCCGGAATGCGCCAGGCGGCGCGGTCGCGGGGGCCGACGGCGTTGGAGACCGTACGGAGCTCGAGCACCGGCACCCCGTGCGCGTACGCCGCCTCCGCCACCCCGAAGCCCTCCATCGCCTCGGCGACGGCGCCCGGGTGCCGTGCCGCCAGTTCGGCGGCGCGCTCCGCCGTGCCCGTCACCGTGGACACGGTGAGCACGGGTCCGGTCGTACCGCCGGTGGCCCCGGCCACGGCCCGTACGAGTGCCGCGGGCGGCCGGTGCTCGACGGTGCCGAAACCCAGCTCCGTCACCGGTACGAAGCCTCCGGGCCCCGGCTCCGTCGTCTGCGCGCCCAGGTCGGCGGCGACGACGGCCGACGCGACCGCCGTACCGCCCAGCCGGGGCGCCGGGTCGCCGGACGCGGGGGTGTCACGTACGGCGCGTGCGTCCCGTACGTCGTATTCGCCGTGTGCGTCCCGTACGTCGCGTACGAAGCCGCCGCCGATGCCCGCCGAGACGGCGAGGTCGTACGGGGTGCCCGCCAAGTCGGCGGCCGTCAGCGCGGTGGCCGCCCCGGCGGCGGCAGCGCCGACGCCCACGCCGGCCGCGACCGCGTCCAGCACCAGCTCCCGTTCCCCGCCCGGGGTGGCCACCGCGCACCGTACGCGGTGCGCGGTCAGCCCGCCGGGCAGCCGTACGGGCTTCGCCTCGCCCGCCCCGCGGCCCGCGATGTCGGTGACGGCGCGCGTCACCGCGTCCCGTTCCGCGGCGACGGCGGTGACGGTCAGGACGCGCATCGGCCCGGGACCGCCGTCACTTCTCCTGCTTCGCCTCGATGTGCCAGGCGCCCTTGAAGTTGCCGTCCTTCGTCATGACGATGCTGATCTCCGCGTCCTTGGTCGGCTCCGCCTGCCCGGTGGGGCCCTGCTTCTGGAAGAACGCGTCGCCGGGGAACGAGTAGTACGTCTTGTCGGTCGGCTCCGGCAGTACGGACTGGTCGTTCACGAAGAGCATCCAGCCCTCCTCCGCCATCTCCGGCTCGACGCCGATACGGATCTTGTCGCCGTGCCCGACGGTGATCTTCTTCTCGGCCTTCGCGTCGGCGCACTTCTTCGCCTCGGCCTCGCCGATCGTCTTGCCGTCCTCGTAGCAGGCGGCCTCGGCGGTCACCGTTTCGCCGCCGACGGTCACCGTGGCCAGCGGTGTCGGCTTCTCGCAGGCGGAGAGGGCGAGGAGGCCGAGGGTGACGGTGCCGAGGGCGGTGGCGGTACGGAGCACCCGCCCTCGCCGCGAGCCCGGGATCGCATTGGTCATGCGGGCAGGTTACCGGGCGGTCCGCCCCTGCTTCCGGGCGGCTCCGCCCAGCCAAGCCAACTCCAGCCCGTCCGGCGTTTGAGGACGGGCGGGGCGCGCCAACTCCAGCCCGTCCGGCGTTTGAGGACGGACCGGGGCGGCCAGGGCCGGCGGTAGGCCGGGGTGCCCAGGCCAAGCGCGCGTGCTTCGTGGCCGAGGGCCGTCCTCAATCGCCGGACGGGCTTGATTGTGCGGGCGTTCGTGCCAAGCCGCGCCGGACGGGCTTGAATCTGGGCGCCCTAGGACACCCGCGTGCGCGTCGCGCCCCTTCGGCGCGCGCCCGCCAGCAGCCCCCGTACCGTCGTGACCGCGCCCAGCGCCACGATGCCCGCGCCCACCGCCATGCCCACCTCCGGCACGGTCAGCGGCAGCGAGATGCCGATCGCGCCGCCCACGACCCACGACATCTGCATCAGCGTCTCAGACCGCGCGAAGGCCGACGTACGGACCGCCTCCGGCATGTCGCGCTGGATCAGCGCGTCCAGCGACAGTTTGCCCAGGGCCTGAACGATCCCGGCGGTGGCGGCGACCGCCGCGACCGTGACGGTGCCGTACAGCGCCGTCGCCGTGACCGTCGCGGCGAGCGCGCAGGCCAGGACGGCGGTGATGATCACTTCCGGGCCGCGGTCCCGCAGCCACGCGCCGAGGGCGGTGCCCAGCGCGTTCCCCGTACCGGCGGCGACCGCCACCATCCCCAGCGAGAACGCGGCGGTCATCCCGGACAGCGGATGCTCGCGCAGCAGGAACGCGAGGAAGAAGGTGAGGAAGCCGGAGAGGGCGCGTACGGAGGAGTTCGCGATCAGACCCGTCCGCACCGACGAGCCAGCCGTACGCAGCCCGAGCCGGCGCCGCTTCCCCGTACGCCCGTACCCGGCTCCCGTACCGGACGCCGTACTGTCGGCCGCCTCCGCCACGAGGTGCGCCTTCAGTTCGCCCTTGGCGGAGTCCACCTTGTGGTCCAGCGAGAACGACAGGAAGGTGCCGACGACGAAGACCGCGCACGCCCCGTACAGCGGCCACGACGGCCCCAGCTTGTGCAGCCCCGCGCCGATCGGTGCGGCCAGACCGGTGGCCAGCAGTCCGGACAGGGTGACCCGCGAGTTGGCCTTCACCAGGGAGATACGGGGTGGCAGCAGCCGGGGGACGACGGCGGACCGGACCACTCCGTATGCCTTGGAGGAGACCAGTACGCCGAGCGCCGCCGGGTACAGCTCCAGGCCGCCCGTCGCCACCGCGCCCGCCATCGTCAGCGCGAGCAGCGCGCGGGCCAGCATCGCCCCGGCCATGGCGGCGCGCCGGCCGTGCGGGATGCGGTCCAGGAGCGGGCCGACGACGGGGGCCAGCAGCGCGAACGGCGCCATGGTCACCAGCAGGTAGAGCGCGACACGGCCGCGTGCCTCGCCGGTCGGCACGGAGAAGAAGACGGTGGAGGCGAGGGCGACGGTGACAAGCATGTCGCCGGCGGAGTTGACGGCGTGCAGTTCGATCAGCTTGCCGAGGCCGGACTCGCCCGCGCCGTGCGCGTGCGTCGTCTTGCGGATACGGCGGGCGAGCGCGGCGGGCGGCCGGCGCGTGGCCCGTACGGTGCGCCGGAGCCGTCCGGGCGCCCTGCCCGGTCGGCTGGTTCCGGCGGGCAGCGCGGTCCGGTCCGTGACGTCCTGATACGGCTTGTCTACGGCCACGACGTTCAGTGTGCCCCAGATGCGGCCTGTCACTGCCCGTTGTCCGGGAACGGCCGGTCGGCCCGGAATCGGTACGGGCGTTCACCCGCCGTCCGCCGCCCCCGCCACCTGCCCGCCGGCCGCCAACGGCCACCGCGCTGAGGCGGCCGGATGCGGTTGGGGTAGCGTTGGTTGACAGTGCGCTCCGCACGGCCCTCGAGCGCGGGCGCGGACGTCGCAGCGGCCCACGGTTCCGCTCCGTCCGTTCCCCCCGCCCCGCCCGGTCGTACGTCGGCGCACGCCGATTCGGCTATGACGGCGCTACGGCGTAGGAGAGACGATTCTTGTGAGTGCTGCATGAGTGCCACGACGCGGAGCCGCCGTACACCCGACAGGCTGTGCGCCGATGCCGTCGAACTCGCGCGTGAGGCGGCCCAGGAGGTCGCCGCACCGGGCAAGGTCGGCGACTGGATCGAGGCCGTCGCGGACGGCGACCGGGTGGTCACCCACCTTTTCGAGTGCCAGGAGCCCGGCTACCGGGGCTGGCGCTGGGCGTCCACGGTCGCCCGCGCGTCCCGCGCCAAGGTCGTCACCCTGGACGAGACGGTGCTGCTGCCCGGTCCGGACGCGCTGCTCGCGCCCGAGTGGGTGCCGTGGAGCGAACGGCTCCGGCCCGGCGACCTCGGCCCCGGCGACCTGCTCCCCACCGAGGCGCAGGACCTCCGCCTCGAACCGGGCTTCTGGGGCGAGGAGGAGCTGCCCCCGAACTCGCCGGTGTCCGAGGAGGCCGAACACCTCGCGGAGGTCAGCGGCCTGCACGACGTGGAGGACGCCGAGGTCACGCACGAGCCGCCCGGCGCGGTGGCGGAGCCGCCGGAGCGCGGCAGCATCCGGGCGGTGGCCGAGGAGCTGGGCATGGGCCGCTCACGCGTGCTGTCCCGGTACGGCCTGCACACGGCAGCCGACCGCTGGGAGGACGCGCACGGGCCGGAGAGCCCGATGGCGCAGGCCGCCCCGGCGTCGTGCATCAGCTGCGGATTCCTGGTGCCGCTGGCGGGCTCGCTGCGGCAGGCGTTCGGGGTGTGCGCGAACGAGTTCAGCCCCGCGGACGGCCAGGTCGTCGCGCTGACGTACGGCTGCGGCGCCCACTCCGAGGCCGCCGTCATGCCGCAGCCGCCGCAGCCGCCCCCGCCGGTGATCGACGAGACGCGGGCGGACGCGTTCCCGCTGGGCGACGAGGCGGGGAGCGCGGGCGGCGGTGCCGGTTCCGGTGCTGGTTCCGGCTCCGATGCCGGTGCTGATGCCGACGCCGGCACGTCGGGCGAGGGCGCGGGCACGGGCGGCGCGGGCACGGGCTCGTAACCCCGGACGCGTGACCCCGGCTCGTACGGCCTCCCGCACAGCCGGCGGCGCGGCTCAGACGTGCCCGAGCACGCGGTGCGGGCGGTACGGTGCCTCCAGCCGTGTGCGTTCCTCGTCGCTCAGCCGCAGCCCGACCGCCGACACCGCGTCGTCGAGATGGGCGGGGCGGGTCGCCCCCACCACCGGGGCGCTCACCGAGGGGTGGCCCAGCAGCCAGGCCAGCGCGAGCTGCGCGGCGGGCACGCCGCGTTCGGCCGCGAGCGCGCGTACGGCGTCGACCACGTCGAAGTCGGCGTCCTCGTACATCTCCTCCGCCAGCGGATCGGCGCCCGCCCGTACGGTGCGCCGCCCGCCGCCGCGTTCCCGGTTGCCCGCGAGCAGCCCGCGGGCGAGCGGGCTGTACGGGAGCACGCCCACGCCCTGGTCGGCGCAGAGGGGGAGCATCTCCCGCTCCTCCTCCCGGTAGACCAGGTTGTAGTGGTTCTGCATCGACACGAACCGGGTCCACCCCGCCTCGCGCGCCGTCTGCTGCGCCTTCGCGAACTGCCAGGCGTACATGCTCGACGCCCCGATGTAGCGCGCCTTGCCCGCCCGCACCACCTCGTGCAGCGCCTCCATCGTCTCCTCGACGGGGGTGGCGTGGTCCCAGCGGTGGATCTGGTACAGGTCGACGTAGTCGGTGCCGAGTCTGCGCAGGGAGGCGTCGATCGCGGCGAGCACGTGCTTGCGGGAGAGGCCGCGGTCGTTGGGGGACCCGCCCATCGGGAAGTAGACCTTCGTCGCCAGCACGTACGCCTCGCGGGAGGGGAACAGGCGGCGCAGCAGCCGGCCGGTGACCTGCTCGCTGACCCCGTCGTCGTAGACATCGGCGGTGTCGAAGAAGGTGACTCCGGCCTCGGCCGCCTGCCGTACGAGGGGTTCCGCCGCGGCCTCGTCCAGGTGCCAGGCGCGCTCGGAGGTGTCGCCGTAGCTCATCATGCCGAGGCAGATACGGGAAACGGTGAGGCCGGTGGTGCCGAGCCGGGTGTAGTCCATGGGGTCCTCGCTTGGTGGGTGGCTGGTGGGTGGTTCCGGGTGGCTGGTGGGTGGCCGGTGGCGGGCGGGTCGCGGTTTCGCGGACCTTGTCGCGGACCTGTCGCGGACCTGCTGCCGGGTGCTCCGGTCAGGGCGGCGCGGATTCCTCCCGTACGTCCGGTGCCGCCTCGCGGTGTACGGCGACGCCCAGCACCACCAGCACCACACCGGCGATCTCCGGCGGTACGGGGATCTGCACCAGCACCAGCACCCCGATGACGGTCGCGGTCGCGGGCAGCAGCGAGACCAGCAGGGCGTACGTGCCGCGGTTCAGCCGCGCCATCGCCAACTGGTCGCAGACGTACGGGATCACCGACGAGCAGACGCCCACACCGACGCCCGCCGCCAGCAGCCGCGGGTCGGTCAGCGCGGGCACGGCCTGCGCGACGCCGATGGGGAGGGCGGCCGCGGAGGCGATGAGCATGGCCAGGGCGAGGCCGTCGATGCCCCTGACCGCCGGGTTGCGGGAGGCGCGGTGGGCGAGCACGACGTAGAGGGCGAAGAGGGCGGCGTTGAGCGCCGCGAAGAGCAGGCCGAGCGGCTCGGCGGCCAGATGGACGTCGGTGAGGAGGTACACCCCGGTGACCGCCGCGGTGAGCGCCAGCAGATTGCGCCGGGTCCGTACGGCGACGGCCGCCAGCACGATCACCGGCAGGAACTCGATCGCCGCGACGGTGCCCAACGGGAGCCGGTCGATGGCGAGATAGAAGCCCGAGTTCATCACCGCCAGCACGGCGCCCCAGGCCAGCAGCGACCGGCGGGTGGCGCGGTCGGCGGACCGCCAGCTCCGCCAGGGGCGCCGCCACACCGCGAACACGGCGGCCGCGGACACGATCCGCAGCCAGGCGACACCCAGCGGCTCCACATGTGCGAACAGCAAAACAGCGAACGCCGGGCCGAGGTAGTGGAAGACGGCGCTGCACACGAAGTACGCGTGCGGCGGCACACGCCGTACGGCCGCCGCCCCGGGCGCGTGCGCCGTGCTGAGGTTCGGATTCGGCATGCCCTCTAACCTAGAAACCACCAGGGCGCGGAGCCATGGACGATTGAAGGCAGACCGCGTCCGTCAGTTGCGACAGGGGCAGCGATGTCGAACGAACGCTTTCAGAACGGAAAAAGCGCCCCGGCGGGCGCGGTGGTGGGCTCGGCGGGCGGTTCCGGGGCCGCGACCGGTTCCGGTTCCGGTGTCGACGAGCTGGGCGCGCGCCTCCTGCGGCTGCTCGCCGACGACCCGCGCCGCGGCGCCTCCGACCTGGCCCGCGAACTCGGCGTCTCCGCCCCCACCGTGCGGGACCGCGTACGGCGGCTGGAGGAGGCCGGGGTCATCCGCGGCTACCGCCTCGACGTGGACCCCGCCGCCCTCGGCCTGCCCGTCGCGGCGTGGGTCCGGCTGCGGCCCGGCCCGGGGCAGATGTCCCGCGTCACCGAACTCGTACGGCAGACGCCCGAGGTCAGCGAGTGCCACCGGATCTCCGGCGAGGACTGCTTCCTGATCAAGGTGCACGTCTCCGAGCTGGGCGACCTGGAGACCGTTCTGGACCGCTTCCTCGTGCACGGGCAGACGACCAGTTCGCTGGTCGTGTCCACGCCCGTGCCGCCGCGCCCGGTGCTGCCGTAGGCGGCGATGCGCCCGGCGGACCGCTGCTGCTTCACAGCAGCGAACGGATGAGCAGCGTCGCCCCCGACAGCGACACCACGGTCAGCATCGCCGTACGCAGCCTCGCCTCCCCGAGCCGCCGGCACAGCGGCCGGCCCGCCGCGAAACCGGCCACCACGAACGGCACCAGCAGCAGGCCGGTGCTGACCTGGTGCGCGGTCAGCTCACCGGCGGCGGCCAGGGTCAGTACGGAGATGAGCGTGCCGCCGAGGAAGAAGCCGCCCAGCGTGGCGCGTACGCGCGCGGCGGGCTGGCGCTGGTAGAGGAGGGCCAGCGGCGGGCCGCCGATCGACGTCGCGGTGCCGGTGAGCCCGGCCGCGGCGCCCGCCGTGAGCAGGGCGGCGGGGCTGAAGCGGTGGGCACGGGGCGGGCCGTCGGAGCCCCGGCTCTCCACGGGGTCCGCGCCGTCCGCGGGGTCCACGCGGTCCACGCCGTCCGGGCCGCCCTGGGTGCCCGGCCTGCCCGGGGCGCCCGGCCTGTCCGCGCCGCCCCGGCTGAACGCGGACGCCGCCACCGCCGCCAGCACCATCAGCCCGACCAGGGCTCCCAGCAGCCGCGGATCCGCCACCGTGATCAGCCACGCACCGGCCACGGCGCCCGGCATCCGGGCGGGCAGCCCCCAGCTCAGCCCGTGCCAGTCGATGTGCCGCCGTTCCGCGCACACTGTCAGCAGAGGCATCGTCACAGTGGTGACGAGCAGCGTGCCGGGCATGAGCGAGGGCTCCAGTACGACCAGCACCGGAGCCGCCACTAGGCCCAGGCCGAGACCGACGCCGGTCTGTACGGCCGAGCCCAGCAGTACGGCGGCACCGGCTATGAGGAAGAACGGGAGTTCGGGCACGGACAGCGAGCGTATCTCGCCGCCCGTGGGCCTCCGTCCGGCGGGCGGTGCGCTCCGTACCGCACCGCTGCGGCGATGCCGTACGGTCACGGAACAGGCGGACGTCGGGCCCGCCCCGTACAAACGGCGAGGAGGCGCAGCGTGAGCGGCGGCGGCACGGTGATGGTGCGGCGGGGGTCCGGGGAGGACCCGTTCGGGACCGCGCGACTGCGGCGGGGCGTGCTGGACGCGTGGACCGCTTCGCCGGCCCGCTTCCGCGAGGACGCCAACGCCGAGCAGGACCTGGCGTTCGGCGGCTACCGCGACCGGCTGGTCGTCGAGTTGGCCCAGAACGCCGCCGACGCCGCCGCCCGCGCCGGGCGGCCCGGACGTATCCGCTACGTGCTGCGGAGCGGCGTCCTCGTCGCCGCCAACACGGGCGCGGCGCTGGACGCGGCGGGCGTCGAGTCGCTGGCGACGCTGCGCGCGTCCGCGAAGCGCGACGAGGGCGGGGGCGCCGACGGCGGCAGGTCCGCCGACGGCGGCGCGGGCGCGGACCGGGGCGCGGGGGCGCCCGCGCAGGTGGGGCGGTACGGCGTCGGGTTCGCCGCCGTACTCGCGGTGAGCGACGAACCCGCGGTGCTGGGGCGCGGCGGGGGCGTGCGCTGGTCGCTCGCGGAGGCGCGCGAACTCACGGTGGAGGCGGCGCGCGGCACTAGTGCGGGCGCGGTCACCGGCGCGGGCAGCAGCGACCTCGCCGACGAGCTGCGCCGCCGCGAAGGCCATGTCCCGCTGCTGCGGCTGCCGTTCCCGGCCGAGGGCATGGCGCCCGAGGGCTACGACACCGCCGTCGTCCTGCCGTTGCGCGACACCGCGGCCGAGGAACTGGCCGCAGGCCTGCTCGCCGCCGTGGACGACGCACTGCTGCTCACTCTCCCCGGCCTGCACGAAGTCGTCATCGACACCCCGGAGTCCGTACGCACCCTGACGCGGCGCACGGACAGCGCGGAGAGCGCGTACGTGCTCGTCGAGGACACCACCGCCGCTCCCGCCGGGCAGGCCGCGACCGCGGGGCAGGCCGCGACCGCTCCGGCGCCGGGCGGCACCAACGTACGGCGCACCCGCTGGCGCGTCGCCCACGCGAGCGGCCGCGCCGACGACGCGCTCTTCGCCGACCGCCCGCTGGAGGAACGCGAACGCCCCTGGTGGTCGGTCACCTGGGCGGTGCCCGTCGACGCGGACGGCGCGCCCGTACGGCCATCCACCACGGCCGTCGTCCACGCGCCGACCCCGACGGAGGAACCGCTGGGGCTGCCCGCGCTGCTCATCGCGTCGTTCCCGATGGAGCCGACGCGGCGGCACGTCGCGCCAGGCCCGCTGACCGACTTCCTGACCGTACGGGCCGCCGAGGCGTACGCGGGCCTGATCGCCGACTGGCGGCCCGTGAGCACCGGCACCCTCGACCTCGTACGCGGGCCGCTCGGCGAGGGTGAACTCGACGGCGCCCTGCGGCGGCTGGTGCTCGAACGCCTCCCCCGGGTGGCCTTCCTGCCGCGCGCGGCGGACACGGAAACGGAAACGGGCCCGGAGACGGGCACGGGAACGGGCACGAGCGCAGTCGCGGACACCGCTCCCGCGGGCGGGTCGGCGGAGGCCGAAGAAGGGCTGAGCGGCGGCGAGTTCGGCGGCGCGCTGCGGCCCCGCGACGCCGAGATCATCGAGGGCGCGGGGGCGGACACCGTCGTCGTCCTCTCCGAACTGTTCCCGAGCCTGCTGCCCGCCGGCCTCGAACGGCGGCCGGAACTCCGCCTGCTGGAGGTGCCGCGCGTACCGCTCGGCGAGGTGATCGACCGGCTGGGCGGCGTCCAACGGCAACCCGGCTGGTGGCGGCGCCTCTACGACTCACTCGCCGGCGTGGACCCGGACCGGCTCACCGGACTGCCGGTGCCGCTGGCGGACGGGCGTACGGCGATCGGACCGCGCCAAGTGCTGCTCCCCGCGCCTGCGGACGACTACGCCGGTGTCGCCGCCCCGGAGGCCGGGGAGGTGCCGCAGGACGGCACCTCCGAGGACGGTGCCTTGCCTGACGGCACCTCCCAGCGGCACAGCGCACTCGCCCGCCTCGGGCTCAAGGTGGCGCACCCCGATGGCGCCCACCCGCTGCTGGACAAGCTGGGCGCCACCCCCGCGTCACCGCGCGCCGTCCTCACCACCCCGCAGGTGCGGGCCGCCGTCGCCAACTCGCTGGACGCCGGCGACATCTGGGACGAGGACGCCGGCACCCTCGACGCGGACGAACTCGTCGAAACGGTGCTCGCACTCGTACGCGACGCCGGTCTGGAGCCCGGCGACGAACCCTGGCTCGGCGCCCTGGCACTGCCCGACGAGGACGGCGAACTCGCCCCCGCCGGCGAACTGGTCTTCCCCGGCAGCCCGTTCGAACAGGTCATCCGCGAAGGCGAACTCGCCGCGTGCGACGCCGCCCTGGCCGGCCGCTGGGGCGAACAGCCGCTGACCGCCGTCGGCGTACTGGCGGACTTCGCCCTCGTACGGGCCACGGACGTCGTCCTCGACCCGGACGAGATCGCCGAACCGCAGGACAGCGACTACGCCCAGCCCGACGACGTCGGCCTCCTCGACGCCGTCGACGTCTGGTGCGAAGACGTCCTGGACGGCCTCTCGTCCCAGCCGGCCGTGCCGCCCGTCGTGGCCGAACTGGTCGCCGTACGCGACCTGGACCTGGTCGACGACGACCGCTGGCCGCAGGCCCTCGCCATGCTCGCGCAGCCGCCGCTGCGCGATGCCCTGACCGCCCCCGTCCGGGTGCTGCTGCCGGACGGCGTGACCGAGACCGTGCGCCCGTACACCGCGTGGTGGCTGCGCGGCCACCCCGTGCTGGACGGCCGCCGCCCCGCCGGGCTGCGTGCGGCAGGCGGCGACGCCCTGCTGGCCGGGCTGTACGAGGAGGCCGACGCCTCCGCCCTCACCATCGACGGCGGCGCCGACACCCAGGTGCTGCGCGCCCTCGGCGTACGCACCTCGGCCGCCGCCCTGCTGGACGAGCCCGGCGGCGCGGCGGAGCTCCTGTCCCGGCTTGCCGACCCCGAACTGCCCGTCACCGCAGACCAACTCCACGGCCTCTACGGCCTGCTGGCCAGCCTCGACCCCGACGAGGTGACCCTGCCCGACGAACTGCGCGCGGTCGTCGGCCACGAGGTGCGGGTCGAGGACGCGTCCGAGGCGGTCGTCGCGGACGTGCCCGACCTCATGCCGCTGGCCGCCCGGCGCCCGCTGGTGCCCGTACGGCCCGCGCTGGCCGCCGACCTGGCCACGGTGCTGGACGTACGGCGGCTGAGCGAGGTCGCGGGCCGCTCGCTCACCGGCGACCCGGGGACGGAACGGGCCGTGCCCGACGCCGTACGTGCCCTGCTCCCCGGCGCGCCCGCGTCGTACCTGGAGCACGAGGAACTGCTCGTCGACGACACCGAACTGGACTGGCACCTCACCCGGGACGGCGTCCTGCACGCCGCCACCCTGGAGGGCGTGGCGGCGGGCCTCGCCTGGGCGGCGGGCCAGTGGGCACGCCGCTTCGAGACGGCGGCCCTGCTGGAGGATCCGACCCGCGCGGCGGAACTGTCTCGCGCCCGCTGGCACGACTGACTCTCGCGGCCCCGGCCCGCGAGCGCCCGCGCCTGCCCTGCGGGGCGCGCGCCCCGTCTGTGCCCCTGCGTGTGCCGTGGCCCGGGCGGGGGTGCCGTCCCGTCGGGCACGCCCGTCTCTTCGTCTGCTGTGGCAACTCCTTCCGTTGTACGACTCGTTGACCGCCCGGCCTGCGGGCCCTGGGTGGTGTCCTCAAGCGCCGGACGGGCTGGATTCTGGCGGGCGTACTGCCCGAGCCCGCGGGCCCGGGGCGGGTTGTCCTCAATCGCCGGACGGGCTGGGTTTGGCCGGGGCAGTGGCCTCAAGTGGTGGGTGACGGGCACTTGTTGGTGGGCGGCGGGCCCAAGGGCCTCGAGCCCGTCCGGCGTTTGAGGACGGACCGTGCCACCCCGTGGGGTTGCGTGGTCATTCGCGGGCTCCGTGCTCGGGCGCGTACTGGGCCCGCGGCCGCTGCCAAGTCTGCGCCTGCGCGCGGGTCGGGCAGCGGGAGCCACCCGCGTCCGCCCGCAGGTCGGCCAAGGCGAGCCGACCGCGCTCGCGCGCGATCGGGCCCGACCGCAGCCGGGGGCGAACCCGCGGCGTTCAGGCCCGCGCGTCGGGCCCCGTGAGCGCGTCGAGCGCCGCGAGTATCTCCGTCGGCTCCGCTCGCACCGTGTAGTCCGTGTTGACGAACGCCCACCGTATGACCCAGCCGCGGTCGATGACATACGTGGCGGGCAGCGGCAGCGTACGGGCGTGGCCGCCGTTGACCCGCTGGAGGTCGAAGCCCAAGCGGTCGTACACCGCGCCCAGTTCGGCGGAGAGGTCGAACGCGATGCCGTACTGCTTCGCGACATCCGAGCCGATGTCGCTCAGCACGTCGAAGGCCAGCTCCTGCTTCTCCGTCAAGGAAAGGCTCTCGTCAGCGATCTGCGGTGAGATCGCCACCAGGCGTGCGCCGCGGGCCGTGATGGCGTCGTGGTGCTGCTGGAGGGCGCGCAGCGCGACGTTGCAGTACGGGCACCAGGCGCCGCGGTAGAACGTCAGCACCACGGGGCCCTCGGCGAGCAGGCCGTCCAGCGTGACCTCCTTCCCCGTGGCGGTGGGGAGGGTGAAGCCCGGGGCGCGGGCGCCCGCGTGGAGTGCCCCGTCGGCGAGGCCGGATTCGGCGAGCTCGAGCGCGCCGCGGTCCATGACTTCGAGGATGTCCGGCGGGATCCTCCGGTGCTTGTTCTCGTACAGGGCGCGCAGCTCGGCTTGGAGGCTCACTGTCCGGCCGTCCTCTCTCCAACAGCCCGCCGGCAGGCGGAGCTTGGAACAACTTGGAACGTCCGTTCCAGGATGAGCCTTCCCCCGCCCCGCGTCAAGGGTTATCTTGGAACTGTCATTTCAAGAACGCGGGAGCAGGCCATGCCCGACATCAAGCACTTCGATCCGGAAGCCGCGCTGGAGCGCGTGGAGCGGCTGTTCTGGCAGCAGGGCGAGGCCGCGACGTCGATCCAGGACGTGGCCACCGCCACGGGGCTCAACCGCTCCAGCCTCTACGGCACCTTCGGCGCCAAGCACGAGCTCTACATCGCCAGCCTGCGCCGCTACCTGCAGCGCCGCGCGGAGCCCGCGATACGGGCGCTGGCCGAGGACCCCCGTGGGCTGCCCGCCGTGCGGGACTTCTTCACCGGGCTGATCGAGGTGCGCTGCACGGGCGAGTTCGCGGGCTGGGGCTGCATGGTCGTCAACGCGCACGCCGGTGAGGAGCGCGGTGACCCCACTGTCCGCGGCCTGCTCGACGAGCACCACGGGAAGCTGCGTGACGGGCTGCGCGCCGCGCTCGAAACGGCCCGCGAGCAGGGTCAGTTGTCCGCGGGTACCTCGGTCGAGGGCGTCGCCGACGTGCTGGCGCTGCTCGCGTACGGCGTGAACCTTCGGTCCCGCGCCGGAGCGGATGCCGAGGCACTCCAGCGCACGGTCACCGCCGCGCTCGCCCCGTTCGACCCGGAGGCCCGCGCCGCGAAGTAGTGGCCGGGGGAGCGGTTGTCGGCCAGGGCCCGGACTACTCCGCGTCGGTCCCGTCGCCGGACCCCGGCCCGTTGCCCGACCCCGGCCTGTTGCCGGATTCAGGCCCGCTGCCGGGGCCCGTTCCGGAGCCGTCCGGCTCGGTCTCGGTCGAGGACATCGCCGCCGCCTTCGACGCCGCGATCGCGATCTCGCGCCGGCGCACGTACCAGAGGCCGAACAGGCCGAGCCCTACGCCCGCCGCGCAGGTCCAGATCCACCACTCGTGGCCACCGTCCGCGAACCATCCGTAGAAGGGAAGTTGGACGACGAAGAGTACGAACCACGCCGCCGTGCCGATCACGACCGTCCGGACGACGTTGCCCTCCAGCGGCTCCGGCGCCTCGCGTTCGCCGTCGGTCCACTTGTTCATCAGGCCCATCGGTCCGGCTCCTTCGTAAGGGCTGCTGGGCGGGTGGCGGCTGTCACCGTCACCCAGCCTATCCAGCGCCCGCACGCGCCTCGGCGTATGCCTCCGCGTCCGGGCTGTGCAGGGCCCACGCAGGCCCCGCACAGGGCCCGCGCGGGGCCCCTGCGCGGGCGTCGTACGGCTCCGGGCAGGCCCCTGTCTACGCGCGGAGATAGCGATCACCCTCGCGGTACGTTCATACTGAATCTATCTGGGCCTGACGGAAAATCGCCGTCAGATCGTCCAAGCTGATCCCAGCCGGCCCCTGGACCGGCGGGCTCGTCCCCGTACGACGACTGAGTTTCCGAGGTCACGCATGTCCGATTCGGCCAGCCACGGCCACGCGGTCGATTCCGGCCAGCAGCCACGCGGCCCCCGCGATCCCGGCGGCTCCCGTGGCGGCTTCGACCGCTTCTTCCGGATCTCCGAGCGCGGTTCCTCCGTGACCCAGGAGCTGCGCGGCGGTCTGGCGACCTTCTTCGCGATGGCCTACATCGTCGTGCTGAACCCGATCATTCTCGGTGCGGGCGAGGACAAGTTCGGCCGTCATCTGGACAACGCCCAGCTGGTCACGGCCACGGCCCTGGTCGCCGGGCTGACGACGGTGCTCATGGGTGTGATCGGGAACGTGCCGATCGCCCTAGCCGCCGGACTCGGCATCAACGCCGTCGTCTCGCTCCAGCTCGCGCCCAAGATGAGCTGGCCGGACGCCATGGGCATGGTCGTGCTGGCCGGGCTGGTGCTGATGCTGCTGGTCGCCTCCGGCCTGCGGCAGCGCGTCATGGACGCCATTCCGAACGGGCTGCGGCGCTCCATCGCCATCGGGATCGGCCTGTTCATCTCGCTGATCGGACTCGTCGACTCCGGCTTCGTCACCCGCAATCCGGACGCCGCGCACACCACCGTCCCGCTCGGCCTCGGCCAGGGGGGTCAACTGCAGGGCTGGCCGGTGCTGGTGTTCGTGCTCGGGCTGGCGCTCATGTTCGTGCTGATCGTGCGGCGGACGAAGGGCGCGATCCTGCTGGGCATCGTGGTGATGACCGTGGTGGCGATCGTGATCAACGCGGTGGCCGGGATCCCGGACGAGGCCTGGGGCCTGGCCGTCCCGAACGTGCCGGACGACGTCGTGAGCAGCCCGGACTTCGGACTGGTCGGCGAGGTCAGCCTGTTCGGCGGCTTCCACGAGGTCGGGCTGCTGACGGGCGCGCTGTTCGTCTTCACCGTGCTGCTGTCGGGGTTCTTCGACGCGATGGGCACCATCATCGGGGTGGGCGAGGAGTCGGGGCTGACGGACGAGAACGGTCAGCTCCCCGGCATGGGGCGCATCCTCATGGTCGACGGCGTCGGGGTCGCGGGCGGCGGCTTCGGCTCGTGTTCGGCCAACACCTGCTTCGTCGAGTCGACGGCGGGCGTGGGCGAGGGGGCGCGTACGGGACTGGCCAACCTGGTCACCGGCGGCCTGTTCCTGCTGACGCTGGTGATGACCCCGCTGGCCACGGTCGTGCCGTCGCAGGCGGCGACGCCCGCGCTGGTCGTGGTCGGCTTCCTGATCATGGCGGCGAACGTGCGGGAGATCGACTGGGGCGACCCCACGGTGGGCGTCCCGGCGTTCCTCACGATCATGTCGATGCCGTTCACGTACAGCATCACCAACGGCATCGGGCTCGGCGTGCTGGCCTTCGTCCTGCTGCGGACGGCCGTCGGACGCTTCCGCGAGATCCCGTGGCTGCTGAACGTGGTGGCTCTCTGCTTCCTCGTCTACTTCCTGCTGGATCCGATCGAGCAGCTGCTGGGCGTGAAGTAGCCCCTGCCCGACAGCGGCGACAGCGGCGACAGCGACGGCACCAGCCACCGGACCGGCCACCCGCCGCCTGAGGTCACCGGCCTCACATCCGTCCGTAGAACCGTTCCGTCTCGTCGACGGCGGACTGGAACCGCTCGTCGAAGTCGTCCCTGACGAGCGTCCGGACCACGTAGTCCTGGACGCTCATGCCGCGTTTGGCGGCATGGCCGTGGAGCCGTTCGAGCAGCTCGCTGTCCACGCGCAGGCTGAGCACCTCAGATGTCATGCACCCACCGTCTCCGGCGGGGCGGGAGCGTTGGCGGACTTTTCTGCACGAGCTCACTCGAATGTGTGATGAAAGGTTTGCGGGGCGGCGCCGGCTGTGGCGAAGGACTCCGTTAACGGGGTAGTCGTTAGCACGGGTAATGAGTTACGCTAATGACATGCCGGAACTGTCCCCTGGCGACGATGCCGCCGCCGTGAACTCGCTCCGCACCGCCGTGATGCGTCTCTCCCGGCGGCTGCGGCATCAGCGGGTCGACGAGTCGCTGAGCCCGACCGAGATGTCGGTGCTCGGCACCCTCGCCCGCTGCGGCTCCGCCACCCCGAGCGAGCTGGCGCGTAAGGAGCACGTGCAGCCGCCGTCGATGACGCGCATCGTGGCGATGCTCGAGGCCAAGGGGCTCGTACGGCTCGAACCGCACCCCGACGACCGCCGCCAGAAGGTGGTCACGCAGACCGAGCGCGCGGAGTCCATGCTCGCCGCCAGCCGCAGCAAGCGGAACGCCTGGCTGGCCGAGCTGGCCGGGCAGCTCGACGACGACGAATGGGCGAAGCTGCGCGAGGCGGCGCCCGTACTGGAGAAGCTCGCGCATCTGTAAGCACACACGCAGGCACAGCACGCATGGCAGGCACACACGCAAGCACGTAGGAGAACGCGCACGCGAAGGAGGCGAAGACCCATTGCGTCCGGGCCACGGAGAAGATTCCGCACCCGCACCCGATGACCGTACGGGCACCCCCGAGACCCCGGAGCCCCGCAAGACCGCCGGTGCCACCGAGAGCAGCAAGAGCCCCAAGGCCAGCAAGGCCAGCAAGACGCCCGAGGCCCCCGAGACCCCCGGCTCCGGGACCGCCGAAGACACCGGCCGTACCTCGATGTTCAGTTCCCTCCGGATCCGGAACTACCGGATCTTCGCCATGGGCCAGGCCGTCTCCAACACCGGCACCTGGATGCAGCGCATCGCCCAGGACTGGCTGGTCCTCAGCCTCACCGGCTCGGCGACCGCCGTCGGCATCACCACTGCGCTGCAGTTCCTGCCGATGCTGCTCTTCGGCCTCTGGGGCGGCGTCATCGCGGACCGCTGCGCGAAGCGGAAGGTGCTGTTCGTCACCCAGTCCGTCATGGGCCTCACCGGTCTCGCGCTCGCGGCGCTGACCCTGAGCGGCCATGTGCACGTGGTCCACGTGTACGTGCTCGCGTTCGCGCTCGGCCTCGCCACCGTCGTGGACAACCCGACGCGGCAGACGTTCGTCGCCGAGATGGTCGGCCCGGACCAGCTGCGCAACGCCGTGTCGCTGAACTCCGCGAACTTCCAGAGCGCCCGTCTCGTCGGACCCGCCGTCGCGGGTGTGCTGATCACCGCGGTGGGCAGCGGCTGGGCGTTCCTGCTGAACGGGCTCTCGTTCCTGGCGCCGCTCGCCGGGCTGCTGCTGATGCGTACGAGCGAGCTGTACCCGAGCGAGCGGGCACCCCGTACGAAGGGGCAGCTGCGCGAGGGCCTGAGCTACGTCCGTGCGCGCCCCGAGCTGCTGTGGCCGATCGTCCTGGTCGGCTTCATAGGCACCTTCGGCTACAACTTCCCGATCTGGCTCACCGCGTTCACCGACCGCGTCTTCGAGTCGGGCGCCGGGACGTACGGCCTGCTCAACTCGTTGATGGCGGTCGGCTCCGTGACCGGGGCGCTGCTCGCCGCGCGGCGGGCGTCGTCCCGTATGCGGCTGATGGTAGGTGCCGCGCTGCTCTTCGGGCTGCTGATGGCGGTGGCGGCGGTGACGCCGTCGTTTTGGCTGTTCGCGGCGCTGATGCTGCCGATCGGCGCGATGGGGCTCACGTTCAACGTCACAGCGAACGCGAGCGTCCAGCTCGCCTCCGACCCGCTGATGCGGGGGCGGGTGATGAGCCTGTACATGATGGTGTTCGTCGGCGGTACGCCGATCGGCGGCCCGATCATGGGGTGGATCACCGACAGCCACGGCGCCCGCGCCGGGCTGCTGGCGGGCGCGCTGATCTCGGCGCTGGTCGCGGTGGCCGTCGGCTTCGCGCTGGCGCGGGCCAGCGGCCTGCGGCTGCGCGTGTACGTGGGGCGCGGGCGCCGGGGCCTCGTGTTCGAGCCGCGTGAGCCGGGCGAGCCGCGTGAACCCGGTGAGCCGGGTGAGCCGCACGACGCTGCCGCGGACGCGTCCGGCAAGGGCGGCGGCGAACGGGCGCGGGTGGCCCCGGTGGCCTGACCGCGTGCGGCGGTGACGCCGTACGGGTGGGGAGACTGGCCGTATGAGACTCTTCGCCGCCGTCCTGCCACCGCCCGCCGCCACCGCCGAACTCGCCGTCGCCGTCGACGCGCTGCGTGAACTGCCCGGCCTGCCGGGCGCGGACCGGATGCGCTGGACGCAGCGCGAGGGCTGGCACTTCACGCTGGCCTTCTACGGCGAGGTGGCCGAGCCCGTACGGCCCGAACTGGAACGGCGCCTCGCCCGCGCCGCCGCGCGCGGCCGCCCGCTCACGCTGCGGCTCGCCGGCGCCGGGCGGTTCGGGGAACGCACCCTGTGGATGGGCGCCGACGGCGACCGCGAGCGGCTGGGACGGCTCGCGGCGGCGGCGTCGGCGGCCGGGCGCAGGAGCGGCATCGCGATGGAGGAGCAGGCGTTCCACGCACACCTCACGCTCGCGCGGACCCGACGCGCCGCCCCGGCCACCGTCGCGGGCGGGACACATGAGGGGGACGGTGCGGACGGCGTGGGCGGTGCGGACGGCACCGGCGGTACGGGTGCGACGCGCGGTACGCGGCTGGACCTGCGGCCGTACGTCGCCGCGCTGGCGGGCTTCGAGGGCGCGCCGTGGACGGCCGGTGAGCTCGCCCTCGTCCGCAGTACGCCGCCGACCAGTGGCGTGCCCGGTGAGCAGCCGCGCTACACGACGGTGGCGGCCTGGCGGCTGGGCCGCTGAGCGTTCCCGCTACGGTGGAGGCGTGAATACGAAGACCCGAGTCCGGATCGTCAGCGGCGTACTCGTCATGCTGTTCCTCGTGGTGGCCGTCGCCGCCGCCTTCGGCGGCTGACCCGCGCGCACGCGACCCGCGCGCACGCGCCTCCGCCGCCCCCCCCACGAACGCGAACGTGGCACGGCCGTACGGGCGCCTGTCCCGGCGCCAGTACGGCCGGCCCGTCTGTCGGCAGGTCACGGGGTCGGCAGCCCCGCGAGGTCAGCGGGGCACGAGACCCGTCGTCACCAGGCGAACGCCTCCGGCGTCGGACCCGGCCCCGGGAAGATCTCGTCCAGGCCCTTGAGCACCTCGTCGCTCAGCTTCAGATCCACCGCGCCCACCGCCGACGCCAGCTGCTCCTGCGTACGCGGCCCCACGATGGGACCGGTCACGCCGGGCCGGGTCAGCAGCCACGCCAGGGCGGCCTCGCCCGGGTCCAGGCCGTGCTTGGCCAGCAGGTCCTCGTACGCCTGGATCTGCTCGCGCACCTGCGAGTTGGCGAGCGCCTCCGCCGAACGGCCGCCGGAGGTGCGCTTGCCCGCGCCGCCCTCGTTCTGCTTGCGGATCGCGCCGCCGAGCAGGCCGCCGTGCAGCGGGGACCACGGGATCACGCCGAGGCCGTAGCTCTCGGCGGCCGGGATGACCTCCATCTCGGCGCGCCGCTCGGCGAGGTTGTACAGGCACTGCTCGCTGACCAGGCCGTACGAACCACGGCGCGCGGCCGTCTCGTTGGCCTGGGCGATGTGCCAGCCGGCGTGGTTGGACGAGCCGGCGTAGAGGATCTTGCCCTGCTGGACGAGGACGTCCATCGCCTGCCAGATCTCGTCCCAGGGGGTCAGGCGGTCGACGTGGTGGAACTGGTACAGGTCGATGTAGTCCGTCTGGAGGCGGGTGAGGCTGGCATCGACGGCGCGGCGGATGCTGAGGGCGGAGAGGCGCGAGGTGTTGGGCCAGCCGTCGCCTTCGGCGGCCATCGAACCGAAGACCTTGGTGGCCAGTACGGTCTTCTCCCGCCGGTCGCCGCCCTTGGCGAACCAGCTGCCGACGATCTCCTCCGTACGGCCCTTGTTCTCGCCCCAGCCGTAGACGTTGGCGGTGTCGAAGAAGTTGACGCCCGAGCCGAGCGCGGCGTCCATGATGGCGTGGCTGTCGGTCTCGTCCGTGAGCGGACCGAAGTTCATGGTCCCGAGGACGAGTCGGCTGACCTTGAGCCCGGTGCGGCCTAGCTGCGTGTACTCCATGGACAGCAGCCAACGCCTTCGAGGGCGCTCTAGGCAAGTGCTTCCGCCGCGCGTACGGCCCATACGCGCGTACGGTGCCTCCGCGCGCGGAGACGCCGGTTCCTCCGCGTGCGCGGAGGAACCGGCGCCACCCCGGGGTGGCGCCGGACCGTTCCGTTGTGTCCGTGCTCGGCCGGCTCGCTGCTGCCGGCCGTACGGCGTCAGGCCGTCAGAAGGTGAACGGGCCCGGGTTCTGGGCCGACGTGGCCGTGCAGTTCACCGTGATACCCAGGACCTTGATCGTGGCGGACTTGGCCTCCAGTACGTCGCCCGCGGTGACCGTGGCGTCCAGCGGGCCGGAGTTCACGTCGTCCCCGGCGCTCATCGCCGGGTTGGAGTTCCCGCTGAAGGTCACGTCGTCGCCGCCGTTCGCGTTGGCCAGCGTCAGGGACGTCTCCACCGAGTTCTCCGCGACGGCGATGGGCGCCTTGACCGCGGACGAGGAGAGGGTGATGGTCGCCGCCGTGCCGTCCTGTGTGGCGTCGAGCTTGACCTCGCCGGAGCCGAAGCTGCCGCAGTCCGCGGTGAGGGTGGCGGTGGTGGGGTCGACGGCGGTCGCCGTCGGGGCCATGATCAGCGCGCCCGCGGCGAGAGCGGCCGCGCCTGCCGTGCCGATTCCGATGATGCTGAGCTTCATGCCAACTGCCTTCCGGTCGTGGGGGACTTTCCGGACAGCCGCGTCCGAGGACGTGGCGATGGGGGGTGCTGTGGTGAGTGCAGCGGTGCGCCGGTATCCGTACGGGGGCCGCGGCTCGGTGCCCCGTACGGGCCGTCACACGGACGAACAGTCATCGGGCCGATGCTGAACATTGAGACCTGTACTACAGCGGAAAACAAGAGAGCATTCGGCGTTTTTCTCCGCCAACGGGGCGGCCCCGCGCCGGAGTTGTCAGCTGCGAGAGTCAAACTCCGCCGCGAGGGCCCGCCGGGCGCGCCGGTCTGTGCGTTTCCGGGCGGTGAATGTGGCGCGGCCGTACGCGCCATCCGCCGCGCCGCCGTACGAGTCGCTGTACGGATCGCCGTAAGCGTCACCGTACGGATCGCTGTACGTGTCACCGGACGCACCGCCGCAGGCGTCACCGTACGGAGCGCCGTACGGCCCGCCCACCGACCACCCCTGGTGCAGGGTGTCCGCGAAAGCCGCCGCCATACGGTGCTCGCCGCTGGCCGACGGGTGCGTGCCGTCGTAAGTGTCGCGGTCCAGCACCCAGTCCGCGGGCTGCGACGCGAGCAGCAGGGGAGCGGACGGGGTGGACAGGTCGGCGACGGTCTTCGCGAGCTGCTCGTTGAACGCGTCGCACTGCGCCGCGAACGAAGGGTCCGTCAGCGCGCGCACGTTGGGTATCACCGGCAGCAGGACGGCGCGCAGCCGCGGGTTGGCGGCGCGCGCCTCGGCGAGGAAGCGGCGCACGTTCTCCGTGGTCTGCGGCACGTCCGTATAGAAGCCGAGGTCGATCAGGCCGAGGGAGACCAGCAGCGTGTCCGCCTTGCCGCGGCGGACGGCGGACGCGACGAGCGGCGCGAGATGCAGCCAGCCTTCACCCCAGCCCGCGAGGTGGCGCCGGGCGTGCTCGGGGAAGTCGTGCGCGCCGTACGCGACGGAGCCTTCGTGCAGCTCCGTACGGGGGCCGACGATGCGGTACGGGCCGCCGTACGTCGCGTTCAGGTGCCGCCACATCCGGTAGCGCCAGGTGATGTCGCCCGCGCTTCCCACGGTCATGGAATCGCCGACGAACATGATGCGCATCGGGCCATCCTCCCGGACCGGCTGATGACCTGCGATGTGATGCCGGTCACCCGGTGCGGGATGGCAGGCTAGGCGCCATGCGCGCATCCTGCTTCCGGCCCTGTGTGCCGGGCGGTCCGTACGGCGATCGGTACGCCGGCTCGTACGACGCCCCGTACGGCGATCAGTTCGCCGACCCGTACGGCTCTCCGTACGGCGACCTGCCCAACGCCCCGTACGACGGCACCGCGAACTCCCGTACCCGCTACGGCCGTTCCACGCCGGGCCGCGGGGGAGGCGGGCGAGGCGGCGGGCGCGTGCGCGTGGGGCGTGCGGTCGCCGTGGCCGGGGCGGTCGCGGTGCTGGGGCTGCTGGCGGCCGGCGCCATGGCGCCGCCGGCGGCGGCGGACGACGGGCCCGAGGAGTTCACCATCGAGGACCCGCGGATCACGGAGTCCAGCGGCCTCGCCGCCAGCCGGGCCCACCCGGGCGTGTACTGGACGCACAACGACAGCGAGGACGGCCCGTACATCTACGCCGTCGACAGCGACTCCGGCAAGACCGTCGCGACCGTCACACTGCGCGGCATCATGCCGCGCGACGTGGAGGGCATCTCCATCGGCCCGGACGGCGACGTCTACGTCGGCGACATCGGGGACAACCTCGGCGGACGCTGGAGCGAGGTCTGGATCTACCGCTTCCCCGAACCGAAGAAGCTCCGCAACGTCACGCTCACGCCCACTCGTTACACCGTCCGGTACGCCGACGGGCCGCGCGACGCCGAGTCGCTGATGGTGCACCCGAAGACCGGCCGCGCGTACATCGCCAGCAAGAACAAGGAGGAGAAGGGCGGCGTCTACGCCGGACCCGAGAAGCTCAGCACCTCCGGCGTGAACACCTTCCGCCGCATCGGCGACACCGAGATGTGGGCCACCGACGGCGCCTTCTCGCCGGACGGCACGCGGCTGATGCTGCGCAGCTACCTGGGGTCCGAGATGTACAGCTGGAGCGCCAAGGGCCGCATGAAGCCGATCGACACGGTGAGCATCCCGATGCAACGGCAGGGCGAGTCCGTCACGTTCACACTCGACGGCCGGTATCTGATGCTGGGCACGGAGGGCGAGTCCAGCTCGGTCGAGCCCGCCGAACTGGAGGACAAGGTCCTCTCGGAGAAGGCCGCCGCCGAGAAGGCCGCCGAGGAGAAGCGGAACGGCGGCGACGGCGGCTCGAGCGCGGACGGCAACAGCCCCGAGGAGAACCGGGACCTGGTCGTGGGCGGCGCGACCTTCGCGGCGGCGTTCATGGTCTGGATGCTGCTCCGCCGCCTCTTCCGGCGCGGCCGCGACTGACGTACGGGCGGGGCGTACGGGCGCACGTCGCGTACGCGCGGGGCGCGGGGGCGGCTTACCGGCAGTCGCCTGCGCCGTCGCCCCCGCCCGTGTCCGTCTCCACGTCCGTGTCCGCCCGCTCCGCCGCCGCGTCGATGAGCACCGCGAAGCCGTCCAGAATCCGCTGCAGCCCGAACTCGAAGAGTTCCACGCCGGTCGCGTCGAAGGTTTCCGGGCTCAGCCTCGCGAGCGACGGGAAGTTGCCGCTCCGCATCGCCTTGTCGAGGTACGGCCCCTGCGCCTGCCAGAACTCCTCGTCGCTGATGCCGGTGCGCTTGGCCGCCTCCAGCCCTTGGAGGTACGTGCGCGCGCTGCCGCTGACGAACCCGTCCAGGGCGACGACCACGCCCATCCGTTCGCGGTCCGTCAGGCGGAGGCCCTCCAGGCCGCTGAGGGCGACGTCGAGTCCGGCCACGCCGTTCGGGCCGAGCAGCGGGCGTGCCTGGCTGACCTGGAGCAGCCAGGGGTGCGCCAGATACATCTCCCAGACGCCCCGGCCCGTGGTCTCCATGACCGTGCGCCAGCCGCGCCGGCGGAACTCGTCCGCGTCGACGTCCGGCGGGAACGCCTGCACGTGGTCGAGCATCAGCTCCAGCAGTTCGGTCTTGCCGGGCACGTAGCGGTAGAGCGACATCGTGCCGACGCCCAGCTCCGTCGCGACGCGGCGCATCGACACGGCGTCCAGGCCTTCATCGTCGGCGACGTCGACGGCGGTGGCCACGACACGCTCCAGCGTCAGGCCCGGTTTGGGCCCGCGCTTCGGCGCTTCCTTCATGCCCCAGAGCAGGTCGAGGGCGCGCTGGAGGTCTCCGCTGCCGCTGTGTGCCGTCGTCATGGTGACCGCCATCCTAAAACGCTTGCGGAGAGCTGCGTAGGGTGTACGCTTTTCTTGCTGGGTACAGCGTACCCAGTTTCGCGATCACCCATACGAAGGGGGGAACCGTGGGCTCGGAAACGACCGGCCGCTCCGGCCACTCCGTCCTCGCCGAGGGCCTCACCAAGTCCTACGGCGACAAGCGCGCGCTCGACGGCTTCGACCTCGCCGTGCCCCGCGGGACGGTCTACGGCCTGCTCGGCCCGAACGGCGCGGGCAAGACCACCGCCGTGCGCATCCTCAGCACGCTGATCCGCGCGGACGGCGGCCGGGCCCTCGTCGGCGGCCACGACGTGGCGCGCGAACCCCGCAAGGTGCGCCGCCGTATCGGACTGACCGGACAGAACGCTGCTGTCGACGAGATCATCACCGCCCGCCAGAACCTCGAGATGTTCGGCCGCCTCTTCCACCTCGGCAGCGCGCGGGCGCGGCAGCGGGCGGCCGAACTGCTGGAGCAGTTCAGCCTCGCCGACGCCGCCGAGAAGCAGCCCAAGGACTTCAGCGGCGGCATGCGGCGCCGGCTCGACCTCGCGTCCAGCATGATCCTCGCGCCCGAGGTGCTGTTCCTGGACGAGCCGACGACCGGGCTCGACCCGCGCGGCCGCAGCGAGGTGTGGGACGCCATCCGCGCGCTCGCCGCGGGCGGCACCACCGTCCTGCTCACGACGCACTACCTGGACGAGGCCGACAAGCTCTCCGACCGCATCGCCCTCATCGACCGCGGCCGCAACATCACCGAGGACACACCGGCCGGTCTGAAGCGGGCGGTCGGCGGCGACCGTATCGAGGTGGTCGTCGCGACCGCGGCCGACATCCCCGCCGTCGTGAAGACCGTGGCCCGGGTCGCGGCCGGCGGCGCCGAGCCGGAGACCGACGCCGAGGAGCTGCGGGTGCACGCCCCGGTCACCGACCGGGTGGCCGCGCTGACCGAGGTGGCGCGGACGCTCCAGGACGCGGGGATCGCGGTGGAGGACATCGGGCTGCGGCGGCCGACGCTCGACGAGGTGTTCCTGACGCTGACCGGCCGGCCGGCGGCCGAGAAGGAGGAGGTGTCCGCATGAGCGGCGACGAGACGGCACGGGACGGCGGCAGCACGGCGAAGACCGCGCCCGCGACCGGCGCGACCCCCTTGACCCCGCTGACCCCGCTCGACCTCGACGGCCCCGAGCGTCGCCTCTACTGGGCGTTCGCCGACTGCGGGACGATCGTACGCCGCGACCTGACGCACCTGGTCAAGCAACCGTCGCTGATCGCCTGGCAGTTGGGCTTCCCGATCGTCTCCGTGCTGCTGTTCGTGTACGTCTTCGGCAGCGCGATGGACGTAGGCGAGGGCGTCGACTACAAGGCGTACGCGATGCCCGGCATGTTCGCGATGACCATGGCGTTCGGCTTCATGAACACGGCGATGGCCGTCGTCATCGACAAGGAGCGCGGCGTCACCGACCGCTTCCGCTCGATGCCGATGTCCCCGTCCGCCGTCGTCACCGGCCGCGGCGTCTCGGACGTTCTGCACGCCGGGCTGGACCTGCTCGTGCTCGCGGTGATCGCGCTGGTGGTCGGCTGGCGCTCGGACGGCGGCCTGCCGGCCACGCTGTACGCGTTCGCGCTGCTGCTCCTGCTCCGCTTCTCGCTCATCTGGATCGGCGTCCTGCTGGGCCTGATCACCCCGAACCAGGAGGCCGCGGGCAACCTCTTCGCCGTCGCCTTCCCCTTCGGCATGATCTCCAGCGTCTTCACGCCGCCGTCCGCGATGCCCGACTGGCTGGGCACCATCGCGATGTGGAACCCCGTGTCCTCGACGGCGAACGCGGTCCGCGACCTGTACGGCAATCCCGCGCCGAGCGGCGGCAGCTGGATCGAGGAGCACGCGGCGCTGATGGCGGTGGTCTGGCCGCTGATCATCACGGCGATCTTCCTGCCGCTGGCCGTCCGCCGCTTCCAGCGCCTGAGCCGCTAGCGGCCGACCGGCGGGCCGGTCCGGGAGCGGAAGCTGCACCGCTGCGGGTGTACGACATCGCGTATTACGATGGCTGTATGACGCCGAAGACGATCAGCTTCCGCCCGGACCCGGCCACGCGGCGCGAGCTTGACGCGCTCGCAGAAATGCGCGACATCACGGCGTCGGACGCCATAAGGCAGGCGATTCACGAGGTGTACGTCGCGGAGCAGTACCGGCGGGCCGCCGCCGAGGTCGCCGAGTGGCGCGAGGACCCGGAGTACCAGGCCGAGGTGGCCGCCGTGGCGGAGGAGATGAGCGAGCTCCGTGCGTGGTGACCTCTACCGGCTGCGTGCGAGCAGGAACGCCGTCGGGCACGAACAGCGCGGTCTGCGCTACGCGGTCGTCCTGCAGAGCGAGTCCCTGAACACCTCCACCCTGGTCGTCGCCCCGACCTCGACCAGCGCGCGTCCCGGACTGCTGCACCCGAAGCTCGACATGAACGGGACCGTCGCCGTCGTCCTCGTCGAGCAGATGGCGGCCGTCGACCCGGAGCGGCTGGGCGACTTCGCGGGGCGGGTCGAAGGCGCGGAATGGGCCGAAATCGAGCACGCGGTGAAGCTGGTGCTCGGGCTGCTCTGAGCCTTTCGCCGGCGCTATTCGCCGACCAGGCGGAGTTCGTAGTGCACCGGGCGGTCCAGGCGCAGGGCGTAGCCGAGGGGGACGGCGACGCCCTGGAGCAGTGGGTGTTTGCGGGCCAGGCGGGCTGCCGCGTGGCGGGACTCTTCGCCCTCCAGGCGGCGGACCCGGGCCTTCACCGGGGCGCCGGTCGGGGTGCCGCCGAGGTCGGCGGGGGCGATCTCCGCCTCCGGGTACCGGCGCAGCCGCGCGACCTGCCGCGCCTTGCCGTACGTGCGCACGTACGCGCGGTCGCCCTCCACCGCGATGTTCGTGGCGCCGCCCACCGGCGTGCCGTCCCGTTCGTACGTCGTCAGCCGGACCCGCCGCTCGCGGGCGAACATCTGGAGACCTGTGGTCGGCGTCGCCATGGCCGGTCGGGTACCCGTTCCGGCGCGCACGCAAAACGGACCCGGGTGTGTGTCACCCGGGTCCGCCGCGATACGTACGTGTGCGCGTCCGTACGGAGGCCGAACGGGTTCCCTACGGAGACCGGAACGGGCTCCGTACGGAGGCGCGCGAGCGGTTCGCTACAGCCGCTCGATGACGTGGTCGACGCACACCGTCAGCGCCTCTACGTCGGCCGGCTCGACGGCCGGGAACATCGCCACGCGCAGCTGGTTGCGCCCCAGCTTGCGGTACGGCTCGGTGTCCACGACGCCGTTCGCGCGGAGCACCTTCGCGACCGCCGCCGCGTCGATGTTGTCGTCGAAGTCGATCGTCCCGACGACCTGCGAACGCTGCGCCGGGTCGGTGACGAAGGGCGTCGCGTGCTTCGAGTCCTCGGCCCAGCCGTACAGCCGCCGCGCCGAGTCGGCGGTGCGCCGGACGGCCCAGTCGAGGCCGCCCTGCCCGTTGATCCAGTCCAGCTGCTCGGCGAGCAGGAAGAGGGTGGCGAGGGCGGGGGTGTTGTACGTCTGGTTCTTGCGGGAGTTGTCGATGGCCGTCCCGAGGTTGAAGAACTCGGGGATGTGCCGGCCGGAGGCGGCGACGCGCTCGGCGCGCTCGATCGCGGCCGGGGAGAAGACGCCGATCCACAGCCCGCCGTCGGCGGCGAAGGACTTCTGCGGGGCGAAGTAGTAGACGTCGGTCTGCGCGACGTCCACGGGCAGGCCGCCCGCGCCGGACGTGGCGTCCACGAGGACCAGTGAGCCCTCGTCGGCGCCCTGCACGCGCTGGATCGGCATGGCGACGCCGGTGGACGTCTCGTTGTGGGTGAGCGCGTACACGTCCACGCCCGCCTCCGCGCGCGGTACGGGGTGCGTGCCCGGCTCGGACTGGACGACCACAGGGTCGTCGAGCCACGGGGCGAGCTTGGCCGCCTTGGCGAACTTCGACGAGAACTCGCCGAACGTGAAGTGCTGCGACCTGCTGTCGATCAGGCCGTGAGTCGCGATGTCCCAGAAGGCGGTGGAGCCGCCGTTGCCGAGGACGACCTCGTAGCCCTCGGGCAGCTGGAAGAGCGACGTGATGCCGTCGCGCACCCGGCCGACCAGGTTCTTCACCGGGGCCTGCCGGTGTGAGGTGCCGAGAAGTGACGTACCGGTGCCGGCGAGGGCGTTCAACGCCTCCGTGCGCACCTTGGACGGACCCGAGCCGAACCGACCGTCGGCGGGCTTGATGTCAGCGGGAATCTCGATATCAGCCACGAGGCGAAGCCTAGTGCGTCGCGGCCCGCCGGCCCGATCCGGTCCGCACCGCGAGACGGATCGCCGCAGCGCAGGGGTGGTTCAGCGGCGCGTGCGGGTGCGCGGCGGGGGCGCTCAGATGTCGCTGAACGGCTCCGCGTACGTGAACGTGCCGCGCAGCGCGGGCTCGTACGTGCTCAGGGTGCGCACCTGGAAGTACGCGCCCCAGGCCGGGTCCGGCGGGTCGATCCCGTACGCGGTGCTCGCGCGGAAGCCGTAACGGGCGTAGTACGCGGGGCTGCCGAGCAGCGCGACGAACGGCTCGCCCAGCGCGTCGGCGGCGCCGAGCGCGGTGTGCATGAGCGCGTGGCCGACGCCGCGGTTCTGCCGGTCGGGGCGGACGCTGATCGGTCCGAGGCCGACGGCGGGGACGCCGTCGAGATGGCCGCGGGTGCAGACGACGTGGCCGATGACCTCGGCCGTGGCGTCGGCGTCGGCCGCGGCGTCGGAGTCGGCGTCGGTGTCGGCCGTCAAGCCGTCGCCGTCCGGGACGGCGCGCGTCGCGACCAGGGACAGCGCCGGGATCCAGCCGGGGCAGCCGCGCAGCGCGTCCAGCAACGTGACCTCGACGGGCACCGGCGTGTCCGGTTTGGCGAAGGCGGCGGCCGTCACGGCGGTCACGGCCGGGATGTCGGCGGGGGTCTCGCGTCGGATCAGCACCGGCACAGTCTCCGTACGGGCCTTGGGGCGCGCAACGCGATTTCCCGCGCCCCGCCCCGGCTGTCCCGGCCCCTCGGTGTCCTGGCTGCACCTGCCGCACCGATGAGTTCCGCGCGCCCGTCCGGTCGTAACAGGCGACAACCGGACCGGAACCGGAACAGAGCGGTACCAGGCAGGAGAGCGCCCGTGACCACCCGAGACCACGCCACGGCGGCGGACACCGCCGCCCCGGAACGCCTCATGCACGTGAACGGAGTCGACCTGTGCGTCCAGACCTTCGGTGACCCCGCCGCACCGCCCGTGCTCCTCGTCAACAACTCGCTGCTCGGCTGGCCCGCCGAGTTCTGCGCGCGGCTCGCCGCCGGGCCCCGGTTCGTCATGCGCTACGACCTCCGCGACACCGGCCGTTCCACCGCCACCGACCCGGACGCGCCGCCGTACGTGCTCCGCGACCTGGTCGCGGACGCCGCCGGGCTGATCGGCGCGCTCGGGCTGCGGCGCGCGCACGTCGCCGGCTTCGGAGTGGGCGGCTGGATCGGCCAGTTGCTGGCGCTCGACCACCCCGAGCGGGTCGCCTCGCTCGCGCTGCTCTGCACACGGCCGACCGCGCCCGGTCCCAGCGACCCGGATCTGCCGGAGCACTCGCCGGAGATCATGGAGTTCTTCATGACCGAACCGGAACCGGACTGGTCGGACCGCGCGGCCGTCCTCGCGTACCAGGCGGCGGCCCGCCGCCGGCTCGCCGGCTCGCACCCCTTCGACGAGGCGGCGGCGCGCGAGGACGCCGGCCGTATCTACGACCGTACGGTCGCCGCCGCGCCGCCCGGCGCGGTCCCGCGCAAGATCCACCCCGCGAACCAGATCGCGAGCACCTTCGCCGCGCTCGACAGCGGCGACCGCTGGCGCGAACGGCTCGGCGAGCTCACCGTCCCGACGCTTGTCGTGCACGGCGAGGAGGACCCGTTCTTCCCGCTCGGCAACGGCGAGGCGCTCGCCCGCGAGATCCCCGGCGCCCAACTGCTGGTCCTGCCCCGTACGGGGCACGAACTCCCGCGCCCCGTCTGGGACACGGTCGTCCCCGCCCTCCTCCGGCACACGGAAGTGGCGGCGGCCGAGGACTGAGCACCGGTCGCCTGAACGAGCTGCCTGAACGGGGCCGCCTGAACTGGCCGCGCAGGGGCGGCGCGCGCCCCGCCCCGTACGCCCCACGGCCCGTACCGGAACGACAACTGGACCGGATGAGTGGCGTTCGTCCCCGGTGGAGTGACGTGCGTTGTGCCGGGATCGGCGGGGTTGTCACGCTCGCCCGATGGATTCGATGGACGTGGACGTACGGGAGCGGGACGGCGACGGCATCGCGCTCGCGGGCGTGGCGGAGACGACGCTGTGGACGCTTTACCACCGCGTACTCGACGCCCGCGACCCGGACTCCGCGCTGCACGACCCGAAGGCCGTAGAGCTGCTGGACGCGCTCAGCTACCCGTTCGAGGACCGTTTCGGCACGGGCAGTTGGGGCCAGGCGCAGGGCGCGGGGCTGCGGGCCCGTACGTACGACGACGAGGTGCGGCGCTTCCTCGCGCGGCACCCGGACGGGACCGTGGTGGCGCTCGGGGAGGGCCTGGAGACGCAGTTCTGGCGGGTCGACAACGGGCGCGTCCGCTGGCTCAGCGTCGATCTGCCCGAAGTCGTCGCGCTGCGGCAGCGGTTGCTGCCGGACACGGAACGGCGGCGCACCCTCGCCTGCTCGGCCGCCGACCCGCGCTGGATGGACGGGGTGGACGCGGCGCGGGGCGTACTCGTCACGGCGCAGGGGGTGTTGATGTACCTGCGCCCGGCCGAGGCGTACGGCCTGGTCGGGGAGTGCGCGGCACGTTTCCCCGGCGCCGCGCTGGTCTTCGACGCGCCGCCCAGCTGGGTCACCGCCCGCACCATGCGCGGCCGTTGGCGCTACCCGGCGGGCTACCGGCCGCCGCCCATGCCCTGGGGCATGGACGCGGTGGAGGAGCGGAAGCTCCGCGCGGTGCACCCGAACGTCGCCCGCGTACGGAGCGTCGACGCGGCGCGCGGCCGCGGCCTGGTGTGCGGCGTGCTGCTGCCGCTGGTGTCCCGGATGCCGGGGCTGCGGGGGCGCAGGCCGCTGTGGATCACACGGGTCGAGTTCGGCCCCGGGGCGGCCCGGGGGAGTGGGGGGACACAGGAACAGCGCGAAGGAGAGCACGGATGAGCGTGTCGCAGCAGGTACGGACGGCGGTCGAGACGGCCGGACCGGAGGCCGGACCGGAGGCCGGACCGGAGGCCGGACCGGAAGGATCGGGCGCGCCCGCGGCGTTGCAGGCGGGGGAGGTTCCGGACGCCCCGGGGGCCCCCGAGGCGCGGGAAGCGCTGCCCGGGGCGCCCGGCGAGGCGGACGTGCCCAAGCCCGTCTTCGTTGACGGTGCCGAGCTGCGGTTGCGCGAGTTCGCGCCGCGCGACGTCGACGGCGTGCTGCGTATTTTCGGCGACCCGCGCACCACGCGCGAGTTCGGGCTCAAGCCCTTCGAGCGCCAGGACGCCGTCGCCCTCGTGGAGCAGGCGATGGCCGCCGCACGGCAGCGCCCGCGCACGCTCTACCGGCTGGCGGTCAGCAGCATCCGTACGGGCGAACTCGTCGGCTCCGTCAAGCTGGTCGCCGAGGGACGGCCCGAGGGGGAGATCGTACGGACCGGCTACCGCAGCGCCGAGGTCGGCTGCGCGCTCCGCGCGGACCTGACGAGCAGGGGCCTCAGCATCGAGGTCGGCCACCTGCTCGGCGTGCTCGGCTTCGAGCGGCTCGGCCTGCACCGCATCTGGACCGGCTTCCTGCCGTCGAATGTCGCCGCGCAGCGCGCCGCGGACAAGTCGGGGATGACGCGCGAGGGCACGTTGCGCGACTACTGCTACGCCGACGGCCGCTGGCACGACCTGGTGCTCTACTCGATCATCGAGGACGACTGGCGGCCCGCGCCCACACCGCCCCCGGCGGTGGTCCCGCTGGCACGCTCGGTCGCACCGTCACCGTCACCGTCACCGTCCGCGTCCTGAGCCCTCCGCGCCCCCGGGCCCGGGGGGCGGGCCTGTGGCTCCCGGGTCCGGAGCCTTCGCCGCCGCCGGCCTCGGCAACGGCGAATTCGACATGCTCGCCGCGCTCCGCCGCGCGGGCACGCCGTACGCCCTCACTCCCGGGCAGCTCAGCCGCGCGATGCTCGTGACGACCGGCGCCGTGACCAAGCGCGTCGACCGGCTCGAAGGGCGCGGGCTGGTCCACCGCGCCGTCGCCGACGGGGACGCGCGCGGGCGGCTCATCACGCTCACGCCGGACGGCGTACGGCTCGTCGACCGGCTGATCGAGCAGCACTTCGCCAACGAGCGCGCGCTGCTCGCCGGCCTCAGCGAGCGGGAACGCGCACAGCTTGGCGGGCTGCTGGCCCGCCTCACCGTCTCCGTGGGGGAGGGGACGGGCGCCGCCGGAGGCTGAACGCGCCCGCACGCGCCGGGCGTACGGACCGTGCGTCGGGCGTACGGGCGTGCGTACGAGGAGGGCGTACGGGCGCACGCGCGGTGTGTACGTACGCACGCACGGCGCCCGAACCGGCCAAGTGTCGGCCAAACGCGCCAAGTTGGCTCAGAGCAGACTGCTCGCGACCTCGACGCCAGCCGCACAATGGTGCTCCGGGACAGAGGGGGGCAACATGGGATTTTGGTCGCAACAAGGCAGACGTCCGCGTGCCGTGAGCGTGCCCGCCACACCGGACGCCGCGTTGTGGCGGCTGGTGCGGGCGGCGTACGACGACGGGCACCCGATCTCCATGCAGGACGCGGCCCGCGCCGCGGAGCTGGGCTACGTACAGGGGATGGTCGTGTACGGCATCGGCCTGGGCAACGTCGGGCGCGACGCCGAGGCCGAGGGCTGGCTGCGGAGGTCGATCACCCACGGGGACCCCATGGGGTCCGTGGCGCTCGGCACGCTCTACCTGGACCGCGGCGACCTCGACGAGGCCGAGCGCGTGATCCGGCCCGTCGCGGAGAGCGGCAACGCGGGCGCGAAGGAGGCGCTCGCCGAGATCCGGCAGCGCCGCGCCGCCCGGCGCTGACTCCTGCGCCCGCGCTCCCGGGGTCCGTTTCCGAGCCTGTCTCCGCGCTCTGTCTCCGGGGTCTGTCTCCGCGGTTACTCCTGCTCGGGGAGCCCCTCCGCCGGAAGGGCCAGCAACTCCTTCTGCCGGGCGGCGAGTTCGCGGGCGGGCTCGCCCAGGACGGCCGTGCTGAGGACGAGTTCGAGCGTGACGCGTTCGAACTCGCCGCCCCGGCTGCGGTACCGCTGCGGGTCCGTCTCCACGACGGCCGACGCGATGCGCCACCCGCCCTCGCCACCCTCGGCGGGGGCGAAGCGCACCTCGTAGATGCCGTTCCCGGTCCAGCTGCGGTGCACGTGGACGACCTCGCCCTCGGCGAAGACGTGCCACCGATCGTCCATGCCCCGCGCCCGCACCCCGTGCCGGATGCGGTCCCACTCGTCGTCCGTCCAGCGCCGCTCCGGCAGCTCGGGCAGCGGCCGGGGCGCGAGGATCGGGCTGAGCTTCCGGAACGAGGTGCGGGTCAGGGGTGTGTCGTCAGGCATGCCCCGATCGTACGGAGCCGCGCCTGCCGGGTCGTACGGAGCCATGCGTCGCGCACCGTACGGAGTCGCGCGTCGCACCGTACGGAGCTACGCGTTGCGCACCGTACGGGGCCGCCTGCGTCGCATGAGTGACCTTCCTGGCGGTGATGTCGGTGCGCGGGGGTCACAGGAGCCTCACGCGAATCGCGGGCCGGGCCCGGTGACCGCTGTGACCAGGGAGTAGAGGGAGGTGTTGGCGGCGAGGAACATCCGGTTGCGGCGCAGGCCGCCGAAGGCCACGTTGGCGACGGGTTCCGGCGTGCGGATGCGCCCGATGTACGCGCCGTCGTCCGCGAAGCACTGCAGGCCGCCGTCCATCGCGGCGACCCAGAGGCGCCCCTCGTCGTCGAAGCGGATGTTGTCGAACCGGCCCTGCACGCACGTGGCGAACACGTCGCCGTCCCCGCGCAGCGCGCTGCCGTCCTCCGCCACGTCGAAGACGCGGACGTGGCCGGCGCGCGTGTCGGAGACGTACAGGCGCCGCTCGTCCAGCGAGAACACCAGCCCGTTGGGGCCCGCGAAGCCGTCCGCGACGAGGCGTACGCCGCCCGTGCCGGGGTCGATCCGGTAGACGTTGAGACCGCCGATCTCGCTCTCCGCACGGTGCCCCTCGTAGTCGCTGCGGATGCCGAAGTCGGGGTCGGAGAACCAGACGGAGCCGTCCGACCGCACGGTGGCGTCGTTGGGGCTGTTGAAACGCTTCCCTTCGAAGCGGTCGGCGAGAACGGTGACGCTGCCGTCGTGTTCCGTACGGGTGACGCGGCGGTTGCCCTGCTCGCAGGTGACCAACCGGCCCTGCCGGTCGAGGGTGTTGCCGTTCGTGAAGCCCGCCGGGCTGCGGAACACCCCCACCGTGCCCGTCGTCTCGTCCCAGCGCAGCATGCGGTCGTTCGGGATGTCGCTCCAGAGGAGATAGCGCCCGGCCGGCACGTACACCGGGCCCTCGGTCCAGCGGCAGTCGCCGTGGATCGTCTCCAGCCGGTCGTCGCCGAACGTGCAGGAGCGGAAACGCGGGTCGAGGATCTCGTACAGCCCGGTGTCGTCGGCCGTGTCGTCGGACGCGTCGGACATGGTGCTTCCCTTCGTGGAACGCGGAAACGCTGGGTACGGAAACGCTGGGCGCTGTCGGGGGCTTGGGGCCTGCGGGGGGCTTTTCAGTTTCGTACGGGCGCCAAGCAAACTACCGCCACGCAGGCTTACGCCGCGCTCGCCACCGCTGCCGAGATCCAGGAGGCGCACATCGTGGTCCTGGAGACGCTCTTCGAGCGCCCGGTAAGCCCCGGCGGTGACCCGGGCGGCGGCCTCGGCCCGGCAGCTCCCGGTGAGGCGGTGCGGTGCCGGGCGCTCCAGCGGGCACGCTGGGGGCATGGCAGCAGCAGACGCGGCAGGCACACCGGACGCGGCAGGCACGGCAAGCACAGGCACAGGCACAGGCACAGGTACAGCACGCACAGCGGACGCGGCACGCGCCGCGGGCGGCGGCGCGGGAAACCCAGGGAGCGCGATGGAAGCGGCGGACATCCAGCAGGCACTACGCGGCTCCGTACGAGGCGAGGTGGAGTTCGACACGGCCAGCAGAGCGCTGATGACGATGGACGCGTCCAACTACCGCCGCGTCCCCCTCGGAATCGTCGCCCCCAGGGACGCCGACGACGTGGCGGCCGTCCTCTCCGTCTGCCGCGCGCGCGGTGTGCCCGTTCTGGCGCGCGGCGCCGGCACGTCCATCGCCGGGCAGGCGACCGGCATCGGCGTCGTCCTGGACTTCACGCGCCACATGACCCGTATCGAGGCCATCGACCCGCACGCGCGCACAGCGCTCGTCCAGCCCGGCGTCATCCTGGACGACCTGCGGGCGGCGGCCGCCGCGTACGGGCTGACATTCGGCCCCGACCCGTCCACGCACAGCCGGTGCACCCTCGGAGGGATGATCGGCAACAACTCCTGCGGGTCCCACTCCGTCGCCTGGGGCACCACCGCGGACAACGTACGTGAGCTGGACGTGCTCACGTACGGCGGCGAACGCGCCGTCCTCGGCCGCGGCGGCGGAGGCGTGCCCGGCCGGCTGCGCGAGGGCGCGCGGGGGCTCGTACAGGGCGAACTCGCCCGGCTGCGCACCGGTTTCCCGGAGCTGCCCCGCCGCATCTCCGGCTACGCCCTGGACGAGCTGCTGCCCGAGAACGGCGAGGACTGGGCCCGCGCCTTCACCGGCAGCGAGGGCACGCTCGGCGTGCTGACGCAGGCCACCGTACGGCTGGTGGAGGCGCCGGGCGCCCGCGCGCTGGCCGTCCTCGGATACGCCGACGAGAGCACCGCCGCCGAGGCCGCCGCCGCGCTCCTGCCGCACCGGCCGCTGACCGTCGAGGGCATGGCCGACGACCTGGTGAGCGACGCGGCACGGGCGGCCCTGCCGAAGGGCGCCGCCTGGCTGTTCGCCGAGGTCGGCGGAGACGGCCCGGCGGAGGCGCGGGCCCGCGCCGAGGAGCTGTGCCGCGCCGCGCGCGAGGGCACCACCGGCCACGCGGTGGTCACCGACCCGGCCGGGCAACGGGCCCTGTGGCGCGTACGGGAGGACGCCTCCGGCACCGCCACCCGGCTGCCCGACGGCAGCGAGGCGTGGCCGGGCTGGGAGGACTGCGCCGTACCGCCCGCGCGGCTCGGCGCGTACCTCCGTGACTTCCGCGCCCTGCTGCGCGAACACGGCCTGCGCGGGCTGCCGTACGGGCACTTCGGCGACGGGTGCATCCACGTACGGATCGACTTCGACCTGCTCACCGGCGATGGCATCCAGCGCTTCCGCGACTTCTCGCACGACCTGGCCGACGTCGTCGTCGCCCACGGCGGCTCGCTCTCCGGCGAACACGGCGACGGGCAGGCGCGGGCGGAGCTGCTGCCGAAGATGTACGGGCCCGAACTCGTCGGCCTCTTCGGCCGCTTCAAGGACCTGTGGGACCCGGCCGCCGGGCTCAACCCCGGCATGCTGGTGCGCCCGGACCGCATGGACGACAACCTGCGCTTCGCGCCGCTGCCGCGGCAGCCCGTCGACGTCGAGTTCGGCTACCCGCACGACGGTGGCGACTTCTCCGCCGCCGTACGGCGCTGCGTGGGCGTCGCCAAGTGCCGCGACACGGCTGCCGGCGCGCACGTCATGTGCCCCTCCTTCCGCGCCACCGGCGAGGAGCAGCACTCCACCCGCGGCCGCGCTCGGCTGCTGCACGAGATGCTTGCGGGCGAAGTCGTCACGGACGGCTGGCAGTCGGAGGAGGTACGGGAGGCACTGGACCTGTGCCTCTCGTGCAAGGGCTGCCGGAGCGACTGCCCCGTGGGCGTCGACATGGCCACGTACAAGGCCGAGTTCCTGCACCACCACTACGAGGGGAGGCGCCGCCCGGCCGCCCACTACTCCATGGGCCGGCTCCCCCTGTGGCTGCGGCTCGCGGACGCGACCCGTACGGCGCCGCTCGTCAACGCGGGCGCGCGGATCGGCCCGCTCGCCTCCCTCGGGAAGCGCCTCGGCGGCCTCGCACCGGAACGCGACCTGCCGGCGCTGCCGCACGCCTCGTTCACCCGGTGGTGGCGGCAGCAGCGCGGCACACCCGTACGGGAGCCGCACCCGGACGACCACCGTACGGTGGTGCTCTGGCCGGACACCTTCACCAACTACCTCTCCCCGGAGGCCGGAACCGCCGCCGTACGGGTCCTCCGTGACGCGCGGCTGGGAATCGCCGTACCGCCGAAGCAGGTGTGCTGCGGCCTCACGTACGTCTCCACCGGCCAGCTCGACCAAGCCCGCACGGTCATGCGCCGGACGCTAGACCGCATCGAACCCGCACTGGACGCCGGCCTCCCGGTCACCGTTCTGGAACCACCGTGCGCGGCCGCCCTCCGTACGGATCTGCCGGAGCTGCTGGGCGACGATCCGCGCGCGCGGCGCCTCGCGGACGCCGTACGGACCTTCGCGCAGACCCTGGAGGAGTACGCGCCGGACTGGGCGCCGCCCCGCGTCGACCGCCCGGTCGCCGGGCAGACCCACTGCCACCAGCACGCGGTCCTCGGCGACGCCGCCGAGCGCAGGCTGCGCGAACGGGCCGGACTGACCGGCGAACTGAGCTCCGGCTGCTGCGGCCTGGCGGGCAACTTCGGCTTCGAGAAGGGCCACTACGACGTCTCGGCGTCCTGTGCCGACGACCAGCTGCTCCCCGCCGTCCGCACCGCCCTGGACGCCGACCCGGCCACGGAACTCCTCGCCGACGGCTACTCGTGCCGCACCCAGCTGGAACAGCTGGGCGGCCAGCGCAGCCGCCACCTGGCGGAGGTCCTGGCGGAAGGGCTGGGGTGACGGCGGAGGCGTGACGGGCCGCCGGTGTGATGTGGCGCCCGCCGGGGAAGACTTGGGAGCTCGAGTCGCGCGACCCGGCGGGCTCGAAGGGGGACCGCAGGCGCGTGTGTGCCGACAGGAGGGGGAGAGGATGTCGGAAGCCCTGGTGGCGCTGGCCGCCGCCGGAGGCACCGCGGTGGTGCAGGCGGCCGGTACGGACGCGTGGACGCAGCTGCGGTCCAGGCTGGCGGGCCTTGTCGGGCGCGGCGGCACGGAGGAGGAGCAGCGCGCGCTGGCCGGGCTGGACCGTACGGCTGCCGCACTGGCCGCCGCGGAAGCCGAGGAGGCCGCCGCCCTCCGGGCGCGGCACGAGGGCGCCTGGCAGGAGCGCCTGGAGAGGCTGCTCGATTCGCTCCCCGACGGCGAGCGGGAGGCCGCCGCCGTGGAACTCCAGGCGCTTGTCGACGAGTTGCCGCGGCCGCACCAGGGGGAGCGCAACCGCTTCGAGATCAGCGGCGGCACCTTCCACGCCCCGGTCCAGATGGCCGAGAACATCCACGGCACGACCTTCCACACCGGTCCGGCGCACCCGGCCGCCGACGGCCGCACTGACGTCCGTACGGACAGCCGTACGGAAGGCCGTACGGACGGCCCTGACCGTACGGAGCACCCGGACCGTACGGACGGCCGGGACGGGAACGCGGGCCGCAGCCTGCCGCCGGCCGGGCCCGGGAGATGACGCCACGGTCGGTCGACGACGGCGCTGCTGTCCGACACCGGGGCCAGCCCCGCCACGAGATCAGCGGCGGCACCTTCTTCGGCCCTGTCGCCCTCGGCGAGAACGTCACCCTGCACCTGCCGCGCGACATCCCCCCGGCGATGAGCGGACTGCCGCCCCGCTCCGGGGCCTTCGCCGGGCGCGCGGACCTGCTCGAGCGGCTTGCCGCCGCACTGGCCCCGCAGCCGGAGCAGGCCGGCGCCCCGGTGGCGGCCGTCGCCGGACTGCCGGGTGTAGGCAAGACCGAGGCCGTCCTCCAGGCCGCCGACCGTGCCTGCCGCGAGGAGGGCTGGTTCCCGGGCGGTGTCCTCTTCGTCGACCTGCACGGCTACCGGCACGACGAGGCAGGCGGCCCGATGCCGCCCCAGAGGGCCCTGCGTTCCTTCCTCGCGATGCTCGGCGTGTCCGCCGAACACCTCCCCGACGACGCGCAGGACCTGGCCCGCCTCTACCGTTCGGCGCTGACCGCGTACGCCGACCGGGACCGCCGCGTTCTCGTCGTCATCGACAACGCCGCCTCCACCGAACAGGTCCTGCCTCTCCTGCCCGGCGACCCGCGCGTACCGGCCCTCGTGACGTCACGCCACACGCTCGCCGACCTGACCAACGTCACCCTGCACGATCTCGGCCCGCTCACCCCCGACGCGTCCCTGGACCTCCTCCGCGCGGAACTGCGCCGGAAGCGGGGACCGGAGTACGCGCGGGTGGACGAGGAGGCCGGGGAGGCCGCCCGCGTGGCCGCGCTCTGTGGCCATCTGCCGCTGGCCCTGCACATCGTCGCCGCCCTCCTGGCCGACACCCCGGGGCGCCCGCTCTCCCATCTCGCCGATGAACTGGCGGACGCCACACGGACGCTGGACGGACTGGAGCGCGGGGACAGGTGCGTACGGGCCGCGTTCGGCCTGTCCTACGCCGCGCTGCCGGCCGACCAGGCGCGGCTGTTCCGGCTGCTCCCGCTGTCGGTCTACGACAGCATCTCCGCGCCGGCCGCCGCCCGCCTGCTGGACGCCACTGAAGCCGGGACGCGGCCGCTCCTCCGCGCCCTGGCGCGGGCCAACCTGCTTGACACCGACCCGGGCGGCGACCGCTGGCGTATGCACGACCTCGTCGGCGAATACGCCGACGAACGCCGTCTGGAGGAGCCGGAAGGGGAGGACGGCGGCGAGGCGCTGGTGCTGCTGGCCAACCACTACCACCAGACCACGGGCGCGGCCGCGTCCCATCTGCAGCCCGACGCCGCACCCAGTCCGCGTTTCGACCACCGGGCGTCGGCGCTGGCCTGGCTCGACGAGGAACGCGACAACCTCGTCACCACGGTCTTCCTGTTCGAGTACCTGGGAGCCGCCGGCCCGTGCGTCACACTGGCCGCGAAGCTGTCCCGGTACCTCGAGATGCGACACCACCGGGAGGACTGGCTGCGGGTCGCCACCGCTGCCGTCGACGCCGCGGAAGCGGACGGCGACCTCCTGTTGCAGGCATGGGCCTCCGACATTCTGGGCACCGCCCTGCACACGGCGAATCTGCCGGAGGCAGCCACGGACGCGCTGCGCCATGCCGCGCGGCTCTACGGTGAACTGGAGGACTCCGCCAGTGAGGCGCAGGCCCTGAGCGCCGCCGGCAGCGCGCTGCAGGTGCTGCACCGTTTCGACGAGGCGCTGGAGGCACACGCCGCGGCCCGCGAGGCGCACCGGCGTTCGGGCGCCTCCGGCGAGGACGCCCGGCTGCTACGCCGCTACGGTTCGACCCTCCGGGCGGCAGGGAGCTTTGACGAGGCGATAGCCGTCCACACCGCGGCCCTGGCCGCCAGCCGTTCCGCCGGCGACCGCGAGGCTGAGTGCGTCGATCTGAACAACCTCGCCAACGCACTGGCCGACGCGGGCCGCCACGGCGAGGCCGAGACGGCGTACGCGAAATCCGTCTCCTTCTGCCGGGACATGGGCGACAGTGCCGGAGAGGCCCATTCCTTGACCGCCCTGGCCGGTCTGCTGCACCGCCGGCAGCGGAACACGGAGGCGCTCGACGTCCTGAGGCAGGCCATGGACGCGACCCGTACGGCCGGCGACGCGCACCTGGAGACCCGCGTTCTGCACAGCATGGGCGTCGTCCTGAGGACCGCAGGCCGGCTGGACGAGGCACTCGACGCACAGCGTGCGGCGCGTGACGTCGCACGCGAGAACGCCGACCCCCGGAACGAGGCGGAGGCGCTGGTGCAGATCGGCCACCTGCTCAGCGTGGCCGGAAGGCCGGGGGAGGCCGTCGCCGAGGCAGAGCTCGCGCTGGAACTCTTCCGTGAGTTCGGAGGGCGACTCGGCGAAGGCGAGGCCTTGAACGTGCTGGCCGGCGCGCTGGACGACCTGGGCGAGACCGAGCGGTGCCTGGAGGAACGCAGGCTGGCCGCCGCCGCGTTCGAGGACGCCGGCGAGCCCCGGGCCGCCTCCACCCTGAGTCTCCTCGGACTGAAGCTGGTCGAGGAGCAGCGCTGGGCAGAGGCCGTCGCACCACTGGAACGGGCCGTCGAGTCGTACCGCGCGCGGGACGACGAGGGGGGCGTGCGTTCCCTGCTGTGGGCCCTGGGCGTCGCGCTGGTCAAGGAGCGGCGTCATGCGGACGCGGTCACGCTGCTCACCGAAGCCGCGAGCCTGCACGGTGAGCGTGCCGCGGCCGGGGACGCGGAAGCCGCCGAGGGCGAGGGAGAAGACCTGCTCTGGCTCGGGCACGCGTACGAGGGCCTCGGCCGGCCGCACGAACGGGAAACGGCCTACGCGCGCGCCGTCGTCCGCTTCCGTTCCCTGGGGGACCGCGACCGCACGAAAACGGCGTTGGCCTGCCTGCGGCTGGCCCGTAACGCGGCCGGGACGGACGGGTGGCGAGGCTGGCTCGGGTGGCTCCGGCTGCGACTCTTTCCCGGCACGGCACGCAAGGACCCGGCCCGTGCGGAGAGCCTGCGGTACCGCACGGTATTCGACCGGCGGGACGTCGTACGGGCACTGCTTGCGGCGGCTGCCGTACTGACGGCACACGTGCTGACGGTGCCGGACACGCCATTCGCGGCCCGTGTGGTGGTTGTGCTGCTGGTGCTGGCGGTACCGAGCGGAATCAACGCCGTCGGCCGCCGACGTTGGCTCCGCCGGCAGGCCGCCGAAGCGGAACGGTGACGCACCCCCGGCCGCTTCCCTCCCCAGCCGCTCAGCTCCCGGCCGGGAAGGTGCGTACGACGTCCCGCAGGCGGACGGCCGTTGGGGCGGCGGCCGTCAGCGGACGGCGCAGGCCGCCGTGCCGCCCGGCATGCGGTGGCGGTTCCTGGCGATCAGGCGGTAGAGCCCGTGGGCCGGCCACCGTACGGGAGGCAGCATGAGCGCACCGCCCAGCAGCGGCCACGCGCGGGGCGCGCTCAGCAGCACCTTCGCGACCGCCTGTGCGCCGCCGTACACGGTGCCGGGCGGCGTCACCCACAGCACTTCGTGCTCGGCGCGCTCCCGGGTGACGCCGAGCGCTTCCAGGTCCGCGAACTGCCAGGGGGTCGCCGCGCAGCGCGGGCGCAGACGGCGTTCGGCGAACCGCACCGAGGTGGTGCAGAAGCCGCAGTCGCCGTCGTAGACGAGGACGGGTTCCGTACGCATGCCTCCATCATGTGCCTCTACTCGCCGGTCATAAAATCATGCAGGCATGCTTGATTGTTTTTCGGAGGGCTGCCACTCTCGGACCCGACAGCAGCGCGTTGACGGGAGTGCGGCGTGGCCGGTGCGGGTGCCGATACGGGTGCGGGTGCGGTGGTCGGGGATCTGCGGGCCGAGGGGGACGGGCTGGAACGCCTCGTCGCCGAACTGCCCGCGACGGCGTGGCAGACGGCGACGCCCGCCCCCGGTTGGACGGTCGCGCACCAGATCGCCCACCTGGCGTGGACGGACATGTGCGCGCTGCTCGCCGTACGGGATGAGAACGGCTTCCGTAGGGAGGGCGAAAAGGCGCTCGCGGCGCCGGGCACGTTCGTGGACGACGGCGCCGCGGAGGGCGCCGCGCTGCCGCCCGCCGAGCTGCTGGAGCGCTGGCGGCGCGGACGCTCCGAGCTGGCACGGGAGTTGGACGGCCTGCCGAAGGGGCGGCGCGTGCCGTGGTTCGGGCCGCCGATGAGCGCCCCGGCGATGGCGACGGCGCGGCTGATGGAGACGTGGGCGCACGGCGAGGACGTCGCCGACGCCCTGGGCGTACGCCGCGAACCGACGGCGCGGCTGCGGCACGTGGCGTGGATCGGCGTACGGACGCGGGACTTCGCGTACGCCGTGCGCGGCCTGGAGCCGCCCGCCGAGCCGTTCCGCGTCGAGCTCCGTCCGCCGGACGGGACGGGCGCGCCGGACGAGGTGTGGGCGTACGGCCCCGAGGACGCCGGACAGCGCGTGACGGGGCCCGCGTGGGACTTCTGCCGCCTCGTCACCCAGCGGACCCACCGGGACGACACCGCGCTCACCGCGGAGGGCGCCGACGCCGACCGCTGGCTGGAGATCGCCCAGGCGTTCGCGGGCCCGCCGGGACCGGGCCGCCCCGCGCAACGCGACGCGGACGAAGGGCCGCACCGGTGAGCGGCCCCCTGCGCGTCGGGAACGCCTCCGGCTTCTACGGCGACCGCTTCGACGCCCTCCGCGAGATGCTCGCCGGCGGCCCGCTGGACGTGCTGACCGGCGACTACCTCGCCGAGCTGACGATGCTGATCCTCGCCCGCGACCGGATGAAGGACCCGCGGGCGGGATACGCCAAGACCTTCCTGCGCCAGCTCGAAACGTGCCTCGGCCTGGCCCACGAGCGGGGCGTGCGGCTCGTCGTCAACGCGGGCGGTCTGAACCCGGCGGGACTCGCCGCCGCCGTACGGGAGTTGACCGAGCGCGTGGGGGTGCCCGTGCGCGTGGCCCACGTGGAGGGCGACGACCTGCTGGCCCGGCGCGACCTCCTGCCGGGCGGGGACGGCGGCGGCGCGGACAGCGACCGTACGGACAGCGGCCTCACGGGCAGCGACCGTACGGGCAGCGGTCGCACGGCCGACGCGTACCTCACCGCCAACGCGTACCTCGGCGGCGCCGGAATCGCCGCCTGTCTGCGCGCGGGTGCCGACGTCGTCGTCACCGGCCGCGTCACCGACGCCGCCCTCGTGAGCGGCGCCGCCGCCGCGCACTTCGGCTGGGGCGAGGGCGACCTGGACGCGCTCGCCGGCGCGGTCGTCGCCGGGCACGTGCTGGAGTGCGGTACGCAGGCGACCGGCGGCAACTACGCCTTCTTCGCGCGCGAACGCGTCGACGCGCGACACCCCGGCTTCCCCCTCGCCGAGATCCAGGCCGACGGCACCGCCGTGGTCACCAAGCACCCCGGTACGGGGGGCGCGGTGACCGTGGGGACGGTGACGGCGCAGCTGCTGTACGAGACCGCCGGGGCCCGTTACGCCGGCCCGGACGTGACGGCGCGGCTGGACACCGTACGGCTGACGCAGGACGGCACGGACCGGGTGCGGATCGAGGGCGTGCGCGGGGAGGCGCCGCCTCCCACGCTGAAGGCCGGGCTCACCCGGTTCGGCGGCTTCCGCAACGAGGTCGTGTTCGTCCTGACCGGACTCGACGTCGAGGAGAAAGCCGCACTCGTACGGGAGCAGATGACGGCGCACTTCAGCAGCGGGACGGGTGCCGCGAAACCGCCCGCCGACGTGCGCTGGACGCTCGCCCGTACGGATCACGCGGACGCCTCCGTACAGGAGGAGGCGAGCGCGCTGCTGCGGCTGGTCGTACGGGACCCGGACGAGGCCGTCGTCGGGCGCGCTGTCAGCGGCGCCGCCGTCGAGCTGGCGCTCGCCAGCTACCCGGGTTTCCACGTCACCGCGCCGCCCGGAAAGGGCGCACCGTACGGAGTGTTCGAGGCTGCGTACGTGCCCGCGGCGGAAGTGCCGCACACGGCCGTGCTGCCGGACGGTGAACGGCGCGCGATCCCGCACCCGGCACGTACGAGGGAGCTCACGCCCGTCGGCGACCCCGCGCTGCCGCCGCCGCTGCCGTCCGGCCCTGTACGGCGCGCTCCCCTCGGGGCGCTGGCGGGCGCACGCAGCGGGGACAAGGGGGGCAGCGCGAACGTCGGCGTGTGGGTGCCCGAGACGCCGCGCGGCGACGAAGCCTGGCGCTGGCTGGCGCACGAGCTGACCGTGGAGCGGCTGCGCGAGCTGCTCCCGGAGGTACGCGAACTGCCCGTCACCCGGCACCTGTTGCCCAATCTCCGCGCCGTCAACTTCGTCATCGACGGCCTCCTCGGCGAGGGCGTCGCCGCGCAGGCCCGTTTCGACCCGCAGGCGAAGGCGCTCGGCGAGTGGCTGCGGGCGCGGCACGTCGACATACCGGAGGATTTGCTGCCGTGACCACTACGAACGTATCCGCCGCTCCCGGGAGCGCGCAGGCCGACGCCGCCCCCGTGCTGCGTACGGCGCTGGACACCGCGTCCCCCGCGTACGCCGAGAACCGCGCCGCCATGCTCGGCAAGCTCGCCGAGCTGGAGGCGGAGCACGCCAAGGCCACGGCGGGCGGCGGCGAGAAGTACGTCGCCCGGCACCGGAAGCGGGGGAAGCTGCTGGCCAGGGAGCGGATCGAGCTGCTGGTCGACCCGGACACGCCGTTCCTCGAACTGTCGCCGCTGGCCGCCTGGGGCAGCGACTACACGGTGGGCGCCTCCCTCGTCACCGGCATCGGCACGGTGTCCGGCGTCGAGTGCCTGATCACCGCGAACGACCCGACCGTACGCGGCGGCGCCAGCAACCCCTGGACGCTGAAGAAGGCACTGCGCGCGAACGAGATCGCCTATGCGAACAGACTGCCGTGTATCAGCCTCGTCGAGTCCGGCGGCGCCGATCTGCCCAGCCAGAAGGAGATCTTCATCCCCGGCGGCGCCCTCTTCCGCGACCTCACGCGGCTCTCCGAGGCCGGAATCCCCACCGTGGCGGTCGTGTTCGGGAACTCCACGGCGGGCGGCGCGTACGTGCCCGGCATGTCCGACCACGTGATCATGGTCAAGGAGCGGTCGAAGGTGTTCCTCGGTGGGCCGCCGCTGGTGAAGATGGCGACCGGCGAGGAGTCCGGCGACGAGGAGCTGGGCGGCGCCGAGATGCACGCCCGTACGTCGGGGCTCGCGGACTACTTCGCGGTGGACGAGCCGGACGCGCTGCACCGCGCCCGCCGCGTCGTCGCCCGCCTGAACTGGCGCAAGGCGCACGCCGATCCGCCGCCCGCCGCACCGCCCCGGTACGACGAGGACGAGCTGCTGGGCATCGTGCCGGGCGAGCTGAAGGTGCCGTTCGACCCGCGTGAGGTGATCGCGCGCGTGGTGGACGGCTCGGAGTTCGACGAGTTCAAGCCGCTCTACGGCGCCAGCCTGGCGACCGGCTGGGCACGGCTGCACGGCTATCCGGTGGGGATCCTCGCGAACGCGCGCGGGGTGCTGTTCAGCGAGGAGTCGCAGAAGGCCACGCAGTTCATCCAGCTGGCGAACCAGCGCGACATCCCGCTGGTCTTCCTGCACAACACGACCGGCTACATGGTCGGCAGGGAGTACGAGCAGGGCGGCATCATCAAGCACGGCGCGATGATGATCAACGCGGTGTCCAACTCGAAGGTCCCGCACCTGTCCGTGCTGATGGGCGCGAGCTACGGCGCCGGGCACTACGGCATGTGCGGCCGCGCCTACGACCCGCGCTTCCTCTTCGCCTGGCCCAGCGCCAAGTCGGCCGTCATGGGCCCGCAGCAGCTGGCGGGCGTGCTGTCCATCGTGATGCGCGAGTCGGCGGCGGCGAAGGGGCAGCCGTACGACGAGGAGAACGACGCTGCGCTGCGCACGATGGTCGAGGAGCAGATCGAGTCGGAGTCGCTGCCGATGTTCCTGTCCGGCCGGCTGTACGACGACGGGGTGATCGATCCGCGCGACACGCGCACGGTGCTCGGGCTGTGCCTGTCGGCGATCCACACGGCGCCCGTCGAAGGAGCGCGGGGCGGCTTCGGCGTCTTCCGGATGTGAACGGGCGCGCACGTTGGACATCCGGCATGCGAACGGTCAGACGATCAAACGGTCAAGACAGTGAACGGCTGAGCAGGTGGGTGGCGTAGTGATCGAATCCGTACTGGTCGCGAACCGCGGCGAGATCGCCCGGCGCATCTTCCGCAGCTGCCGCGAACTGGGCCTCGGCACGGTGGCGGTGTACGCGGACGACGACGCGGACGCGCCGCACGTACGGGAGGCGGACGCGGCCGTACGGCTGCCGGGCAGCGCACCGGCCGACACGTACCTGCGCGGCGACCTGATCGTCCGGGCGGCGCTGGCGGCGGGCGCGGACGCCGTGCACCCCGGCTACGGCTTCCTGTCCGAGCATGCCGCGTTCGCGCGCGCCGTACGGGACGCGGGCCTGGTGTGGATCGGCCCCCCGCCGGACGCGATGGACGCGATGGCGTCCAAGACCCGCGCCAAGGAGTTGATGGCGGCGGCCGGCGTGCCGCTGCTGGCACCCGTACGGGCGGAGGACGCGCGTGCGGAGCAGCTGCCGCTGCTGGTGAAGGCGGTGGCGGGCGGCGGCGGGCGCGGAATGCGCGTCGTACGGGAACTCGCCGCCCTGCCGGGCGAGATCACCGCCGCGCGCGCGGAGGCGGCCGCCGCGTTCGGGGACGGCGAGGTCTTCGTCGAGCCGTACGTCGAGCGCGGGCGGCACGTCGAGGTGCAGGTGCTCGCCGACGGGCACGGCACGGTGTGGGCGCTCGGGACGCGGGACTGCTCGCTGCAGCGCCGCCACCAGAAGGTCGTCGAGGAGGCGCCCGCGCCCGGGCTGACCGACGGGCAGCGGACGGCGCTGCACAAGGCGGCGGTACGCGCCGCGCGCGCGGTGGGCTACGAGGGCGCGGGCACCGTCGAGTTCCTGCTCCCCACAGGCGAGGGCGCGGCGGACGGGGGCGCGTACTTCCTGGAGATGAACACCCGGCTGCAGGTGGAACACCCGGTCACGGAGTGCGTGTACGGGCTGGACCTGGTGGCCCTGCAGATCCGCGTCGCCGAGGGCGAACGGCTGCCCGCGGAGCCGCCGTCGCCGCGCGGCCACGCCGTCGAGGCGCGGCTGTACGCGGAGGACCCGGCGCGCGGCTGGCAGCCGCAGACGGGCGTGCTGCACCGGCTCGACGTGCCGGGCGCGACCACCGCTCCGGGCGGCGACCGTACGGTGGCGCACGGGCTGCGGCTGGACTCCGGGATCGCGGACGGCGGCACGGTGTCCGTGCACTACGACCCGATGCTCGCCAAGGTGATCGCCTGGGCGCCCGCGCGCGCGGAGGCCGTCCGGGCGCTGGCCCGCGCGCTGGAACGGGCCCGTGTCCACGGCCCGGTGACCAACCGCGAGCTGCTCGTACGCTCCCTGCGGCACCCGGACTTCGCCGCCGCCCGGCTGGACACCGGCTTCTACGACCGCCACCTGGACGCACTGACCGCACCACCCGCGCGCGCGGACGACGACGCGGACGGCACCACGGGCGCCGCCGACGCCGCCGACGGCGCGGACGCCGCCGGCCGCTGCGGCCCGCGGCGGCTCGCCGCCCTCGCGGCGGCGCTCGCCGACGCGGCGGCGCGGCGGTCCTCGGCCGCCGCCCCGGCCGTCCCGGCACGCCTCGGCGGCTGGCGGAACGTGCCGTCGCAGCCGCAGTGCAAGAGCTACCGCTCCGAGCCGGACGGCGCCGAGCACACCGTCTCGTACGCACTGACCCGCGACGGACTCGCCGCCGACGGCTTCCCCGGCGTACGGCTGGTGGAGGCGGCACCGGACCGCGTAGTCCTGGACGTGGCCGGCGTGCACCGTACGTTCGAGGTCAGCGTGTACGCGGAGGCCACCGGCGCAACGGGCGCCCCCGGCACGGCCGTTCGCGTCTTCGTGGACTCGCCGCTCGGTGCCTGCGCCTTCACCGCGCTGTCCCGCTTCCCCGACACGGCCGCCCGTACGGAGCCCGGTTCGCTGCTCGCCCAGCTGCCCGGCACCGTCGTACGGATCGCGGACGGACTGACCGTGGGCTCGCCGGTGGCGGCGGGGCAGCCGCTGCTGTGGCTGGAGGCGATGAAGATGGAGCACCAGTTCACGGCCCCCGCCGCGGGCGTACTGCGGGCGCTGCACGCCGAGGTCGGCCAGCAGGTCGAGGTGGGCGTGGTGCTGGCGGTCGTCGGGGAGCCCGACGGGGCCGACGGGGCCGCCGCGCACTCCACGGCCGCCGACGGCGCACCCGCCCAGGCAACCGAGGCCACTGAAGCCGCCGGGGCCGCCGGAGCCACCGAGGGGACGGCCGCACCGGCCGCCGCACCCTGACCGTACGCACGCACCGTACGCACGCACCGTACGGACGCATTTCGCGCACCGTACGGACCACACGCACCGCCCATCCGCCCGCACCCGACCCAAGGGGACCCGTATGACCGCCAGTCACGCCGCCGCCGACAGCACCGCCGCGCTCGGGACCATGCTGGAAACCGACGAGCAGCGCGCCCTGCGCGCCGCCGTCGCCGCCGTCGGCAAGCGCTACGGCCGCGCCTACTTCGAGGACGTCGTCCGCGACGGCCGGCACCCCGACGAGCTGTGGGCCGACGCCGCCAAGGCGGGCTACCTCGGCGTCAACCTGCCCGAGGAGTACGGCGGCGGCGGTGCGGGCATCACGGAACTGGCCATCGTCCTCGAGGAACTGGGAGTCGCCGGCTGCCCGCTGCTGATGCTCATCGTCTCGCCCGCCATCTGCGGCACCGTCATCGCCCGCTTCGGCACCGAGGAGCAGCGCCGCGAGTGGCTGCCCGGACTGGCCGACGGCAGCCGCACGATGGCGTTCGGGATCACCGAGCCGGAGGCCGGTTCCAACTCGCACCGGATCACCACCACCGCACGCCGGGACGGCGACGACTGGGTGCTCACCGGCCGCAAGGTGTTCGTCTCCGGCGTGGACATCGCGGACGCGACGCTCATCGTGGGCCGTACGGAGGACGCGAAGACGGGCAGGCTCAAGCCGTGCCTCTTCATCGTCCCGCGGGACGCGCCCGGCTTCACGCGCAGCGCCATCGACATGGAACTGTTCGCTCCGGAGAAACAGTTCGAGCTGGTGCTGGAGGACGTACGGCTGCCGCCGTCCGCGCTGGTCGGCGACGAGGACGCGGGGCTGCTCCAGCTGTTCGCCGGGCTCAACCCGGAGCGCGTCATGACGGCCGCGTTCGCGCTCGGGATGGCCCGGTACGCGATCGCGCAGGCGGTCGACTACGCGAACACGCGCCAGGTGTGGAAGGACCCGATCGGTGCGCACCAGGCGATTGCGCATCCGCTCGCGCAGGCACACATTGATATCGAAATGGCCCGGCTGATGACCCGGAAGGCGGCCCAGCTGTACGACGCGGGCGACGACACGGGCGCGGGAGAGGCGGCGAACATGGCGAAGTACGCGGCGGGCGAGGCAGCCGTACGGGCCGTGGACCAGGCGGTGCACACCCTGGGCGGCAACGGCCTCACCCGCGAGTACGGCCTGGCCTCCATGATCACGGGGGCGCGCGTCGCCCGTATCGCACCGGTCAGCCGGGAGATGATCCTGAACTACGTATCGCACCAGAGCCTCGGCCTGCCCAAGTCGTACTGAGCCGCTGACCGTTCGGAAGCCGGAAGCCGGAAGCCGGAAGCCGGAAGCCGGAAGCCGGAAGCCGGAAGCCGGAAGCCGGAAGGCGGAAGGCGAAGGCGACGGCGCACCGCCCGCAGGGCGGGCAGGCCGGACAGCACGCACGCGACCGCACGAGCACGAGCACGGCCCGTACCCAGCCCGCACCGGCCGATCGGCCGGCGCCGGCCAGGCCCGACCCCGGAGGGACCGCCATGGTGTTCCACAGCGAGTACGCAGACGTCCCGCTCGTCGACCAGCCCATCCACGAAGCGGTGCTCGCCCGTTCCACCGCCGAGCACGGGGACCGTACGGCCCTGATCGACGCGGTGGACGGCACCTCGCTCAGCTACGCGCAGCTCGACGCGTTCACCCGGCGGCTCGCCGCGGGGCTCGCGGACGCGGGTGTGCGGAAGGGCGACGTGCTGGCGCTGCACAGCCCGAACAGCCTCGCGTACCCGGCGGTGTTCTACGCCGCCAGCATGGCGGGCGCCGCCGTCACACCCGTACACCCGCTGTGCACGGCCGACGAGTTCGCGCGCCAGCTGCAGGACTCGGGCGCCCGCTGGATCGTCACCGTCGCCGGGCTGCTGGACACCGCCCGTACGGCTGCGGAACGGACCGGCGGCGTCAGCGAGATCTTCGTCTGCGACGAGGCGGAGGGCCACCGGTCCGTACGGGACCTGCGGCAGTCCACCGCGCCCGAGCCGCACGTCGTCGTCGACCCCGCCGAGGACGTGGCCGCGCTGCCCTACTCCTCGGGCACCACGGCGTTGCCCAAGGGCGTGATGCTCACTCACCGCAACATCGCCACCAACCTCGCCCAGCTGCAGCCGCTCGTCCCCAGCGGGCCGGGCGACCGGGTGCTGGCGGTGCTGCCGTTCTTCCACATCTACGGCCTCACCGCGCTGATGAACGCGCCGCTACGGGCCGGGGCGACCGTGATCGTGCTGCCGCGCTTCGAACTGGAGCAGTTCCTCGCGGCGGTCGAGAAGCACCACGTGAACGCGTTGTACGTGGCGCCGCCCATCGTGCTCGCGCTCGCCAAGCACCCGGCGGTCGACGCGTACGACCTGTCGTCCGTGGAGTACCTGGTGAGCGCCGCCGCACCGCTCGACGCCGAGCTGAGCGGGCTGTGCGCGCGCAGGCTCGGGCTGCCGACGGTGATGCAGGCGTACGGCATGACCGAGCTGTCACCCGGCACCCACGTGGTGCCGCGCGCCGCACACGACGCGCCCCTGGGGACGGTCGGCAAGCTGCTGCCGGGCACGGAGATGCGCATCGTGGCGCTGGACGGCACCGACGGAGGCATGGGCACGGGCGCGGGCACGGGTGTGCGTGCGGACCTGGGCGCGGGGGAGGAGGGCGAGATCTGGATCCGCGGGCCGCAGGTGATGAAGGGCTACCTGGGGCTCACGGGCGAGACCGACGCGCTGATCGACGCCGACGGCTGGCTGCACACAGGGGACATCGGGTGGGTGGACGCGGACGGCTGGCTGTACGTGGTCGACCGGGTCAAGGAGCTGATCAAGTACAAGGGTTACCAGGTCGCCCCCGCCGACCTGGAGGCCGTCCTGCTGTCCCACCCGGGCATCGCGGACGCGGCGGTCATCGGAGTGGCGGACGGCGACGGCAACGAGGTGCCGAAGGCGTTCGTCGTGCCGCGCCGCGACGTGGCCGTCACGGCGGACGAGGTGCTGGCGTACGTGGCCGGGCGGGTGGCGGCGTACAAGAAGGTGCGGCAGGTGGAGTTCGTCGGCGTGGTGCCGCGTGCCGCCAGCGGCAAGATCCTGCGGCGGCAACTGCGTGAGAAGGACGAGAAGGGGAGGCGTACGTGACGACGGAACCCGAGAAGGTCAGCACGACAGGCCCCGGAAAGCCCGGCACGGCGGACGCGTACGGAGGGACATCGGCCGGACGGTCATCGGACGGAGGGACATCAGCCGGAGGCCAGGCGCCCCTCGTACGCACCGCCTCCGCGCACGGCATCACCACCCTCACCCTGGACTCCCCGCACAACCGCAACGCGCTCTCCGCACGCCTCGTCGCCGAGCTGTACGCCGCGCTGGAGGCGGCCGAACGGGACGACTCCGCGCGCGCGGTGCTGCTTACGCACACCGGGGGCACGTTCTGCGCGGGCGCCGACCTGAGCGAGGCCACCGCGGCGCCCGCCGACGGGCCGGGCGCCGCGCTGGACCTGGCGCGGCTGCTCCGTACGGTGGTCGCTTTCCCCAAGCCGGTCGTCGGCCTCGCGGACGGGCATGTACGCGCGGGCGGCACGGGCCTGCTCGGGGCGTGCGACATCGCGGTGGCGGGGCCGCGTGCGACGTTCGCGTTCACGGAGGCGCGTATCGGGCTGGCGCCTGCCGTCATCTCGATGCCGCTGCTGCCGCGCCTCGACCCGCGCGCGGCGGGACGGTACTTCCTGACAGGGGAGCGTTTCGACGGCGCGGAGGCCGCCCGTATCGGACTGGTGACGCTCGCGGCCGACGACCCGGACGCGGCCCTGGCACCCGTACTGGACGGGCTGCGGCGCGGCTCGCCGCAGGGCCTCGCGGAGTCGAAGCGGCTGGCGACGGCGGAGGTGCTGCGGGTGTTCGAACGCGAGGCCGATAGCCTCGCAGAGCGCTCGGCGCGCCTCTTCGCCTCCGAGGAGGCGCGCGAGGGCATGACCGCCTTCCTCGAACGACGGGAACCCCGATGGGTGAGCTGACCGTGCGCGGCGCGCCTCCCAAGCAGGACCGCAGCCGCATCACCCGGCAGCGGCTGCTGGAGTCCGCCGTGACCTGCCTCGCCGAGCGCGGCTGGTCGGGCAGCACGGTCATGGTCGTCGCCGAGCACGCGGGGGTCTCGCGGGGCGCGGCGCAGCACCATTTCCCCACCCGCGAGGACCTGTTCACGGCTGCGGTCGAGTACGTCGCGGAGGAGCGCTCGGCCGTCCTGCGCCGCCTGCCCGCGCCGACGAGCACGCGCGCGGCGGTCGAGGAGGTCGTCGGGCTCTACACCGGCCCGCTGTTCCGCGCCGCACTGCAGCTGTGGGTGGCCGCGTCGTACGAGCCCCAACTCGGGCCGCGGGTCAGCGCCCTGGAGCTGCGGATCGGGCGCGAGACGCACCGTATGGCGCTGGAACTGCTGGGCGCGGACGAGCGCGCCCCGGGCGTACGGGAGACCGTGCAGGGCCTGCTGGACATGGCGCGCGGCCTGGGCCTGGCCAACCTGCTCAGCGACGACAGCGCGCGCCGCGGCCGCGTCGTCGCGCAGTGGGCGCGGATCCTGGACGACGTACTGAAGCGCTGAATCCCCGCCGCCGCGGCGGCAGTTGCGCACGGCACCCCCGGCGCGTACCCAGACGCGTACAGCGGACGGGCATCCGTTCAGACGCGTGAATGAAGGCCGTGTCCGGAGTATTGACGACCCCATAGGCCACTTCTACTGTGACCTGAGCTGTTCAGCCCTCTGGTGCTTGTTCATGTTGGTGAACAACAGGAAGGTCGCTGATGTCCGTCGTCGACTGGATCGTGATCGGTGCCTACTTCTTCGTGATGGTCGCGATCGGCTGGTGGTCGAAGAAACGGGTCAAGACCATCGCCGACTTCTTCACCGGCGACGGCCGCATCCCCTGGTGGCTGTCCGGCATCTCGCACCACGTGTCGGGCTACAGCGCCGTCATGTTCGTCGCCTTCGCGGCCATCGCGTACGACCACGGGCTCACCGTCTACATCTGGTGGGCGCTGACCATCGGGCTCGGAATCGGCGTCGGCGCCTTCCTGTTCGCGCCGCGCTGGAACCGGCTGCGGGCCAAGCACGACGTGAAGTCCCCGCTGGAGTACCTCGCGCGGCGCTACGACCTGCCCACCCAGCAGGTCCTCGCATACAGCGGCGCCGCGCTCAAGGTCGTGGACATCGCGGCCAAGTGGGTCGCGATCTCCGTACTGCTCCAGGGCTTCGCGGACATCCCGATGGCCTGGGGCATCGGGCTCACCGGCGTCGCGACGATGGCGTACATGGCCGTCGGCGGGCTGTGGGCCGACGTCCTCACGGACTTCGGGCAGTTCGTGATCCAGCTGCTCGCCGGGTTCACCATGCTGTTCGCCGTCATGAGCGAGCTCGGCGGCTTCTCCTCGCTGTGGACGATGTGGGACGACCTCCCGGAGGGCCATTCCGACCCGGTCGCCGGACCGGTGTCCACGACGCTGATCATGGCGTTCCTGCTGGTGAAGACCTTCGAGTACAACGGCGGCATGTGGAACCTGGCGCAGCGCTACATGTCCGCGCCCAGCGGCTCCCAGGCCAGGCGCTCCGCGCTGCTGTCCAGCGGGCTGTGGCTGGTGTGGCCGTTCATCGTCTTCCTCCCGATGTTCGCCGCGCCGCTGATCGTGCCCGGCCTGGAGAACTCCGAGCAGTCGTACATCGAGATGGCCCAGGAGCTCCTCCCCGCCGGGCTGATCGGACTGCTGCTGGCCGGGTTCTTCTCCAACACCATGTCCATGGTGGCCTCCGACACCAACGTCATCACCGCCGTCATCACCCGCGACATCGCGCCCGTGCTCGTACCCAAGGTCAAATCGCTGACGGAGCGCGCCCAGCTGACGTTCGCGCGCGTGACGACGGTCCTCTTCGTCACCTTCAGCATGACGATCGCCATCGCTACGGGCGGCGAGGGCTTCGTACTCGACGTCGTCGTCTCCATGGTCGCCGCGACCATGGGCCCGATCTCCATCCCGCTGATGCTGGGCATGCTGCCCTGGTTCCGGCAGGCAGGGCCGCTCGCCGCCCTCGTCTCCTGGGCCGGCGGGATGGGCGTGTGGACGGTCGTGAAGTGGGGCATGGACGGCCAGTCCGAGGCCGCCATCGTCGGCCTGCCGCTCGTCACGTCCCTGCTGCTGTACATCGGCATCGCGCTCGTACGCCCCGACGGGAACAGCGACCGCGACGCGCTCATCGACTCGCTCAACACCGACCCGCCGGCGGCGGGCGACGGCGCGGCAGCCGTACGGGAGCGGCCGGAGGCCGAGACGGAGGCCGGTACGCCAGTGCCGGACGCGCCCGCCTAGCCGCGGACGGCCGGGGCCCGGGCGGGCGCGGGCCGGGCGGGGCGGCGTCCGCTCCGCGTACGCCGTGTGGGGGCGTACGACGCCGGGCCGCCCGCCGCCCCGTTCAGCGCGCCGTGTCGCTGAACCCGTCGACCTGGCGCGGGTCGCGCGGCCCCGGCCCGACGTAGCGCGCGGAGGGCCGTACGAGCCGCCCCGTCCGCTTCTGCTCCAGGATGTGCGCCGACCAGCCCGCCGTACGGGCGCAGGTGAACATCGAGGTGAACATGTGCGCCGGGACCTCCGCGAAGTCCAGCACGATCGCCGCCCAGAACTCCACATTGGTGGCGAGGATGCGGTCCGGACGCCGGTTGTGCAGCTCGTCCAGGGCGGCCTTCTCCAGCGCCTCGGCCACCTCGAACCGCGGCGCGTCCAGTTCCTTGGCCGTACGCCGCAGCACCCGGGCACGCGGGTCCTCCGCGCGGTACACGCGGTGCCCGAAGCCCATCAGCCGCTCGCCGCGGTCCAGCTGCTGCTTCACGAAGCCGGTCGCGTCGCCCGTACGCTCGATCTCCTCGATCATGCCGAGCACCCGCGAAGGCGCGCCGCCGTGCAGCGGGCCCGACATGGCGCCGACGGCGCCGGACAGCGAGGCGGCGACGTCCGCGCCGGTCGAGGCGATGACACGGGCGGTGAACGTGGAGGCGTTCATCCCGTGCTCGGCGGCCGAGGTCCAGTACGCGTCGACGGCGGCGACGTGCTTCGGGTCGGGCTCGCCGCGCCAGCGCTTCATGAAGCGCTCCACGATCGTGTCCGCCTTGTCGATCTCCTTCTGCGGCACCATCGGCAGGCCCTGCCCGCGCGCGGACTGCGCGACGTACGACAGCGCCATCACGGCCGCACGCGCCAGGTCGTCCCGCGCCTGCGCCTCGTCGATGTCCAGCAGCGGTTTCAGGCCCCAGACGGGGGCGAGCATCGCGAGCGCGGACTGCACGTCGACCCGGATGTCACCGGAGTGGACGGGGATGGGGAACGGCTCGGCGGGCGGCAGCCCCGGGTTGAAGCCGCCGTCGACCAGCAGGCCCCAGACGTTCCCGAACGAGACGTGGCCGACGAGATCCTCGATGTCCACACCGCGGTAGCGGAGTGCGCCGCCCTCCTTGTCGGGTTCCGCGATCTCGGTCTCGAACGCGACGACTCCCTCTAGTCCGGGTACGAAATCGGACATCAGGCGGCTCCTCGTGGTGGTGCCGGCAGGTGCTGCCGACAGGTCGACGACGACTGGTGACCAGGGGTCGGTCGGTCAGCCTCAGCTCTGGTTTCTGGGAGGTACGGACGCTTCCGCCGCCGTGTGGGATGGCTCGCGGACCGGGCCCGTCACCCCGGTCTTGCCCCGTGCGGCTGGTGGTCACCCAGCTCGGCCGGACGGACACGATAACGCGCGGTGTCCGGAGGCCACAGCGGTCGGGAAGCGATTTTGGCGGGTTCGCCACATGCGGGGGGCGGTGACATGAGGCACACTCCGCGATCCCTCTCCATCAGGTGTACGCAGGGAGAAGAGCGGGAACACTCGAGCGTCGCCCGTCGCCGATACGACAAGATATGCGCGTGCCACACGCCGATGACGCCCAAGCCCGCGCCCGCGCCCTCGCGGGCGAGCCCACCCTCGACCCCGCCGTCATGCGCGCCCGGTACCGCGCGCAGGGGCTCAGCGAGAAGGAGCTCGCGCCCGAACCGTTCGCACAGTTCACCCGGTGGTTCGAGGAGGCTGCCGCGAGCGGCCTGCACGAGCCGAACGCGATGGTCCTCTCGACAGCGGACGCCGACGGCCGCCCCAGCTCCCGTACGGTCCTGCTGAAGCAGTACGACGAGCGCGGCTTCGTCTTCTTCACCAACTACGGCTCCCGCAAGGGCCGCGAGATCGAGCAGAACCCGCTCGTCTCGCTCCTCTTCCCGTGGCACGGGGTGGCCCGGCAGGTGATCGTCTCCGGCCGCGCGGAGCGCATCGGACGCGACGAGACCGCCGCGTACTTCCGTACCCGCCCGCACGGCTCCCAGCTGGGCGCCTGGGCGAGCGAACAGTCCTCACGCGTGGCCGCGCGGGAGGAGCTGGACCGGATGTACGCGGAGCTTGCCGCGCGCTACCCGGAGGGCGAGGACGTGCCGGCACCGCCGCAGTGGGGCGGCTACCGGGTGGCGGTCGACTGGGCCGAGTTCTGGCAGGGCCGCGAGAACCGGCTGCACGACCGGCTGCGCTACGTCCGTACGGACGCGGGCTGGGACGTCGAGCGGCTCTGCCCCTGAGGGGCGAACGGCTCCGCCCCCGAGAGGGCCGGGGCGCTGCCTTCGAGCGGGCGCCGTCCGTACGGTGCGGGCGGAGCGCCCGGCGTGCGGACAGCAGACAGCCCGCGGGCTGCTCCCTCCCTGCCGGCGAGGCCGGAGCCTCGGCAGCTGCGGAAGGGCGCCGGTCGGACGAGTCCGACGGGCCCGCGGGCCGGGTGACTGCAATGGGATTGGCCGGCAGAGCCGGCGTCACGCTGTGACGACGGCCCCTAGGCCGCAGTCACCTCACGCGTCCGGTTGTCATACATCTGTCCGAACCACCTCCCTTCTCGTGTACTCCGCACGCTAGGCAGTGGGTGCGAACTCCCGCAAGCGAATTTCGGGGCGACAACAATTTGCGCGAACCTGGTGTGCCCTGAGTCACGTTCGAGTTGAATGATCCGTGCGTGCCGCAGAGTCGCAGCAGGCGTCGTCCAGCTGGGGGTGCCAGGTGACTGCTCAGTCCGAGACCCACTCCGAACACTCCGCCTCAGGCGGCGGAGGGGGTGCCGCGCCGGGAGCCGGTGCGTCAGGCGCGGGCGGCCGGGCGGGCGGCGACAAGGCCGGAGGCGGTGGCGCCGACGACGAACTTCTGCTGGCAGCACTGCTGGACGGCATGGACGCCGCCCTCTGCGCCTTCGACGCCGACGGCGTCGTCACCCACTGGAACCGCGAGGCGGAACGCATCCTCGGCTGGACCCAGGAGGAGGCCGTCGGCCGCCGCGGACTCGCGGGCTGGGCGGTGCTCAAGGCCGACGCCCCCGATGTCGAGGCCCGGCTGTTCAGCGCGATGGACGCGCCCGGTCGCCAGGTGCACGAGTTCGCTCTGCTCACCAAGGACGGCCGCCGTGTGCTCGTGCGCACGCAGTCCTCGGGCGTGAGCGGGACCGACGGGCAGGCCTCGGGCGTGTACTGCGCGTTCAGCGAGGTGCACGCCCAGATCGACCTGGAGCGGTCGATCGCGCTGAGCGAGGCGCTGTTCGAGGACGCCACCTGGGGCGTGGTCCTGGTCGACGCGGACCTGCGCCCGGTCGTCGTCAACGTGCACGCCGCCCGCTCGCTGCGGGTCTCGCGGGCCGCGATGCTCGGACGGCCGCTGGGCGAGCTGCTCGACCAAGGGCTGGAGGAGCTGGAGAACGCCCTCCAGCACGTCCTCGCGCAGGGCGCGCCGCCCGCCCCCACCGAGATCTGGGTGACGCTGCGGACGGACCGCGACGGCGAGGGCGGCGGTCCCGACACGGCGCCGACCGCGCCGGACGACGCGAACGGCGCCGGACGGCGCTGCTGGCGCAGCGGCTTCCTGCGGCTGGCCTCACCGCTGGCGGAGGAGCCGGTGCCGCTCGGCGTCGCCTGGCTGTTCCAGGACGTCACCCAGTCCAAGCGGAACGAACAGGACGTCGCGCGGCTTCGCTTCCGCGACAACCAGCTGCACCGCGCCGCGCGGGCCGCGTCCGAGTGCGAGGACCCGATGGAGGCCGCCACCATCCATCTGGACTTCGCCCTCGCGGGCTTCGCCGACCACGCACTGCTCGACCTCGTGGCCGACCCGCCGCCCGGCGCGGGCGACCTGGGCCCGGAGCAGGACCGTACGGAGGCAGGCGGCGCGTCCGGAGCGCGCGACTCGACCGAGGGGGCGGCCCGCGCGGGCCGTACGGACGCCGTCGGCACCGGCAGGGGCGTCGGCGGTGCGAGCGGCGCGGGCGCCACCGGCGGAGCGAGCGGCCCCGCACAGGGCGGCAACGGCGCGGACGCCGCGCCCGCCCGCCTCGTACGGGCCGCCGCGACGCCCGCCACCGTCCCCGGCCCGTGCCCGCCCGTGGAACCGGGCGTGTGGCACGGCATCCCGATCGGCTACGGCGCCAGCCACCCCGCCGTCCAGGCGCTCGAACGCGGCGGCTCCGTCCGTACGAGCATCGGCGGGGTCTCCGCGTCCGCGCTGCCGCAGGGCCAGCAGGGCGGGCCGGGCGAGGGGAACGCGATCGCGGGCTGGGCCACCGCGCGGAAGTGGCCGGAGGGCACTGTGCACGGGCTGTGCGTCGTGCTGCGCAGCCGCGGCCGTACGCTCGGCGTCGCCACGTTCCTGCGCGGCGCGAGCCGCCGTGGGTTCGATCGCGCGGACGCGACGTACGCGGAGGACATCGCCGTACGGATCGCCTCGGCGGTCGACCTGGCCCGGTCGCTGGGCCGGAACTGACCGGACCGGACTGGAACTGACCGGACCGGCCGGCATCGGAACGGACCCCGGTCAGAACTGACCGGGGGAGCCCACCGACTGCCACGGCACGCTGCTGTGGATGTCCACCAGCAGATCGAGCATCGCCTGGAGGTTGTGCGGCGTCAGTTCGCCGTGCTGCAGCGCGAAGAGGTGCTGCTGCTCGAACGCGACGACGCTCTGCTGCGCCCGCGCGTCCTGCGTCAGCGCCCCCGTCAGCCCGGCGTGCAGCACGGTGCGCGCGAAGTTGGCGTCCTCCGCGCTGACATGGAAGGCCGCGTCGAACGCCGGGTCGCCGATCTGCGTGTCCCGCTGCAGGAACGTCGCCGTCGACAGCTTCTGCTCGGCCAGTTGCAGCCGCGGCCCCGGCACCGGCCGCGGCACGTAGACCACGGAGATCCACTGCGCCGTCGGACGTTGGGGGGACGGCGGCCGCGCGACCTGCGCGGCCTGGAAGGCCAGCCCGCGGTGCTGGCCCGCGAACTGGATCTGGATGTTGAGCACCGCGCTGCCCGTGGCCTGGTACAGCAGCAGGCTGCGCTGTGTGATCTGCCGGTCCGGCTCCGTCCGCTGCCAGCCGCGCTGCTTGGCGTACGCGGCGGTCTGGCTGAGGCCCGCCACGACCTTCTTGCGTCGCCGCGCGCCGATGACGATGCCGGCGACGGGGATCAGGATGATCAGTACGAGAGCGATGGGGACGACGGCGCTCACGAGGTACTCCCTGTGTTCCTGTTGCCTTTGAAATCGATTGCGGCGGGCCACTCTACGCACTGTGCGCCGCGTCCGTCTCACCCGGTTCGCAGTCCGGTACGCGGTTCCGTACGGCGCCCGATTCGGTTCCGTACGGAACTCGACTCGGCTTACGGCTCAGGCGAGCAGCGGCCGGAGGTGCGCGTACGCCCAACCCGCCAGTGTGGTGGGCGTCGTGGTGACCAGCTCGCGCGGCTGCTCCGGTACGAGCCCGCGGGTGCCGGCCGTCATCCCGACGATCCCCTCCACCGCGCCCGGCGGCAGACCGGCCGCCCGCAGCGTCTCGCGTACGTCGTCGTCCGTGACCGTACGCACCCGGACAGGGCGGCCGAGCGCACCGGACAGGATCTCCGCGATGGCCGTGAAGCTCAGGTCCTCCGGCCCGTGCACGCCCTGCACCACCCGCCCCTGCCACGCGTCGCTGAGGAGGCGGGCGGCGGCGACGTCGCCGATGTCGCGGGGCGCGACCCACGGCATCGGCTGGTGCGGATCGGCCGACGTCGTCAGCACGCCGTCGGCCAGCCCGTCAAGGTCGAACATGAGGTTGGTGAAGAAGTAGCCGCAGCGCAGGTGCAGCACATCCGCCCCGCTCGCGTCCAGTTGCTCCTCGATCCGGGCCAGGCCGTCGATGTGCCCCACCCCGTGCCGCTTCTCGGCGCCGCCGCTGCTGAGCAGCACCACCCGTCCGACGTCCCCGGCGCGTGCGGCGTCCGCCACGGCGGCACCCGTACGCCGCGAGGTCTCCACGGGATCCGCGCACGTGTGCGGCGTCGGGTCCACCCAGAAGACCGAACGCGCCCCCGCCGTCGCCTCCCGTACGAACGCCGCGTCCGTCAGGTCCCCGCGCCGTACGTCCACGCGCGCGCGGGTCGCGTCGTCCAGCCGCGCCGGGTCCCGTACGAGGACCCGCGGCCGTACGCCCGCCTGCAGCAGGAGCCGTACGACCCGGGAGCCGACGCGGCCGGTGGGTGTGGTGACGACGATGGTCATGTCGATGTTCCTTCCGTGCTGTCGGTGCTGTCCGTGCTGCCGTGCCGCCGCCCCTGTGGCGGGGTGCCACTGCGGACCGTACGGACCCTTGTGGCCGGAATCCGGCCGCAAGTGCGAGGCTGAACGGATGGGAAGCCCGAGCACGCGCATGCTGGAGCTGCTGTCGCTCCTCCAGTCCCGGCGCTCCTGGAACGGGCCCGAACTCGCCGCCGCGCTCGGCGTCGCGCAGCGCACGCTCCGCCGCGACATCGACCGGCTCCGCGGGCTCGGCTACCTCGTCGAGTCCTCGCGCGGCACCGGCGGCAGCTACCGCCTGCGGCCCGGACAGGGCATGCCGCCGCTGATGCTGTCGTACGAGGAGGCCGTCGCGACGGCGGTCGGCCTGCGGCACGTCGCGGCGCGGGAGGACGACGGGGCCGGAGAGGAGAGCGAGTCGGGGCCCGCGGCCGTGGCGCTGCGCAAGATCGAACAGATCCTGCCCGCCCGGCTGCGCCCGCGGATCGCGGCGGTGCGCGCCGCGACCGAGCGGGTGGCGGACGGCCCCGCGGCGGCGGACGGCCCCGCGGCGTCACCGCGGCCCGGTGCGGACGGTGCGTTCGCCGCGTTCGGGCAGCTCGCCTCGGCCGCGCACGCCCACTCGCACGTGCGCTTCCTGCACACCGGACGCGACGGCACCGAACGGGAGCGCCGCGTCGAGCCGTACCGGCAGGTGCTGTTCGCAGGCCGCTGGTACCTGCTCGGCTGGGACCTCGACCGCGCCGGCTGGCGCAGCTTCCGGCTCGACCGCATACGCGCGGTCGCCGTCCCCGGCACGACCTTTGTGCCGCGCCCGCTCCCGGATACGGGCGGCACAGGGGCGTTCGCTGCCGTACGGGAGGGCGCGGAGGCCGGATCGGTGCTGTTCCTGGCCCCCGTCGAGACGGTCGCGCGGACCCTGACGGCACGTACGGGGACGCTCCGCACCGCGGGCCCGGACCGCTGCCGCTACGTCACGGGGCCGGACGACTGGGACTGGCTCGCGGGCACCGTCGCGACGGCGGGCGTGCCGTACGTCATAGAGGCACCCGGCGAACTGGCCGCCGCCACCCGCCGCCTGGCCGCGCGCGCGACGAACGCCGTACGGGAGGACGCGTCCGTACGGGATGTGCCTCCGTAGGGAACGCGGCCTCCGTACGGGATGTGCCTCCGTAGGGAACGCGATCTCCGTACGGAGCGCGACCGCTAGTGGCGGTAGAAGATCCGGTCCGCGTACTCCGTCATGATCCGGTCGTTCCAGTCGTGTCCGCCGTCCACGTTGCCGGAGCGCAGCAGAGGGGGCGTGATGCCGCGTGCGGACAGCTCGCCCGCCGCGGTGGCCACCACCGCCTGCATCAGCGCGCTGGTGACCACTGTCGACGCGGGCGCGAACGGCGCCGGAATGCCCGGCGCGGTCAACTCCGCGTCACCGACCGGAATGTGGCTGTCCAGCACCACGTCGCAGTGGTCCTTGAGGAACGTGCCCGTGGAGTGCCGCGACGTGGTGCTGTGCGCGTACGCCACCGAGGTCACGCCGATCACCTTCAGGCCGAGCGACTGGGCGTTGAGGCCCATCTCCACAGGGAGCGCGTTCCGGCCGGACAGGGAGATGACGATCAGCACGTCGCCGGAGCGGGCCGGGCTGGAGTCGAGCACCGTGCCCGCCAGCCCGTTGACGCGCTCCAGCGCGCTGCCGAGCGTGGCGGGCCGTACGTCCACGCCGACCAGTCCGGGCACCGGCAGGAGATTCATCACGGCGAGTCCGCCCGCGCGGTAGACGACGTCCTGCGCGGGGAGCGCGGAGTGCCCGGCGCCGAAGGCGAAGAGGCGCCCGCCCCGTTCGACGGTGTCGGCGACCAGCTCGCCCGCGGCGCGGATGTTCGCCGCCTCCGCGTCTCTTACCTGCTGCAACAGACCGATCGCGGCGTCGAAGAAGTCCGCCGCAAGCTCGTTGTCGCCCATGAAGCGCGGCCTCTCTGGTCGGGGTGTGGCGGCCTCATGCCAAGGTGCGGCGGCCTCTGCCGCGATCACGGTGAGGTCTGGACCAGTGCAATGTCAATACGGCAACCCGCCCGGAACGGCACGGTTGTCGGTGCGATGCGTCAGAATTGAAGCCAGGGCCATCGCACGAACTGACGAGGGGCACGCATGTCCGGACTGATCGACACCACGGAGATGTATCTCCGCACCATCCTGGAGCTGGAGGAGGAGGGTGTGGTGCCCATGCGTGCCCGTATCGCCGAGCGTCTCGACCAGAGTGGTCCGACGGTGAGCCAGACGGTCGCGCGCATGGAGCGGGACGGCCTGGTCACCGTCGCGGGAGACCGGCACCTGGAGCTCACCGACGAGGGCCGCCGGCTGGCGACGCGCGTGATGCGCAAGCACCGGCTGGCCGAGTGCCTGCTGGTCGACGTGATCGGGCTGGAGTGGGAGCAGGTGCACGCGGAGGCGTGCCGCTGGGAGCACGTGATGAGCGAGGCGGTCGAGCGCCGCGTCCTCGAGCTGCTGCGGCACCCGAGCGAGTCGCCGTACGGCAACCCGATCCCCGGGCTGGAGGAGCTGGGGGAGAAGGCGGAGGCGGACCCGTTCCTGGACGACGGCATGGTCAGCCTGTCCGAGCTGCGCCCTGGCGCGGACGGCAAGACCGTCGTGGTGCGCCGCATCGGGGAGCCGATCCAGGCGGACGCCCAGCTGATGTACACGCTGCGCAGGGCCGGCGTGCAGCCCGGCGCGGTGGTCAGCGTGACACCGGGTGCGGCCGGGGGCGTGCACGTGGGCAGCAGCGGAGAGGCCGCGGAGCTGGAATCGGGCATCGCGGCGCACGTCTTCGTGGCCAAGCGCTGACGCGCGGCCGGCCGCGGGTGCGGCCGGCCGGGGGCGTACGGCGCTCGGCACGCGCACGGGGGTGTACGGGCGGGGGCGCGTAGGGGCCGGCCGGAGTCCGGCGGGCGGCCCATCGGCGTACGGGAGGGATACGGGGGGCAGGGGCGAGCGACACGTCCCACCGGGGACGGAGGCGGCACCCCTTTCGGTGCAGCTCCTTCCCAACTGACCCGACCAGTACCTATGTTGCCGGAATGCGAGCGGCTGTGACTGCATCGTGTCACTCTGTCGCTACGCACGGAGGAGCGGGCGGAAGGGGAGCCGTCGATGACGCGGTCCGTGAGGCGGTCGGCGGACAGCCGGAGGAAGACCGGCAGGTGGGGCTCCGGCGCCATCGGCTGCCGGAGCCCCGCCTCCCCATGTCCCCCCGCACCGGCCCGGAGCCCCGAGCTCTCAGGGCCGGTCCCCCTCTCCGGTAGCTGTCTCCCCTCGGGGGTGTCGACCAACCCCGGAGTGCGGTCACTCGAACGAGGGGTGTTGGTCGGAATCCCGACTTGTTCGAATAGAAGTTCGATAATCTGCGCAGCGGTCAGACGGAATGGGGGTGCCAGGACGCATGGTGCGACGTATCGACGTGACGGGGCCGGAAGGAATCCGGCTCGCCGCGTGGCAGTTCGCCGACCCGCCCAAGGGTGATCACGGGCCGGTCCACGTGGATCGCCCGAATCACCGCTCCGCCGGCGCGACGACGGGACAGCCGCGCAAGCCCCACGGAGTGCTGTTACTGCACGGACTGATGGGCCGTGCCGCGCACTGGGCCGACACCGCCCGCTGGCTCTCTGCCCGCTACCACGCCGTCGGTCTCGACCAGCGCGGCCACGGCCGCAGCGACAAGCCGGCGGACGCCAGCTACGACCGGGAGGCGTACGTCGCGGACGCCGAGGCCGCTGTCGAACAGCTCGACCTCGCCCCGCTCGCCCTGATCGGCCACTCCATGGGCGCCCTGACCGCCTGGCAACTCGCCGCCAAACGCCCGGACCTGGTGCAGGCCCTGGTCATCTGCGACATGCGGGCGTCCGCGCTCGGCGAGCAGTCGCAGCGGGAGTGGGCGGCCTGGTACGAGTCCTGGCCGGTGCCGTTCGCGACGCTCGCGGACGTACGCAAGTGGTTCGGCGAGGACGACCCGATGCTGGAGCGGCCACGGCCGTCGCGCGGCGAGTTCTTCGCGGAGGTGATGTCGGAGGAGCCGGACGGCTGGCGGCCGGTGTTCTCGCCGGAGCAGATGCTGAAGGCACGGGAGACCTGGGTGCACGACGCGCACTGGGACGAGCTGGCCCAGGTGCAGTGTCCGACGCTTGTCGTGCGCGGTATCGACGGGGAGCTGGGGAGGGCGGAGGCACAGGAGATGGTGCGGGTGCTGCCCCGAGGTATCTACGCCGAGGTCCCGGACGCCGGCCACCTGATCCACTACGACCAGCCGGAGGGCTGGCGCCGCGTCATCGAACCCTTCCTCCAGGCCACGCTCCCTCCGGCGGCCTGACCCTCCGGCCCGTCCGGCGTTGGGGACGGCCCTCAGCCGGGGGAATGCGGCAGAGGACCAGGCACGGCAGTGCAACGGCGGTCCCGGGGGCGGCCCCCAGGCCGTGGCCGACGGGGCGGCGGCCCCCCGCGTGGGCCCTCGCGCGGTGTCGCCTGACGTGCCCCTGGCTATGGTGGACGCGGCGAGGGGCGCGGCCTGCCCCTGCGCGGCAAGCGGGGACGGCGGAAGGCGCAAGCGGCATGGCACGCGACCAGGACGACGACGCGGATACGGCACGTACGGCACGTACGGCGACGGGCGACGCGGGCGCCACCAGCACCACCGCACCGCCCCGCGGCGCCGCGACCCCCCGCGGGGTCATCGGCAAGGACGGCGCGGTGCCCAGCTTCGGCCGCCCGGACGGTACGCCCCGGCGGCCCGCACCGAGCCCGGACGGGCCGGAGACGGACGCACCGGAGGCGGACGGGCCGGACCCGGAAGGGCTGGAGCCCGCCGTCCGTATCCAGGGCCTGTGGAAGCAGTTCGGCGAGCAGATCGCCGTCGGCGGGATCGATCTCGACATCCCCGCGGGCCAGTTCGTCGGCCTCGTCGGCCCGAACGGCGCCGGCAAGACCACGACCCTGTCCATGGTCACCGGCCTGCTGCGGCCCGACTCCGGCACCGTACGGATCGCCGGGCACGACGTGTGGCGGGACCCGGTGGCCGTCAAGTCCCGGATAGGCGTGCTGCCTGAGGGCCTGCGCCTGTTCGAACGGCTCTCCGGCCGCGAGCTGCTCACGTACATGGGCGCCCTGCGCGGCCTCCCCGACACCGAGGTGGAGCGCCGTACGACGCAGCTCCTGAACGTGCTCGACCTGTCCGCCGCGCAGCACAAGCTCGTGATCGACTACTCCACGGGCATGCGCAAGAAGATAGGCCTGGCCACCGCGCTGCTGCACAACCCCGAAGTGCTGTTCCTGGACGAGCCGTTCGAGGGCGTCGACCCGGTGTCCGCGCAGACCATCCGCGGGGTGCTGGAGCGCTACACCGGTTCGGGCGCCACCGTCGTCTTCTCCAGCCACGTCATGGAGCTGGTCGAGTCGCTGTGCGACTGGGTCGCGGTGCTCGCCACCGGCAGGATCCGCGCGCACGGCACGCTGGCGGACGTACGGGGCGGTGCGGACTCCCTGCAGGAGGCGTTCCTGGAACTGGTCGGCGCCGGCGGGCGGGCGGCGGCCACGGCCGGGGACAGCCTCGACTGGCTGGGCGGGGAGCCCCGGTGAGCGCCGTACCCGCGCGCACCACGGCCCGTGACGGCGGCGCGCGCGACACCGCGCCGCCCGGCGGCGCCTCGGGCGACGACCCGAGCGGCGGCCGCCAGTCCGCGTACGAACCCGCCTCCGCCGTTCCCTCCGTGTCGTCCTCCACGCTGCTCTCCGTCTTCGTACGGCTGAAGCTGTCGCTGCTGCGCAACGGGCTGCGCCAGTCCACCGGCCGTACCGCCGCGTTCGTCACCTCCATCGTGCTGGCCGTCCTCGTCGCCGCCTTCCAGCTGTTGGGGCTGGTCCTGCTGCGCGGCAACGAGTACGCCGAGGCCGTCGTCGTCCCGCTCACCGCGCTGCTGGCGCTGGGCTGGGCGGTGATGCCGCTGTTCTTCTCGGGCGGCGACGAGACGCTCGACCCCACGCGGCTGGCGATGCTCCCGCTGCGCCCGCGCCGGCTGGTCGTCGCGCTGCTCAGCGCGTCGCTGGTGGGCATCGCGCCCGTGTTCACGCTGACGCTGCTGCTGGGCGCGGTGATCGCCGTCGCGCACGGCGCGGCAGCGGCGGCCGTCGCGGTGCTCGCGCTCCCGCTCGCGCTGCTCACGTGCGTCGCGCTGGCGCGCGCCGTCGCGACCGCCAACGTACGGCTGCTGACCAGCCGCCGCGGCCGCGATCTGGCGCTGCTCAGCGGCCTGTTGATCGCGATCGGCGCGCAAGTGGTCAACCTGGGCGTCCAGAAGCTCTCCGAGCCCGACGGCCTGTCCGTGCTCGAACCGGCCGCCGAGGTACTGCGCTGGCTCCCGCCCGCGGCCGCCGTGGGCGCCGTACGAGCCGTGAGCGACGGCGCGTACGCCCTGGCGCTGGCGCAGTTCGCGCTCTCCTGCGCCGCGCTGGCGGGCACGCTGTGGTGGTGGCAGCGGAGCCTGCACCGGCTGATGATCTCGCCGGACGCGTCCACGTTGCAGTCGGCCGCCGGGCCGGACGCGGCGGCGCGCGGCGGCTCGGGCTCCGGCTCCGGGCGGCGCGGTCTCGCGGCGCTGCTTCCCGGGGGCCGTACGGGCGCGGTGATCGTACGCACCCTGCGCTACGCCTGGCGCGACCCCAAGACGAAGGTCGGCTGGGCCTCGTCGCTGGGCATCGGCGTCCTCCTGCCGGTCGTCTTCGCGGTGCAGGGCAACGGCAGCGCGTACAACGCCTGCTGGGCGGCGGGCATGCTCGGCATCCTGATGTACAACCAGTTCGGGCAGGACCACTCCGGCTTCTGGCTGGTGGCCTCGACGGTCGCCTCACCGCGCGACGCGTACGTCGAACTGCGCGGGCGGATGCTCGCGATAGCGCTGGTCGCCGTCCCGTACGTGACCACGGTCTCGGTGGTCTCCGTACTGCTGCTGGGCAGCTGGTCCGTACTGCCGGAGGTGCTCGGGCTGTCCCTCGGACTGCTCGGCGTGCTGCTGGCCACCGGGGTGTACTCGTCGACGTACTTCGCGTACTCGATACCGCAGGACAGCGGCAAGAACGTCGCGCCGGGGCAGGGCTCGCTGGCGTACCTCAGCATCTTCGGCGGAATGCTGGCGGGCGCCGTCGCCTGCGCGCCGCTGCTGGCCGTCACGGTCTGGCTGCACATGTCGGGCGCACACGGCGCGCTGTGGGTCGTACTGCCGCTGGGGGCGGCGTACGGGGCGGGCGTGTGCGCCCTGGTCCTGAGACTCGTGGCACCGCGGACGGCGGACCGGCTGCCGGAGATTCTGGCGGCGGTCAGCCGCGGCTGAGTCTTCGAACCTGTCCGGCTCGGACGGGTGCTGGATGTGGTGCGCTGGCCGCACTTGGCCTGCGACGTGGACGGTGTGCGGGGTCGGCACCCCCACTGCCGTGGTTGGGGGGCGTCCTCGAGCGCGCCGCACGCAATTCAGCCCGTCCGGCGTTTGAGGACGAAGCCCGGCCTGGGCATCGGCCGCACTTCGCCCGTGACGTGGATCGCGTGCTGGGTCGGCGTCCCCGCCGCCGTGGCCGAGGGCCGTCCTCAAACGCCGGACGGGCTGGATTGGTTGAGGCTCACTCCAGCGCGACGCCAATCCGTGGCTGAGGGGCGCCGCCCCTCAGGCTTGGCCGCGTCGGTGCGTCGCCGCGTGGCCGCACGCGTACGAGAGCGCCGGCGCGAGCGCCTCCGCGTCCGGGAGCCAGCGGTTCACCGAGCTGGGCCCGCAAGCCCACTGCACCGCGCCGCGCGTGCCCAGCCGGGTCGGCGGCGCCGCCACCCACTCGCCCTCGCCGCGTACGAGCAGGTTCAGCGTGCCGGGCGACCAGCCCAGCCGCCGTACCAGCTCGGGCACCTTCGCCGCGGCGCCCGGCTGTACGAGGAACAGCATCCGCCCGTCCGGGCTGCCGATGACCGGTCCGGGCGGGGTGACCAGGCGTTCCATACGGGCCAGCGCGAGGCAGCCCGCGGTCTCCGGCACATCGATCGCGTCGAACGTACGCCCAGTCGGCAGCAGTACGGCCGCCCGCGGCTCCTTCGACCAGAGACGCCGTACCGCCGTCACACTGCCCGTCGCCTCGCCCGCCCAGCCGGGGCCCGCCGGGTGTGCGCCGGGGGACGCGCAGCCCGTGTCGCCGCAGCTGCACCGCGGCACGCCGCCCGTGGTGTCCAGCCAGGTGCCGGGGAACACGTCCCAGCGCCGTTCCTCCGCGTAGCGCACCGCGTGGTCGAGGGGCGCTTCGGTGTGCCGGCGGGGGCGCGGGGAGCGCGGGGCCGGTACGCCCCCTCGGGACGAGCCGGTACGGGACGCTTCGGCACGGGCCGTACCGGCGCGGGACCCGCCGGAGGACCGGGGCGCGCCGGTCCCGGAAGAGGTGCCGGAAGAGGTCGAGGCTGAGGTCGCAGACGAGATCGCGGGCGAGGCGGGGGCGGAGGAGGTGACTCCGATGGCGTTTTCCACGTTCATCACAACTCCTGCTTTTCAGTCGGGGTTACGGCGTGGAAGGGCCCCGATCAGCAGCAACGTTCCCGCATTTGGGGCGCACGGGTGCATGCGCGGGGGCGCGCGCAGGGAGGGGTGGTCGTGAGCGGGTAGTCCCCCTCCGGTGTATTGCGCCGCGTACTGCCGGAATTCTTGACATATGCGGTGGGCAGTGATCGGCCAGGGCAGTGATCATTCAAGTGCCTTCAGCAGAAGGGGAAATCGCATGGCCGCGAGGCCGCTGGTCGCAAGGCAGCCGAACGAACGGCTGCAAGCACTCATCCAGGAAGCCGGCTGTTCCAACGCCGGGCTCGCCCGCAGGGTCAACCTGTGCGGTGCCGAACACGGGCTGGACTTCCGCTACGACAAGACATCGGTGGCCCGCTGGCTGCGCGGACAGCAGCCGCGCGGCCGGGCCCCCGCCATCATCGCCGAGGCGCTGGGCCGGAAGCTCGACCGTACGGTCACCCTCGACGAGATCGGCATGGCGAACGGCAAGAACCTCGCCTCCGGTGTCGGCCTCCAGTTCGCGCCCACGGTGGCGGGTGCCGTCGAGCAGGTCTGCGAGCTGTGGCGGAGCGACATAGGGCGACGCGACTTCCTCACCGGCTCCACGGTCGCCGCGACCGCGCTCGTGGAACCGAGCCGCGACTGGCTGATCACCAGCCAGGACGAACAGGTCGCCCGTACGAACGGCCCGCGCGTGGGGGCGGCGGACGTCGCCGCCGTACGGTCCATGACCCGCGCGCTCGCGGAGCTGGACCACCGGCACGGCAGCGGGCACGTACGGCCGGTCGTCGTGCACTACCTGAACAGTGTGGTGTCCGGCCTGCTGGCCGGGTCGTACCGGGAGTCGGTCGGCCGCGACCTGTTCTCGGCGGTCGCCCAACTCACCGAACTGGCCGGTTACATGGCCGTCGACACCGGGCAGCCGGGCCTCGCACAGCGTTACTACATCCAGGCGCTGCGGCTGGCACACGCCGCCGGGGACCGCGCGTACGGGGGCTACGTGCTCGCCGCGAGCATGAGCCACCTCGCCGCCGCGCTCGGCAACCCGCGCGAGATCACCCAGCTCGCACGCGCCGCCCAGGAGGGCGCGCGCGGGCAGGTGACCCCCCGCGCGCAGGCGATGTTCCACGCCGCCGAGGCGCGCGGGCACGCCCTGATGAGCGATGCGCGGGCCTGCCGAGGGGCCTCCGAACAAGCACTGTCGGCACTGGAACGTGCGGAGGGAGAAGGGGAATCCGGTGACGATCCTGTGTGGATCTCACACTTCGACCGCGCCTATCTTGCGGACGAACTGGCCCACTGCCACCGCGACCTGAACCAGTCGGAGGGCACGGTCGAGCGCGCGGAGGAGGCGCTGGCAGGCCACCCGGAGGGGCGCGCGCGGCGCCGGGCCATCGGGCTCTTCCTGCTCGCGGAGGGGCAGTTGGAGCAGGGTGAGGTCGAGCACGCCTGCCATACAGGGACAAAGGCGGCGGAAATTCTCACCGAACTGCGTTCGGACCGTGGCGCGGAGTATCTGGACGACTTCCAGCAGCGGCTGGAGCCGTACGCGAAGGTGCCGGTCGTCCGCGAGTTCGCCGCCCGGCTGGAACTGGACGCGGTGGCGTAGCGAAGGAGGGGAGTGACATAACGGGGGGTTTACGGGATTAGGTACCGGAATGACGTGAAGGTCTGCGGTCCCCCGATCAGGGGCGTGGTCGACAGTCCGAGCGACCCGGTAGCGTGAGCCGTCGATTTCGGCAGTCCGCCGATATGGCAGTCGGCCGGTCGGCAGTCCGCCGAATCGGCAGTCAGGCGACACGCGATCGAGGAGTCCCGGTGACAACGCACAGCGGACACGGACAGGGCGACGAGCCCCCGTACGAGGGTGTCGTGCTGCCTGCGAACGGTGAGCCGTGGACTCCCGAACAGCAGCGGCAGCAGCAGGCGTCCGCGCCGCAGCCGGCGCAGGGCCAGCCGTGGGGACAGCCGTGGGGTCCGGACACGGAGTCCGGGGGCTCCGGGGGCTCCGGGGCGTCCGAGCGGGAGCCGGAGGGCGGACCGGGCCCCGGGCCCGGGGCTCTGCCCGGCGCCTTGCCGGAGGCCGGTACGGGTGGCGGTACGGCAGCCGGTTCCGGGGCGGGCGCGCTGCCGCCGCCTCCGGCGGGGCCGCCGCCGATGCCGCCGGGCATACCGGGCGGGTCCGCCGGGCCCGCCGGGCCGCCGCCTGGTGCCATGCCCCCGGCGAACGGTCAGCCACCGGCCGGGCACCCGCCCGCGCCCGCGCCTGAACACCCGCCCGCGCCCGCGTACGCGCCGGCTCCGCAGGGCGGCGGTCAGGGCGGCCAGGGCGCTCAGAACGACGGGTGGCCGGCGCCGACACAGCAGTTCGGCCAGCTGGGGCCCGCCGGCCCGCAGGGGCAGTTGGAGAGGTCGGGGCAGGCCGGACAACTGCCGCCCGTCGCCGGTGACTCCGAGTCCACCCAGATGCTCCCACCGCAGTCCGCCGGGGCGTTGCCGCCCGTGAACGGTGCGGCTGCCGGTAACGGCCACGGCTTCGGCCACGGCGCCGGCGCGCAGGAAGGCTGGCCGCAGCCCACCATGCCGGGCGGCGGCGGGGACGGGCTGCCCATGCCGCACATACCCGGGGGGCAGCCGATGCCGCCCGCCGTCGGCGGGAGCGATCCCGCCGAGCCGACGCAGATGCTGCCCCCGGTCCAGCCCTCTGCCCAGCCGCCCGCCCAGCCCTCCGGCCAGCCGAACGCGACCGGCCGTTCCGGCGGCGGCCGCCACGCGGGTCCGCGCCACGGGAGGCCCGAAGGCGGTGGGGCCGAGGCAGGTGCCGGTGCCGGTGCCGGAGCTTTGGGCGGCCCCGGCGCGATGGGTGCGCCGCACGGCGCGGGTGGCAATCCGGATGCCGAATCCACCCAGCTCATACCGCCGTTCGCCGACCCCGGCCCGCCGCCCGGTTCTCCGCCGCCCGGCTTCCCGCCGGGCGGTGCCCCGCACGGCTACTCCGACGCGACGCAGACGCTCCACGCCCAGGGCGGCGCCCCGTCCGGCCCCGGCGGCGTCACGGACGATCCGAACGCCACCGCGATGCTCAGTACGCCGCTGCCGCCCGAGTCCGGACCGTCCGCCGGCCAGCCCGGCCAGCCCGGCCAGCCCGGCCAGCCCGGCCACGTGGCCGCGGCCGGGCCGCCGCCCCCGTCCGCCCCGTACGGCATACGGCCGGGGACTCCCGGCGAACGTCAGCCGCTCGCCGAGTTCGACAGCCTGTTCCGCGCCGAACCCGCGGGCGGCCAGGGGGCGCCCGGTCCCAACGACCCCGGCTCCACGCAGAGCCTGCCGCTCTTCGAACAGGCCGCACACCAGCAGGGCGGCGCCGGTGGTGGCGGCTACGAACCGGGCCCGTACGACCAGCCGTACGACCAGCCGCCCCAGGGGCGTGCCGCGCGGCGGACCGCCGAACGGGACCGCGGCCGTGGCCGTATCTCGCCCGCCGTGCTCATCGGCGTCGCGGTCGTCGCCGTCATCGGCCTGACCGTCGGAGCCGTGCTCAGCGTGGGCGGCGGCGACTCGGACGACAAGAAGGACTCGACCACGCCCGCCGCCGGTGAGGGCAAGGCGGACGACAAGACGTCCGCGCCGCCCGACCCGGCCGAGAAGCAGGCCAAGGCGCTCGACAAGCTGCTGGAGAGCAGCAACAACAGCCGTACGTCGGTGATCAACGCGGTACAGAGCATCAAGTCCTGCAAGAAGCTCGGCAAGGCCGCCACGGATCTGCGTGCCGCCGCCAAGCAGCGCAACGGGCTCGTCACCAGCCTCGGCAAGCTGGAAACCGGTGAGATCCCGAACAGCCAGGCGCTCAACTCCGCCCTCACCCGCGCCTGGAAGGCCTCCGCCAAGGCCGACTCGGCGTACGCGGCGTGGGCCGGCCAGGTCGCAGGCAAGAAGGGCTGCCCGAAGGGCAAGGCCCGCTCGACGAGCCAGCACGGGGCGGGCAACCGGGCGAGTGGCGAGGCGACGGCGGCGAAGAAGGAGGCGGCCGGGCTGTGGAATCCGACCGCCGCGAAGTACGGCTTGAGCAAGCGGGAGATCACGCAGCTCTGAACTCGGCCGCCACCCAAGCCGTCCGTCACTTGAGAACGGGCCGGGGCGGTCACCACAGCTGGTGGGCCACCGGGCCGTGGTTCAGCGTGCCGCCGTCGTGGCCGAGGGCCGTCCTCAAACGCCGGACGGGCTTGATTTGGCTGGCCTTGCCTGCCCAACGGGGCGGTCGCTACGGGGCCCGTTACGCCTCCGAAGGGGTGGAGGCGCCGCCCTCCAGGGTCTTCTCGACGTCCACGAAACCGTCCCGTACCGGCACCACGCGCCCCTCCCGCACCCGCTGGTACGTCACGCTCGTGTTCACGATCCGCGGGAAGTCGTGTGCCGCCAGCAGGTCTTCGTAGTGCCAGCGCAGGCGCGGCGTCAGGCCGCCCGTCTCGATCGCGTCGCCCTCGTCGAGCGCGTCGCGGACGGACTCCGTGGTGACCGCGGAGTCGTCGTCCATCGACCGGAGCGCCGCGCGCAGGGCCGTGTACGCGATCCAGGTCGTCTGCACGCCGGGGTCGTCCGTGTCGATGCGGTTGTCGCCGAACGCGTGCTCGCGCACGACGTTCTTCATCGGGTCCCACCGCTTGTCGCTCGCCGCCGGGTACCAGCCCGTGGCGTACGCGCCCTCCAGCGGGCTGTCCGTGCCGCCCGTGCGGTCGATGAGCGACTGGCGGACGCTGCCGAGCACGGACGCGGTGCGTATCGACGGGTCCTCGTCCGGGAGCCGGCGGAACGAGTCGAAGAAGGTGTCCGTACGCCCGCCGAGGACCGCCGTGACGCAGGCCCGGCTGCCGCCCGTCGTGCCGTCGTACTCCGCGGCGCTCTCCAAGGCCTGCTGGGCCGAGCGCCGGTAGGACGTGGCGTCCTCCGGCGCCCGTACGTCGACGGCGGGTGCCGCTCCGGCCGCGCCGCCGTCCCGCAGGCCCGCGTTGAGGAGGTTGGGCAGCTGGTCGCCCGCGGCGGTGTCGGGCCGTACGAGGGAGACGCGGCCGCACTCGCCGGCCGCGAGCTGGCGGCCGTTGCCCGCGACGAGGGCGGGTAGGCCGCCGTTGACCGGGTACGACAGCGGGCTGGTGAACTCCTCGTCGGTGAGGCCGTATCCGCCGATGTAGGGGATTCCCGCGCCTTCCAGCGGGGACATGAAGGACCGCCCGTACTGGCTGTACGATCCGACGACCGCGACGACGTTCTCCTTGACGGCGCGCGCGGCGCAGCGGGCGGCGCTGACGGACTCGTTGTGGTCGTTGCAGGTGATGACCTCGAGGCGGCGGCCGTTGATGCCGCCGTCGGCGTTGACCCAGCGGGCGTACGCTTGGGCCATCGCGGGCATTCCGGGCATATTGGTCGCTTTGGTGCCCTCGGGGGCCCATGTCATCACGGTGATGGGGTCGTTGCCGGCCTTCGCCTCGCCGGGCAGGATGCCGCAGCCGCCGAGGAGGGAGACGCACACGACCGAAGCGGCGGCGGCGAGGACGGTGGCCTTGGGAGAGCGGCGCCGAGCAGTCATGTGCATGTACGATGCCCCGCCGGCCGTAACTGCGAAGTGATGTCCAGCCAACGTTCGATGACACACAGGTGAATTGCGGGGGGCCGGTCGGTGGGCGAGCCGGGGAACGTATGGTCGAGCACCATGCAGCGAGCTTCGGAGAACCCTTCCCGCCGTGGGCGTCGGTCCACCACCATGGACGGCATGCCCGTCAATGACATGCCTTGGTGGCGCTGGCGCAGCAATGTGCGCTCGGCGCTGCACATGCTCTCCGATCCCGTCTTCCAGCAGGAGTGCTGGGCGGCGGGCGTGCCCGGCTACGGGGATGTGACCGACGCCGTCTACCGGCTGGTCGAGGACACCTGGCTGGACAGCTGGTCGGCCGAGAAGTACGTCGGGACGATCTTCCGGGACTCCCAGGAGGCGGCCCTGGTGGACACCGCGGTGCTGCGCGTGCTGCGCATCATGCACCAGGTGGGCGCGGACGCGCCGGTCGCCACGTACATGGAGCACCACGGCTGGCCGGAGGCCGTACGGGCGGCGCGCGACGCGCACGTACGGCTCGCGGTGAACGACGCGGAGGACCCGGACCAGCCGCCGCGTTCGCTCGACGCGCTGGCCCTCTCGCTGCGGGCGATCTGACCGTAGTGCGCTCCGACGGCCGTTGGCGCGGCGGGTGGCGCCTCGGATGGCGCCGCGGGTGGAGTCGCCAGTGGTGCGACCGGTGGCGGGCGGAACAGGAGCATGGCATTCCGTATGCCAGGCTGGGAGCATGAGCGACCCGGAAGAGTACGTCCTTACCCTCTCGTGTCCGGACAAGCAGGGCATTGTGCACGCGGTGTCCAGCTACCTGTTCATGACCGGGTGCAACATCGAGGACAGCCAGCAGTTCGGGGACCGTGACACCGGTCTGTTCTTCATGCGCGTGCACTTCAGCGCGGGCGGCGCGACGGCGCCGGCCCCCGGGCAGGCGGAGGGGACGCCGGAGCACCTCACGCTCGACAGGCTGCGGGCCAGCTTCGCCGCCGTCGGTGACTCGTTCCGGATGGACTGGCAGCTGCACCGCGCGGGCGACCGGATGCGGGTGGTGCTGATGGTCAGCAAGTTCGGGCACTGCCTCAACGACCTGCTGTTCCGGTCCCGGATCGGCGCGCTCCCGGTCGAGATCGCGGCCGTCGTGTCGAACCACACCGACTTCGCGGAGCTGGCCGCGTCGTACGGCGTCCCGTTCCGGCACATTCCCGTCACTCCGGACACCAAGCCGGAGGCGGAGGCGCGGCTGCTGCGGCTGGTCGAGGACGAGGACGTCGAGCTGGTCGTCCTGGCGCGCTACATGCAGGTGCTCTCGGACGACCTGTGCAAGGCCCTGTCGGGCCGAATCATCAACATCCACCACTCGTTCCTGCCGAGCTTCAAGGGCGCGAAGCCGTACCACCAGGCGCACGCGCGCGGCGTCAAGCTGATCGGCGCGACGGCGCACTACGTGACGGCCGACCTCGACGAGGGCCCGATCATCGAGCAGGAGGTCGAACGGGTCTCGCACGACGTCACGCCCGAGCAGCTCGTCGCGGTCGGCCGCGACGTCGAGTGCCGGGCCCTGGCCCGCGCGGTGAAGTGGCACAGCGAGCACCGCGTGCTGCTGAACGGGCACCGCACCGTCGTCTTCACCTGACGCGCACCGGGGCCGCAGCCGGTTCGCCGTCACCGACACCGCCACCGCCACCGCCACCGCCCCCGTCACCTCCGGCGCGTGCGCCCGCGCGCCGCCGTGCCGCGAGCTCCCGGCGCCCCCAGCGGGTCCGGCCCAGCGGCTTGAGCACGGACAGGATGACGGCGGTCCAGAGCAGCGCGGCGTAGCAGCACATGCAGAGCACCAGCGTGAGCCCGACGCCGCCCGGTTCGGCGGCCGGGTCCCTGGTGCGCTCGATGAGCTGCTCGATCCAGCTGCTCTGCACGGTCGCGATCACGGGAATCGTCAGCGAGATGACGAACTTGAGCAGCACCCACCAGTGCTTGACCAGCCCCCACTGCGTTCCGAGGGACACCACCAGGCCGGAGATGACGGCGAGCGCCATGCTCGGGATGACGACCGTCAGATCGAAGATGTGCATGATCTCGTACGCGCCGTGCCGCACGGCGTGGCCGTCCGACAGGGCGCCGGTCGCGGCCAGCGTCGCCATGGCCGTCGACAGCCCCAGCCAGCCGACGCTGACGCCGACGTGCAGGGTGAGCCAGGCCCGCCGGGCACGCCGTGACAGCTGCGGGAAGCGCGGCCTGAGCCGCGTGACGAGCACGGCGGAGAACGCCATCCCGGCGAGGAGCTGCGGGCCGCCGCCGAAGGAGAACAGGAACTGCGCCGGGATGAAGGCCAGATGGAAGAGGATCAGCGTCCGCCGCGTTCTCTCCGCCGTACGAGGGCGGCCGAGCGCCCACGCGCAGTACGTCACCACGAGGACGCCCAGCGCGGAACCGGCCACTCCGGTGAGCTGGAAGACCGGGTACGGGTGGTCCTTCCTGAGCAGGATCAGCAGCCCCGACAGGGCGGTGAACACGGCGAATGCGAACTGCGGGAGTTGCTGCGCACGGTGAGTCATGCGCTCAGCGTCCGTTCCGGCGCACCCCCGCGGCATCGGCCGCACGGGCCGTGCGGGTCGGTGGAAAGGCGGGGGTTCTCGGGGTCCGTCTGGCACTTTCCGCCGATGTCCCGTGCCGCGCGCCCTGGCTAGCGTGGCGTGCCATGAGGGTCACCGCACGCACAGAGAGCACCGGCGCGGGCCCCGGCACCGGCGCGGATCCTGGCACCGGCGCGGGCCCCAGCGGCGTACGGGGCCTGCGGGGCGTACGGCGCGTACGGGCGCACCGCGCGCCGCTCACCGACGCCGCGGTGGCACTCGTCGTCACCGGGTTCACGGTCTGGAGCGACCGGTCCGCCGGCGCGGTCTCGTTCGCGTACACCGCCGAGCCGCTGCCGCTGTGGCTGACCGTCCCGCTCGGGCTGCTGCTGGGCGCCGTGGCGTGGTGGCGGCGGCGCGCGCCCGCGCTGTTCCTCGCGGCCGCGCTGGTCGCGTACGTGCTCGTGCCGGCGTACGTGGTGGTGATGTGCGCCCAGTACACGCTCGCCGAACGCACCACGTCCTGGCGCACCGCGGCGCTCGGCACCGCCGGCAGCGTGCTGGTGGTGGGCTACCCGATCTGGCGGTACGGCGGCGCCGACGCCGTCGGTCCGCTGACGCTGGCGATCTGCGTGGCGCCCGCGCTGTTCGGCCTGTACATCGGCACCCGCCGCGAGCTGGTCGGCCGAATGCGCGAGCGGGCCGAACGCGCCGAACGCGAGCAGCGGCAGCGCATCCAGCAGGCGCGCAGCGACGAACGCGCCCAGATCGCCCGGGACATGCACGACGTCGTCACCCACCGCGTGTCGCTGATGGTGCTGCACGCGACCGCGCTCGAGGCGGCGCACGGGCAGGACGCCACCACCATCAGCCGGCGGATCGGCACGATCGGGCGGGAGGCGCTGGGGGAACTCCGTTCCCTGGTGGAGGTGTTGCGCGCCGACGGGGACACGGAGGCACCGCTCGTACCGCAGCCCGGCCTCGCCGACCTGGACGAGCTGGTGGCGTCGTCCCGGCGGCTGGGCGTCCCCGTCACGCTGGAGCGGACCGGCGGCCCCGGTGCGGTGCCGTCGGCTCTCGTGGAGCACGCCGTCTACCGCGTCGTTCAGGAAGCGCTCACGAACGTGCACAAACACGCGGACGGCGCTCAGACCCGGGTGGAGGTGCGGCACACTCCGCGCATGCTCTGTCTCACGGTTGCCAACGGGCCCGGTCGGCACGGCCTCGGCCCGGGACTGCCCAGCGGGCGGTACGGGCTGCTCGGCGTCGTCGAACGGATACGGCTCGTCGGCGGCGAGCTGACGGCCGAGCCGACCGCCGACGGCGGCTTCGAGGTACGCGCCGAAGTGCCGCTCCCGGCCCGCGATCCCGTCCCGGAGGAGGTGCGGTGAGCGGTGCCGGGCACCGTCCCGACGACCCGGTGCGCGTACTGATCGTCGATGACGAGTGGATGGTCCGCACCATGCTGCGCACCATCATGGAGTCGGCCGGCGACATCTCCGTCGCGGGCGAGGCGTCCGACGGCGACGAGGCCGTACGGCTGGCCCGCGACCTGCGCCCGGACGTCGTCCTGATGGACATCCGCATGCCGCGCGCCGACGGGCTGACCGCGACCCAGCGGCTCGGCGCCCTCGACCGGCCGCCGAAGGTCGTCGTGCTCACCACGTTCGACCTGGACGAGTACGTACGCACCGCCCTGCTGCACGGCGCCGTCGGCTTCCTGCTGAAGGACGCGCCCGCGGCGGACATGCTCACCGCCGTACGCAGTGCCGCGTCCGGCGACGCGATGCTGTCCCCGAAGGTGACCCGGCGGCTGCTGCACCACTTCACGGACACGGACGTACGGCGCCGCCGTACGGAGGCCGAGAACCGCCTCCGCGTGCTCACCGGGAAGGAGCGCGAAGTGCTGGTCGCGGTGGGCGGCGGGCTCTCCAACACCGATATCGCCGCAAGCCTGTACATGAGCGAGTCCACGGTGAAGACGCACGTCAGCCGCATCCTCACGAAGCTCGCCCTCACCAACCGCGTGCAGGCGGCCATCCTCGCGCACCGCGCGGGGCTGCTCGACTGAGTGGCCCCGCACGGTGGTTCGGCCGGGCGGTGCCGCTCACAGCCGGGACAGCGAGGCCGCCGCGTAGAGCACGTCGCGGATGGCCTCACGGTCGCCGTCCTGCCCGGCGGCCGCCTCCTGCGGCGGTACGTGTCCCGCCGCCAGCTGGCAGAACTCCGCGCCGTCCAGCGCCACATGCGCCACCGCGGCCTCCGGTGTCGCGGCGGTGCCCGGCGAGTCCAGCGGGATGTACCAGTGGCCGCCGCCCGCACCCTCGACCTCCAGGTGCAGGGTGCGGCCCGGCGCACCGACCGCCGACAGCCGCCGGGCCGGCGCCGCGAGCCCCGCGCGGCGGCGGTGCGCGATGGTGCCGGGCAGCTGGCGTGCGGCGAGGTCGACCATGAGGTTGAGATGCGGCGCCGCGGGCGGCTCGTACGGATAGTCCACCGCCTCCGCGATGTCCCCGGCGTGCACCCAGCACTCGAAGGCGCGCTCCAGGAAGGCGTCCTTCACCGGGAGGGTGAAGTCCTGGTACGACACGTCGAGTTCGGCCACTCCGCGGCCCGCGAAGGAGACCGTACGGAGCAGGGAGTGGCCCTGGCCGCGCCATTGGTCGCGGACCGCGCCCGCCGCCGGTGCCGTGCCGGGGCCCGCGGCGAGGCCCGTACCGGGTCCGGCGCGCGGACCCGCGCGGGTGTCCGCGCCCGGCTCGGCGCCGGAACCCGGGAGCGGGTCGGGCAGCCGGCCCGCGCGCCACAGCGCCTCCGTACGCGCCGCCGGGCCCGCCGCCTCCGGCAGCGGGAGCGCGGCCAGCGGGTCCGGCAGCCCCAGCGCGACGGCCACCATCCCGTCCACGGCGAGCAGATGGCCGATCACCCCGGCCACCGTCGTCTCCCGTACGGCGCTCGCCCTGCCGTCGAACCACCGCAGCCGCACCGGCGCACGCCACTCCGCCTCGGCCATGTCGTGCAGCAGCGCTTCGAGCCGGGCGGTCTCGGCGTCGTACGGTGCCGCCCACTCCGGGATCGGCACCCGGGCCGGACGGCGGCCCAGGCAGCCGTTCAGCACCCGGGAACGCAGCATCGGGTCCAGGTCGAGGCTGTCCTCGGGGTGCAGCAGCCCGACCGCGTCGCGCAGCCGCAGCGCCTCGTCCGCGCAGGCGGCGCAGTCGGTGAGGTGCGACTCGAGAACGGAGGTCTCCTCGGCGGAGCAGGCGGCAAGCGCCCAGGCGCCGAGCAGTGACTTGAGCAGGCCGTGGTCGTAGACGGGCTGCTCCGTACGCGGTTCCGTACGCGGGTCCGTACGGGATTCCGCAGGCGGGTCCGCAGGCGCGTCCGTACGGGACTCCGTACGCGGCTCGGCGTCCGGCTCCTCGGGGCGTCCGGGGTGCTCGGACGGCTCGGGCCGTGGGTGCGGGGACGGTTGGGCCTCCTGTGCGTCCGGCTCCACCGGCCACTCGCCGTCCTCGGCGGCCCTGCGCGGCGGGGGTATACGCGGCGCGCGTGCGGTGCCGTCCTGCCCGTTGCGGCCGCAACCGCCGTTGTCCGGTCCGTTGGCGGACCCGTGCGGGCCCTGGCCGCCGTCCGGGTCGCCGTCGCTCCCGGGCGGCTCGTCGCGGCCGCTCACTGCGCCCGCCCGACGCCCGGCGGTACGCGGGGCGCTCCCGGTGGCGCGGCGGGCAGCGCGCGCGTGGTGGCGGAGGAGAGCAGCTGCAGCCCGAGCCGCAGCCGCCGGCGGGCCTCGTCCTCGGTGACGCCGAGCCGTTCGGCCGTCTGACGGTAGTCACGGCGCTGGAAGTAGGCCAACTCCAGGGCGGCGCGCAGCGAGGCGGGCATGGACGTCACGATGTAGTCGGCGCGGGCCGCGGCGGACGCCGTCCGCACCTTCTCCTCGATCTGCTCGGGCGACCCGTCGCGCTGCTGCTTCCGCAGCCTGCCGGCGGCGCGCTCCTGGGTGAGCGCGGCGATCCACGAACGCAGCGGCCCGCGGCGGGGATCGTACGCGTCCGGGTGCTCCCAGACGTGCGCGAACACGTCGCGCGTGGTGCTGTCGGCCGCCTCGTCGTCGTCGAGCACGCGGTGCGCGAGACTGTGCACGAGAGGGGCGAACCGGTCGTAGAGCTCGCTCAGCGCCGCGGCCTCGCCGCGTGCCAGCCGCTGCTGCATCTTCCGGTCCCAGCGTGGTGGTGTGTCCTGTGCCATACGGCTCCGCTCCCCATAGCGACCACGTCACGTCACCCCGTCTCCACCCCCGAATGTAGTGCGAGGGGCTGACAACGTACGCCCCTTTGCGGCAATGTGCGCCGTACGAAGATTGCTGATGGTGCTGATCCCGTCACTTTATGCTGGTTTCCGCGGATCTTTGGTATCGGTGCGTACGGGGAATATGCCTTCCAGTTATGCGGTTCTGATCGGAACCAAAAGGAAGAAGGGGTCGAGCGCGGCATAGGGTCGGGGGCACGCGAACAGTTTTGACCGTGGCCGGGAGGGCAGCCGAGCCAAGGAAGGATCACTTCCGGCAGGGTGGTCGGGGACCCGCCCGGTGGCGAACTCGGTGAGCGAAAGGGAATGGGGACACGTGTCGTTGAAAGTGTGCGAGGAGGAGCGGGGGGAGTGGGCGGTCCTGCGCGTGTCGGGCGAAATGGACCTGGTCACTTCGCCCGCCGTACGGCAGCACGTCCATGACGCGGTGGCGGACGGACGGCGCAGCCTGGTGCTGGACCTGTCCGAAGTGCTCTTCTGCGACTCGAGCGGTGTGGGTGTCCTGATCGCGTCGCGCCGGCTGATGCGGTCGTGCGCGGGGCAGTTGCGGCTGATCCTCCCGGCCCGCGGGGCGGAGGACGGTTCGCACGTCAACCGCGTGCTCGCGGCGCTCGGTGTGCGCCGGCTCTTCGACTGCTACCCGGACCTCAACGCCGCGACCGGCACCGGCCGCAGCGCCGCCGCGGGCCCGCTCTCCGCCTGAGGCGCGGCGCTTGACGCCGCCCGCCCGCCCGCCGCGGACGCGCCGTCCGCCGCGTGATCCTCGACGCCTGAGCCCCGACCCCGATCCCCGATGCCCACCGCGCGATGTCCTGAATCGCCCCGTAATGACGGCTTCTTGTGGCTGTCCGTAGTCGCCTTCCGGCCTTACGTGTGCGGCGAATCCCCTCCCAATCTCCCCATGCGGCACTTTCCGGGATATCGGGTACGCTCCGAGGCGTGCGAGATGTTCAGTCGCGCGCTGAGCGGGAAGCGAGTGTCCGCGGTGCCGTATGACCCCCGGTGACGGCGGCAGTGCAGTATGCGGCAAGCCCCCTCCTGTGCGCTGGAATATGCCCGAAGCTCTTGTTGGCGGGATGCTGCGGCGATCACACTGTTCTCGGCCGGGTTCGCGTTCCGTGATTGTGCGGATACGCAAGGTGATACTTCCATGTGTCCAGGTGGTGTAAGGGGTGCAGGTGCTGCAGGTCTTGGAGATCCGTGCCGATCCGATGGAGGTCGGCCGTGCCCGCCGCTGGGCGCGGTCCAGGCTGGCCGGATGCGGGATCGGGCAGGACGAGCCGCTGGCCGAGACGGTGGTGCTGCTGATCTCCGAACTCGTCACGAACGCGGTGGTGCACACCGGGTGCCCGGCCGTCCTGCGCATGCTCCTGCCGCACCAGCACGCCGAGGGCGCCGGTGCCGTACGGGTGGAGGTCGCCGACTCCAGCAGCCGTACGCCCCGGCCGCGGCAGGCCGAGGGCGACGACACCAACGGGCGGGGCCTGGAGCTCGTCTCCGGGCTCGCGGACCGCTGGGGCTGGCACCGGGAGAGCGGCGGCAAGCGCATCTGGTGCGAACTGGGGCCCGCGACCGAAGGATGACGGCGGCAGGTGCTGCTTGAGGGCCGTGCACGCCGTACGCGCCGTATGCGCCCGTATGACTCCGGTGAGCTCCCGGTGAGCCCCGGGTGACCTCCCGGTGACCCCGCGCTGACGCGGAGAGATCCACCAAGTCCAGACCAGGTGTTGACGTGCTGTGTCCGATTCATCACCCTTGGGTGCAGCGATTCGTTGCGAGGGGACGTCGAGGGTCGTGTGACGCCTTGGCGAGTACGGGTCGCCGGCCGGCGCCAGCCTCTCCCGAGGCAGGGTCTGACGCCGGGGCCGGGTGGCGGTCCGCCGTGCCGTGCTCGGGGTGCGTACGAGCGCGCCGCCACCCGACCCGACCCGTACACGCGGCACGTGCGCCAGGTCCGTGCGCGCGACGCGCCCGGTGGGTACGCGCGCGACCGTATGCCGGCCCCGTACGCCTCAGGCAGCCCTCTCCGCCGCGCCGTTCGCGTCACCGTCCGCCGTGGGGTCCGCCGCCGTGGCGCCCGCCGTACGGAACGTCCGCCGGTACGCGCTCGGTGAGACCCCCAGCGCCGTCTGCAGATGCATCCGCAGCGCCGACGCCGACCCGAAGCCCGCCTCCGCCGCCACCCGGTCCACCGGCAGGTCGCTGCTCTCCAGCAAGTGCCGCGCCCGCTCCACGCGCTGCTGCGTGAGCCACTGCTGCGGGCTCACGCCGACCTCCTCACGGAAGCGCCGAGTGAACGTCCGTACACTCATCGACTCCCTCTGCGCCAACTCCCGCAGCGTCAGCGGCCGGTCCAGATGCCGCAGTGCCCAGGCGCGCGCCGCGCCCGTACCGGAGATGCCCGGCTCGGGCACCGGGCGTTCGATGAACTGCGCCTGCCCGCCGTCCCGGTGGGGCGGCACGACCGTACGGCGCGCCACCGAGTTGGCGACGGCCGCGCCGAAGTCCTCGCGCACGATGTGCAGACAGAGGTCGATTCCGGAGGCGACGCCGGCGGACGTGAGGATCGGCCCGTCCGCGACGTAGAGGACGTCCGGGTCGACCCGTACCTCCGGGAACAGCTTCTGCAGCCGCTCGCAGGACGACCAGTGCGTCGTCGCGCGCCGCCCGTCCAGCAGTCCGGCCGCGGCCAGTACGAAGGCTCCGGTGCAGATCGAGGCGATACGCGCGCCGGGCCGTACGAGCGCGAGCGCGGCGGCCAGTTGTGGGCCGAGGCCGCCCTTCGTGAACGGTTCGTCGGGCTCGTGCGACGCCGGGACGATCACCGTGTCAGCCTCGGCCAGCGCCTCCGGACCGTGCTCCACGTTGACGGTGAAATCGGCGTCCGTACGGATCGCGCCGGGCGTCGGGGAGCAGGTGACGACGGAGTACAGCAGCTCGCCCGCCGCGTCGCGGGCACCGCCCAGCAGCCGGTGCGGGATGCCGAGCTCGATCGGCAGCAGGCCGTGCCGGACGAGGACGGCGACGCGGTGGCGTTCCGGATGCGGGAAAACGCTCATGGCCCGATCCTCGCACATGATGGCCTCCGGGCCACTCGTACGGTGCGGACACCCCGGCGAGGGTGAACGCGTGACGCAGACGCTCCCTCCCCAGCCGCCCTCCGCAACCGCCGTCCCCGCCAAGGGCGGCCGCCGCCCGCCGCGCATCCACCGCGCCTGGTGGGTCGCGGTCGTGTCGTTCGTCGCGCTCGTCGGCGCCGCGGGCTTCCGCGCGACGCCGAGCGTCTTCATCGACCCGCTGAAGGACGAGTTCGGCTGGTCCAGCGGCACCGTCTCGGGCGCCGTCTCCGTCAACGTCCTGCTGTACGGGCTCACCGCCCCCTTCGCGTCCGCCCTGATGGAGCGCTACGGCATCCGCAGGGTCGTCGCCTGCGCCCTCCTGCTGATCGCCGGAGGCAGCGGGCTCACCGTGTTCATGTCCTCGCCCTGGCAGCTGTTCCTGTGCTGGGGCGTCCTGGTCGGGCTCGGCAGCGGCTCGATGGCGCTCGCGTTCGCAGCGACCGTCACCAACCGCTGGTTCGTGCAGCGCCGCGGCCTGGTCACCGGCGTGCTCACGGCGGGCGGCGCCGCGGGCCAGCTGGTGTTCCTGCCGCTGGTCGCGCTCCTCGTGGAGGGCCCCGGCTGGCGTACGGCCTCCCTGGTCGTGTGCGGCGCGGCACTCGCCGTCGTACCGCTCGTGGTGTGGCTGCTGCGGGACCGCCCGGAGGACGTCGGGCTGCGCCCGTACGGCGCCGGAGACGACTATGTCACCCCCGCCGAGCACCCCGCGGGCGCCGGGCGGCGCGCGCTCGGGGCGCTGTTCTCGGCGGCCCGCACCAAGGTCTTCTGGCTGCTCGCGGGCACCTTCGCGATATGCGGCGCCAGCACGAACGGCCTGGTCGGCGTCCACTTCGTACCCGCCGCGCACGACCACGGGATGGCCGTGCCGACCGCTGCGTCGCTGCTCGCCGTCATCGGCGTCTTCGACCTGGTCGGAACGGTCGCCTCCGGCTGGTTCACGGACCGCTTCGACGCCCGCCGGCTGCTCGCCGTCTACTACGCGCTGCGCGGCGTCTCGCTGCTCTTCCTGCCGCTGCTGTTCGCGAACGACGTGCACCCGTCGATGCTCTTCTTCATCGTCTTCTACGGCCTCGACTGGGTCGCCACCGTGCCCCCGACCATCGCCCTGTGCCGCGAGCACTTCGGCGCCGACGGCGCGATCGTCTTCGGCTGGGTCCTCGCCTCGCACCAGGCGGGCGCCTCGCTCGTCGCGTTCCTGGCCGGTGTCACACGGGACGCGACCGGCTCGTACGACGTGGTGTGGGTCGCCTCGGGCGCCCTGTGCGCGACGGCGGCGCTGATGGCGCTCGTCATCCGGCGCCGTCCGGCCGTCACGAAGGCGGCGTGACCTCGCCCGTACCGGTCAGGGCCGCAGGGAGCGCGGCCGGGCCGCGGAACGTCGTACGGTAGGCGCTCGGCGAGACGCCGAGCGCCGCCTGCATGTGCTGCCGCAGCGACGCGCCCGTACCGAAACCCGCGTCCGCCGCCACCCGGTCCACCGGGAGATCCGTCTCCTCCAGCAGCTGCCGGGCGCGCTCGATGCGCTGCTGGTTCAGCCACCGCAGGGGAGTGAGACCGACCTCCTCACGGAAGCGCCGAGTGAACGTCCGTACACTCATCGACTCCCTCTGCGCCAGCTCCCGGAGTGTCACCGGCCGGTCCAGATGCTCCAGCGCCCACGCCCGCGCCGCCCCCGTGGACGCCCGCCGCGCGGGCTCCGGCACGGGCCGCGGGATGAACTGCGCCTGCCCGCCGTCCCGGTGCGGCGGTACGACCGTCGAGCGGGCCACGTCGTTCGCGACGGCGGCGCCGTGGTCGCACCGGATCATGTGCAGGCACAGGTCGATGCCCGCGACCTCTCCGGCGGAGGTGAGGACGTCGCCCTCGTCGGTGTACAGCACGTCCGGGTCGAGCCGCACCGCCGGATACAGCTCCCGGAACCGGGCCGCCGACTTCCAGTGCGTCGTCGCGCGCCGCCCGTCCAGCAGCCCCGCGGCGGCCAGCACGAACGCGCCCGTACAGATCGACGCGATACGGGTCCCGGGGCGTACGCGGGCGAACGCGTCCGCCAGCCTTGCCCCGAGGCGCCCCTCGCTCTCCGTCTCGTCCGCCTCGTGCGAGGCCGGCACGATCACGGTGCCCGCCTGCGCGAGCGCCTCCGGGCCGCGGTCCACACGGATCGGGAAATCGGCGTCCGTACGGATCTCACCCGGCTCGAGCGTGCAGGTCACCACCTCGTACAGCGGCTCGCCCGCGCCCGGCGCCCCCGCGGGCACGGCGGCCCCGCCGAACATCTGGTGCACCAGCCCCAGCTCCAGCGGCAGCACCCCGTCCCGTACGAGGACGGCGACGCGGTGGGGCTTCCCGTGCGGAGGGCCATCGTTCATGGCCATATTCTTTCACACCTGGTCCATCTGGCCACTGTTCGCGGACGGGGCCGTCCAGCAGGCTCGGGTGCATGAAGGTTCTCTGGATATTCGCCCACCCCGAACAGCGCTCCCTGAACGCCTCCCTGATGGCCGAGGGCCTCCGCACCCTCCGCACGCACGGGCACGAGCACCGCGTCTCGGACCTGTACGCGATGGGCTGGAAGCCGGTGATCGACGCGGACGACGTGCGCGCTCCGGAGCCCTCGCCGGACGTGTCCACGGACCGGCTGGTGGTCGGCGCGGAGCAGGAACGCGCGTACGTGGGCGGCACGCTCAGCGACGACATCCGCGCCGAGCAGGAGAAGATCGCGTGGGCGGACACGCTCGTCTTCCACTTCCCGCTGTGGTGGTTCGGACCGCCCGCGATCCTGAAGGGCTGGTTCGACCGCGTGCTGGTCCAGGGCTTCGCGTTCGGCATACGCGACGCCCACGGCCGCACCCGCCGCTACGGCGACGGCGGCCTCGCCGGCAAACGCGCGCTGATCGTCACCTCCGTCGGCGCCCGCGAGTCCGGCTTCGGTCCGCGTGGCATCCACGGGCAGATCGACGAAGTGCTGTTCCCGATGCTGCACGGGACGTTCTGGTACACGGGCATGGAGGCGCTCCCGCCACTGGTCGTGTACGGCGCGGACCGCGCCATGGAGGCCGACGCGGAGGGGTGGGCGGCGGCACTGCGGGAGCGGCTGCGGACGCTGCCGGACGCCGAGCCGATTCCGTACCGGCGGGAGGCTGGCGGCGACTACGACGCGGACCTGGTCCTCCACGCGACGGCGGCCCCGGGCCACGCGGGCCTCTCGGCCCACGTGACCCCATGCCGCCGGGGGCAGCCCGGTGCCTCGGCCCTCCTCGACGCGGTGTGAGCGCCCCGGGTCGGTGCCACCGCCGCGGTGGCGGACGTCCGTCCTCAATTGCCGGACGGGCTTGAGGTGGCTGACCTCGCCGCCAACCTGACGGATGCTGCCAGCTCGGCCAAATCCAGCCCGTCCGGCGTTTGAGGACGGCCCTCAGCCACTGGGTACCGTCAGTCGGCGGAATCGGTTCACGTGTCACGACGTGACGTAAGCGCCCCACCCACCGGGGGAGTCAGACCGCGTTGCGGCTGATCGCACGGGCGATGCGGCCCGCGTCCAGGGAGAGTTCGCGGAGCATCCCGCTGATCGGGTTCGTGAAGCCCGTGAAGTGGAGGCCCGGGGCCTCCGGGTGGGTGCGGGGGCCGTGGGCCAGGGGGCGGCCTTCCGCGTCGAGTACGCCGAGGTGGCCGACCAGCGGTTCCAGACCGCGGCTGAAGCCCGTCGCGGCGATGACGACGTCGGGCGTGACCGTCGTACCGTCGGCGAGTTCGACGTCCGCGCCGTCGAACGCCCGTACCGCGGCCACCGGTTGTACGTGCCCCTTCCGCACGGCCTCCGTGATCCCGACGTCCACCACGGGGATCGCACCCTGCAACGCCCGGCTGTAGAGCCCCGCTTCACCGGCGTCAGGCACCGAGGCAGGCGCGGCGTCAGGCACGGAGGCAGGCGCGCCGGAAGCGCCAGCCGCGCCGGAAGCGCCAGCCGCCCCCGACGCCGCCACCGGCACCGCCGCCACCACCCCCGGCGGCCGCGGCAACCCGTACTCCGTCAGGTCCCGGCCGCCGCCCAGCCGGGACGCGCGGGCCGCGAGGCGGTCGACCAGGCGTGGCGGCAGGCGGCGGCAGAGGATGCCGCCCGCCTGCGCGGGCCAGCCCGCGGTGGAGCGGCGGATGATGTGCGGCGGCGTGCGGACCGCGAGCCGTACGCGCGCCGCGCCCCGCTCCGCGAGGTCGGCGGCGATCTCCGCGCCCGTGTTGCCGGCGCCGACGACGAGGACGTCCTTGCCGTGGTACGGCTCCGCGCCGCGGTAGCGGGACGCGTGCAGGAAGTCGCCGGTGAAGGCGGCGCGGCCGGGCCAGTCCGGGATGTACGCGGTGTGGTTGTGGCCGGTGGCCACGACGACGGCCGGGGCGTACAGCCGTCGCCCGCCGTTGGCGTGCAGGGTCCATTCCTCGCCGGTGCGGTCGATGCGGTCGACCTCGACGCCGGTGGCGACCTCGATGCGGTGGTACGAGGCGTAGCTCTCGAGGTAGCGCACGTAGTCGTCGCGGGCGACCCAGCGCCCGTACGCGCGCGGTATGGACAGTCCGGGGAGCGTGGACCAGCGCCGGGTGGTGTGCAGTCGGAGCCGGTCGTAGTGGGCGCGCCAGGAGGCGCCCACGGCGGGGGACTTCTCCAGGACGACCGCCTTGATGCCGCGTTCGCGCAGGGCGGCGGCGGTGGCGAGGCCGCCGGGACCGGCGCCGATGATGTGGACGGGCGTCCCATGCTCGGACGACTGCATGGACATGTGCATGTCCAAGAGCTTAGTGGTGAGGGTCCGGTGCCGGGCCACGCGGGGGCTCGCGCCGGTCCGCCGGATGTGATAGCAGGGCCCGCCGCCCCGCCAGGGCGGCGCGGCTCGGCCGTACGTACGGCCGCCGGTCGGCGGCAAACCACCGGCACACCGCCGGCTCCCGCGCGGCACCTGCGCGGCTCCCGCCCGGCACGCGGACCGTGCACGAAGCGCGGGCGAACCGCGGGCGAACGGGAACGGCCCCCGCGGTGGCCCAACTCCCCCCGCACGCCGCCGTTTCACGGCCCTCCGCACGCGCATGATAACGATTCGACAACGACCGTGAGTTGGGAAGTCGACTATGCCGTACATGTGCCCTTAGTGCCACATGTGTACGGCTAGAACGGAGCAGCCATCGCACGCCCGACCGAAAGGGCTCGCTCCGTTGCAGCACGCGAAGAGAACGAAGAAGAAATCCCGAATAGCCGTCGCCTCGGCGGCGGCGTTCGTCCTGATCGGCGGCACCGCCGTCGGCGCAGGCGCGTTGGAGTCCGCGGACACTCCGGGTCCCGGGGGCTCGGGAGTCGGAGAGATACGCGGCGCCGACGCACCCGGCACGATAGACGGTGAGTACATCGTCGTGATGAAGAAGACAGGGGAGGAGGCCGCGGACTCGGCGCGGCTCAAGTCCCGTACGTCCGTACGCGAGCTGGCCGGCAGCCTGCTCGACGACGCGGACGCGCGCGGCGCCGCCGTGCAGCGCACGTACGCCACCGCGCTCAAGGGCTTCACCGTCACCGCGGACCGGGACGAGGCGCGAAGGCTCGCCGCCGACCCCGCCGTGGCGTACGTGGAGCAGAACCGCGTCGAGCGCGGCAACGGCACCCAGAACGACCCGACCTGGGGCCTGGACCGGGTCGACCAGCGCGACCTCCCGCTGAGCGACAGCTACAGCTACGACTCCGAGGCCGCCAACGTCAACGCGTACATCGTCGACTCCGGAATCCGCATCACCCACGAGGAGTTCGGCAGTCGCGCCAAGTACGGCGTGGACTTCGTCGACGACGACGCGAAGGCCGACGACTGCCACGGCCACGGCACGCATGTCGCGGGCACCGTGGGCGGCGCCACATACGGGGTCGCCAAGTCCGCCAAGCTGGTCGCGGTCCGCGTGCTGGACTGCGAGAACCGCGGCACGACCGCGGACGTGATCGCGGGCTACGACTGGGTCGCGAAGAACGCCGTGAAGCCCGCCGTCGCCAACGTCAGCATCGGCGGCGCCGCCACCGACGCCAAGGACGCGGCCGTCACGGGCATGGTCGAGGCCGGAGTCACCGTGGCCGTCTCGGCGGGCAACTCCAACACGGACTCCTGCCAGCAGTCCCCGGCCCGCGCCCCCGCCGTACTGACCGTGGCTGCGACGTCCGACACGGACGCGCGCTGGGCGTCGTCCAACTACGGCAAGTGCGTGGACCTGTTCGCGCCCGGCCACCAGGTCGTCTCGGCCGGACGTGCGTCGGACACGGCGTCCGCCACCATGACCGGTACGTCCATGGCGGCTCCGCACGTCACCGGCGCGGCGGCGCTCTACCTCGGCGCGCACCCCACGGCGTCGCCCTCGACCGTGACGAAGGCGATGCTGGACGCGAGCAGCAAGAGCAAGGTCACCTCGCCCGGCGCCGACTCACCCAACAGGCTGCTCTACAGCCGCTTCTGAGGCCGCGCCCGTCGGCCACACCGGTGACCAGCCCCTGTCCCTTATACACATCCCCGAGCTGCGGGTGCCCGCCCACATCTACCCCTCAGCCCTCGTCGGCGGCGTCTGATGTGTATACGAGACAGTCCAAAGCCCTGGCGACGAAGCTCTGGAGCACCGGAACCCCGGGCACCGGAAACCCCGCGACCCGCGCGAACCGCCCCGCCGTCTCCGGCCCGCCGGGCACCGGCACACGCACGACTGGCACCCGTAGGAAAGGCCGTCGGGGCACCGACCTCCTCGTCCGGGGTGTGGCGGTCGCCGCGCTCGGCGGAGTCGCCGCCGTATTCGTCTTCAGCTTCACCGGAGACGACTCCCCGGAGGGGCCACCGCAGAGCAAGAAGTCGCCGGCACCGCCTGCCCAGCCCTCACCGTCACCGTCGTCCAAGGCCCCCGCCTCTTCGGGCACGCCCACCGCGCCGCCCACCGCGAAAGCCAAGGCGAAGCCCTCCAAGGAGGCCGGGCCGCCCTCGAAGCCCGGCGGGGAACGGCGCCCCCGGCCGCCCGCTGACGGCTCGGCGGTCGAGTGGCTCTTCAACGATGTCGAGGGCGGGGTCATCCCCGACACCTCGGGCAACGGCAACCACGGCACGCTCGTCGGCCCGTCCTCCGCGAGCACCGTGACGGGAGGGGCGCTGAAGTTCGACGGGAACCAGTTCCTGGCGTCGGACGGCCCTCTGGTCGACACGAGAGGCAGCTTCTCCGTGTCGGCGCGGGTGAAGCTGAACAGCACGGACCGATCGCAGACGGTGGTGAGCCAGGACGGTGCGGAGTCCAGCGGCTTCCTGCTCCAGTACGACGCGGAGGAGTCGCAGTGGGAGATGCGGATTCCGGAAGGGCCCTCGGACGACGTCGACGCTGACGCGGACGAGGCCGTCTCGGACGTGGAGGTCGATGCGGGGCAGTGGACGCATCTGACGGGTGTGTACGACGAGGCCGCGGGCAAGGTCCGCCTGTACGTCGACGGCCGCCCCGGTGAATCGGTCGATCACGAAGAGGACTTCGCGACAGGGGGAGACTTCGTCGTGGGCCGCGGCCTGGGGGAGAACGAGTTCTTCCGGGGAGTCGACGGGACCGTCGACGATGTGCGGGCCTTCGGCAAGGCCGTCTCCCCGGCCGAGGCCGCCTCCCTGGCGCAGGGGTCCTGACCGGCTGAACGGCCGCCCGTCCGGCGGGCGCGGCGGCAGTCGGACCGTTATCGATAACACGTACGGGCCAGGGTGCCGCACCAGCACGTACGGCTTGCCTGCAGGTCTGGCGAAGCCCACAAGTCGTAGCCACCGCGTGTGCGATGCACCCTGCGGCGAGTGTTGACAACACCAGGGAGCGCGGCCACTCTCCACTGTTATCGATACCAAGCCGAGGAAGCTCCTCCATGCGGCATGACGCCAGCGCAGTCCAACAGCCGGGCCGCCACCGGCACTTCCCGGACCGCTGCGGAGCGCCGGCGGAGCCGGCTTCGCCGAGCCGGGCCGAGGGTCCCGGCCGCCGTTCGCGAACGGTTCGTACGCCCGTGCGCCCGCGGTCACGTCGCGGCATTCCCGGCGAACGAAGGTCACGGGTATGAGATTTCGCCGTCTGCTCACCGGACTGGTGACCGCCGCCCTCGCGGCCGGCCTGCTTACGGGCGCTGATCACCCACCGCGGGCTTCGGCGAGCACCGCTGCCGCGGCCCCGCAGAAGCGCGACTACGTGGGGCTGGTGAATCCGTGGGTCGAGGCGGACATCGGGCGGTTCTTCTTCTTCCAGTCGGCCGGCAACCCGTTCGGCATGGTCAAGCTCCGTCCCGACACCAGCACGCACCACGCGCGGAACACGGGCTACCGGAAGAACGAGAACGACGTGAAGGGGTTCAGCCATCTTCACGACTGGCAGCTGTCCGGCGTACAGGTCATGCCCACGTCCGGTAAGAGCGTGCCCAAGCTGGACGGCGACACCGGCTGGCAGTCCCACGTCGAGCACGACGACAGCGAGATCGCCGAGCCGGGCTACCACAAGCTGCATCTCGACCGTTACGACGTCGACGCCGAGCTCACGGCGACGGATCGGGTCGGCATGCACCGCTACACCTACGGCCGTTCCGGACCGGCCGAGATCATCGTCAACCTCGGTGGCGTCCTCGGCGAGGCCGTGATGGAGAACGCCCGCGTCACCAAGGTCAGCGACCGCGAGCTGGAGGGCTACGTGGTCCAGCACGGCGAGCGCTACCCCGGCAGACACCAGACGAAGCTGTTCTTCAACATCCGGTTCGACAAGGCCTTCGACTCCCTGCACGGCTGGGCGGACGGCGAACTGGTCGACGGCGGTGCCGCTGTCGACCGGGTCGACGGCGACAACGCGGGCGTATACGTCGGCTACGACCACCTCGACGCGGACGACCAGGTCCAGATGAAGGTCGCGCTCTCGTTGACCGGAGCCGACGGCGCCCGGCGCAATCTCGCGGCAGAGCTGCCCGGTTGGGACTTCGACGCGGCCAAGACCGAGTCGCAGGACGGCTGGAACGAGATGCTCGGCCGTATCGACGTGCGGGGCGGGACCGAGCGGCAGCAGGTGAAGTTCTATACCGACCTGTTCCATGTGCTCTGCGGCCGCAGCGTGATCAGCGACGCCGACGGCAGGTACATCGACGACACCTGGAACCGCGACCGGGTCAAGCGGATCCCGAGGGACGGCAAGGGCAGACCTGAGTACGCCATGTACAACTACGACGCCCTGTGGCTGACCCAGTGGAACGTGAACTCCGTGCTCGGACTCGCCTATCCCGAGGTCTACTCCAGCTTCGTCAAGTCGCAGCTGCGGATGTACGAAGACGGCGAGCTGCTTCCCCGTGCACCGGTCTCCGGCAACTACTCGATGGTGATGACCGGTTCGCCGGTCACCTCGTTCATCACCGGCGCGTGGAACAAGGGCATCCGCGACTTCGACATCGAGAAGGCGTACGAAGCCATGCTCGACGCCCAGTCGCTGGGCGGTCTCTACGACAAGGCGTCCTCGGACTATCTCAACTGGGGGACCGGCGGCAACCGCTCCTACCTCGACCTCGGCTACGTGTCGGCCGAGGAGACCGGCGAGAGCGCAGGTCAGACCCTCGAGTACGCGCATCAGGACTGGGCGCTCGCCCAGCTCGCCAACTCCCTCGACAAGCGCGGAATCAACGCCTCCCAGTACGCCACGGCCTCCGCCTCTTCCCAGCTCGACGGCGCACACGGCGCGGTGCGTGCCGTCGACGGACGGCCGTCGCGCGCCCCGACGGACGTCGAGTGGCGATCGGCCGGCGAGGGGAACCCGTGGATCGAACTGGCATGGGACGAACCGCGCGAGCTCCGGCAGATCGTGCTCAGCGACCGCGCCGACGCGGACAGCAACGTCAAGGCCGGCGTGCTCGAGTTCAGCGACGGCAGCCGGCGTGTCGTACGCGACATCCCCACGGACGGGGCCGACAAGGTGGTCCGGTTCCCGTCCCGGAAGGTCGACTCCGTACGCTTCACCGTCACCGGCGGTGAAGGCGAGAACGTCGGTCTCGACGAGATCGAGGCCTGGGACCGGACCGACGTCGGCGACCACCTCGTGGAGCGCTCCCGCAACTGGCGCAACGTCTACGACAAGGAGACCGGCTTCAGCCGCCCGCGCCACGCGGACGGCAGCTGGCTCAAGGACTTCGATCCCCTCTCATCACGCGGATTCGTCCAGGCCAACTCGTGGCAGACGACCTGGTTCACCTCGCATGACGTGATGGGGCTGGCCAATGTGATGGGTGGCGAGGCGGCGTACGCCGACAAGCTGAACTACGCGTTCCGGCGGGCGGAGCCGGCACGGTTCTTCGGGAGCCACGGCCAGGGCCACGTCAGTTACGGCAACCAGCCCGGCCTGCAGGCCGCGCATCTCTTCAACTACGTCGGCTACCCCTGGCTGTCGCAGTACTGGGTGCGTCAGGTCAAGGAGAAGACGTTCGGTTCCATCGCCACCGACGACGGGTACGGGCACCACGACGAGGACCAGGGCCAGATGGGCGCCATCAGCGCGCTGATGGCCATCGGCCTGTTCGAGGTGACCGGTGCCGGCCGGGAACGCCCCGTCTACGACATCACGTCGCCCGTCTTCGACGAGATCACCATCGAGCTGAACCAGGAGTACTACGACGGCGACCGATTCCGTATCGTCACGCACGGCAACTCGGCCGACAACCAGTACATCCAGCGGGCGAAGCTGAACGGCGCCCGGTTCGACAACGCCTGGTTCCGGCACGACCAGGTCGCCGCCGGCGGCACGCTGGAGCTGTGGATGGGCCCCGAACCGAACAAGGAGTGGGGCGTCGACGAACTCCCGCCGTCGGAATCGGCATCCGAGGGCAACGAGCCGGTCCTCGCCGACGACATCAGGATCTCCGGACCGGAACGGATCACCGAGCCGTACGGATCTGTGAGCTACGACGGGAAGGTGACACCCGACGACACCACCTTCAAAAAGGTCTTCTGGTCCGTGACCGAACCGGACGGCTCGCCGACGAAGAAGGCGGCCATCGACCCGGACGGGCGCTTGACCGTCAACCACCGCGACGGCGAGGTCCTCGTCACCGCGACCGCGGCCGACAGCGGCCGCGCCACCTCGGCACAACGGGTCGACCTCGCACTCGACCCCGAACTGCTGCGCGGCAACGCCGCCCGGTGGCCGGGTGTCACGGCCACCGCCTCGTCGGAGTACGACTCCGGACACGCCGCCCGGAAAGCCGTCGACGGCGTGATCGGAAGCCCCGACGCCGGGGACTGGGCGTCGGCCGGCGAACAGAACCCCTGGCTCCGGCTGGACTGGGAGAAGCCGGTCCGGGCGGACCGGATCGTGCTCCACGACAGAGCGGGAGTCGACGACGTCAACGGCGGGACGCTCACGTTCAGCGACGGCAGTTCCGTGGAGGTCACGGACATCCCCTCGGACGGTTCCGCCAAGACGGTCACCTTCGGCATGAAGTCGTTCGACTCGGTCCGCTTCCAGGCCAAGGGGGGCACCGGCCCCAACAACGGACTCTCGGAGTTCGAGGTCCACGCCCTGCCCGGGACGGCCGGACCACCGCGGGACGTGTCCGCCGAGGCTGGTACGGGGTCGGCCACCGTGTCCTGGAAACCACCGGAGTTCGACGGCGGAGTCCCCGTCACCGGGTATGCCGTCACGCCGTACCACGCAGGCGAGGCGCTGGAACCGGTCACCGCCGGCGAGGACGCCACCGCCGTCACCGTGCCCGGCCTCATGGCGGGCGAGGGGTACACGTTCACCGTGACGGCGCGCACCATGAGCGGCTCCGGCCAGGAGAGCCGGCCGAGCAACGAGGTGCGCCCCGAATAGCGCGCCGCGGAGTGGACCACGCCGGTGAGGCCGTGCCACTCGACCGGCCCGAACACCCTGGGCTTCGCCGAAAGCCTCGTAGCTCACCGGCACGGACTTCACGGCCCACTTCGAGTTCGGCCTGCGGCTGCTCCTGGACGGCTTGCGCGCCGTCGGGCGGAGCCCGGCGCAGCCCGGCGCAAACCTGAGCGCCTGACAGCGCCTGAGCGTTGACCGGTTCGTATGCGGGGTGCGCCCCCATGGAACGCATCCTGGCCGAAGTGGGCGTGGCCAATCGCCGGTTCACCGCGGCCAGGCTCGCCTCGCCTGCTCTGTCTCCGGGGCGACCGGTTCGCTTTCCGAGGGGCTCCGGCTGTCGTTGTTCGGCGTCAGCCGAAACACGTTATGGAGGCTGCGAGTCACCGGCACACTCCTGTCGTGTTGCCGCAGAAAGCGGGAACGGGATACCGCACCTCCCGCATCGGTGCGGAAACAGGGGGAATTCATGCGCATCGGTCATCGGATCGTCGCCAGGTCGGCCGCCATCGCCCTTGCGGCGGGCGCAGCATTCGCCGTGGCTCCGTCAGCTCAGGCAGCCGGTTCGGCCCCTGCGGCCGGTCCGGCCCAGGCAGCCGAGCGGGACGGGAAGGGCGGGGGCGACGTCTCGGTCCTCGGGGGCTGCTCGTGGCTCTGCGGCGGTGTCGGCAACCAGAGTGGCGACACGATGTACTTCACGCTGAACCTGCAGAAGGGCGCGGGGGAAGACACCATCGAATGCTCCGTGTGGAATTGGCAGGGCGGGATGATCCCCGACCACGAGGACGCCCACTGCTCCGACAACCACACCCTCAAGTCGGGTTCGTACGGCGGCTGGGGAAGCGGCAAGGACGTCGACGCCTTCACCTTCAAGGAGCCCTACTTGGTGAAGCACCTTGCGGGCGGACTGCCGAAGGTCGTCGGCGAGGGAGAATGGACGAAGATCTCCAATCTGTCGCATGCCGTGTGCGGTGACGGGCCCTCGAGCCCGCCGCTGTGTGTGGTCAACGCCTGGTAAGGCAGACCTCCTGAACCGCACCCCCGTGCCGGAGCACCCGGGGGTGCGGTTCGGGTTGGCCGCCGGTGTGCAGGAAGCGGCCTCCTCCGAGGGCGCCGTCGGGGGCATCGGCGGCTGCCGTACCCGGATTCTTGTGCCTGGCGCGACGTGCGATGACCTCGTGGCCGCTTCGTCAGCCTGCCGCGAGGTGCTGCCGTCCGGCGCTCGCGAAGGCGCGGAGCTCCCGGGGCACGTCCGGCCCGGTCGGTGTGTAGACGACCTCCTGGAAGCCGGACGAGGCGAGCCGCGTCAGCTGGCCGCTCACACGGCCCGCGTCGCCCACCATCCGTCTGACGTCGATGTGTTCGAGGAGCCGGCGGTCGCGGCGCGGCAGGTGAGTGACGTGGCCCTCGAACGTCAGCAGATGGCGCTCGTCCTCCGGTGCGAGCGCCTCCAGCTCCTCGCGCCACGCCCGGCCGCCGGGCAGCGCGTCCACGCCGTCCGGTCCGCGTGTGGCGTACGCGTGGTGCCAGTCGACGGTCCGCCACGGCCCGACAGCCCTCCTTCGCAGAGGTACTCCGCCGTACCGCTGTCCACCTGCCCCCTGAGGTGCACTTCGGACGCCGCGGGCGGGTACGGCCCGTGCCAGTCGTCCCCGCCGTGGGCGACGCCGGCCCGCGGTATCGGCAGCAGCACTTCGTAGGCGGCCGAGATCGTGATCAGGGCGAGGTCGGCCTCCTTGTCCCGGCGGCAGACCTGCCCCGCGAGTCAGCTGCCGTCCGTCAGGACGACGTCCACGTGCTCGTCCGGCGAGGTGAGCCCCCGCAGGCAGTGAAGCGCCGTCAGCACATAGCGGCGAGTCAGCAGGAATCCGCCGCCGAGGCGCTGCTGAGACTGGAAGAGCTCGACCCAGTAACTCGCGTGGGTCACGGCGACTCCGGGACCCGCTCCACGGTGAGGGTGACCCCGAACGATGCCTCGGCCGACGCCTTGGACAGGATTACGCCGGCCTCCGCGGCCAGGGTCAGCCCGAACTTGACCTCCTTGCTCGCCACCTGCCAGCCGTCTCGGCGCTGAACTTGCGAGAGGGACTGCTGGGCGATGCCCGACGCCTGGACGATGGCCTCCTCCAACTCCCCGGCCCGGTCGCCGAGGGCGGAACTGGACCTCGTACCGGCTGGAGATCTGCCGGCTCCCCGTCGCATCCACGGCCACGGTCTCGACCCGAACGTCTGCCATATGTCCCCTTGTCGGCGCGGTGGGGCTCCCACCGACTCTCGGTCCCGCCGGAAGCGTAGCCAGCGGAGCGCAGTGTCGGCGAGCGATTCGACGGCAAGATCCCGCCCCGCTCGACGGTGGCTCGCCACGGCATTCGCTCCGTACCGGCTGGAGGAGACGATCACGCGCATGCGGGGGTCGCAACCTGACTCCGCTCTGACGCTCGGCGGCAGGACGCGATCCAGATGATCGCGGAATGCGACACCAAGCCAGGCTCGGCAGCTCGCCAGGGGACGCGGGATGACCAGGGAGGAGATCCACGCCAGACTCAAGCCGCCGGGTCCCGTCCGTGACGCTCTCAGGCTGACGTACGAGCCTGCAAAGCAGCTTGTGCGGGCCGAGACGATGCCCGGCCCGCACAAGCCGGCGATGTGGTCCGTGTCGGGAGGGGGACTTGAACCCCCACGCCCTGTAAAGGGCACTAGCACCTCAAGCTAGCGCGTCTGCCATTCCGCCACCCCGACAGGTGTTCCGTCACAGCGTGCGGACGGTACCCGCGCCCGCCGTGACGGGTCCAACTTTAGCATCGCCGGGGGTGTGGTCGATCACCTGCCACTTGGGGTGACGGCGGGTGGCGCGGGAGGATGGAGGCTCGCCACACGAGGAGGAAGCGTGAGCCAGTCCAGCCCGCCCGCGGCCACCGACCCCACCGGACAGGACGAGGTCGTCGACCTCTGCCGGGACCTGATCAGGATCGACACCAGCAACTACGGCGGGAACGAGGCCACCGGCGAGCGTGCCGCCGCCGAGTACATCGCGGAGAAGCTCGCGGAGGTGGGGCTGGAGCCGCAGATCTTCGAGTCGGACAAGGGGCGGGCCTCGACCGTCGCACGGATCGAGGGCGAGGACCGGTCGCGGCCCGGGCTGCTGATCCACGGCCATACGGACGTCGTGCCCGCCAACGCCGACGACTGGACCGTGCACCCCTTCTCGGGCGAGATCGCGGACGGCTGCCTCTGGGGCCGGGGTGCGGTCGACATGAAGGACATGGACGCGATGACCCTCGCAGTCGTACGGGACCGGCTGCGCAGCGGCCGGAAGCCGCCGCGTGACGTGGTGCTCGCGTTCCTCGCGGACGAGGAGGCCGGCGGGCTGTACGGCGCGCGGCACCTGGTCGACCACCACCCCGGGCTGTTCGAGGGCGTGACGGAGGCGATCGGCGAGGTCGGCGGCTTCTCCTTCACGGTGAACGAGAATCTGCGGCTCTATCTCGTGGAGACCGCGCAGAAGGGCATGCACTGGATGCGGCTGACCGTGGACGGCACTGCCGGGCACGGTTCGATGACCAACAACGACAACGCGATCACCGAGCTGTGCGAGGCGGTCGGCCGGCTGGGGCGGCACAAGTTCCCCGTACGGATGACAAAGACCGTACGGTCCTTCCTTGACGAGCTGTCCGACGCCCTGGGCACCGAGCTGGACCCCGAGGACATGGAGGAGACGCTCTCGAAGCTTGGCGGCATCGCGAAGATCATCGGGGCGACGCTGCAGAACACCGCGGCGCCGACCCAGCTCGGGGCCGGTTACAAGGTCAATGTCATCCCCGGCCAGGCAACCGCACACGTGGACGGACGGTTCCTGCCCGGCCACGAGGAGGAGTTCCTCGCCGACCTCGACCGGGTGCTGGGGCCGCGCGTACAGCGTGAGGACGTGCACGCGGACAAGGCGCTCGAGACCAGCTTCGACGGCGCGCTGGTGGCGGCGATGCAGAGCTCGCTGAAGGCCGAGGACCCGATCGCGCACGCGGTGCCGTACATGCTGTCGGGTGGTACGGACGCCAAGTCGTTCGACGATCTGGGCATCCGCTGCTTCGGGTTCGCGCCGCTGCAGCTGCCGCCGGAGCTGGATTTCGCAGGGATGTTCCACGGCGTGGACGAGCGAGTCCCGGTGGACGGACTGAAGTTCGGCGTACGGGTGCTGGACCGGTTCCTGGACCAGTGCTGAATGCCGCAGGTCAGTGGCGGAGTTACGGGGCGTCTCGGAGGGGCGCGCCAGTGGTAATCGGGCGCCTGTCCGCCCGTAGCCAGGAAGAGTGAATACGTCCGTACGCTCGTAGCCCGATTACCCCCTCCTCGTTACATCTGATGCGGTCCGCGGTCTGGGATCGCATTGCCAACGAGGAGGATTAATGATCAAGAAGGTCGTCGCTGCCGCGGCTGCCGCGAGTGGTCTGGTGCTCGCGGGTGCGGGCTTGGCCGTCGCGGACTCCGGTGCCCAGGGTGCCGCGGTCGGTTCCCCCGGTGTGCTGTCCGGCAATGTCGTTCAGGTGCCCATCCACGTGCCGGTGAACGTCTGCGGCAACACCGTCAACATCATCGGGCTGCTGAACCCCGCGTTCGGCAACACCTGCGTCAACAAGTGACGTTGTGTCTCGCCCCGTGAGGGGATAGCACCGGACGGCCCCGGAGTGCACGCCATGCGCTCCGGGGCCTCCGGGCCACTGGGCGGGCGGTGCCGGGGGGTGATTCCACCGGGCCCCGCTCGTAACTCACAAGGAACGAAGGCAGGAAGAACCATGAGACAGGTCACCAAGAAGGGCCTGATCACCGTGGCGGCCGCAGGCGGCGTGCTCGCGCTGTCCGGTGGCACCGCGTTCGCCGACTCGGGCGCCCAAGGCGGCTCCGCGAACTCGCCGGGTGTGCTGTCGGGAAACACTGTCCAGCTGCCGGTGCATCTCCCCGTCAACGCGTGCGGCAACACCGTCGACATCGTCGGGCTGCTGAACCCCGCGTTCGGCAACACCTGCGTCAACGACGACTCCGGGAGCAAGCCGGAACCGCCCAAGACCCCGGACACCCCGGAGCCCCCGGCGGCCGAACAGCCCCCGGAGAAGCCGGATGCCCCCCAACCGGAGGCGCCGGAGGCTCCCGAGAAGGAAGCGCCCCAGGAAGAGGCCCAGACACTGCCCCACCCGGAGACCCAGCTCGCCGCGGAGCCTGAGACGCAGCTCGCCGCGACCGGCAACGGATACGACGTCGCGCTCGGCCTGTCGGTCGGCGCCGGTCTGCTTCTCACCGGTGGCGTTCTCTACCGCCGTACGCGGGCCGCGCGGCAGCGCTGACCTCCGCGGCGCCGGGTTCGCCGGCGCCGACCACACGGAGCTGAGCAGCCCGGCCCCCAGAGCGGCTGCGGCAGCGCCGCAGACACAACACACCACCGGAGCGGGTCCCGGCACGGGGCCCGCTCTGCCACGGCAGGGGCGCCGCACCGCGGACGCGGCGCCGCCGCCGGCCGCCGTGGCGATCCGGCCGTTTCCGGCCGTCCCGGCGGCTCCGTGGATCACCAGGTCGCGCGCAGCTGTCGGATGATCCGGCGGCGCAGCCGCACCCTGCGGCTCCCGTCCGGATACAGCCGCGTGCGGTCCAACTCCCAGCGTCCGTACTCTGCATGGTCGGTCAGCAGCTGTGTGGCGGCCTTGCGCGACACACTGCGCGGGACGTACACATCGCGAAATTCGTATTCCGGCATCTCATCTATTGTGCGTGCAGGGCCCGACTGCGGATAGCGTCTGCACTATGTCTGATGCTGAGCAGCCGACCGCTGCCGACGTACGCGCCGCCGCCGACGCGGTGAAGGCCGCCCTGGACCGGCACCTCGAGGCCGTTGAGCGGCGCGCTGAAGCGGAGGCGGACGGCGGCGCCGACCACGACACCGCCGTGTTCGCCGCGTTCGACGCGCTCGCGGCGGCGGGGGAGGCGTACGACGAGCTGCTCTACGAGGCGTACGACGAGGTCACGCCGTTCGAGATCCCCGGCGGCGACACCATGCCCGACTACACGGGGCCCGAGGAGCCGCGGGCGCTGACCGTCTTCGTCCGCAGGGACTACGTGGTCAACGAACCGCAGCGGCTGCTCGCGCAGGCACAGCGGGTGACCGACCTCGACCCTGAGTCGGCGGTGGACACCGACGGGTTCGACGGGTCGTCGGCCGGGCACAGCGTGCACGCGGCGCTCGGGGTGCTCTTCGGCGAGTTCGAACCCGACGAGATCGCCACCCGGCACAAGGAGTTCGGGCTGGAGGAGGGCGACGCCACGCTGTGGGTCGCGGCGGCGGACGATCCCGGCGAACCGGGGGAGTGGCTCGCGGCACCCTTCGACCAGGCCGACCCGGAACGGGTGATCTGCCGGTTCGACGTCAGCACCGTCTTCGACGACGAGGACGTCGAACTCGACCTGGACCGGGGCGTGGAGGACGGCTCGGACAACACCAGCGGCACCTCGTACTGACCGCGGGCCCACCGGCCCCCGTGCCGGGCGGCGACGCCGGCCGACCGGCCGCGGGGTCGGCGGGCGGCGTCAACTGCCCGTCTCCCCGCCGAGGGCGGGGGCCGGCGCCGTCGCGGCCTGTGCCGCCTGGACCAGGAGCGTACGCAGCCGGGTGGTGCGCTCCGGCGCGGTGACACCGGCGACCGCCTTGGGCAGTGCGTCGCCCGCGCCGTGCACCACCGACAGGTGCCGCTCGGCGCGGCTGAACGCGGTGTAGACCCACTCGCGGGTCAGCGCTCCCGCCGCGTCCCCGGGCAGCACCGCCACGGCGGCGGGCCAGCGGAGCCCGGCGGCCTGGTGCGCGGTGACCGCCCAGCCGTGCCGGACGGCCGTCGGGACCGCGCCGGGCGGGACGACGACGCTGCCGCCGCCCGCCAGATCGATCCGCAGCCCTTCCTGGTCGGCGGAGACGACGCTGCCGACCGCCGTACGCCCCGGGGCCGCGGAGTGGACCACGCGGTCGCCCGGGTCGAAGCCGCCGAACCGGCCGGGGCCGGGATTGAGCCGCTCCTTCAGCGCCGCGTTCAGCGCCCGGGTGCCCGCGGCGCCACCGTGGCCGGGCGTGATCACCTGGGTGTGCTCGGTGGGGACGCCGATGGCGCGCGGCACGGAGTCGGCGACGAGCTGGACCGTACGGTGCACGGCGTCGCCCGCGTCCCGCACCGGCACGATCACGACCTCCTTGCCCGGGGCATCCACCTGGAGCAGCTCGCCGATCCCGATGCCCGAGACCAGCTCGCCCACGGGCCCCGGGTCCGGAGTGCGGGAGACGACGCGGGGGCAGACGCGGGCCGCCAGCACGTCCTTGAACACCTGGCCCGGCCCCGCCGAGCCGAGCAGCTGCGGGTCGCCGGTGAGCACGAGCCGGGCGCCGTCCGGCACGGACTCGACGAGCGCAGCGGCCGTCTCGGCGTCGAGCTGCGGGGCGTCGAGCAGGACGAGGAGGTCGAGCGCGTACGCCCCCTCGTCGTCGCGGCCGGGGCCCGTACGGGCGTCGAGGAGGCCGGACACGGTGACGGCGGGCGCGGGCTGTTCACCGTCGCCGCTCACGCCGCCGTACGAGCCGTCAGGGCCGGCGTTCGGGCCGTCGTCCGGGCCGTGTGCCGCGCGGGAGGGGAACGCCTCCGCCGCCGCCTCGATCAGGGCCGCGGCCCGCTGCCGCCCGTCCTCGCTGTGCGCAGCCGCGTACGCCCGCAGCCCCAGCGCCCGCGCCGCGGCGACCAGCGCCGCGGGCTCGGCCCGCGCGGCCTCGCCGCCCGTGTGAGTGACCAGGCCGTGCCCGGCCGCAGCCCGTACGAGCTCCGCCGCCGACGGCGACGGGGCCGCGGCCGCCAGCGCCTCCCAGCCGTCGCCGTCCGTGCCGCCCGCGGTGAAGGTGCCGATCAGCCGCGCCAGCCCGTCGGCCAGGCTCTCCTCCGCCAGCGCGCAGCGGTCCAGCCCGGCCAGCAGCCGTACCGGCCGCTCCGCACCGCCAGTGCCGTCGCCGTCCGCGCCGCCCTCGCCGTCCGTACGGTCCGCGCCGTCCGCGCCGCCCGCGGCCGCCTGCTGCCGGGGCACGCCCGGCGCCTCCAAGGCGTCGAGGGCGTCCTCGAAGACGAGGACCGCGCCCGCGTCGACGGCCCCGCGCAGTGCCTCCTCGGGGTCCGGCACGGAGTGCCGGGCCAGCCCGGCGCGGAGCGCGTCGGGCTCCTGCGCCGTATGGCCCTGGAGCGCCGCGCGCTCGAGCAGCCAGACGGTCAGGGCCTGCGCGCGCCGCTCGTCGGCCGGTCCGCACTCCGCGCCCAGCAGGGCGCGCGCGAAGCCGTCCGCCTGCTCGGGCCGGACACCCGGCACGGCCAGCAGCTGCCACGGGTCGTCCCGCAGCACCTCGTCCGCGCGCGGGCCCAGCGCCGTCACCACGGCGCCGCCCAGCTCCTCCGGGGCGCCGCCCTCCGCGAGCAGCGCGCGCACCGGTTCGGGCACGGTGACCGGCCCCGCGGGCGCCGCGCCTCCCGCCTGGCCCGCCGGTACGGGCACGGGCGCGGGCGCCGGCCGGGCGGCGGGTGGGGCCGTACGGGCGGGCTCGGCGAAGAACGAGGCCGCGGAGCGCTCCCCCTTCTCCACCGCCCGTACCGCCGCGAGGAGTTCGGCTGCCTTGTCCTGGCTGGTCACAGCTCGCTCCAGTCCTGGTCGGGATAGCGGTGCACCGGGGCCGACACATCGTCGAGCGCCCGGCAGATCTCGTCAGGAAGACTAAGGCCCTCCACTGACAAAGCCTCCGCGAGCTGCTGCGATGTCCGCGCGCCGACGACCGGCGCGACCACGCCGGGCCGGTCCCGTACCCACGCGAGGGCCACCTGGAGCGGCGTGACCGCCAGTCCGTCGGCCGCCGTGGCCACCGCGTCCACGATGCGGCTCGCCGTGTCGTCGAGATACGGGGCGACGAACGGGGCGAGCATCTCCGAGGCGCCGCGCGAGCCCGCCGGAGTGCCGTGCCGGTACTTGCCGGTGAGGACGCCGCGTCCCAGGGGCGAGGACGGCAGCAGCCCGACGCCCAGGTCCTCGGCGGCGGGCAGCACTTCCCGTTCGACGCCGCGCTGGAGCAGCGAATACTCCATCTGCGTGCTGGCCAGCCGGGTACGGGTGCCGGGTGCGGCGAGCTGCCAGGTGGCGGCCTTGGCGAGCTGCCAGCCGCAGAAGTTGGAGACGCCGACGTAGCGGGTGCGCCCGGTGCTCACCGCGATGTCGAGCGCCTGCAGCGTCTCGTCCAGCGGTGTCGTCAGGTCGAAGGCGTGGACGTGCCAGAGGTCGACGTGGTCGGTGCCGAGACGTTCCAGCGAGGCGTCCAGGGCGGAGAGCAGATGGCCGCGCGAGGCGTCGAACCGGCGGTCGGGGTCCGGGACGCTGCCCGCCTTGGTCGCGATGACCAGGTCGCGGCGCGGCACCAGGCCGTCCAGCAGCCGGCCGAGCTGGTACTCGGCGCCGCCGTCCGCGTACACGTCGGCGGTGTCGACCAGCGTGCCGCCCGCCTCCCAGAACGCCTTCAGCTGATCCGCGGCGTCCTGCTCGCCGGTGTCCCGCGCCCAGCTGAGCGTGCCGAGTCCGAGCCGGGATACCCGCAGACCTGTGCGGCCCAGGTGCCTCTGTTCCATGGGCGTTGAGCGTACTTGCGGGGGCGCGCTAGAGTCCCAGGGACAATCACGTTACTGATCAGTAAGGGGGCCGTATGCGGCTCGGGATCAACCTCGGCTACTGGGGCGCCGGGATGGACGCGGACAATCTCGCCGTCGCCCGCGAAGCCGACCGGCTCGGCTACGCGGTCTGCTGGGCCGCCGAGGCGTACGGCTCGGACGCCCCCACCGTGCTGTCCTGGGTGGCGGCCCACACGGAACGGATCGACGTCGGATCGGGCATCTTCCAGATCCCGGCGCGCGCGCCCGCGATGACCGCCATGACGGCCGCGACCCTCGACTCGCTCTCCGGCGGCCGGTTCCGGCTGGGCCTCGGGGTGTCGGGGCCGCAGGTCTCCGAGGGCTGGTACGGCGTGAAGTTCGACAAGCCGCTCGCGCGCACCCGCGAGTACGTCGAGATCGTCCGCAGGGCGATGACGCGGGAGCGCCTCGCGTACGAGGGTGAGCACTGGACGCTGCCGCTGCCCGACGGGCCCGGCAAGCCGATCAAGCTCACGGTGCACCCCGTACGCGAGCACATCCCGCTCTACATCGCCGCGATCGGCCCGAAGAACCTGGAGCAGACGGGCGAGATCGCCGAGGGCGCCCTGCTGGTCTTCTTCTCGCCCGAGCACGCCGAGGAGACCACGCTCGGGCCGGTGCGCGCGGGGCGCGCCAAGGCGGGGGAGAAGCTGGACGGCTTCGACATCTGCCCGACCGTCCCGATGGCCGTCGGCGACGACGTGGACGCGCTGGCCGACCTGTTCCGCCCGTACACCGCGCTGTACGTCGGCGGCATGGGCAGCCGGAAGCAGAACTTCTACAACAAGCTGGCGCAGCGCATGGGTTACGAGCGCGAGGCGGCGGAGATCCAGGACAAGTACCTGGCCGGAGAGAAGGACGCCGCCGCGGCCGCCGTACCCAAGGAGCTCATCGACTCCACCACCCTGATCGGCTCCGTCGACCGGATCGCGGACCGGATGCAGGCGTACGCGGAGGCCGGTGTGACGACGCTGTCCCTCGCGCCCGCCGGCTTCGCCCTGGAGGAGCGGCTCGCGTCGCTCAGGGCGGGCGTGGAGGCGCTGGAGCGGGCCGGGCTCGGCTGACCTCGGCTGACACGGACAGCCGCCGTCCGGGCGGCCCAGGGGCCCGTACGGCGGCGTGTCCGCGGGCAGTCCTACGGCCGTGGTGGGGGCTCGGGGGTCTTCCCCGCCACGGCCGTCACGCTGCACAACGGCGCGCGGCCCCCCGGGGTTACGCCCCGCCCGCGCCCCATGCCCTTACGCCTCCTTGCGCACCCGCGTGCTCCTTCGTTCGGCGGATATCGGCGACGAAGCTGTTGCCGGTGGCGGCGCGCGCCATTTGACTCGTCGGTGGCGAATCGTGCGCACGGAGGAGACGGTCATGCTCTCGGCCCGAAGCCTGTTCCAGGAAATCATCGACAACGATGAGTCGTACCGGCTCTTCTGCTCCATCGCCGCCAGCGGGGAAGCCCAGGGCGGCTGGGAGAACGGCCGGATCGCCGCCCTCGTCCCCGACAGCCGGCGCGATCTCGCGCCGAAGATCACGCGGCACGGCGCGGACGAGGACAAGCACGGCCGGATCTTCCTGGGGCTGCTGCGCAAGCGCGGTCTCGAAGCGTGCGAAGTGCCCGACGAAGCCGACTACACCGCGCTGCTGGAACGGCGCGGCATCGGCCTCGCGCACCACAAGCTCCGCCGCGACGAGCCGCTCACCGACGACGACATCATCATGTACCTCGCGCACAGCCGGGTCACCGAGGAGCGCGCGGCGGACCAGATGGCCATGCTGAGCAAGTTCTTCGGGGACCACCCCGATATCGGCAAGGCGATGAAGATGATCTCGAACGACGAGGACAACCACCTGGCGTACTGCCACGAGGAACTCCTCCGGCTCGCCGCCGACGGGCACGGCCGCACCATCCAGCGGGTGCTGCGCGAGTGCGCGCTCGCGGAGGTGGCGGTCTACCGCGACGTGAGCCTCGCGGTGATGGCCCACATGGGACGCGTCCTGCAGTGGCCGCGCGCGAAGTCCGCCGTGCCGGCGGCGGGCATCCGGGCGGTGTACGCGTACGAACGGGCGGGCGGCTGGCGGCGGATGACCAAGCTGGAGATGCCGGGGCGGCGCGACGCGCTGGGCGGGCCCGCCACGTCGGCGCCGGGCTTCGCCTGAGGCATACGGCGGGGGTACGGCGGGGTGCGGCGGGGGCGGTCGTACGGGCGCCGCCTCAACGCCCGTGCCGGGGCGTGCCGTTCGGCGAGCCGCTCCGTTCGGCAAGCCGCTCCGTGCGGCGTGCCGTTCAGAGCCAGCCGCGCCGCTTGAAGAAGCGGAACAGCACCAGGCACGCCCCCGCCATCAGGCCGACCACGGCCGGGTACGCCCACGACCAGTGCAGCTCCGGCATGTGGTCGAAGTTCATGCCGTACACGCCCGCGATCATGGTGGGCACGGCGAACATCGCGGCCCACGCCGAGATCTTGCGCATGTCGTCGTTCTGCCGGACGCCCATCTGTGCCAGATACGCGGACAGGATGTCCGACAGCAGCCGGTCGAGGCCCTCCACTTGCTCGTTCGCGCGGGTCAGGTGGTCGCTCACGTCGCGGAAGAACGGCAGCGACGGGCTGTGCACGAACGGCACTCCGCCCCCGGCCAGCCGGGTCATCGGCTCCGCCAGCGGACTCGCCGACCGGCGGAACTCCAGCACCTGGCGCTTGAAGGCGTAGATGCGCTCCGCGATCCGCTTGCGGTCCGCGCCCTCCGGTGTGAAGACCTCCTCCTCGAGCTCGTCGAGGTCCACGTGGAGCTCGGCCGCGACGTCCATGTAGTCGTCGACGACGGCGTCGCTGACCGCGTACATGACGGCGGTCGGGCCGTGCTGGAGCACTTCGGGGTCCCGCTCGAGGCGTTCGCGTACGGTGCTCAGCGGGTTGGTGGTGCCGTGCCGGACGGTGACCACGAACGAGTCGCCCACGAACAGCATCAGCTCGCCGGTGGACACCGTGCTCGTCGCGTCGTCGTACAGGACCGGCTTGAGCACGAGGAACAGCGAGTCGTCGTACGTCTCCAGCTTCGGCCGCTGGTGCGCGGACAGGGCGTCCTCGACCGCCAGCGGATGCAGCCCGAACTCGCTGGTGACGAGCGCGAACTCGTCCTCCGTCGGCTCGTACAGGCCGATCCACAGGAACGCGTTCCCCGCCGCGCGCGCCTCGTCGAGCGCGCCGGCGAAGTCCGCGGGCTGGTGCCGCTCGCTGCGGTGCCCGTCCCGGTAGATGGCACAGTCGACGATCACGGTTGGCATTCTGCCCTGCCCCGCCGGACGCACAACCCGGCAGCCGCCGCCCCGGGCCGGCGGGGACCGCGGCGGCCGCCCGCCGTACGCCCGGGGGACGCCGTAGGCTGGCGGGCATGCCCACGCTGATCCTCGTACGCCACGGCCGGTCCACCGCGAACACCGCGGGCCTGCTGGCCGGGTGGACACCCGGAGTGGCCCTGGACGAACTCGGCCTGGAGCAGGCCGCGGCGTTGCCCGGGCGGCTGGCCGGGGTGCCGCTCGCCGCCCTCGTGAGCAGCCCGCTGCAGCGCTGCCGGGAGACCCTGGCGCCGCTGGCCGAGGCGCGCCCGGAGCTGCCGGTGCAGACCGACGAGCGGATCGGCGAGTGCGACTACGGCGACTGGAGCGGCCGCAAGCTCGCCGACCTCAACGACGAGCCGCTGATGGCCACCGTGCAGCAGCACCCCTCCGCGGCGGTGTTCCCGGGCGGCGAGTCGATGCGCGCCATGCAGGCGCGCGCGGTGGACGCCGTACGGGACTGGAACGCCCGCGTCGAGGCGGAGCACGGCGCCGACGCCGTCTACCTCATGTGCTCGCACGGGGACATCGTCAAGGCGGTCGTCGCGGACGCGCTGGGCATGCATCTGGACCTCTTCCAGCGGATCGCGGTCGGCCCCTGTTCGGTCACCGCCATCCGCTACACCCCGCTGCGGCCGTTCCTGGTCCGGCTCGGCGAGACCGGCGAGCTCGGCTCGCTGGCGCCGCCGGACGAGCCGTCCGAGGCGGAGCGCGACGGAGCCGCGGAGACGGGCACGGAGACCGGCGCCGGGACGGGTGCCGGAGCGGCCGCCGGGACCGCCGCTGAGAGCGTTGCGGCGGTCGGTGGCGGCACGTGACGCGGTGATCGGCACGCGCAGTAGGGTGCCTGTGAGCCCAGCAGTCGACGCAACGGAGAAGGACGTGTCACGTCAGGTGTTCCTCTACGACCCCCCGGACCGATTCGTGGCCGGTACGGTCGGGCTGCCTGGGCGCCGCACCTTCTTCCTGCAGGCTTCGGCGACCGGCCGGACCACCAGCGTCGCGCTGGAGAAGGCCCAGGTGGAGGCGCTGGCGGAACGTATCGACGAGCTCCTCGACGAGGTCGTACGCCGCTCCGGGGGCAACGCCCCCGTGCCCGCCGTGGCGCCCGCCGAGATCGAGGACACCGCGCCGCTGGAGTCGCCGGTGGAGGAGGAGTTCCGGGTCGGCACCATGGCCCTTGCCTGGGACGGCGAGGGCGAGCGCATGGTGGTCGAGGCCCAGGCGCTGGTCGAGCTCGAGGCCGACTCCGACGAGGACCTCGCGGACGCCGAGGAACGGCTGCTGCAGGACGACGAGAACGGCCCCCCGATGCTGCGCGTACGGATCAGCGGCGCCATGGCCCGTTCGTTCGCGAAGCGCGCCATGGAAGTCGTGAACGCCGGACGCCCGCCGTGCCCCCTGTGCAGCCTGCCGCTGGACCCGGAGGGTCACGTGTGCCCGCGCCAGAACGGGTACCGGCGCAGCGAATGACGGGTGTGACGAGCGACGCCGTGGACCGGGACCGAACGCCGGAGCTGCTCGCGCACGGCACGCTGACGGTCCGCGGCCGGATCCGCGGGGCCTCCAACGCGGTGCTCCACTGCGTGATCGAGCACCGCTCGGGGGCGTCCGTCCCGTGCGTCTACAAGCCGGTGGCCGGCGAACGCCCCCTGTGGGACTTCCCGGACGGGACGCTGGCCCAGCGCGAGGTGGCGGCGTACGAGGTCTCGCAGGCCACCGGCTGGGGGCTGATTCCGGCCACAGTGCTGCGGGACGGGCCGTACGGCGAGGGCATGTGCCAGCAGTGGATCGGACCGGTGCCGGAGACGGAGGACGACGCGGAAGACGGCGCGGATGACGGTATGGACGCGGAAGACGGTGCCGCTGTGGGGGAGGAGCCGGAGGGCGACGGTGGCCCCGAGGAGGACGCCCCGGACGAGTCCGGCGGGCAGCTGCTCGCGCTTGTCGACGGCGAGGAGCCCGGTCCCGGCTGGAAGGCGATCGGCTTCGCGGAAGTCGGCGGCGGCCGTACGGCGCTGCTCGTGCACGCCGACGACGACCGCCTGCGGCGGCTCGCCGTCCTCGACGCGGTGCTCAACAACGGCGACCGCAAGGGCGGCCATCTGCTGACGGCCGGCGAGCGCCTGTACGCGATCGACCACGGCGTCACCTTCCACGCCGAGGAGCGGCTCCGCACCCTCCTGTGGGGCTGGGCGGGGGAGCCGCTGCCGGCCGAGGCGGTGGAGGTGTTGCGCGGCCTCTCCGCGTCGCTCGCCGAGGGCGCCGCACTCGCCACCCGGCTGGCCGAACTGATCACGGGTGCCGAGCTGGACGCCGTACGGAAGCGCACCGATGCGCTGCTGGCCTCCGGGCGGCACCCGATACCCAGCGGCGAGTGGCCGGCGATTCCCTGGCCGCCGGTGTAGCCCGTACGTCCGTACGCCTCTGCGCGCCGTACGGGCGTGCCCGCCGCCGTACGGGCGGGTGCCGCCGCACGCGCGCGCGAATCCGTCAAGACCGGGCAATCGGCCAATCCCCGCAGGCGGGGCGGCTCCCCGCTCGTACGTACGAGGGGACGCCGGTTACGCTCAAGGCATGTATGCCTGGCCCGCTTCCGAGGTCCCCGCTCTGCCTGGTCAAGGCCGCGACCTCAGGATTCACGACACCGCGACCGGAGGGCGGGTGACCCTCACACCGGGTCCCGTCGCCCGTATCTACGTCTGTGGCATCACGCCGTACGACGCCACCCACCTGGGGCACGCGGCGACGTACAACGCGTTCGACCTCGTACAGCGCGTGTGGCTGGACACCAAGCGGCAGGTTCTCTATATCCAGAACGTCACCGATGTCGATGATCCACTCCTCGAGCGGGCCGTCGAGACCGGTGAGGACTGGCAGGCCCTGGCGGAGCGCGAAACCGCCCTGTTCCGCGAGGACATGACGGCCCTTCGGATGCTCCCCCCGGAGCGGTACATCGGCGCGGTGGAGTCCATACCGGGCATCGTGCCGCTCGTCGAGCGGCTCCGGGACATGGGCGCCGCGTACGAGCTCGAGGGCGACACGTACTTCTCCGTCGAGTCCGACCCGCACTTCGGTTCCGTTTCCGGCCTGGACGCCGAGGCGATGCGGCTGCTGTCCGCCGAGCGCGGCGGCGACCCCGAGCGCCCCGGCAAGAAGAGCCCGCTCGACCCGCTGCTGTGGTCGGCGGCCCGCGAGGGCGAGCCCAGCTGGGACGGCGGCACGCTCGGCCGGGGCCGGCCCGGCTGGCACATCGAGTGCGTCGCCATCGCGCTGGAGCACCTCGGGATGGGCTTCGACGTCCAGGGCGGCGGCTCCGACCTGGCGTTCCCGCACCACGAGATGGGCGCCTCGCACGCGCAGGCGCTCACCGGCGAGTACCCGTTCGCGCGTACGTACGTGCACGCCGGGATGGTCGGGCTGGACGGCGAGAAGATGTCGAAGTCGAAGGGCAACCTGCTCTTCGTCTCCAAGCTGCGCGGCGACGGCACCGACCCGGCCGTCATCCGGCTCATGCTGCTCGCGCACCACTACCGCGCCGACTGGGAGTACACGGACGCGGTGCTGGACGCCGCCACCGCCCGGCTCGCCCGCTGGCGCTCCGCCGTGTCGCGGCCCGACGGGCCGCCCGCCGACGCGCTCGTGGAGGAGATCCGCGCCGCGCTCGCCGACGACCTGGACGCGCCGGCGGCGCTCGCGGCGGTGGACCGCTGGGCCGCCGTCCAGGAGGAGCACGGCGGTACGGACGAGGGCGCGCCCGGGCTGGTGTCGCGGGCGGTGGACGCGCTGCTGGGCGTGGCGCTCTGAACCGGCCGCCGAACCGCTGAAACGGGCGGGCCCGTGGCTGCGGTCAGCCACGGCCCGCCCGTCACGCGTGGGGCTCAGCCGTTGTCGCCGGTGTCCTCCTGGCCGTCGGCTGACTCGGACGGTCCGGAAGCCTCCGGCCGTTCGGCGGACTCGGCGGACCCGGACTCGGCGGCCCCGGATTCGGCGGACGCGGACTCGGCGGACCCGGACGACTCCGGCGCCCCGGCGTCCCCGCCGTCGCTTCCGCTTCCGCTCTCACTTCCGCCGCCGTCCGCCGTCCCGGCGTCCTCCCCGGCCTGCGGCCGTGCGGGCCGCGACCTGCCGGAGCCGGGGCCCGGATCGCGCAGATACGGCGAGCCGCTCTCCCCGCTCTCCGTCGCGTGCCCGGTGCCGGTCCCGCCGTCGCGGCGGCGCAAATACCGCTCGAACTCCTTGGCGATCGCCTCGCCCGACGCCTCCGGCAGCTCCGCCGTGTCCCGCGCCTCCTCCAGCGACTGGACGTACTCCGCGACCTCGCTGTCCTCGGCCGCCAGCTGGTCCACGCCCAGCTGCCAGGCACGCGCGTCCTCCGGCAGCTCGCCGAGCGGGATCCGCAGCTCGATCAGGTCCTCCAGCCGGTTCAGCAGCGCGAGCGTGGCCTTCGGGTTCGGCGGCTGCGAGACGTAGTGCGGTACGGAGGCCCACAGGCTCACCGCCGGTACGCCCGCGTGCGTGCACGCCTCCTGCAGGATCCCGACGATGCCGGTGGGCCCCTCGTAGCGGGACTCCTCCAGGCTCATCGAGCGCGCCAGGTCCGGGTCGGAGGTCATGCCGGTGACCGGTACCGGGCGGGTGTGCGGCGTGTCGCCGAGCAGCGCTCCCATCACGACGACCAGTTCGACGCCCAACTCATGGGCGAAGCCCAGCACTTCGTTGCAGAACGAGCGCCACCGCATGCTCGGCTCGATGCCGCGTACGAGCACCAGGTCGCGCGGTCTGCCCTTGCCGTCGGAGTCGTCGATCCGGACCACCGAGAGCCGCGTCGTCGGCCACGTGATCTTCCGCACGCCGCCGTCCAGCCACATGTGGGGACGGTTGACCTGGAAGTCGTAGTAGTCCTCGGCGTCGAGCGCCGCGAACACCTCGCCTTTCCATTCCCGCTCCAGATGCCCGACCGCGGTGGAGGCGGCGTCGCCGGCGTCGTTCCAGCCTTCGAACGCGGCCACCATGACCGGGTCGACCAGCTCGGGAACCCCCTCGAGCTCGATCACCCAGCGCCTCCTTCCGGCCGGAGCGGAGCGCCTCGCTCCGTACCGGCTGCCGTTCCATTTCCGTGCGAGCCCAGCCTAAGGCGTGACGGGGCCCGCGCCGCAGCCCTCGCACGGCCGGTCCAGCAGGTAGAGATGGTTCCGGCGGCCGGAGCGGAGCGTTCCGCCGGCCACCGCCGGTGCCCGGGGCCGCACACGCGGCCGTTCCCCGCGCGGCGGGCCGGTCCGCCACACGGGGAACGGACCGTCACACGGGGAACGGCGTAAGACAACGGATTCAGCCGTCACACGGGAATCAGCCGTCCCGCTCCGCGAGCATCCCGGCCACCCGGGCGCGTACGTCCTCCGTGTCCAGCCCGCGCACGGTCAGGGTCGTACGGCGGCGCAGCACGTCCTCGGGCGTCTCGGCCCACTCGTGGTCGCGGGCGTAGGCGACCTGGGCCCAGATCTCCGGCCCGTCCGGGTGGATGCGCTCGCCGAGCGCCGGGTCCTCGTTCGCCAGCCGGGCGATCTCGAAGGCCAGCGAGCCGTAGTGGGTGGCCAGTTGGCGTGCCGTCGCCGGGTCCATCCGTACGCCCGGCTCGCGGTCCACGAGCAGCCGGTGCGCCACCGCGTTCGGGTTGGAGATCCCGGGCAGTGGCGTACGGCGTACCAGCGCCTTGACCGGCACGGGCCCGCCGTCGTCGCCGGACGTGCCGACGCCGGGCAGGGCGGCGAGCTTGTTCATGACCGTACGGCCGATGTGGCGGTACGTCGTCCACTTGCCGCCGGCGACCGACAGCATGCCGCCGCGGCCCTCGGAGACGACCGTCTCGCGCTTGGCCGACTCGGTGTCGCCGGGGCCGCCGGGCAGGACGCGCAGGCCCGCGAAGGCGTACGTCATCAGGTCCCGGGACAGCTGCTCGTCGCGTACGGAGACGGACGCCTCGGCCAGGATCTGCTCGATGTCCGCCTCGGTCGCGCGTACGTCCGCGGGGTCGCCCTCGTACGCCTCGTCCGTGGTGCCCAGCAGCAGCTGGTCCTCCCAGGGCAGGGCGAAGGTGATGCGGTACTTGTCCACGGGGGTCGCCATCGCGGCACCCCACGGGGCGTTCCGCTTGAGCACCAGGTGCGCGCCCTTGGACAGCCGGATGCTGGGTGCCGCGGAGGCGTGCTCCATCGTGCGCAGCCGGTCCACCCAGGGGCCGGTCGCGTTCAGCACGAGCCGCGCGTCCACGCCGAACTCGCTGCCGTCCAGCCGGTCCCGCAGTTCCGCTCCGGTGACCCGGGTGCCGGTGAAGCGCAGCCCGGTGACCTCGGCGTGGTTGAGCACCACGGCGCCCGAGTCGACGGCGGCGCGCACCGTCATGACGGCCATCCGGGAGTCGTTCATCTGGTGGTCGCCGAAGACGGCGACGGCTTTGAGGTTCTCCGTACGCAGCCCGGGGTTCTCGGCCGCGGCCTTCGACCGGGAGATGATCCGGCCGACGCCGTCGCCGAAGCCGGACAGCGCGGAGTAGGCGAACACGCCCGCGCCCAGCTTGGCGGCGCCGTGCGGGGCGCCCTTGTAGACGGGCACGTAGAACGGCAGCGGGTTCACCAGGTGCGGTGCCACGTCCTTGGCGAGAATCCGCCGCTCGTGGTGGTTCTCCGCCACCAGCTTGACCGCGCCGGTCTGCAGGTAACGCAGGCCGCCGTGCACGAGTTTGGACGAGGCGGACGAGGTGGCGCCGGCGAAGTCGCCGGCGTCCACCATCGCCACCCGCAGACCCGACTGCGCCGCATGCCAGGCGACCGAGGTGCCCAGGATGCCGCCACCGATCACCAGCAGGTCGTACGTCGCGTGTGCGAGCCGTTCCCTGGTCTCGGCGCGGTCCGGACGGGCTCCGGCAGTCGGGTGCGTCCCGAGGGCCGGGACGCTCTGCAGGGTGCTCATGCTGATCAGTTCTCCTCTTCGATCCAGCCCATGGTCCGCTCGACGGCCTTGAGCCAGCTCTTGTATTCGCGGTCGCGCTTGGCCGCGTCCATACGGGGGGTCCATTCGGCGGCCCGCTTCCAGTTGACGCGGAGCGCCTCGGTGTCGGGCCAGAAGCCGACGGCGAGACCGGCGGCGTACGCGGCGCCCAGACAGGTCGTCTCGGCGACCAGGGGGCGTACGACGGGGGCCGCCAGGAAGTCCGACATCGTCTGCATCAGCAGGTTGTTGGACGTCATGCCGCCGTCGACCTTGAGCGAGGTCAGCTCGACGCCGGAGTCCTTCTGCATGGCGTCGACGATCTCCCGGGTCTGCCAGGCCGTCGCCTCCAGCACGGCGCGGGCGAGGTGCGCCTTGGTGACGTAACGCGTCAGGCCGGCGATCACACCGCGCGCGTCGGAGCGCCAGTACGGGGCGAACAGGCCGGAGAAGGCGGGCACGAAGTAGGCGCCGCCGTTGTCCTCGACGGAGCTGGCGAGGGTCTCGATCTCGGCGGCGCTGTTGATGAGGCCCATCTGGTCGCGCATCCACTGCACGAGGGCGCCGGTGACGGCGATCGAGCCCTCGAGCGCGTAGACCGGCTTCTGCTCGCCGATGCGGTAACCGACCGTCGTGAGCAGTCCGTTGTACGAGTTGACGGCCTCCTCGCCGGTGTTCAGCAGCAGGAACGTGCCGGTGCCGTATGTCGACTTGGCCTCGCCCGGCGCGAAGCAGGTCTGGCCGAACAGCGCCGCCTGCTGGTCGCCGAGCGCCGACGCGACCGGCACGCCGGCGAGGGCGCCCTTGGCCTCCCCGTACACCTCGGAGGAGGAGCGGATCTCGGGGAGCACGGACATGGGCACGCCCATGGACTCGCAGATCTTCGCGTCCCACTCCATGGTGTGCAGGTTCATCAGCATGGTGCGGGACGCGTTGGTGACGTCGGTGACGTGCACGCCGCCGTCGGTGCCGCCGGTCAGGTTCCAGATGACCCAGGAGTCCATGGTGCCGAAGAGGAGTTCGCCGCGCTCGGCGCGCTCACGCAGGCCGTCGACGTTGTCGAGCAGCCAGCGGATCTTGGGGCCGGCGAAGTAGGACGCGAGGGGGAGGCCCGTCTCGCGGCGGAACCGGTCCTGGCCGACATTGCGGCCCAGCTCCCGGCAGAGGCTGTCGGTACGGGTGTCCTGCCAGACGATGGCGTTGTGCACCGGCTGGCCGGTGTTCCGGTCCCACAGGAGCGTGGTCTCGCGCTGGTTGGTGATGCCCAGGGCCTTGACGTCGGACCGGGCGATCCCCGCCTTGTCGAGGGCGCCGGAGACGACCTGCTCGACGTTCGTCCAGATCTCCGCGGCGTCGTGCTCGACCCAGCCCGGCTTCGGGAAGATCTGCTCGTGCTCCTTCTGGTCGACCGAGACGATCCGGCCGTCCTTGTCGAAGACGATGCAGCGGCTGGATGTCGTGCCCTGGTCGATGGCCGCGATGAACGGGCCGGTGGAGTGTGTGTCGCTCATGTGGGTTGCTCCGATGCGTCGTTGGGTCGGCGTGGGGGTCGCGGTCGGGGACTGCGAGGCGGCGCGAGGGGGGTCGCGCGGGTCCGCGTACGGGGCTGCCGTACGCGGGACGGCTCAGGCGAACGCGATGTTGTAGATGCCTCCGGCCAGCGCACCCCCGATCAGCGGTCCGGCGACCGGGACCCACGCGTAGGCCCAGTCGGAGCTGCCCTTGTTCGGCAGCGGCAGCAGCGCGTGCACGGTGCGGGGGCCGAGGTCGCGGGCGGGGTTGATGGCGTAGCCGGTGGGGCCGCCGAGCGACAGGCCGATGGAGACCACGACGAACGCGGTGATCAGGACGCCGAGCGGGCCGAGGCCCTTGCCGTCGTTGTTGAGGCCCTGGGTGAGGATGGCGAGCACCAGCACCGCGGTGGCGACGATCTCGGTGGTGATGTTCTGCGCCGAGTTACGGATCTCTGGCGCCGTCGAGAAGATGCCGAGGACCGGGCCGGGGCCGGCGGCTTCCTTGCGGTCGGCCACGGCCGTGTCCTGCGCGCCGGGACCGCCGACGATCTCGCGGTCGTTGAGGTGGGCGTGGAACTGCCCGTAGTAGACGGCCCAGACCAGGGTCGCGCCGAGCATCGCGCCGGCCATCTGCGACACGATGTAGAGCGGTACGTCGCCCCACTCCGCGCCGCCCTCGACCGCGAGGCCGATGGTGACCGCGGGGTTGAGGTGCGCCCCGGAGACACCGGCGGATATGTACGCCCCGGTGAGCACGGCCATGCCCCAGCCGAAGGCGATGGCGACCCAGCCGGCCTGGTACGCCTTGGATCGCTTGAAAGTGACGGCGGCGCATACGCCGCCGCCGAGGAGGATCAGCACTGCCGTGCCGATGAACTCGCCGATGAAGATGTCGGAGCTGGACACCCGCGACTCCTTTGTCCTTCGTCCAGAGGGAAGGCGGATCGGTTCCCGTCCGGTGTTCGACAATGTCGACCGCCGGACGGCAGTTTTCTCCGTGGGGTCCGCCCCGTCAAGAGGATGTGACGCTGCACTTCTGAGACTTGTGCATATTGCCCGATTCGACTAAAAACGTCCAGATCCAAGATCCCGGGAGACGGCCCGCGCGCAGTCCCGTACGGCGGCCACTATCTGCGCCCTGATCCCGTCCTCGCCCGCGCAGACGCGCTCCACCGCGCCCGTGATCCCGACCGCGCCCACCGGCATCCGGCGCCGGTCGTGGATCGGTGCCGCGACCGAGGCGAGACCCTCCCAGGTCTCCTCGATGTCGGACGCCCAGCCGCGCGCCCGGGCCAGGTCCAGCAGCTCCTCGAACTCCTCTAGGCCCGTCCTGGTGTGCTCCGTGAACGCCTTGCGCGCGCCGTCCGCCGCCTCGCTGTGCGCCACCGGGTCGTACGCCGACAGCACCTTGCCCAGCGCCGTGCTGTGCAGCGGCTGCATCGCGCCGACCTCGAGCACCTGGCGGCTGTCGTCCGGCCGGAAGACGTGGTGCACGATCAGCACGCCCTGCTGGTGCAGCACGCCCAGATACACGCTCTCGCCGCTGGACCGCGCCAGGTCGTCCGTCCACACCAGGGCGCGGGCGCGCAGCTCGTGCACGTCCAGATAGCTGTTGCCGAGCCGGAGCAGCTCGGCGCCCAGCGTGTACTTGCCCGTGGTCCCGTCCTGCTCGACGAAACCCTCCTGCTGGAGCGTGCGGATCAGCCCGTGCGTGGTGCCCTTCGCGAGGCCGAGTGCCGAGGCCACCTCGGACAGGCCCAGCCGTCTCTCCCCACCCGCCAAGAGCCGCAGCACCGCCGCCGCACGCTCCAGCGACTGGATGGTCCGGGCCATCAGAAACCTCCGCGCCCTGCTAAGTGTTCAGCATTCGACAATGTCGAACGGTATCGCTTCATGCCGACCCGGTGAAAGTGGGGATCGAGCCCCTCGCCGGTCCATACCGTGGAACTTCTCCGGCCGCTCTTGCCCCGGGCCGATACGCTGGGCTGATGCGCCGTCCCCGCTGGATCGCGCACAGCCGACAGCCGTCGCACCCCAGGGAGCATTTCCATGGCCTCGAGCAGCACCCCGTCCTCCGCCCGGAACCCGCGTGCAGACGCACTGCGTGAGGCCTTGGCCTCGCGCGTCGTCGTCGCGGACGGAGCGATGGGCACGATGCTTCAGGAGCAGGACCCGACGATGGAGGACTTCCAGCAGCTCGAGGGCTGCAACGAGATCCTCAACGTGACCCGTCCCGACATCGTCGCCTCGGTCCACCGCCGGTACTTCGAGGTCGGCGTCGACTGCGTGGAGACCAACACCTTCGGCGCCAACTTCGCCGCGCTGGCCGAATACGACATCCCCGAGCGAGTCTTCGAACTGTCCGAGGCGGGTGTACGCGTCGCCCGCGAGGTCGCCGACGAGTTCGCCGCGGGCGACGGCCGCATGCGCTGGGTGCTGGGCTCCATGGGCCCCGGCACGAAGCTGCCCACACTGGGGCACGCGCCGTACGTCACGCTGCGGGACGCGTACCAGCAGAACGCCGAGGGCATGATCGCCGGCGGCGCCGACGCCCTCCTGGTGGAGACCACCCAGGACCTGCTGCAGACCAAGGCCGCGGTGCTGGGCGCCCGGCGCGCGCTGGAGGCCACCGGCTCCAACCTGCCCGTGCTGTGTTCGGTGACGGTGGAGACCACCGGCACGATGCTGCTGGGCTCGGAGATCGGTGCCGCGCTGACGGCGCTGGAGCCGCTGGGCATCGACATGATCGGGCTGAACTGCGCGACCGGCCCGGCCGAGATGAGCGAGCACCTGCGCCACCTCGCGCAGCACGCCACCGTGCCGATCTCCTGCATGCCGAACGCGGGCCTGCCCGTCCTGGGCAAGGACGGCGCCCACTACCCGCTGACCGCCGAAGAGTTGGCGGATGCCCAGGACGGCTTCGTCAACGACTACGGCCTGTCCCTGGTGGGCGGCTGCTGCGGCACCACCCCGGAGCATCTGCGGCAGCTGGTGGAGCGGATGAACGGCCGTGTCCCGGCGGAGCGTTCGCCGCAGCCGGAGCCGGGGGCGGCGTCGCTGTACCAGGCGGTGCCCTTCCGGCAGGACGCCTCGTACCTCGCGATCGGCGAGCGTACGAACGCCAACGGCTCGAAGAAGTTCCGCACCGCCATGCTCGAGGGCCGCTGGGACGACTGCGTGGAGATGGCGCGGGACCAGATCCGCGAGGGCGCGCACCTGCTGGACCTGTGTGTGGACTACGTGGGCCGGGACGGCGCCGCGGACATGGCCGAGCTGGCCGGGCGGTTCGCGACCGCCTCGACGCTGCCGCTGGTGCTGGACTCCACCGAACTGCCCGTCCTGCAGGCCGGTCTGGAGCGCCTGGGCGGCCGCGCCGTCATCAACTCCGTCAACTACGAGGACGGCGACGGCCCGGAGTCCCGCTTCGCGAAGGTCACCGCGCTGGCCGCCGAGCACGGCGCCGCGCTGATGGCGCTGACGATCGACGAGGAGGGGCAGGCGCGTACGGTCGAGCACAAGGTCGCCATCGCCGAACGCCTCATCGAGGACCTGACCGGGAACTGGGGCATCCGCGAGTCGGACATCCTCATCGACTGCCTGACCTTCACCATCTGCACCGGCCAGGAGGAGTCCCGCAAGGACGGCGTGGCCACCATCGAGGCCATCCGCGAACTCAAGCGCCGCCACCCCGACGTACAGACCACCCTGGGCCTGTCCAACATCTCCTTCGGCCTCAACCCGGCCGCCCGTGTCGTGCTCAACTCCGTGTTCCTGGACGAGTGCGTGAAGGCCGGTCTGGACTCCGCGATCGTGCACGCCTCGAAGATCGTGCCGATCGCCCGGCTGGAGGAGGAGCAGGTTCAGACCGCCATGGACCTGATCTACGACCGGCGCGCGGAGGGATACGACCCGCTGCAGCGGCTCCTGGAGCTGTTCGAGGGCGTGGACTCCAAGTCCATGAACGCCTCCCGCGCCGAGGAGCTGGCCGCGCTCCCGCTGGACGAGCGCCTCCAGCGGCGCATCATCGACGGCGAGCGCAACGGCCTGGAGGCGGACCTGGAGGAGGCTCTGACCACCCGGCCCGCGCTGGACATCGTCAACGACACGCTGCTGGCCGGCATGAAGGTCGTCGGCGAGCTGTTCGGCTCCGGGCAGATGCAGCTGCCGTTCGTGCTCCAGTCCGCCGAGGTGATGAAGACCGCGGTGGCCCATCTGGAGCCGCACATGGAGAAGACCGACGACGAGGGCAAGGGCACCATCGTGCTCGCCACCGTCCGCGGCGACGTCCACGACATCGGCAAGAACCTCGTCGACATCATCCTCTCCAACAACGGCTACACGGTGGTCAACCTCGGTATCAAGCAGCCGGTGACCGCGATCCTGGAGGCGGCCGAGGAGCACAAGGCGGACGTGATCGGCATGTCCGGGCTGCTGGTGAAGTCCACGGTGATCATGAAGGAGAACCTGGAGGAGCTCAACGCCCGCAAGATGGCCTCCGACTTCCCCGTCATCCTCGGCGGCGCTGCCCTGACCCGGGCGTATGTAGAGCAGGACCTGCACGAGATCTACGAGGGCGAAGTCCGGTACGCGCGGGACGCGTTCGAGGGTCTGCGGCTGATGGACGCGCTCATCGGCGTCAAGCGCGGCGTCCCCGGTGCCAAGCTGCCGGAGCTGAAGCAGCGCCGGGTGCCCAAGCGCGAGACCCCGGTGGAGGAGCCGGAGGTCAACGACGGCTCCGTACGCTCGGACGTGGCCACCGACAACCCGGTGCCCGCGCCCCCGTTCTGGGGGACCCGCGTGGTCAAGGGCATCCAGCTGGCGGACTACGCCTCCTGGCTGGACGAGGGCGCGCTGTTCAAGGGCCAGTGGGGCCTGAAGGAGGCCCGTACGGGCGGCGGGCCCAGCTACGAGGAGCTGGTGGAGACCGAGGGCCGGCCGCGGCTGCGCGGCTGGCTGGACCGGCTGCAGCGGGAGAACCTGCTGGAAGCGGCCGTCGTACACGGCTACTTCCCCTGCCACTCCAAGGGCGACGACCTGATCCTGCTGAACGAGGACGGCTCGGAGCGCACCCGCTTCACCTTCCCCCGCCAGCGCCGCGGCCGCCGCCTGTGCCTTGCGGACTTCTTCCGCCCGGAGGAGAGCGGCGAGACGGACGTGGTGGGGCTCCAGGTCGTCACCGTCGGCAGCAAGATCGGCGAGACCACCGCGGAGCTGTTCGCCGGCGACGCCTACCGCGACTACCTCGAACTGCACGGCCTGTCCGTCCAGCTCGCCGAGGCGCTCGCCGAGTACTGGCACGCCCGGGTCCGTGACGAGCTCGGCTTCTCCGGCCAGGACCCGGCGGAGATCACCGACATGTTCGACCTGAAGTACCGGGGTGCGCGCTTCTCCCTGGGCTACGGTGCCTGCCCGAACCTCGAGGACCGCGCGAAGATCGCCGAGCTGCTGCAGCCGGAGCGTATCGGCGTCGAGCTGTCCGAGGAGTTCCAGCTCCACCCGGAGCAGTCCACGGACGCCATCATCATCCACCACCCGGAAGCCAAGTACTTCAACGCACGGTAGTTTCCCGAGGTCGGCGGCAGGCCCCGGGAACCACCCGGGGGCCCGTCGCGGCCGCCACAGGAGAGCTCAACGCGAGACTTCGCCGCGACCGACGTACACTTGTCGGTCCGGTACAGGCCGGTTGCCCGTCAGCGTCAGACGGCGGGTGACCGGCCTTCGCGTCCCTCGGGAGGTTTGCGGATGACGAGCACCATCCCCACCACGGTCACCCGTGTGGCAGAGGAGTCCGGGCTGCAGGCGGTGCTGCTGGACATGGACGGCACGCTGGTCGACACCGAGGGCTTCTGGTGGGACGCCGAGGTGGAGGTGTTCGCCGGTCTCGGGCACGAGCTCGACGAGGCGTGGCGGCACGTCGTGGTGGGCGGGCCCATGACCCGCAGCGCGGGCTTCCTGATCAGCGCCACGACCGCCGACATCACCCTGGACGAGCTCACCGTGCTCCTCAACGCCGCCTTCGTCGAACGGCTCGAGCGCGGCGTCCCGTTGATGCCCGGCGCCCGCCGCCTGCTTACCGAACTCGCCGCGCACGACATGCCCGTGGCGCTCGTCTCCGCCTCCCACCGCACCGTCATCGACCGGATGCTGCTCTCGCTCGGGCCGGAGCACTTCGACTTCACGCTCGCCGGCGACGAGCTGACGCGTACGAAGCCGCACCCGGATCCGTATCTGACCGCCGCGGCGCGGCTGGGCGCCGACCCGGCGCGCTGCGCGGTGCTGGAGGACACGGTGACCGGTGTCGCCTCCGCCGAGGCGGCGGGCTGCCGGGTGGTGGCCGTGCCGTCCGTCGCGCCGATCGAGCCGTGTGCGGGGCGTACGATCGTCGGCTCGCTGGAAGAAGTCGATCTCGAATTCCTGCGCTCTCTGGTGATGATCGCGCACTGACCGTGTTCCCTTGGTGCGCGTGTGACGATTGAGACAGGCGGGATATCGCAGGGCGTTCTCCGGGGAATGCGGCAAGAACGCAGGGCACCGTTCCGCTCATTTTCCGTCACCGTTCCGCCACTGCCGGAATGGCCGAATTCCCTTGCTGTGCCGGGAAGTTGGCGGAGTGACTTTTGTCACTCGGCGGGGCGTCGACAGTGTTCCTCTGCTGTGCTTGTGAGGGTCGTGCCGCTGGTGCCGCGCCGTCCTTTGTGTCCGTATTGGTTGACGGATACGGGGAACGTTCCCCCTGTTCGTATAACGGAACCCCACCAGGAGTTATCGGTGAACGCCCGTACGGTTACGGGGGGCTGGTCAGGTATCGCGGCACACAGCTACTAATGTCTGCTTCTCGGCCAATACACACCTGCTGCGACCCGGGCCGGACGAGGGAGACCGTCGACGATGAAGCGAAAGACCCTGGTGCTGCCTGCCCTGGCAGGCGTACTCGCCCTCCTTGCCGCCGCCTGCGGTGACTCCGGCGGCGGTGACTCCGGCGGCGGCACCATCGCGGTGGGTACGACGGACCAGTTCGAGGTGAGCGAGGACTCCCCGGCGCCGTTCGACCCCACCGCGACGTACGACGTGGGCACCTGGAGCGTCATGCGCAACACCTTCCAGACGCTGATGCGCCCGCCCCGGTCCGGCACCGAGCCGGAGCTGGACGCCGCCGAGAAGTGCGAGTTCTCCGACCAGCAGGGTGAGCAGTACCGCTGCACGCTCCGGAGCGGCCTCAAGTTCTCCAACGGTCACGAACTCACCACCGAGGACGTCAAGTTCTCGGTGCTGCGGATGGTCGACATAGGCGCCGAGCTCGGCCCCGCGGGCCTGTTGAGCAACCTCGACAAGGTGGAGACGCCCAGCGACACCGAGATCGTCTTCCATCTCAAGGCGCCGGACGCCACGTTCCCGTACAAGCTGGCCACCCCGGCCGGGGCGATAGTGGACAGCGAGAGCTACCCGAAGAAGGGCTACAAGAAGGGCCACGAGGTCGTGGGCTCGGGGCCGTACAAGATCGATTCCTTCGACGCCGAGGGCGACAAGGCGGTCCTGGCCAGGAACCCGAATTACGAGGGCACGCTCGACGTCAAGAACGACAAAATCGAACTGCGCTCGTACGACTCCTCCGAGGCGATGGAGAAGGCGCTCAAGAACGGCACGATCGACGTGATGAACCGGACGATCTCGCCGGAGCAGGTGGAGCGCCTGGAGAAGAACGACAACGACGAGATCGACCTCGTCGAGTCACCCGGCCAGGAGATCCGCTACCTCGTCTTCAACACCGAGACGCCCAACGGCGGCGAGCAGGCCGTCCGCCGCGCCATGGCCCGGCTGGTCGACCGCAAGAGCCTGGCCCGCGACGTGTACCGGCGCACCACGGAACCGCTCTACTCCATGGTCCCCACCGGGCTCCCCGGCCACCGGAACTCCTTCTTCAACGAGTACGGCGAACCGAACACCGCCGCCGCACGCCGCACCCTGAGCAGCGCGGGCATCGACACCCCCGTGAAGCTCACCCTCCACTACACCACCGACCACTACGGCGCCGTCACCGCCGAGGAGTTCAAGCTGCTGCAGAAGCAGCTGAACGCCAGCGGTCTCTTCGACGTGGCCATCAAGGGCGAGGCCTGGGACGCGTACCGGACGAAGGCGAAGGAAGGTAAGTACGAGGTGTACGGGTACGGCTGGTTCCCGGACTTCCCCGACCCGGACAACTTCATCGGGCCGTTCCTGGAAGAGGACAACTTCCTCAACAACCCGTACGCCAACAAGGAGATACGGAACACGCTGCTCCCCAAGACCCGCAAGGAGACCAACCGCGCGAGCACGGCGGCGGATCTCGGCCGGATGCAGGACATCATCTCCGACGAGGTCCCGCTGCTCCCGCTGTGGCAGGGCAAGCAGTACATCGCGGCGCGCGACGACATCACGGGAGTGGAGTGGGCACTCAACTCCTCGTCCTCACTTCAGCTGTGGGAGCTGGAGCGGGGCGTCTCCGGCTGAGCCGCGAGGCAGCGCAGGAACAGCGCGGGAACAGCCGTGGGGCCCGGGACCGACGTCCCGGGCCCCTCGCGTCGCGGCACGGCCTCCGGCTCACGGGCCCTTGTCCCGGCCGCCGGCGGCCACCGGCTCACTGCGCGCCGGGACGCACCAGCCCGCTCTCGTACGCGTACACCGCGGCCTGCACCCGGTCGCGCAGGCCGAGTTTGGTCAGCACGTGCCCGACGTGCGTCTTCACCGTCGTCTCGCTGACGAAGAGGTCCGCGGCGATCTCCGCGTTCGACAGCCCACGCGCCACCAGCTTCAGCACCTCCACCTCACGCTCCGTCAGCGTGTGCAGGGTGTCCGGCACCGGGTCCTCGCCGGACGGCAGCTTGCCCGCGTACTTGTCGAGCAGCCGGCGCGTGATCGACGGCGCCAGCATCGCCTCGCCCGCCGCCACCACCCGGATCGCCTGCACCAACTCGCCCGCGGGCGCGTCCTTGAGCAGGAAGCCGCTGGCGCCCGCGCGCAGTGCCTCGACCACGTACTCGTCCAGGTCGAACGTGGTCAGCACCAGCACCTTCGCCGGGCCGTCCTTCGCGGGGCCGGTGATCTGCCGCGTCGCCTCGACGCCGTCCATCCGGGGCATGCGGATGTCCATCAGGACCACGTCGGGCTGGAGCGCACGCACCTGGTCGAGCGCCTGCATGCCGTCCCCGGCCTCCCCGACGACGGCCACGTCGTTCTCCGCCTCCAGAATCATCCGAAAGCCGGTGCGCAGCAGCGGCTGGTCGTCGACCAGCAGAACGCGGATTGCCACGGAGTCTCCTTCTCTGGAGGGCAGGCGCAGTGTGTCCCCATTCTTGCCTAAGCACCCGCGGGCGACTCGTCTGACCCTTCGCGTGGCTCCGGCAGCCGCGGCTGGATGGTCAGCGGATACGGCGGGGGAGTGCCGCCGAACTCCGGGCAGTGCTCCTGGTGGTCGCACCAGCCGCAGAGCTTGCTGCGCCGCGGCCGCCAGTCGCCCGTTTCCGTGGCCCGTTCGATGGCGTCCCACAGGGCCAGCAGCTTCCGCTCCACGCCCTCCAGGTCCGCCTCCTCCGGGTCGTACGTGAGGACGTCGCCGCTGCCCAGATAGACCAGCTGGAGCCGGCGCGGCACGGTGCCGCGCAGCCGCCACAGCACCAGGGCGTAGAACTTCATCTGGAAGAGGGCGCCGCCCGCGTACTCCGGCGGGGGCGCCTTCCCCGTCTTGTAGTCGACGATGCGGACCTCGCCGCTCGGGGCGACGTCCACCCGGTCGATGATGCCGCGCACCCGGAGCCCGGACTCCAGCCGCGCCTCCACGAACAGCTCCCGCTCGGCGGGCTCCAGCCGGGACGGGTCCTCCAGCGTGAACCACCGCTCGACGAGCGCCTCGGCCTCCGCCAGCCAGCTCGCCAGCTCGGCTGCGCTGTCGCCGTCACCGTCGGCGCCCGCGCCCGTCTCCTCCGCGAACAGCTCCGCCAGCTCCGGCCGCTTCGCCAGCAGCCGCTCCCACTCGCGGGCCACCAGCGACCGCGCCCGGGGCACGCTTCTGTCCGCCGCGGGCGCGTCGAACAGCCGCTCCAGCACGGCATGCACCACCGTCCCGCGTACGGCGGCGGCGGACGGCTTCTCCGGGAGCCGGTCGATCACCCGGAAGCGGTACAGCAGGGGGCACTGCATGAAGTCGCTGGCTCTCGACGGGGACAACGAGGTGGGTGGGGCGGGAGCACGCCGGCTCCCCGAACTCGGCGTGGCTGCTGGCCGTTCACTCCCCGCGGCGGGGGGAAAGGTCGTCATGAGCCACGACCCTACGGCCCGCCACTGACAACAGGCGCATACCATCGACGGCAGACGTCCTTGCACTGCATGATCGTGGTGATCGCAGCGGCGGGGTGCGAGGACAGCGGCAGAGAGGAACCCGTGGCGGACACGGACAACGGCGGCGGACCGTACGGCAGCGGTCCGGGCACACCGGGCGACAAGGGCAGCGGCGAGGGCCGCCGCCCGGACCGCCGCCGGTACACCAGTGGCGGCATCCTGATGGGCCGCCCGTTCGGCGTGCCCGTCTACGTGGCGCCCAGCTGGTTCCTCGTGGCCGCGCTGATCACCTGGGTCTTCGGCGGCCAGCTGGACCGGGTGCTGCCCGAGCTCGGCGGGGCGCGCTATCTCATCGCGCTGTTCTTCGCCGTCGCCTTCTACGCCTCCGTGCTGGTCCACGAGCTGGCCCACACGGTCGCCGCGCTCCGCTTCAAGCTCCCGGTGCGCCGTATCCAGCTGCAGTTCTTCGGCGGCGTCTCGGAGATCGAGAAGGAGTCCGAGACGCCCGGCCGCGAGTTCGTCCTCGCCTTCGTCGGGCCGCTGCTGTCGCTCGTGCTGGCCGGGGTGTTCTACGCCGGCATGCAGGTCGTCGAGCCCGACACGGTCCCCGGCGTGCTCCTCGCCGGGCTGATGGTCTCCAACCTCATCGTCGCCGTCTTCAACCTGCTGCCCGGGCTACCGCTGGACGGCGGCCGGATGCTGCGCGCCGTCGTGTGGAAGATCAGCGGCAAGCCGATGACCGGGACGGTCGCCGCCGCCTGGACCGGCCGCGCGCTCGCCATCGCCGTCCTCATCGGCTTCCCGCTGGCCACGCACGCGGGCGGGTTCACCGACGAGGGCGTCGGCGGCATGGACACGCTCACCGACGCGCTGCTCGCCGCCATCCTCGCCGCGATCATCTGGACCGGCGCCGGGAACAGCCTCCGGATGGCCCGCCTCCGCGAACGCCTCCCGGACCTGCGCGCCCGTACGCTCACCCGCCGCGCCGTCCCCGTCGAGTCCGCGACACCGCTGTCCGAGGCGCTGCGCCGCGCGAACGAGGCGGGCGCCCGCGCCCTGGTCGTGGTGGACGGGCAGGGCGACCCCGTGGCGGTCGTACGGGAGGCCGCCATCGTCGGCATCCCCGAGCACCGCCGCCCGTGGGTCGCGGTGAGCACCCTCGCGCAGGACCTCAAGGAGGGCATGCGGGTCCCGGCGGAGCTGGCGGGGGAGGACCTGCTCGACCACCTGCGGGCGGCGCCGGCCACCGAGTACCTGGTCGTCGAGGAGACCGGCGAGATCTACGGCGTGCTGTCGACGGGCGACGTGGAGAAGGCGTTCGTCGAGGCGATGGCGAAGCCTGCGTCGTAGGCAGGTCCCGCGCGCCGGTGGCGTACGCCCGGCGCCTTCCCCGGCACGTACGCTCCGGCGCCCGTGCCCGGCTGCCCCGCCGCCCCCGTGTCATGAACCGCTCCGTACGACCGTTAGGCTGGGGACATGTCCGAACCGACCGGTGCAGCCCGCCGTCGCGGGCCCTTCAAGGTCGGGGACCAGGTCCAGCTCACCGATCCCAAGGGACGCCATTACACGTTCACGCTCGAAGCCGGGAAGAGCTTCCACACCCACAAGGGTGCCTTCCCGCACGACGAGCTGATCGGCGCTCCAGAGGGCAGTGTCGTCCGTACCACGGGCAACGTCGCCTACCTCGCGCTGCGCCCGCTGCTCCCCGACTACGTCCTGTCCATGCCGCGCGGCGCCGCCGTCGTCTACCCCAAGGACGCCGGGCAGGTGCTGGCCATGGCCGACATCTTCCCGGGCGCGCGGATCGTCGAGGCGGGCGTGGGCTCCGGCTCCCTCAGCACCTTCCTGCTGCGGGCCATCGGCGACCAGGGCATGCTGCACTCGTACGAGCGCCGGGCCGACTTCGCGGAGATCGCCCAGCAGAACGTCGAGCGGTACTTCGGCAGCCCGCACCCCGCCTGGACGCTCACCGTCGGGGACCTCCAGGACAACCTCGCCGAGTCGGACATCGACCGCGTCATCCTGGACATGCTCGCGCCCTGGGAGTGCCTGGAGGCCGTCTCCAAGGCGCTCGTGCCGGGCGGCATCCTGTGCGCGTACGTCGCCACCACCACGCAGCTCGCGCGCACCGTCGAGGCCATCAGGGAGCACGGCACCTTCAACGAGCCGCAGGCATGGGAAACCATGGTGCGCAACTGGCACGTCGAGGGCCTGGCCGTACGCCCCGACCACCGCATGATCGGACACACCGGGTTCCTGCTCACCGCACGCCGCCTCGCCGACGGCGTGGAGCCGCCGCTGCGCCGCCGCCGGCCCGCGAAGGGCGCGTACGGGGACGACTACACGGGGCCGGGCAGCGGCTCCAAGTAGCGGGTGACCCCGGAGAGTTGACGGGGGGTCCGGCGGACGGTGCACCGGAGGGAGTCCGGACCCGGTCGTTCCGCAACGGTGTGACGTATGGCACGATGCTGGGCACCTCCGCCACCCCAGCTCTCACAGGAGACACAGCGCGTGCAGCCTTCGGCAGGCCCCGGTCCCCTTCCGCACACCCGCGTTCGTATCGTGCACTGGATCGCCACCGCCGTGGCGCTGGCCGCCGTCGTGGGGCTGTCCACGGTGGTGCAGCCGTCCGACGCCACCGCGGGCACCGGCACGGCCACCAAGGGCCCTGATCCGGCCGACGCCCGCTACCCGCTCGGCTGCCCCGGCGGCAGCGAGGGCGCCGTGGACGTGCTCAAGCACGGCTCCGCCGACTTCGACGACGACGGGCAGCGGGAGACCGTCGCGCTCGTCCGCTGCGACACCGCCACCGGCACGCCGCCCAACGGCATCTTCGTCCTGGCGCACCCCGCCGAACCGGGCGAACGCCCGCGGGTGGCCGAGACGCTGCTGCCGTCGGGCGAGGGCATGACCGCCGAGGATTTCACGGTGGGCGAACGCGGCCCGAAGACCGTGTCCGCCACGCTCCGGGGCTACTCGTCACCCGACGTGCCGCGCTGCTGCCCGGACCGCGAGCGGAAGGTGAAGTGGGAGTGGAAGGAAGGGAAGTTCGTGCTGATCCCCGCCCCGGTCGCGGGCAGTGCCTGATCCGTTACGCACCGTCGCCGATGCGCTACTCCGCTTCGGGACCGTAGACTTCCACACTGTCCGAAACTCGACGTACATGGATGCAGTCGCCGGGACACTCCTTCGCGGAGTCCGCCACATCCCGCAGCAGCGGCAGCGGTACGGGCGTCGTGGCGCCCTTCTCCTGAAGCAGTTCGTCGTCGGCGCTCTTCACGTACGCGAGCCCGTCGATGTCCAGCTCGAACACCTCAGGCGCGTACTGCGCGCAGATCCCGTCGCCTGTGCACAGATCCTGGTCGATCCAGACTTCGAGAGCTTCGTTTCCGGTGCTCATCCTGCTGCCCGCCGTTCGTGCGCTCGTGACGAAATAGTGCCACCCCGGAAGGGTGTTGACCTGATCGACGATACAACCGGGCCGCTTTCCGATGACGATGGGTGGGTATTCCCCAGTGGTGAGGGAGTGCGCAAGGGTGAAGATCAGACACACCCCGACCGTCTTTGTGATCTAGGGGTTTCAACCCGCACCGGCCCAGGTAGGGTCAGGAAGCGTCCAGCTCCCCCTGGAGGAGGTGAGGACCGTGGCAGCCCACGACGATGACATGAACCGCGGCATCCGGCCGGGTCGGGGTTCCGATGACCCGTCCGGTCAGGTGGCCTATCTCGAGCAGGAAATCGCCGTCCTGCGCCGCAAGCTCGCCGACTCTCCGCGTCACACTCGTATTCTCGAGGAGCGGATCGTCGAGCTTCAGACGAATCTGGCCGGCGTGTCCGCACAGAACGAACGGCTCGCGAACACGCTCCGCGAGGCCCGCGATCAGATCGTGGCCCTCAAGGAGGAAGTCGACCGCCTCGCGCAGCCACCGGCCGGCTTCGGGGCCTTCCTGCAGGCCAACGAGGACGGCACGGCCGACATCTTCACCGGTGGCCGCAAGCTCCGGGTGAACGTCAGCCCCAGCGTGGAGCTCGACCAGCTCCGGCGTGGCCAGGAGGTCATGCTCAACGAGGCGCTCAACGTGGTCGAGGCCATGGAGTACGAGCGTGCCGGCGACATCGTCACCCTCAAGGAGGTCCTGGAGGACGGCGAGCGGGCGCTGGTCGTCGGGCACACCGACGAGGAACGCGTCGTACGGCTCGCGGAACCGCTGCTGGACACCACCCTGCGGGCCGGTGACGCGCTGCTGCTCGAACCGCGCTCCGGCTATGTCTACGAGGTCGTGCCCAAGAGCGAGGTCGAGGAACTGGTCCTCGAAGAGGTCCCGGACATCGACTACACCAAGATCGGTGGCCTGGGCGGGCAGATCGAGCTCATCCGCGACGCGGTGGAACTCCCGTATCTGTACCCGGACGTCTTCAAGGAGCACGAACTCCGGCCGCCCAAGGGGGTACTGCTGTACGGACCGCCCGGCTGCGGCAAGACGCTCATCGCCAAGGCCGTGGCCAACTCCCTTGCCAAGAAGGTCGCCGAGGTCACGGGCAAGCCCCAGGGCAAGAGCTACTTCCTGAATATCAAGGGCCCGGAGCTGCTCAACAAGTACGTCGGCGAGACCGAGCGGCACATCAGGCTGGTGTTCCAGCGCGCCAGGGAGAAGGCGAGCGAGGGCACGCCCGTCATCGTCTTCTTCGACGAGATGGACTCGCTGTTCCGCACCCGCGGCTCCGGCGTCAGCTCGGACGTGGAGAACACCATCGTCCCGCAGCTGCTCTCCGAGATCGACGGTGTGGAGGGCCTGGAGAACGTCATCGTCATCGGCGCCTCCAACCGCGAGGACATGATCGACCCGGCGATCCTCCGCCCCGGCCGTCTCGACGTGAAGATCAAGATCGAGCGCCCGGACGCAGAGGCCGCGCGCGACATCTTCTCGAAGTACCTCACGCCGACCCTGCCGCTGCACCCGGACGACCTGCGGGAGCACAACGAGGACTCCGAGGCCACCGTGGCCGGGATGATCCAGTCGGTCGTCGAGCAGATGTACGCTGAATCGGAGGAGAACCGCTTCCTCGAGGTCACCTACGCCAACGGTGACAAGGAAGTCCTCTACTTCAAGGACTTCAACTCCGGCGCGATGATCCAGAACATCGTGGACCGCGCGAAGAAGATGGCCATCAAGGCGCTGCTCGACCAGAACCAGAAGGGCCTGAGGGTCTCCCACCTGCTCGCCGCGTGCGTGGACGAGTTCAAGGAGAACGAGGACCTGCCGAACACCACCAACCCCGACGACTGGGCCCGTATTTCCGGCAAGAAGGGCGAGCGGATCGTCTTCATCCGCACGCTCGTCACCGGCAAGCAGGGCGCGGACACCGGGCGCTCCATCGACACGGTGGCCAACACCGGTCAGTACCTGTAGCGAAGACGGACCGGCTGCGGGCGCCCGTGAGCGGGGGTCCGCAGCCGGATCATTTCCCAGCCAGTCCGGAAGGAAGCCCACAGTGATCTCCCCACCCGGGTCTGCGCGTTCTAGGCTCTTGCGTACCGCCGCCTCGCGCAGTGCGGATGCGGGGACCGTGTACGGGCCGGACGCGCAGCGGGATGTGAGCAGTGGTCCAATGGCGGGCCGCTGCCGGGCAAGGAGGGCCGCATGACCGTACGGCGAGTAATGGGCATCGAGACGGAGTACGGGATCTCCGTCCCCGGCCACCCCAACGCCAATGCCATGCTCACCTCGTCCCAGGTGGTCAACGCCTACGCGGCGGCGATGCACCGGGCGCGCCGGGCCCGCTGGGACTTCGAGGAGGAGAATCCGCTGCGGGACGCCCGCGGTTTCGACCTCGCGCGCGAGGCCGCGGACGCGAGCCAGCTGACGGACGAGGACATCGGGCTGGCCAACGTCATTCTCACCAACGGCGCGCGGCTCTACGTCGACCACGCCCACCCCGAGTACAGCTCACCCGAGGTCACCAACCCGCTCGACGCCGTGCTGTGGGACAAGGCCGGCGAGCGCGTCATGGCCGAGGCCGCGCAGCGCGCCGCCGAGGTGCCCGGCTCGCAGCCGATCCTGCTGTACAAGAACAACACCGACAACAAGGGCGCCTCGTACGGCACCCACGAGAACTACCTGATGAAGCGGGAGACGCCGTTCTCGGACATCGTGCGGCACCTCACCCCGTTCTTCGTCTCGCGCCAGGTCGTGTGCGGCGCGGGGCGCGTCGGGCTGGGCCAGGACGGCAGCGAGCACGGCTTCCAGATCAGCCAGCGCGCCGACTACTTCGAGGTCGAGGTCGGCCTGGAGACGACACTCAAGCGGCCGATCATCAACACCCGCGACGAGCCGCACGCGGACGCCGAGAAGTACCGCCGGCTGCACGTGATCATCGGGGACGCGAACCTCTCCGAGATCTCGACGTACCTCAAGCTGGGCACCACCGCGCTGGTCCTCTCCATGATCGAGGACAACTTCATCGCCGTCGACCTGGCCGTCGACCAGCCCGTACGCACCCTGCACCAGGTGTCGCACGACCCCTCGCTCCGCAAGCTGATCACGCTCCGCAGCGGCCGGACACTGACCGGTGTCCAACTGCAGATGGAGTACTTCGAGCTGGCCCGCAAGTACGTCGAGGACCGCTGGGGCGCCGACGCCGACGAGCAGACGAAGGACGTCCTGACCCGTTGGGAGGACGTTCTGGTGCGGCTCGAGCACGATCCGATGAGCCTGGCCGGCGAGCTGGACTGGGTCGCCAAGCGGGAGCTGATGGAGGGCTACCGGCGCCGTGACCGGCTCGACTGGGACGCGCCGCGGCTGCACCTCGTCGACCTGCAGTACGCCGACGTACGGCCCGACAAGGGGCTCTACAACCGGCTCAAGGCCCGGGGCAGGATGCAGGGCCTGCTGGACGAGCAGGACGTCCTGCGGGCCGTGACAAAGCCCCCGGAGGACACCAGGGCGTACTTCCGCGGCCGCTGCCTGGAGCAGTACGCGGACGACGTCGCGGCCGCCTCCTGGGACTCCGTGATCTTCGACCTTCCCGGTCGTGACTCCCTGCAACGGGTCCCCACCCTGGAGCCGCTGCGGGGCACCCGGAACCACGTGAAGGAGCTGCTGGACCGCTGCCGCACCGCGGATGACCTGGTACGGCTCCTCTCCGGCGGCTGAGCCGCGGCTAATCGCACCCCGATCCGGGAATCATCGGGGTGGCCTCCGGACGTTGTGGGAAGTGAAGGGCCGATGTCAGTCCCTGCTTGTAGGGTCTGATCTTGTACGTCTCGCGTACACCGAACCGAGCGGGGTGAGGGAAATGGCGACCAAGGACACCGGCGGCGGGCAGCAGAAGGCAACGCGCCACACCGACGAGACCGAGGAGCAGACGGAGGAGACACAGGCATCGGAGGACCTCAAGGAACGCCAGGAGGCCCTGTCAGAAGATGTCGACTCCGTCCTCGACGAGATCGACGACGTCCTCGAGGAGAACGCCGAGGACTTCGTCCGGAGCTTCGTTCAGAAGGGCGGACAGTAACGCGGTCGGTCGCCGTCCCGCATCCCTGTCGACAGGGGTGCGGGACGGATGACTTGGACGGCCATGGGTAATGTCCGTGCAGTATCCGATGATCTCGTATTCACGATCTGGTGGAAGGAAACGTGTGGAAGCCAACACTCGTGACACAGGGCGTCTGCCGGCAGCCTTCCTGACGCCCGGCTCCTCTTCGTTCATGGACTTCCTGTCGTCGCACGCGCCGGAGCAGATGCCGGGCAGCCGTCCGCTGCCGCCCGTGCAGGGTGCCATCGAGGCGCCGCACGGCACGACGATCCTCGCGGCGGCGTTCCCCGGCGGTGTGGTGATCGCCGGCGACCGGCGGGCCACGATGGGCAATGTCATCGCGCAGCGCGACATCGAAAAGGTCTTCCCCGCCGACGAGTTCTCGGCGGTCGGCATCGCGGGGACGGCCGGCCTCGCCGTGGAGATGACGAAGCTCTTCCAGCTGGAGCTGGAGCACTTCGAGAAGGTCGAGGGCTCGCAGCTGTCGCTGGAGGGCAAGGCGAACCGGCTGTCGACGATGATCCGCGGCAATCTCGGCATGGCGCTCCAGGGCCTCGCCGTGGTCCCGCTCTTCGCGGGTTACGACGTGGACCGCGCGAAGGGGCGCATCTTCTCGTACGACGTGACGGGCGGCCGTTCCGAGGAGGTCGGCTTCACGGCGGTCGGTTCCGGTTCGGTGTTCGCCCGCGGCGCGCTCAAGAAGATGTACCGCGACGACCTGACGGAGCAGCAGGCGTGCACGGTCGCCGTGCAGGCGCTGTACGACGCGGCGGACGACGACTCGGCGACCGGCGGTCCCGACATGACCCGGCGCATCTATCCCACTGTGACGGTGATCAACGATGAGGGCTTCAAGAAGCTCACCGACGCCGAGGTGTCGGAGATCGCCAGGGCGGTGCACGAGGGCCGCCTCCAGCTCCCCAACGGGCCGCAGGCCCCGGCTCTCTAGCAGTCGTCGAGAACAAGGAAGGGACGGATAGCCGGTGTCGACGCCGTTCTATGTCTCACCCCAGCAGGCCATGGCGGACCGCGCCGAGTACGCCCGCAAGGGCATCGCGCGCGGGCGCAGCGTGGTCGTGTTGCAGTACGCCGACGGCATCGTGTTCGTCGCCGAGAACCCCTCCCGGGCGCTGCACAAGGTCAGCGAGATCTACGACCGGATCGCCTTCGCGGCGGTCGGCAAGTACAACGAGTTCGAGAACCTGCGGATCGGCGGCGTGCGCTACGCCGACCTGCGCGGGTACACGTACGACCGCGAGGACGTCACCGCGCGCGGCCTCGCGAACGTCTACGCCCAGACGCTCGGCACCATCTTCTCCAGCGCGGCCGAGAAGCCGTACGAGGTGGAGCTGATCGTCGCCGAGGTCGGGCCCGGCCCCGAGGACGACCAGATCTACCGTCTGCCGCACGACGGTTCGATCGTGGACGAGCACGGCTCGGTCGCGGTCGGCGGGAACTCCGACCAGATCGGCACCTATCTCGATCAGCGGCACCGCGACGGCATGTCGCTCGGCGAAGCGCTCAAGCTCGCCGTCGAGTCGCTGTCCCGCGACAACAACGGCGGCGAGCGCAGCCTGACGGCCGAGCAGCTGGAGGTGGCGGTCCTGGACCGCAGCCGCCCGCAGCAGCGGAAGTTCAAGCGGGTGCTGGGCAGCCAGCTGACGCGGCTGCTGGGCGAGGACGACGCGTCGTCCGGCGCCAAGTCGCCGGACGGGCCGGAGGGTTCGGGCGGTTCGGACGCCGCCGCTGCTGACGACACCGAGGGCGCGGACGGCACGACGTCGTCCGGCAAGCCGTCCGGCACCGGGAAGGCACCCGCCAAGGACAAGGACAAGGACAAGGAGAAGCCGGAGACCGGCGACGAGAAGTGACGGCTCCCGCCGCCCACCCCGCGCCCGTCACCGGCTGACCGCAGCCATCGCCGCGCCCCGCCGCCCCGTGCGGCGGGGCGCGACGGCGTGTGCGGGGCGGTGCGGCGACGGCGTGCGGGCGAGGCGTACGAGCGGGATGGCGTACGAGCGGGACGGCCGCCGCTCACCCCGTGAAGGCCGCAGGCGGCCCCGTGGAGTCCCGCCGGACCAGCGAGACCGGCAGCACTCCGGTGTCCGGAGGACGGCCCTCCAGAACGGCCAGCAGGGCCCGCATGCCGGTCGCGCCGATCTCCTCGGCCGGCAGCCGTACGGTCGTCAGCTCCGGTTCGACCGCCGTGGCCAGCGACAGGTCGTCGAAGCCGGTCACGGAGACGTCTCCGGGCACCCGCAGCCCCAGCCGCCGTACGGCCTTGCACGCGCCCGCGGCCAGCACGTCGTCGTCGCAGACGAGCGCCGTGGCCCGGGGCGTCACGGACAGCGCGCGGGACGCGGCGTGCAGTCCGCCGGTGACGGTCAGGTCCGCCCGTTCGGTGTGGACGAGGGCGGCGGGTGTGCCGGACAGCGCGTCGGAGAGCGCGCGGGCACGGGCGTGGAACGTCCAGGAGTCCACCGCCGCGGTCACATGCGCGATCCGCCGGTGCCCCAGCCCGACCAGGTGCTCGACGATACGGCGCATGCCGTCGGCGATGTCGAGGTTGACGGTCGCCTCGCTGCCCTCCGGATCGCTGTCCAGCATCACCAGCGGCAGCCCGCCCGAGCGCAGCGCCGCCAGCGCCTCCACCGCCATCGAGGAGGCGATCACGCCGTCCAGCGCGGCCCGCGCCGAGTCGAACGGGTCGGGCGCGGGCGCCGCGAGCTCCGGCGACGGGTAGAGGACCATCCCGAAGTCGTGCTCGGCGGCGACGCGGGCGGCGCCGGTGTGGACACGTGCGAAGTACTCGTTGGTCAGCGCGGGGACGACCAGCAGGGCCGTACGCGTACGGCCCAGGCGCAGGCTGCGGGCGGCGAGATTCGGCCGGTATCCGAGGTCGCGGGCCGCCGCGCGGACCGCGTCCGCCGTCCCCGGCGAGACGCGGCCGTGCCACTTGTCCCGCAGCACCAGCGAGACGGTCGCCTGCGAGACGCCGGCGCGGCGTGCGACATCGCGGCTGGTCGGCCGGGCGGGACCGGCGGATTCGGCGGGCCCTTCGTGTCTCACGCTGGCCACACACGCTCCTTCGCTGGACCTCCGGTCGGCGCCATGGTACGTATAGCTCAGATCCGTTATACGTAAAACCCTCGGCGCTGCCGGGCGGAGAGGAGCCATACGGATGGCAACCGGCTACGCCGACCTCCTGCGTGCGAAACACGCCATGCGGCTGCTCGCCGGAACCCTCGTCGGCAGGCTGCCGAACGCGACCGCGGCGCTGGGCATCGTGCTCTTCGTCCGTGCGGAGGGCGGCAGTTACACGCTCGCGGGCGTGCTCTCCGCCGTGTACGGCGTGGCCACGGCCGTCGGCCAGCCGTCCCTGGGCCGGGCCGTGGACCTGCTGGGGCAGCCGCGGGTGATGCTGCCGTCCGCGGTGCTCTCGGCGCTCGGCATGGGCGTCTTCGCGGTCGCGGGGCTCGGCGTACTCCCGCTGGCGTTCGCCGCCGTGCTGGTCGCCGGGCTGTTCACGCCGCCGCTGGAGGGCGGGCTGCGCGCGCTGTGGCCCAACGTGCTCAAGCGCGAGGACCGCGTGCACGCCGCGTACGCGCTGGACGCCGTGGCCCAGGAGCTGATGTTCGCCGTCGGGCCGCTGCTGGTCACGCTGCTCGTCGCGTTCTGGAACGAGGCGGCGGCGCTGCTCGTCATCAACGCCCTCGGGGTGCTCGGCGCCCTCTGGGTGGTCGTCTCGCCGCCCTCGCGGGAGTGGCGTTCGGCGCCGCGCGAGGCGCACTGGCTGGGCGCGCTGCGCTCGCGCGGACTCGTCGCGCTGCTCGGGGCGTTCTTCTTCGTCGGGCTCGCGCTGGGCACCATCGCGGTCGCGGCCGTGGCGTACGCGGACGACCACGGCGACAGCCTCATCTCCAGCTACCTGCTCTCCGCGCTCGGCGCCGGCGCCCTCGTCGGCGGCATCCTGTACGGCGCCCGGCTCTGGGCGGGCGCCCCCGAGCCCCGGCTGCGGATCCTGGTGGCGGCGCTCGCGGCGGGGTACCTCCCGCTGGCGCTGACGCCCGGGGTGGCGGCGATGACCGTACTCGCCGGAGTGTCCGGCCTGTTCCTCGCACCCGCGCTCGCCTGCGCGTTCGTGGTCGTCGACCGGCACGCGCCGCGGGGCACCGTCACGGAGGCGTTCTCGTGGTTGGTGACCACGTTCGGGGTGGGCGCCGCGGCCGGCACGGGCCTGGTGGGCCCGGTCATCGAGTGGGGCGGGCCCGGGGCGGGCTTCGCCGTCGCGGGGCTCGGCGGCGTTGCGGCCCTGGCCGTGCTGCTGGCCACGCGGCGCGTGCTGGACACTCCCGCCGCAGGTCCCGGCGGTGCGTCGGTGCCGGTCGCGGGGTCGGAAAATGATCGCAACGGGGCTGCCGATGCCGGTTTCAGAACCGGGCATCAGGCGTAATGTTCAGTCATGGACCGCCGAATCTTCGGGCTGGAGAACGAGTACGGCGTCACGTGTACGTTCCGGGGGCAGCGGCGGCTGTCCCCTGACGAGGTGGCGCGGTACCTCTTCCGCCGTGTCGTGTCATGGGGCCGCAGTAGCAACGTCTTCCTGCGGAACGGGGCCCGTCTGTACCTGGACGTCGGCTCACACCCCGAGTACGCGACCCCCGAGTGCGACAGCGTGACCGAGCTGGTCACCCACGACAAGGCAGGCGAGCGGATCCTGGAGGGGCTGCTCGTCGACGCAGAACGCCGCCTGCACGAGGAGGGAATCGCGGGCGACGTCTACCTCTTCAAGAACAACACCGACTCGGCGGGCAACTCGTACGGCTGTCACGAGAACTACCTGGTGGCCCGGCACGGCGAGTTTTCCCGCCTCGCCGACGTACTCATCCCGTTCCTGGTCACGCGGCAGCTGGTGTGCGGCGCGGGCAAGGTGCTGCAGACTCCGCGCGGCGCCGTGTACTGCGTGAGCCAGCGCGCTGAGCACATCTGGGAGGGCGTCAGCTCCGCCACCACCCGTTCCCGGCCGATCATCAACACCCGCGACGAGCCGCACGCCGACGCGGAGCGCTACCGCCGCCTGCACGTGATCGTCGGCGACTCGAACATGTCCGAGACCACGATGCTGCTCAAGGTCGGCGCCACCGACCTGGTGCTGCGCATGATCGAGGCCGGCACCGTGATGCGCGACCTCACCCTCGAGAACCCGATCCGCGCCATCCGCGAGGTCAGCCACGACATCACGGGCCAGCGGAAGGTACGGCTCGCCAGCGGGCGCGAGGCGTCGGCGCTGGAGGTGCAGCAGGAGTACTACGAGAAGGCCGTGGACTTCTGCGAGCGCCGCGGCATCCGCACCGGCATGGTCGAGCAGGTCCTGGAGCTGTGGGGCCGCACGCTGGAGGCGATCCGCACCCAGGAGCTGGAGAAGGTCGGCACCGAGATCGACTGGGTCATGAAGCACCAGCTCATCGAGCGATACCGGAGCAAGAACAACATCACGATGTCGCACCCGCGCATCGCCCAGATAGACCTCGCCTACCACGACATCCACCGCCGCCGCGGGCTCTACTACCTGCTGGAGCGCAAGGGCCAGGCCGCGCGGATCTGCAACGATCTGAAGATCTTCGAGGGCAAGTCGGTGCCCCCGCAGACCACCCGTGCCCGGCTGCGCGGCGACTTCATCCGGCGGGCGCAGGAGCAGCGCCGGGACTTCACCGTGGACTGGGTGCATCTGAAGCTCAACGACCAGGCGCAGCGCACCGTCCTGTGCAAGGACCCGTTCCGCTCTGTGGACGAGCGGGTGGAGAAACTCATCGCCGGTATGTGAACCGCGTAAAGCCCTGTAGCACGACTCACGACACGGGAACGTGATTCCCGTGTCGTGAGTGGCGGGGGTGCCGGGGCGGGGCCGTAGGGTGGCGGCAGGCCGGACACCCCCTACCTCCGCGAGTTGACCTCATGACTGTCTCCACGACGACCCGCCGTTTCGCCGCGGCGCTCACCGTCCCCCTTCTCATCGCCTCCGCCGCCGCCTGTGGCAGCGACGACGAGGACAAGGCCAAGCCCGGCACGGTGCCAGCCGTGTCCAGTGAGGACGGCAAGAAGCCCAAGATCGAGAAGGGCGAGGGCGATCCTCCCAAGGGCCTCAAGGTCAAGGTGCTCAAGGAGGGCAAGGGCGAGAAGGTCGCCAAGGGCGACGTGCTGAACGCCTCGTACCACGGCCAGCTGTGGAACGGGAAGGTGTTCGACAGCACCTGGCAGAAGGGCCGTACGCCCGCCAGCTTCCAGATCGGCACCGGCAACGTCATCAAGGGCTGGGACGAGGCCCTCGTCGGCAAGAAGCTCGGCAGCCGCGTGCAGCTCGTGATCCCGCCGGAGAAGGGCTACGGCGCCCAGGGCCAGCCGCCGCAGATCCCCAAGAACTCCACCCTCGTCTTCGTCGTCGATCTGAAGAAGACGATGCCGAGCAAGATCGACGGCAAGGCCGTGGACACGCAGAACCCGGACCTGCCGAAGGTCAGCAGCAAGATCAGCGACAAGGCGCCGGAGATCGACATCGAGAAGGGCGCGAAGGCACCGGACAAGCTGACCAGCGCCTCCGTCGTCGAGGGCGACGGCAAGGAGGTCACCGACAAGAGCACGGTGCTCGCCAACTTCTCGGCCAAGCTGTGGAGCGGCAAGCCGTTTGCCAACACCTGGGAGCAGGGCGGCCCGCAGGAGTTCCCGGTCCAGCAGATCCCGGGCTGGAAGGACGGCCTGAAGGGGAAGAAGGCCGGCAGCCGCGTCGTCATCTCGGTGCCGGAGAAGGACTTCCCCAAGGAGCAGCGGGCGCAGTTCAAGTCGGGCGTCGTCTTCAGCGTGGACGTGCTGGACGTCAAGTGACCTGCCGGACGCCCGAGTGACCTCGCCGTACGCGCCGGTGGCCCTGGCGTGAAAGACTCGCCAGTCGTCTGGAAGATTCGTTCGTAGGAGCAATTTCGTGAGCATCGACAAGCCCGAGGTCGACTTTCCCGAGGGGCCGGCCCCCGCCGACCTCGAGGTGCAGGACATCTGGGAGGGCCAGGGGCCCGAGGCCAAGGCCGGGGACAATGTCTCCGTGCACTACGTCGGCGTCTCCTTCTCCACCGGCGAAGAGTTCGACGCCAGCTGGAACCGCGGCAAGCCGCTGCAGTTCCAGCTCGGTGCGGGTCAGGTCATCCCCGGCTGGGACAGGGGCGTCCAGGGCATGAAGGTCGGCGGCCGACGCCGGCTGACCATCCCCGCCCACCTCGCGTACGGCGAGCAGGGCGCGGGCGGCGGCCGGATCGCGCCGAACGAGACGCTGATCTTCGTCTGCGATCTCGTCTCCGTCTGACTCCGCCCGAGGCGACTGACTGATCCGTCTGAGCTTCCCGGATTCCGAGAGGGTCCCCGCCGGTCGTACGGCGGGGGCCCTCCGCTTTTGCCCCGAACGCGCCGAGCGGTACGGTCAACAGCCGAGAGCAGAATGAGAGAGGGCAAGGTTCCATGGCGATTGCCAAGGCCGAGCGGCTGATGAATCTGGCGCTGTGCCTGCTCGGAGCCCGGCGTCCACTCACCAAACGCGAACTGCGCGCCTCCATCGAGGCGTACATCGAGGCGGGCAACGACGAGTCGTTCAACCGGATGTTCGAGCGGGACAAGGAAGACCTGCGCGAACTCGGCCTGGTCATCGACGCCGTGGAGAATCTGGACGGCGAAGCCGGTTATCTCGCGCGCCGCGACAGCAACCGGCTTCCGCCCATCACCCTGGACGCCGCCGAGGCCACCGCGCTCGGCCTGGCCGCGCGCGTCTGGCAGCAGGCGCGGCTCGCCGGTGCCGCCTCGGGCGCGCTGCAGAAGCTGCACGCCGCCGGGGGCATGCCGCAGGCGGCGGAGGCCGAGTCGTACGGGCAACTGCACCCGCACAGCAGCCTCGAGCCGCACATCCCCGCCCGCGAGGCCGCCTTCGAACCGCTGATGCTCGCCTGCCGCGACCGCCGCCTCGTCGTCTTCGACTACCGCAAGTCCAACGCCGTACACCCGGAGCGGCGGCAGGTCGAGCCGTGGACGCTGGAGTGCTGGCGCGGGCAGTGGTATCTCGCCGGATTCGACCGCGACCGGCAGGCCGAACGCGTCTTCCGGCTCTCCCGTATCACCGGAACGGTGCGTTCCCGTGCCGCCGCGTTTACCGCACCCGTCCCCGATCAGGTGACGGTACGGGAGACGGTGGAGCGCTGGGCGGGGGAGCGTACGTCCGAGACCGCGCGCATCCGGCTGCGCTCCGGCGCTGGCTACCCGCTGCGCGCGCGGGCCACGGAGGTACGGGAACTGGGGGACGGCTGGGCGGAGTTGGAGATCCCGTACGGGCACGGGCTGGACGCCTGGCTGGTCGAGTTCGGCCCGGACGTGGTGGTGCTGGAGCCCGCGGAACTGCGGGCCGACGTCGTGGACCGGCTGCGTGCCGTGGCCAAGGGCTGAGGGGAACGACCGTGGCGTCCAACGCGATCGACCAGACCCGCAGGATGCTGTCGCTGGTCACGTATCTGCGGGACCGGCCGGGCGCGCGCATCGAGGAGGTGGCGCGTGCCTTCGGCATCTCCGCGGACGAGCTGATCTCCGACCTCGACGTGCTCCCGATGTGCGGTACGAGCTTCCGCGGCGGCGACCTGCTCGAGATCGACACCGACGGTGAACGGATCTGGTGGCGCAACGCCGACGACCTCGCCGCCCCGCTCCGCATCTCCGCCGACGAGGCCATCGCGCTGCTCGTCGCCGCCCGCGCCGTGGCCACCCTGCCGGGGCTGCGCGAGGGCGACCGCGAGGCGCTGCTGCGCGCCACGGCCAAGCTGGAGACGGCGGCGGGGGAGGCCGCGGGGGCGAGCTCGCGCCTCTCGGTCACCTTCGAGTCGGAGGGCGGGGTGTTCGCCGACGTCGACCGCGCCATCGCCGAACGCCGCAGGCTGTGGCTGCGCTACTACTCCCCGGCACGGGACGAGCTCACCGAGCGCGAGATCGACCCGATCCGGCTGTTCGCGGTAGGGCACACGTACGTCGAGGCCTGGTGCCGGCTCTCGGAGGCCCGCCGCACGTTCCGGCTGGACCGGGTGGCCGAGATGAAGCTCCTCGACGAGCCCTCCGACCCGCCGCCCGTGGAGCTCCGCGACCTGTCGGAGGGGCTCGTACAGCCCGCCGCGGAGGACCCGGAGGTCGTCGTCGAGGTCGGGCCGGGCGGCCGCTGGGTCGCCGAGTACTACCCGCACGACAGCGCCGAGGAGCTGCCGGACGGCGGCCTCCGGATCACGCTGCGCACCCCGGACCCGGCCTCGCTGCGCAGGCTGGCCCTGCGGCTGGGCGCGGACGGGCGGATCACCGCGCCGCGGGAGCTGGCGGAGAGCGCGCGGGACGCGGCGAAGCGGGCGCTTGCCGCCTACGGCGAGTAGCCCCACGTGGGGGTTTGGGCCGTCACGGATTCCGCCGGGCCCGCGCCGCGGTGGCTGATCGCCGCGGTGGCGGGTCCTCAATCGCCGGACGGGCTGGACGGCGCGTAGGCTCGCCGCATGGTCTGGCCCATGTTCTTTCTCGTTCTTGCCTTCGCCGGAATCGCCGTCCTCGGGGTGCTCGCCGTACGGGTCGGGCTGGAGGTGCAGCGGTTCACGCACGCGGTCGGCGACGGCTCGGAGCGGATCGCCAGAGCCGCCGAAGATCTCGAGCGGGCGACGGCCTCCTGCGCACACGGGTTCGAGCGGTAGGCTGAGTGGGCTGCGTCGTTGCGGGCGGCGGCCGTGAACCTGGAGTACGCACGGGGATTGCCACACGTTCACTCCACAGGGTTACGATCGCTGGCAGCATGACGAAGCCCGACCGATTCATACGGCAGGCACGTACACACGCCGCCCCGGCGAGAAGGTAGTGGCACATGATCGGCAACCTGAGGCCCATGGAGATCGTTCTGATCCTCCTTGTCATCCTGCTGCTGTTCGGCGCCAAGAAGCTCCCGGACATGGCCCGTTCGCTCGGCAAGTCGGCCCGCATCCTCAAGAGCGAGGCCAAGCAGATGAAGAAGGACGGCGCCGAGGGCGAGGCCGACAAGGACACGACCGGCTCCACGGACGCCCAGCAGGCCGCCCCGCGGACCATTCAGGCAGCCCCCGGCGATGTGAGCAGCGCGCGCCCGGCCAGTGAGCCGAGCAAGCAGCCGAACCAGAACTGACTCCGTATCCGTCCGGCACCACTCACTGACAACGAGGACCTGGGTTGCTCAAGTCCGCCCGCAAAGAGGGTAAACAGCAGAGGGATCCCGAGGGCAGGATGCCGCTCGCGGAGCATCTGCGGGAGCTGCGCAACCGCTTGATGAAGGCGGTGCTGGCGATTCTCGCCGTCACCATCGTCGCGATGTTCTACTACAAGCAGATCGCCGACTTCCTCACCGAGCCCGTGCGCGACGCCGTCGGCTGCACCAAGGGCTTCGGCGAGGCCGAGGACGGCGAGACCTGCGCCGAGATCACCATCTCCGGCCTGGTGGCCCCCTTCACGATCATGCTCAAGGTGGCGCTCACCGTCGGTGTGGTGCTCGCCTCGCCGGTGTGGCTGTACCAGCTCTGGGCCTTCCTGGCGCCCGGTCTGCACCGGCACGAGAAGAAGTACGCCCGCGGGTTCGTCGCCGCCGGGGCCCCGCTGTTCATCGGCGGCGCCTACCTCGCGTACATCATCCTGCCGACCGCCGCGAAGGCCCTGCTCGACTTCAGCCCGGACGGCACCGGCAACCTCATCCCGCTGGACGACTTCCTCGACATCGTCACGCGGCTGGTCATCGTCTTCGGTCTCGCCTTCGAACTGCCGCTGCTGCTCGTCATGCTGAACTTCGGCGGCATCGTCAAGGGCAGGCAACTCCTCGGCTGGTGGCGCGTGATGGTCGTGGCCATCGCGCTGTTCTCCGCGATCGCCACCCCGACCGGCGACCCGCTCACCATGGGCGCGCTGGCCGTGCCGATCGTGATGCTGTACTTCGCGGCCGTCGGCGTGTGCTTCTTCAACGACCGCCGCCGCGCCCGCGCCAACCCGTACAAGGACCTGGACGACGACGAAGCGTCCGATCTCGACCACGCTCCGGAGCCGGTCGGTCCGCCCACCAGCGCTCCCGAGCCCAGCGCGGTGTCCGACGAGGACGGCGGGCCGCGCGGAGGTTACGACGACGCGACCTGACCGGGTAAGGTCCGCGCGTGACCAGCGAGATCACCCTGTTTGTCAATCCGGCCGCCGGCCGGGGCCGGGGCGCCCGCGCCGCCCAGCCCGCCGCGGCCGCCCTGCGGGACGCGGGCTACGCCGTACGCACCGTCGTGGGCAACGACGCCGATGACGCGCTCGTACGCGCCCGTACGGCCGTCGAGGGCGGCACCGGGGCGCTGATCGCCGTCGGCGGCGACGGCATGGCCTCCCTGGCGCTGCAGGCGGTCGCCGGTACGGACGTGCCGCTCGGCGTCGTCGCCGTCGGCACCGGGAACGACTTCGCGCGCGCCACTGGGCTGCCCGTACGGGACCCGGCCGAGGCGGGCCGCGTGATCGCCGAGGCGCTCAAGGCCGGCCACGGCACCTCCGTCGACCTGGGCCGGGTCGGCCCTGCCGGGGGATCGGAGGACTCCGGGGGTTCCGGGGGAGACGGCCGGTGGTTCGGCTCCGTCCTCGCCTCCGGCTTCGACTCCCGCGTCAACGACCGCGGCAACCGGCTGAAGTGGCCTACCGGCAGGTTCCGTTACGACCTGGCGATCCTCGTCGAGCTGGCGGCGCTCCGCCCCATCCCGTACCGCATCACCCTGGACGACGGCGAGCCGCAAGAGATCGAGGCGACGCTCGTCGCCGTCGGCAACGGCCCCTCGTACGGCGGCGGCATGCGGATCTGCACGGACGCCAGGATGGACGACGGGCTGTTCGACATCACGGTGGTGGGGGAGTGCAGCCGTACGACGCTGCTGCGCGTCTTCCCGCGCGTCTACAAGGGCACCCACCTCAGCCACCCCGCGGTCACCGTGCACCGGGCCCGCAAGGTGACGCTGGAGGCCGACGGACTCACGGGCTACGCGGACGGCGAACCGGTCGGCCCGCTGCCGCTGACGGCCGAGAGCGTGCCCGGGGTGGCGCGCGTGCTCACCCCGGGTCCGCGATAAAGATCGGGCACTGTCGTATCCGGCCGGTACGCTCGTAGACACGATGACCGAGGACCTGTCCCCCGCAGAGCGGTATGCCGCGGCTCGGAAACGCGCCGCTGCCGAGGCCACCGCTCTCGCCCCCTTCCGTGACCTGTACGACTTCGAGCTGGACGGCTTCCAGATCGAGGCGTGCGAAGCCCTCGAAGCCGGAAAGGGAGTGCTGGTCGCCGCGCCGACCGGCTCCGGCAAGACGATCGTCGGCGAGTTCGCCGTCCATCTCGCCCTCACGCAGGGCCGCAAGTGCTTCTACACCACGCCCATCAAGGCGCTGTCGAACCAGAAGTACAACGATCTGGTCGCCCGCTACGGCGCCGCCAAGGTCGGCCTGCTGACCGGTGACAACAGCGTGAACGCGGGCGCACCGGTGATCGTGATGACCACCGAGGTCCTGCGCAACATGCTGTACGCGGGCTCGCGCGCCCTTCTCGGACTGGGTTACGTGGTGATGGACGAGGTGCACTACCTCTCCGACCGCTTCCGCGGCGCCGTATGGGAAGAGGTGATCATCCACCTGCCCGAGTCGGTGACCCTGGTGTCACTCTCGGCGACGGTGTCGAACGCCGAGGAGTTCGGTGACTGGCTGGACACCGTGCGCGGCGACACCGAGGTGATCGTCTCCGAGCACCGCCCCGTGCCGCTGTGGCAGCACGTGCTGGTGGGGCGGCGGATGTACGACCTCTTCGAGGAGAAGGGCGACAAGAAGGAGGTCAACCCCGACCTCGTCCGCATGCTCCGTACGGAGAACAGCCGCCCCAACTCTTTCGGCGACCGGCGCCGCGCCGGCCGCCCCAAGCGGGAGGCCGACCGGGAGCGCGAGCGGCGGCAGCGCAGCCGGATCTGGACGCCGAGCCGGGCCGAGGTGATCGACCGGCTGGACTCCGAAGGGCTGCTGCCCGCCATCACGTTCATCTTCAGCCGCGCGGGCTGCGAGACGGCCGTACAGCAGTGCCTGCACGCCGGGCTGCGGCTGAACACCACCGCCGACCGGGCCCGCGTACGGGAGATCGTCGAGGAGCGCACGGCCGACATCCCGAACGAAGACCTGCACGTGCTGGGGTACTTCGAGTGGCTGGAGGCCCTCGAACGGGGCGTCGCCGCGCACCACGCGGGGATGCTGCCGACGTTCAAGGAGGTCGTCGAGGAGCTGTTCGTACGCGGCCTGGTGAAGGCCGTGTTCGCCACCGAGACGCTGGCGCTGGGCATCAACATGCCCGCGCGTTCCGTGGTGCTGGAGAAGCTGGTCAAGTGGAACGGCGAGCAGCACGCCGACATAACGCCCGGCGAGTTCACGCAGCTGACCGGCCGGGCCGGGCGGCGCGGCATCGACATCGAGGGCCACGCGGTGGTGCTGTGGCAGCGCGGCATGGACCCGGGCGCGGTGGCGGGGCTGGCGGGCGCGCGTACGTATCCGCTGCGGTCGTCGTTCAAGCCGTCGTACAACATGGCGGTCAATCTCGTGTCGCAGTTCGGGCGGCACCGCTCGCGCGAGCTGCTGGAGACGTCGTTCGCGCAGTTCCAGGCGGACCGCGCGGTCGTCGGGATCTCGCGGCAGGTGCAGAAGAACGAGGAGGGGCTGCGGGGTTACCGCGCCTCGATGACCTGCCACCTGGGCGACTTCGAGGAGTACGCGCAGCTGCGGCGCGACCTCAAGGACCGCGAGACCGAGCTGGCCAAGCAGGGCGCGGCGCAGCGCCGTGCCGCGGCCTCGGTGGCGCTGGAGAAGCTGAAGTCCGGCGACATCATCCACGTGCCCACCGGCAAGTTCGCCGGTCTGGCCCTGGTGCTGGACCCGGGCACGGCGGCGGGCCGCAGCCCCGGACGGCGCGGCTTCGAGCACCACGACGGGCCGCGCCCGCTGGTACTGACGGCGCAGCGGCAGGTCAAGCGGCTCGCGTCGATCGACTTCCCGGTGCCGGTCGAGCCGCTGGAACGGATGCGGATCCCCAAGTCGTTCAACCCGCGCAGTCCCCAGTCGCGCCGCGACCTGGCGTCCACGCTGCGCACCAAGGCGGGGCACTACGACCCGCAGCGGCACCGCAAGCAGCGTTCGGAGGCGGCGGACGACGCGGAGATCGCGCGGCTGCGCGCGGCGATCCGGCAGCACCCGTGCCACGGCTGCGCGGACCGCGAGGACCACGCGCGCTGGGCCGAGCGCTATCTCCGGCTGACGCGGGACACGCGGCAGTTGGAGCGCCGTATCGAGGGCCGTACGAACACCATCGCCCGTACCTTCGACCGGGTCTACGCGCTGCTGTCCGAGCTGGACTACCTCCACGGCGACACCGTCACCGACGACGGGCGGCGGCTGGCCCGGCTCTACGGCGAGCTGGACCTGCTCGCCTCCGAGTGCCTGCGGGACGGCGTCTGGGAGGGCCTGCCGCCCGCCGAGCTGGCGGGCTGCGTGTCCGCGCTCGTCTACGAGGCGCGCGCGGCCGACGACGCCCTGCCGCCCCGGCTGCCCGGCGGGCGTGCCAAGCACGCGCTGGGCGAGATGGTGCGGATCTGGGGCCGGCTGGACGCGCTGGAGGAGCAGCACCGCATTACGGCCGCCGAAGGCGTCGGCCAGCGCGAGCCGGACCTCGGCTTCGCCTGGGCGGCGTACCGCTGGGCGGAGGGGCACGGGCTGGACGACGTGCTGCGCGACACGGACATGACCGCGGGCGACTTCGTCCGGTGGTGCAAGCAGGTCATCGACGTGCTGGGGCAGTTGGCGGCGGCGGCCCCGGAGAGCGGGACGGTCGCGGCGAACGCCCGCAAGGCGATCGACGGGATGCGGCGGGGCGTGGTGGCGTACACCTCGGTGGGCTGACGCCCGGCCCGGTCCTTTCGCAGCCGCAGCCGCAGCCGCAGCCGCGGTCGTAGTCGCAGGCCGCTTCGGCGGTCGATCTCCCAGAGTTCAACCGGTGGTCCGTTGCACGGTGTTGACCATGCAACGGGCCACCGGCATGTTGAGGCGCGACGTCAGCGCCCCAACGGGAGGTCGATGTGCGCAGGCACACCAGCAGAGGACGGCTCCGCAGACAGCTCGCCGCCGCGACCGCGCTCGCCGCGCTCGCGGCGCTTTCACCGGCCGCGCAGGCACAGGGGCAGGGGCACCGTGATCCCGCCGGCAGGCTGCGGCTCAACCAGGTCCAGGCGATGGCCACGCACAACAGCTACCACCGCGAAGTCTCGTTCGCCGAGCAGAAGCTGATGGAGGCGCACGACCCGAACTTCCGCACCCTCCTCTACAGCCACGCCTCGCTGCCCCGGCAGGTTGAACGGCAGCGCGTGCGCGGCATCGAGCTGGACGTGTTCCCGGACCCGCAGGGCGGCCTGTACGCCGACCCGCTGATCCGCAAGTCCGCGCAGCTGCCGCCGTTGACCGACCCGGACTGGCGGAAGCCCGGCTTCAAGGTGCTGCACTGGGCCGACTTCGACTACCAGACCAGCTGCGTCACCCTCAAGGGCTGCCTCACTCAGGTCAAGGAGTGGTCCGATCGGCAGCCGGGGCACGTCACGGTGCCGATCCTGCTCGAACTCAAGCAGACCGACCCGCGGTTGGAGGAGCGGGGCGGCGCCAAGAGCCCGCCGTGGGACACCGCGATGCTGGACGCGCTGGACGCCGAGATCCGTACGGTCTTCCCGGACGAGGACACCGTCACCGCCGACGACATCCGCCGCGAGGGGCAGACGCTGGAGCAGTCCGTACTGGAGCACGGCTGGCCGAAGGTCTCCGAGAGCCGCGGCAAGGCCATGTTCCTGATGGACAACGACGACCAGAAGCTGCAGGACGCGTACCGCGCGGGCGGCCGGGAGAGCCTGCAGGGCCGCGTTCTGTTCACGGACTCCGAACCGGGGCGCCCCGACGCCGCGTTCACGAAGGTCAACGACCCGACCGGGGCCAACAAGGCCGTCATCCAGGACCTGGTGAAGCGCGGCTACTACGTGCGCACCCGCTCCGACGTGCCGCTGGACCAGGCGAGCAGCGGGGACACGCGGATGCTCACCGACGCGCTGGAGTCCGGCGCCCAGATGGTGAGCACCGACTTCCCGGTGCCCGGACTCGCCGCCCGCTACGGCTCGGACTACGTGGCCGAACTGCCGGGCGGCGAGGACGTGGTGCGCTGCAACCCCGTCACCGTACGGAAGGCGCAGTGCCCCTGGCGGCCGCTGGAGCAGTGACCCGCGGCCGCTGACGGAAGGTCAGGACGCGGCGGCACGCTCCTCTTCCCGTGCGCGCTCCTGCTCCGCCTCCACCTGCGCGTTCCACTCCTTCTTCGAGGACTGCCAGCCGTCCTCGTCGTGGCCCAGCCGCCAGTAACCGGAGATGGACAGCTGGTCGCGCGGCACCTCGCGGTCCAGCCGCAGGTGGCGGCGGAGCTCCTTCACCATGCCCGCCTCGCCGTGCACGAACGCGTGCACGGGCCCGGCCGGGAACTCCAGCGCGCGGACGGCCGGGACGAGCAGCGTGCCCGGCCGTTCGGCGCCGCGGTGCAGCCAGACGACCTCGGCTTCCAGTGGCGCGCCCAGCGGCACCTCCTCGCCGGGGCCGGTGACCTCGATCAGGACGCGTACAGGCGCCCCGCCGGGGATCTGCTCCAGGGAGGCGGCGATGGCGGGCAGCGCGCTCTCGTCGCCCGCGAGCAGGTGCCAGCCGGCGTCGGGGCTGGGGGCGTAACCCCCGCCGGGGCCGAGGAAGCGGATCTCGTCGCCCGGCCGGGCCGCGGCGGCCCACGGGCCGGCCAGGCCCTCGTCGCCGTGCACCACGAAGTCCAGCGTGAGCTCGCGCAGCTTCGGGTCCCAGCTCCGCACCGTGTACGTCCGCGTCACCGGCCATTCCGTACGCGGGAAGTCGGCGCGGATCTGCGCGATGTCGAACGGCTCCGGATACGCGACGCCCGGTACCGGGAACAGCAGCTTCACGTAACGGTCGGTCTGCTCGCCCTCCGGGAACGCCGCCAGCCCTTCGCCGCCGAGGACGACGCGCACCATGTGCGGGGTGAGCCACTCTGTGCGCACCACGCGCCCGCGGTGGAGTTCCGGCTTCTTGCGGGTCGTACGGTCTGCCACGGTGGCCTCCCAGGAACACTGCGCAACACAAGATAACTTAGGCATGCCTAAGTTATCAGGCTACCGCTGCAGTGCCCTGAGCACCCTGTCGAGCGATCCGCCCAGCCCCCAGCGGGCGTCCAGCGCCTCCAGCGCGCGCGGGTCGCGGGGCTCGGCCGGCAGCTCGGCGTCGAAGTCCGGCAGCGGTACGTCGTCCGCGACGCGCACCACCTTCGGCGCCACCGCGAGATACGGACGCGCCTCGTCCAGCCGTCTGCGCTGCGCCGGGGTGAGCTTCGAGTGCGGGTCGTCCACGGCGGCCAGGATGCCCGCCAGGTCGCCGTAGCCGGCGAGGAGCTTGCTCGCGGTCTTCTCGCCGACCCCGGGCACGCCCGGCAGCCCGTCGCTCGGGTCGCCGCGGAGGAGCGCGAGCGCCGCGTATCCCGGGCCGTCCACGCCGTACTTCTCGTGCAGCGCCGCCCCGTCGAAGACGCCGAGCGACCCGACGCCCTTCAGCGGATACAGCACCCGCACCCGGCGGTCGTCGTCGATCAGCTGGAACAGGTCGCGGTCGCCCGTGACGATGTCCACGGGGCCGGTGGCACGGCCCGCGAGGGTGCCGATCACGTCATCCGCCTCGTACCCCACCGCGCCGACCCGGGCGATGCCGAGCGCGTCGAGCACGTCGTCGATCACCGGCACCTGCGGCGACAGCGTGTCGGGCACGACCTCGGCGTCCGGCCCGGTCTCCGCCTCCTCGGCGACCCGGTGCGCCTTGTACGACGGGATCAGGTCGACCCGCCACTGCGGCCGCCAGTCGAAGTCCATGCAGGCCACGAGGTCGTCCGGGGTGTGGTCCTGGACCAGCCGGGCGATGAAGTCCAGCAGGCCCCGCACCGCGTTCACCGGCGTGCCGTCGGGGGCGCGCACTGTGTCGGGCACGCCGAAATAGGCACGGAAGTAGAGGGAGGCGGTGTCGAGGAGCATCAGGCTGCGTGCGGTGGTGGAAGTCACGCACCCGATGATGCCGCACGGCACTGACACCGGCCGCCGCAGCAGCACCGGCCCGCTGTCGCGGCAGAGGCCCGCCCCCGTACGCCGCCCGCTGTCCGTGCCGCGGCCTACGCTGGCCCGTATGGCTGCCACGCACACGTACGAGCTGACCGTCCGCTGGACCGGCAACACCGGCACCGGCACCGACTCCTACCGCTCCTTCGCCCGTACGCACGAGGTGCGGGCCGAGGGCAAGCCGTCCATTCCCGCCTCCGCCGACCCGTACTTCCGCGGCGACTCCGACCGCTGGAACCCGGAGGAGCTGCTCGTCTCCGCGCTCTCCGAGTGCCACATGCTGTGGTTCCTGCACCTGTGCGCGGCGAACGGCGTGGTGGTGACGGACTACGTCGACCGGCCGGCCGGCTCCATGGTGATGGACGAAGGCGGCCGCGGCGGCGGGCAGTTCAGCGAGGTGCTGCTGCGCCCGCAGGTGACCGTCGCCGACGCGTCGATGGAGGAGAAGGCGGCGGCGCTGCACGCGGACGTGCCGGCGCTGTGCTTCATCGCGCGGTCGGTCAACTTCCCCGTACGGCACGAGCCCACGGTCCGCACCGAGCGCCGCGGGAGCCCGCCGCCGGCCTGAGCTCCGCCACCGTTACGCAGAGGAGGTGAACGGTTACGCACCGCCGTGCCGCCGTCCGGAATGAGGTACACCCCTCGCTTACCGGGGCAAGAGACACAATAATGCCCATTCGACCCCCGATACTCAGCCGCTCAGCCACCGGCTGAGCCTCCAGGAGAGCGATGCAGGACCACCTCGCCACGCCGTCGAACGGGACCGCCGCCGTACGCCGGATCGTGTCGCTCGTGCCCTCGCTGACCGAGGCGATAGCGGCGACCGAGCCCCGGATGCTGGCCGGCGCGACCGACTGGTGCAGCCACCCGGCCGGGCTCGACGTCGAACGCGTCCGCGGCACCAAGGACCCCGACGTGCCGCGCATCATCGAGCTGGCCCCCGACGTGGTGGTCGCCAACGAGGAGGAGAACCGCCCGTCCGACCTCGACGCACTCCGCGCCGCCGGCCTGGACGTGCTGGTGACGGAAGTGCGCACGCTGCCGCAGGCGTTCGCCGAGCTGTCCCGCGTCCTGGTGGACGGCTGCGGCCTGACCCGCGCACCGCGCTGGGTGGACGAGGCGGAGGCGGCGTGGCGCGCGGTGCGCGCGGAGTTCGACGCGACGGCCGTCGTGCCGGTGTGGCGGCGGCCGTGGATGGTGCTCGGCCGGGACACGTTCGCGGGCGCGCTGCTCGCCTGCCTCGGCGTGCGGAACGCGTACGAGGCACACGCCGAGCGCTATCCGCGCGTGCCGCTGGGGGAGTTGAACGAGCCGGGCCGCGCCGGTGTCGTCGTCCTGCCCGATGAGCCGTACCGCTTCACCGGTTGCGACGGCCCCGAGGCGTTCCCCGGGCTGCCCGCCGCGCTCGTCAGCGGGCGCCATCTCACCTGGTACGGGCCGTCGTTGCGGGAGGCGCCCGGCGTGCTCAGCGAGGCGCTGCGAGCAGCTCTCCGCTGAACAGCCCGCGCAGCGTGCCCGCGAGGGCGGTGCCCCAGGCCGCGACCAGCAGCACGTACAGCCCGGCTGCCAGCCAGTCCAGCGCGTACACCCCGCTGTGCCGCGCCAGTGACGCCGCGCCCGTGACGCACGTGCCGACGGGGAACGTGAACGCCCACCAGGTCATCGAGAACCGCATCCCGCGCCGCGCCGCCCGTACGACCAGGGCCGCGGCCAGCGCCAGCCACAGCAGGGCGAAGCCCGTCACGGGCACGCCGTAGAGCAGCGCGGCCGCGCTGAGGGCGCCGGGCGCGGCGAGGGCGCCGGGCGCGGCGGCGGGGAGGCTGCCGGGGACGGCGTCGGCGAGGTTCCCGACGGCCGTCGTGGACTGGCCGAGCGGCCCGAGCACCAGGAACAGCGTGGGCGTCAGCGCCGTCGGCAGCGCGCCGTGCCGCAGCAGCCGGGCGAAGACGACGGGCAGCACCAGCAGCGTCGCGAACAGGCTCAGCCCGAACAGCGCGGCGCACCCCAGCAGCAGCGTCGCACGCGCCTGCCCGGCGGGCAGATACGGCGCCAGCCCCGGCCCCAGCGCCGCCGACACCATCGGCGCCACAACGGGCAGCAGCCATACGGGCGTCGCGTCCGCCTCGCCGATACGGTGCCGCGCGATCATCAGATACGGCACCCCGACCGCCGCCACCAGCCCGGTCAGCGTGCCCGCCGTCCACAGCGCCGCGTCGATGGCGGGTGCGCCGGGCACGCCGGTGGCGAGCGCGCCGCCGCCGACGGCGAGCAGCGCCATCGACAGGCAGCCGTAGAACGGCGCGACCTTGGGGTCCAGCAGATGCGCCCGCGCCTGGTCCGGATGCCTGGCCCAGTGCGCCGCCCGCGCGGCCAGCAAGACCGCGAGCAGCAGCGCGGAGAGCGCCCAAAGCGCCGTCAGCCCCGGGAGCCGTACGGGCAGCGCGGCGCCGGCGCCCGGCACGATGGCGGTGCCCATCACGGCGGCGTACCAGTTGGGGCCGAGGTGGCGCACGGACCGCCCCGCGGCGGACGCGCGGCGCGGAACGGACAGCAGGGAGGCGGCAGTCATGTCTCACCACGGTGGCCGTCCGCCGCCGGGCGCACCAGCATGCCCGGAGCTATCGGGGCATAGACTGGGCTTATGGGTGACGACGGAGCGGCGGAGGCGACGGAGGACGGCGGGCCTGCCGCTCCGGACACCGCCGCGCCCGGCCCCCGTAACGGCTACGCCCCGCACACCGACGCCCCCGCCCTCCCGCACCGCGTGCCCGAACTGGGCGCGCTCCAGCTGCTGCTCGCGGTGGCGCGGCTCGGCAGCCTCGGTCGCGCGGCGCGCGAGACGGGCGTCAGCCAGCCCGCGGCGAGCAGCCGTATCCGCGCGATGGAACGCCAGCTCGGCATCGTGCTGCTGGAGCGCTCACCGCGCGGGTCGCGGCTCACCGGCGACGGGGCGCTGGTCACGGACTGGGCGCGGCGCATCGTCGAGTCCGCGGAGGTCTTCGACGCGGGCGTGCAGGCCCTGCGCGGCCGCAGCGGCTCACGGCTGCGGGTGGCCGCGAGCATGACGATCGGCGAGTACCTGCTGCCGGGCTGGCTCATCGCGCTGCGCGCACGGCACCCCGACACCGAGGTCGCGCTCGCCGCCGGGAACTCCACGCTGGTCGCCGAACGGCTCCGGGCGGGCGAGGCGGACCTCGGCTTCGTCGAGGGGGTCGCCGTGCCGCACGGGCTCGACGGCGCCGTGATCGCCCACGACCGGCTGGTCGTCGTCGCGGCACCGTCCCACCCGTGGGCGCGCAGACGGCGGCCCTTGACCGCCGCCGAACTGGCCGCGACCCCGCTCATCCTGCGCGAGGAGGGATCCGGCTCCCGCGAAGTGCTGGACGCGGCGCTCGGCCGGCCGGCCGAGCCGCTGCTGGAGTTCCCGTCCACGACCGCCGTCAAGGCCGCCGTCGTCGGGGGAGCGGGCCCCGCCGTGCTCAGCGAGCTGGCCGTCGGCGAGGAACTGGTCGCCCGCCGCCTGGTTGCCGTCCCTGTCGCGGGCGTCGAACTGCGGCGCGCGCTCCGTGCCGTATGGCCGCGCGGGCAGCGGCCGCGCGCCGGGCCCGTACGCGACCTGCTCGCCCTCACCCGCGCGGGCCCCCGCACGTAGGCCTGGCGGGCGCCAAATCCAGCGCGTCCTGTCTGTGCGGACGGCCTCGGCCGAATCCAGCCCGTCCGGCGTTCGAGGACGGCCCCCGGCCACGAATCACGTGTGCTCGGCCGCGCGCCGGGCCCGGAACCAACCGTGGCCGCCCCGGCCCGTCCTCAGTCGCCGGACAGGCTGGAAACGCGCGCCGCGCGCTCCGTGAGCGCGCGCATCACGCGTACGTCCGTTCCCGCCTCCGGGTGCCACTGCACCGCCAGCGTCCAGCCCGCCGCGTCCGGCGCCTCGACTGCCTCCACGGTGCCGTCCGCCGCATGCGCGCAGGCCACCAGCCCGTCGCCGAGCCGGTCGACGGCCTGGTGGTGGTACGTGGGCACGGTGAGCTCGCCGGGCAGCACGCGGGCGAGTTCGGTGCCGGGCACGGCCCGTACGGGGTGTTCGCTGAACACGCCGGGCGGCCCGACGTGCCCGTCGAGGTGCTGCCGCAGGGTGCCGCCGCGGACGACGTTCAGAAGTTGCATGCCCCGGCAGATGCCGAGCAGCGGCAGCCCGCGCTCCTGTGCCGCCTCGATCAGCGCCGACTCCCAGGCGTCCCGCTCCCGGTTCGGCGGGCCCGTACGCGGCTCGGGCTCGGCCCCGTACCGTACGGGCTCCACGTCAGGGCCGCCCGCGATCACCAGCCCGTCCAGCCGGGCCACCACCGAGGCGGCCGCGTCCGGCGCGCCGTCCGGCGGCAGCAGCGCGGCCAGGCCGCCCGCGCGCTGGACCAGCTGGTGGTAGCCGGTGGGCAGCAGCGCCGCGGGCAGCTGCCACACGCCCCAGCGGGCGTCGGACTCGAGGTAGGTGCTGACGCCGATGAGAGGCGCGGACAAGGAGACCTCCGGGTGGTGGGATACGAGAGGGCCGGTCACCGTTCCAACTCTGCCTCGGCCGCCGCCAGCGCCGCGAACTCCTCCTCCGGCGCCGCGGCCACCAGCCGGTGCCGGCTGTAGAACGTGAAGTAGCCGACGGCCACCACGTACAGCACCAGCGCGATCCCGGCCGCCTTCGGGTCGACGAGGAACGTGGCGACGACGGCCGCGCAGGCGAGCACGAAGGCCACCGACGAGGTGACGACGCCGCCCGGGGTGCGGTACGGCCGGTGCAGCTCCGGCTCGCGGCGGCGCAGCACGATGTGCGACAGGGACATCAGGACGTAGCTGATGGCGGCGCCGAAGACGGCGATGTTCAGCATCCGCGCCCCGTCCCCGGTGGCCGCCGCCAGCCCGAAGCCGATGGCGCCCGGCACCAGCAGCCCGAGGTACGGCGCCTTGCGACTGCTGGTCAGGGAGAGAAACCGAGGCAGGTAGCCGGCCCGCGAGAGCGCGAACAGCTGCCGCGATCCCGCGTAGATCAGCGAGAAGAACGAGGCGACGAGCCCGGCCAGGCCCGCGTAGTTGACGATGCGGCTGAGCGTCGTCGGGTCGCCGCCGGTGGCCGTCTCCAACGCGGCGACCAGCGGGTTGTCGGCGTCCTTCACCGCGTCCGAGCCGGCGGCGCCTGCGGCGGGCAGCAGCGTGAGCAGCGCGAGCAGGACGAGGATGCCGATCGCGATGGCCATCGCCTTCGGCAGCGTACGGACCGGGTCCTTGGCCTCCTCGGCGGCCAGCGGCACCCCCTCGATGCCCAGGAAGAACCACATGCCGAACGGGAACGCCGCCCAGATGCCGAGCAGCCCGAACGGCAGCCACGACCCGGAGCCGAACGCGTCGCCGTCCACCGCCACGTCGTTCAGCGAGCCAGCGTCGAAGTGGCTGAGCGCGCCCACGCTGAAGACGATCAGCGCGGCCACCGCTATGCCGGTCACCACGAAGCTGAAGCGCAGTGCCTCGCCGACGCCCCACAGGTGGATGCCGATGAAGAGGGCGAAGCAGGCGAGGTAGACGGGCCACCCGGACTCCAGCCCGAAGAGGCCGAGCGACTCGACGTAGCCGCCGATGAACACGGAGATGGCGGCGGGCGCGAGGATGTACTCGATGAGGATGGCCGTGCCGGTCAGGAAGCCGCCCCAGGTGCCGAGCGCGCGGCGCGCGAACCCGTAGCCGCCGCCGGCGGTGGGCAGGATCGAGGAGAGCTCGGCGAGCGAGAAGACCATGCAGGTGTACATCAGGCCCATCAGCACGGTGGCGATGGCGAGGCCGCCGAAGCCGCCCTCGGCGAGGCCGAAGTTCCAGCCCGCGTAGTCGCCGGAGACGACGTACGCGACGCCGAGCCCCGTCAGCAGCAGCCAGCCCGCGCTGCCCCGGCGCAGGGTGCGGCGCTGGAGGTACGCGTCCTCCTCGGGGGCGTGCGGGCCGCCGGCGCTTCCGGCACCCGCAGCACCAGCGGTACCCGTGGTACGCAGCTCGGTTTCCTCGGACATGGGCGGCTCCTGCCCTGAGAGGGTCATTGGTGTGAGCCCATACCTTTGTGCGGGGGAGTGGTGCTGCGCAACCCCTGTGCCGTTACGAGTCGGGGTCGGCCGGCCGCCCCGGCGCGCCCGGTGCGACGGCTGCGTGTCCGTGATGTTGCGCCGCGTCGCCGCCCCGCGCTCGCGCCCCCGCCGTGAGCGCCCCGCGGTGAGCGCGGCGCACCCGCCCCGGCTCAGAGCAGGAAGCCCCGCAGCAGCGCCGCCGTCCCCGCGCAGTGCTCCCGCGCCACCTCGCGCGCACCGTCCGCGTCGCCGTCCAGTACGGCGTCGACGAGCGCGGTGTGCTGGTGCTGCGCGTGCTCCAGGTTCCGTACGAGCAGCGGGATGCGGTTCAGCAGGTCGTTGACGGTGGCGCGGACCCCCGCGTACTGCGCCGTCAGCGACGGTGAGCCCGCGAGCTCGACCAGCGTGAGGTGGAAGAGCGTGTCCTGCCGCCGGTAGTCGGACAGTGGCGCGTCCCGCGTGCGGTCCAGCGCCGCGCGCACCTTGTCCGCGCCGCCCGGCGGCAGCCCCTCGCCCGCGCACAGCCCGGCCGCGCCGACCTCCAGGACCTCGCGGAAGCGCAGCGTGTCCTCCACGTCCACGTCGGCCAGCCGCCGCCGCAGCCCGTCCGCCGTGCTCTCCGCGTCCGCCTCCGGGTCCCAGGCGTGCCGTACGAACGTGCCGCCGTACCGGCCGCGCCTGCTCTCCACCAGGCCCTGCTCCTGCAGTACGCGGAGCACCTCGCGCAGGGTCACGCGGCTGACGCCGAGCCGGTCCGCCAACTCCCGTTCCGACGGCAGCCGTTCGCCGCCCGGCACCAGTCCGAGGCGGATGACCTGGAGTATCTGCTCCAGCGCCTCCTCGAAGCCGTTGCCCGCCCGCACCGTGCGCAGCACCGGCGCCAGCGGATCGGGGGCGGCACCCTGCTGGGCGTCGTTCACCGCACGCACCTACTTCCCAATCAAAGGTTTCTGGACATACCTTATGACCCCCAGCCATCCCGCAGGAGGCCCCCGTGGCAGACCGAACACCTCCGCTCTCCCTCGACACGCTCCGCAGGCTCGTCGACACGGGTGAGATCGACACCGTCGTGCTGACGTTCACGGACATGCAGGGCCGCCTGCAGGGGAAGCGCTTCGCCGCCCGGTTCTTCCTCGACGACGTGCTCGACCACGGCACCGAGGGCTGCAACTACCTGCTCGCCGTCGACGCCGACATGAACACCGTCGGCGGCTACGACATGGCCTCCTGGGAGCGCGGCTACGGCGACTTCGCCATGCACGGCGACACCGCCACCCTCCGCCGTACGCCCTGGAACGAGGGCACCGCCCTGCTCACCGCCGACCTCGCCTGGCACGACGGCTCCCCGGTCGCCGCCTCGCCGCGGCAGATACTGCGCCGCCAGCTGGACCGGCTCGCGGAGCGCGGCTGGACGGCGTACGCGGGCACGGAGCTGGAGTTCATGGTGTTCGAGGACACCTTCGAGGCGGCCTGGAGCAGCGGCTACCGCGGCATGACGCCCGCCAACCAGTACAACGTCGACTACTCCGTGCTCGGCACCGGCCGCGTCGAGCCGCTCCTGCGCCGCATCCGGAACGAGATGGCCGTCGCGGGCATGACGGTGGAGTCCGCCAAGGGCGAGTGCAACCTCGGCCAGCACGAGATCGCGTTCCGCTACGACGACGCCCTGACCACCTGCGACCAGCACGCCGTCTACAAGACCGGCGCCAAGGAGATCGCGGCGCAGCAGGGCCGTTCGCTGACCTTCATGGCGAAGTACGACGAGCGCGAGGGCAATTCGTGCCACATCCACCTCTCCCTGCGCGACGCGGACGGCGCCCCGGTCCTCGCCGACGAGGACGGCCCGTACGGCATGTCGCAGACCATGCGGCACTTCCTCGCCGGGCAGATCGCCGCGCTCCGTGAGCTGACGCTGCTCTACGCGCCGAACATCAACTCGTACAAGCGCTTCCAGCCCGGCTCGTTCGCCCCCACCGCCGCCGCCTGGGGCCCGGACAACCGCACCTGCGCGCTGCGCGTCATCGGGCACGGCCACAGCCACCGCTTCGAGAACCGCGTGCCGGGCGGCGACGTCAACCCGTATCTCGCCGTCGCCGGGATGATCGCCGCCGGGCTGCACGGCGTCGACGAGAAGCTGGAGCTGCCCGAGGCCTGCACCGGCAACGCGTACACCGGCGACGCCGAGCACGTGCCCGGCACCCTGCGCGAGGCCGCCGAGCTGTGGCGGTCCAGCGCGCTCGCCCGCGACGCGTTCGGCGAGGAGGTCGTGGCGCACTACGCCAACATGGCCCGGATCGAGCAGGAGGCGTACGACGCGGCCGTGACGGACTGGGAACGCTTCCGCTCCTTCGAACGCATGTAGACCGCTCCCCGGAGCGCACGCAGGCCGGGCATCCCCGGACGGTCAGCACACCCGAGCACAGCCAAAGGACCACCGTGCACGTACAGGACCAGCAAGAGAAACTCCAGGTCGTCAACCCGGCCACCGAAGAGGTCATCGCCACCGTCCCCGCCGTCTCCCCGCGGGAGGTCGACGCCGCGGTCGTACGGGCCGCCGCCGCCCAGGCCGGCTGGGCCGCCCTCGCGCCCGCCGACCGGGCCCGGCTGCTGCGCCGGTTCGCCGCCGCGGTGGACGGACACCTCGAGGAACTGGCGCAGTTGGAGGTACGGGAGGCGGGCCACCCGGTCGGCAACGCGCGCTGGGAGGCGGGCAACGTACGGGACCTGCTCGACTACGCCGCGGGCGGCGTCGAACGGCTCACCGGCAGCCAGATCCCCGTCGCGGGCGGCGTGAACATCACCTTCGCCGAACCGCTCGGCGTCGTCGCCGTCATCGCCCCCTGGAACTTCCCGATGCCCGTCGCCGCCTGGGGCACCGCCCCCGCGCTCGCCGCCGGCAACGCCGTTCTGCTCAAGCCCGCCGAGACCACCCCGCTCACCGCGCTACGGCTGGCGGAGCTGGCGCTGGAGGCGGGGCTGCCCGAGGGCCTGTTCCAGGTGCTGCCGGGGGAGGGGCCGGTGACGGGCACCGCACTGGTCGAGCACCCGCGCGTGGCCAAGGTCGTGTTCACCGGGTCGACCGCCGTCGGCCAGGAGATCATGGCCAAGTGCGCGGCGGGTGTGAAGCGCGTGACGCTCGAACTCGGCGGCAAGAGCCCGAACATCGTCTTCGCCGACGCCGACCTGTCGCTGGCCGCGACCGCGGCCCCCGGCTCGTTCCTCGACAACACCGGCCAGGACTGCTGCGCCCGCAGCCGCATCCTCGTCCAGCGCGGCGTCTACGACCGCTTCCTGGAGCAGCTGGAGTCCGCCGTGAAGACCTTCCGGGCCGGCGACCCCGCCGACCCGGAGACGCAGATGGGCCCGCTCATCTCGGCCGCCCAGCGCGAACGGGTGCGCGGCTACGTCCCGGAGGACGCGCCCGCGCTGATCCGCGGCCACGTGCCCGAGGGGCCCGGTTACTGGTACCCGGCGACCGTGCTCGAGGCGGCCCCCGGCGACCGTACGGCCGTCGAGGAGATCTTCGGACCGGTGGCCGTGGTGCTCCCGTTCGAGGACGAGGCCGACGCCGTACGCCTCGCCAACGACTCCGACTACGGCCTCTCCGGCTCCATCTGGACCCGCGACGTGGGCCGCGCGCTGCGCGTCTCGCGCGCGGTCGCCGCCGGCAACCTGTCCGTGAACTCGCACAGCAGCGTGCGCTACTCGACCCCGTTCGGCGGCTACCGCCGGTCCGGGCTCGGCCGCGAGCTGGGCCCGGACGCCCTGGCTTCCTTCACCGAGACCAAGAACGTCTTCCTGAGCACCGAGGAGCAGCAGTGACAGCAGCAGCCGACAACCCCGCAGCAGCAGCCACGGCCGCCGGCGAACAGCCCGTCTGCAGGCGGCTGGTGGGCCGTACGGCCGTGGTGACCGGCGCGGGCAGCGGCATCGGCCTGGCCTCCGCGCTGCGGCTCGCCTCCGAGGGGGCGCGGGTCGTGTGCGCCGACGTCGACACGGACCGCGGGAAGGCCGCCGCGGAGCAGACCGGCGGGCTGTTCGTCGAGACGGACGTGACGGACGAGGGGCAGGTCGAGGCGCTGTACAAGGCGGCGTACGACACGTACGGCTCCGTCGACATCGCCTTCAACAACGCAGGCATCTCGCCGCCCGACGACGACTCGATCCTCACCACGGAACTCGACGCCTGGCAGCGCGTGCAGCACGTCAACCTCACCTCCGTCTACCTCTGCTGCCGCCAGGCCATCCCCTACATGCGGCGCCAGGGCCGCGGTTCGATCATCAACACCGCCTCCTTCGTGGCCGTGCTCGGCGCCGCCACCTCGCAGATCAGCTACACCGCGTCCAAGGGCGGCGTGCTGGCGATGTCGCGCGAACTCGGCGTGCAGTTCGCCCGTGAGGGCATCCGCGTCAACGCCCTGTGCCCCGGGCCGGTCAACACCCCGCTGCTGCAGGAGCTGTTCGCCAAGGACCCGGAGCGCGCTGAGCGGCGGCTCGTGCACGTGCCGGTCGGCCGGTTCGCGGAGGCCGAGGAGATCGCCGCGGCGGTGGCGTTCCTGGCGAGCGACGACGCGTCGTTCGTGAACGCGACCGACTTCCTGGTGGACGGCGGCATCGCGGGGGCGTACGTGACGCCGCAGTAGGGGCACGGGGCAGCGGCCGTACGGGGGCCTGCGGGGCGCGTACGGGGCGTACGGCGCCGGGCGGTGGCGCACTTACGGCGTCTGGCGCGCCACTCGTACGTGTGTTGCCCTAGGGTTCTTTCTGTGACCATGACGACACCGCCCGGCTGGTACCCAGACCCAGGGCACACAGGCAACGGCCCCGCCCTGGAACGCTGGTGGGACGGTGCGACGTGGACGGAGCACACCCGCGCGCCCGGGTACCCGCTGATGCCCGGGATGCCCGGTACGCCCCCACCTCCGGGCAACCGCCCGCGCGGCCCGCTCATAGCCGGGATCAGCGCCGCCGTCGTCGTGGCCGCGGCGCTGGTCATCGGCAGCGTGCTGGTGTTCGGCGGCTCCGACGGCTCGGACGGCGAGGACGGCACTGCCAAGAGCAAGCCGTCGCCCACCGCGCCCGAGTCGCCCGGCCAGGAAGGCGCCCCCGAGGACGGCGGCCCGGACGGCGCGCCGGAGGACGGCGGGCCGGAGGAGGGCGGGCCCGATGCCGGACCGCCGCAGGGCGTCAAACTCCCGCTGCTCGGCGGCTGGGAGCGGTCACCCGGCGCGGCCGGCGCCGCGGTCACCACGGGCCGCTACGACTGCCCGGGCGAGAAGGGGCCGGAGTGCGTGCGCGGCGGCGCGACCGTCATGAACGCGCCGGGCGGCGGCTCACCCGAAACCGTCGCCAAGGCCGACATCAGCACCAACGCCGAGACCTCCTACAGCAAGGAGGTCTACGGCGGCATCGACTCGCACAAGCAGCTCGAGGCCGGGAAGGTGCAGGTCGCGGGCCAGGACGGGTACCGCGTCCGGTGGAAGATCGAGAACAGGGTCGAGCCGGACGCGTACGTGGAGTCCGTCGCCTTCGAGCACCCGGACGGTTCCGGCCAGATGCTCGTCCTGCGCACCGGCTTCGACATCCACGACGAGGCGCCGCCGCTCAGTGCCATGGACAAGATCGTGGAGGGCGTCACGGAGGGCACGGTCGAGGAGGACGACGGCAGCAGCGAAGACGTGTAGGCGCGCACCTGGCGGGTGCGCCCGGCCGTACCGTCACAGGAACGTCTGGCCCTCGCCCCGGTACGTCGGCACCGTCGCCGTCACCTCGCGCCCCTCGACCAGGTGCAGCTCCGCGAAACGCTCGCACAGCTCCCCGGACTTGGCGTGCCGGAACCACACCTTGTCGCCGATCAGCAGGTCGTCCGCCGCCGCGCCCAGCAGCGGCGTCTGCACCTCGCCCGGCCCCTCCATGGGGTCGTAGCGCAGACCCGCCGGCAGATACGGCTGCGGCAGCCGGTCCTTGCCCGGCGCGCCCGACGCCGGATAGCCGCCGCCCAGCACCGTGACGACGCCCACGCCGGGACGGCGTACGACGGGCTGCGCGAACAGCGCCGCCGCGCGGCCCGTGAAGGACGTGTACGTGTCGAACAGCCGCGGCACGAACAGCCCCGAGCCCGCCGCGATTTCGGTCACCGCGTCCTCCGCGGCCGTGTGCTGCACGCTGCCGGTGCCGCCGCCGTTGACGAACTCCAGGTCCGGCGCCACGGCGCGCACCGCCCGTACGGCCGCGGCCCGGCGCGCCGCCAGTTCGCGGCGCGCGGCGGCCTGCATCAGCCGTACGCCGCGGGAGCGCAGCGGACGGCCGGGCACGGCGTCGCCCACACCGGCCACGTGCCCCTCGTACGCCATCACGCCGACCAGCCGGAAGCCGGGCCGCCGGGCCACGGAGCGGGCGAGGTCGGCCAGTTCGGCGGGGGAGTGGAGGGGCGAACGGCGTGCGCCGATCCGTACTCTGCCGCCCAACAGCCGCAGTGAGGTGTCGAGTTCCAGACAGATCCGGATCTCCTCGCGGCCGCCGTCGCGCGCGGCGTCGATGAGTTCCAGCTGCCCGGGCTCGTCGACCATGACGGTCACGGCGCGGGCCAGCTTGGGGTCGGCGGCCAGTTCGGCGTACGACCGCCGGTCGGCCGACGGGTACGCGAGCAGCACGTCCGGCACGCCGGAGCGGGCCAGCCAGAGGGACTCGGGCAGCGTGTAGCTCAGCACGCCCTCGAAGCCGTCGCGGGCCAGCACCCGTTCCAGCAGCGCGCGGCAGCGCACCGACTTGCTCGCGACCCGGATCGGTTTGCCGCCCGCACGTCGCACCAGGTCGTCCGCGTTGGCGTCGAACGCCGCCACGTCGACGATCGCCAGCGGCGCGTCGAGATGCGCGGTGGCGCGGTCGTAACGGGACCTGTCGGCACTGAGATCCGCACTTGTATCGAACACCTGGGCAGCTTGCCAGAGCCGCACCCCGGCCGACAGCCCCCGCTCGGGTTGCCGGAAGCACCGGTCCGCCCCGTAGAGTGACGGCGCACGCCACGCCGCACGCGCACGCCACGCCGCAGCGGGTCGCGGCGTGTTGTCGGCAGTTCGAACCGGCGGTGCCCCGCGTGACGGGCGTTCGTGTGGGCGGCGCGAGGCGGGAGCGGGAGGGGGTACGGGTGAGCACGGACGCCGAACCCTCCGCAGCATCCCGGGCATCCAGGCCCACCACGTCCGCGCACATACCGGACGCTTCGGACGCACCCGAGAAACCCGCGGCGCCGCCGCGCCCGAAGGAACCTCCGCGCCCGGCCGGTCCGCCGCGCACGGAGCGAACGCGGGACCGCGAGGACCGGGGCGCGGACCCCATCCCGGAGGACGAACCCACCGCCCGCGTCGCACAGCGGCGCAAGGACGCACCCCGCACCGGAACACCGCGTACGCGCACGGACGAACCCCGCACGGGGTCATCGCCTACGGAGGCACCCCGCATGGACTCGTCGCGTACGGAGTCGCCCACGGAGGCGCCGCGTACGGAGTCGCGAGACGGATCGCGCACCGACGCACCCGGCACCCGTGCCGCGTTCCGCGACAAGCCTCCGTTCCGCGACGACCTCTTCCGCGACGGGCCCCCGCTCCGCGACGAGTCCGCCGAGCCGCCGCCCCCGCCGCCGCGCGCCGCCGACCGGCTGCCCGACGGGCCCGCCGTCCCGCCGCGCCGTACCACCCGGCGCCCGCCCCAGCCGGCGATGCCGCCGCAGCCACCGCCGCCCACCGGCGAGCCCATCACCGGGCCGCGCCGCACAGGCTCCGTGCCGTCCACCGGTACGGGCGGCGGTGCGGACGACGACGGCGGCCCGCCCACGTTCCGGCTGCGGCCCGTCCCGGCGGACGGTCACGCGCGCCCGCCGCTGCGTACGATCGCCGCCGTCGCATGTCTCGTGCTGGGTACGGGACTTCTCGGCGGTGTCGGCACCGGCATCTGGTTCACGGACGACGCGGACGCCAAGCCGGCCGCGGAGGCGGAGTTCGACACCTCCCGGCAGCTGTGGCACAACGTGCCCGTCGACAGCCTCTTCCCGCGCACCCTCAAGGGCGACGGCGCGGGCCCCGGCGGAGCCGACCGTACGTGGACGCGGGTCGCCGTCGCGCCGGACACCGACTGCCGCAACGCCTTCGACGCGCTGCTCGGCAAGGCGCTCGCGCCCGCGGGCTGCCACCGCCTGGTGCGGGCCACGTACGCCGACGAGACGAGCAGCAGCGTCACCACCGTCGGGATCGTGTTCACGAAGGCGGACGAGGACGGAATGCGGAAGCTGCGCGACCGGTTCGCCGCCGACAAGCTCGGCGAGCGGACCGACCTGATGCCCCGCGCGTACCCGGCACGCGGCACCGTCGCCGCCGACTTCGCCGACCCGCAGCGCGCGAGCTGGACCGTCAGCGTCCTGACCGACGCGCCCGCCGTCGTCTACGCGGTCTCCGGCTTCGCCGACGGCCGTACGGTCAGCGAACCGCAGCCCGCCGCCGACGCCACCGCCAGGGGCCAGACCTCGGCCGCCGCACAGGCCGGGCTCGGGCACGACGCCCAGAGCATCGCGGCCCGCGTCGAACGCGGCCTCCGCGCGGAGCTGCCCGGCAGCAAGGACCCGGAGAAGGCGTCATGACCACGAGCCGTCCCGCCCGCCCGTATGGGCCAGTCCGCCCGTACGGCGCCGTCCGCCGGAGGCTGCTGCGCCCGGCCGTCGTCGCGCTGCTGTGCGCGGCCGGCCCCGCGCTCGTGGCCGCGCCCGGCACCGCGTACGCCGCCGGCGAGGACATCCAGCAGCGCCAGTGGGGCCTCAAGTCGATCAACGCGCCCGACGCCTGGAAGACCACCAAGGGCGAGGGCGTCACCGTCGCCGTCCTCGACACCGGCGTGGACGCCGGCCACCCCGACCTCAGCGGCTCCGTCCTCGAGGGCAAGGACGTCGTCGGCTTCGGCGCCGGCCGCGGCGACTCGTCGTGGGCCCGGCACGGCACCGCGATGGCCGGGCTGATCGCCGGGCACGGGCACGGCGAGGACCGCAAGAAGGGCGTCATCGGGGTCGCGCCCGAGGCGAAGATCCTGCCTGTACGGGTGCTGCTGGAGGACGGTGACCCGCAGCGCGCGAAGGCACGCAAGTCGCGCGGCGGCGCGCTCGCCGAGGGCATCCGCTGGGCCGCCGACAACGGCGCCGACGTCATCAACCTCTCCCTCGGCGACGACAGCGGCTCCGCACACCCCGAGGCGCGCGAGGACGAGGCCGTCCGCTACGCCCTGCGCAAGGGCGCCGTCGTCGTCGCCTCCGCCGGGAACGGCGGCGAGGACGGCGACCACGTCTCGTACCCGGCCGCGTACCCCGGCGTCATCGCGGCGACGGCCGTCGACCGGCACGACGCCCGCGCGTCGTTCTCCACCCGCCGCTGGTACGCGACCGTGGGCGCGCCCGGCAAGGACGTGATCATTTCGGAGCCGGACCGGCGCTACTACGAGGGCTGGGGCACCAGCGCCGCCGCGGCCTTCGTCTCCGGTGCGGTGGCGCTCGTACGGGCGGCGCACCCCGATCTCAAGCCCGCCCAGATCAAGGAACTGATCTCGGACACGGCGCGGAACACCCCCGAGGGCGGCCGCAGCGACGCGCTCGGCACCGGCATCGTCGACCCCGCCGCGGCCATAGAGATGGGCGCGAGCGTCACGTCGAGCAAGCACGAGAGCGGCCCGCAGCCGTACCGGAAGCGGTACTTCGGCAGCGGACCCGACTCGGACGACGGCGGCACCGGCTGGCTCGCCCCCGTCGCGGGCGTCTGCGGCGTGCTCCTCATCGGCGCCGCGCTGGCCCTGCTGCGCGGGCTGCGGCTGCGCGTACGGGACCGGCTCCGGTTCCGGTAGGCACCACACCAGCCGACTCGTCGCGCGAGGCGCCCGATACCCTCGACCGCGTGGCGCTCAAGAACATCCCCGACCCCGGCTTCTCCGGCGACGACGGCTCAGCGGACCCCGCGCTGACCGGCGCCCTCGCCGCCTGGCACGCCGACCCCGCGGACCCCGCCGCGGAGCCGCGGCTGCTCGCCGCGCTCGCCGGGGCCCGGCTGCTCGTCCCGGTGGTCGCGGTGCTCGGCGAGGCCGAGACCGGCCCGGACGGCCTGCGCCGCGACAAGACCAGCGACATGGCGGTGCCCACGCTGACCGCACCCGACGGCCGCCGCGCGCTGCCCGCGTTCAGCTCGACCCGTACGCTCGCCCGCTGGCAGGACGACGCCCGCCCGGTCGCCGTACGGCTGCCGCAGGCGCTGCGGGCGGCGGCGCAGGAGGGCGCGGACACGCTGGTCGTCGACCTCGCGGGACCGGTGGCGTACGAGCTGACCGGCGCCGCGCTGCGCGCGCTCGCGCAGGGCCGTACGGCGGACCCGTCCGGCGGTGCGGGCGCCGGACCGCTCGACGACCCCGCCGTCGCGGAGGCGCTGCGCGCGCTGCTCACGGCCGAGCCGGACGTCGTGGCCGCGCACCTCGCCGCGGGCGGCGCGGACACGGACGGCACCCTGGCCCTCGCCTTCGCCCCGGACGCGCCGGTTCCGGCGGTCGCGCGGCGGCTGGCCGGGGCGCTGGCCGCGGACGAGGCGCTGCGCTCCCGGCTCGTACGGGGGCTGGACCTGGCCGTGCTGCCGCCCGGCAGCGCCCTGCCCGGCACGGCGCTCTACCGCCGCTGACCACCCGCGCTCAGCCGCCGTACACCCGTATGCCGCACTGCGCGTGCGTGCCCTCCGCCCCGCACCCAGACTCGGGGAGACGTCAGTCGCCAGCGCTGACCCACCCCTGACAGGAGGGCGCCATGCCGGAGGGCAAGGAGACCGGTACTCACTCCGGAGCCGGGACAAAGCGCCTGCGGGACCCGCGGACGCTGGAGGGCAGCGAAGCCCTGGCGGCGGAGTGCCTGGGCACCCTGCTGCTGGTCTTCTTCGGCGTCGGCGCCGCGGTGCTGGCCTCCGAGTACATCGGCACCCTGGGCATCGCGCTCACCTTCGGCCTGGTGCTGCTCGCGCTCGCGTACTCGCTGGGCGCCGTCTCGGGCTGCCACGTGAACCCGGCCGTCACCCTCGGCATGCTGGTCGCCAAGCGGATCGACCTCACGCTGGCCGTACGGTACTGGGCCGCGCAGGTCGTCGGCGCGATCCTGGGCGCGCTGCTGCTGTTCCTGGTGGCCAAGCAGGTGCCGGGGATCGAGACGGACGACAGCTTCGGCAGCAACGGCTTCGGCGACCGCTCCGCCGTGCAGATCAACACGTTCGGGGCGTTCACCGCCGAGATCGTGCTGACGTTCCTGCTGGTGTTCGTGGTGCTCTCGGTGACCCACCGGGTGGCCGTCACGGGCTTCGACGGGCTGCCGATCGGCATGGCGCTGGCCGTGGTCCACCTCGTGGGCATCCCGCTGACGGGCACGTCGGTGAACCCGGCGCGGAGCATCGGCCCCGCGCTGTTCGCGGGCGGCGCCGCGCTCACCCAGCTGTGGCTGTTCCTCATCGCGCCACTGGTCGGCGGCGCGCTGGCGGCGGTCGTACACGGGCTCACGCATCCGGCGACGCTCGGCACGGGGCACGGCGAGAAGCCGGACGAGGCGTACTGACCGGCTGACCGGCTGACCGGCTGACCGGCGCGGGCCGGGGCAGCCGTTCCGCCGCGTGCCGGGACCGCTCAGCCGATGACCGGCCCCGTGAACTTCTCGCCCGGCCCCTGCCCCGGCTCGTCCTTCACCGGGGACGCCTCGCGGAAGGCCAGCTGGAGCGACTTCAGCCCGTCCCGCAGGGGCGCCGCGTGATACGTGCCGATCTCCGTCGCGCTCGCGGTGATCAGCCCGGCCAGCGCGTGGATCAGCTTCCGCGCCTCGTCCAGGTCCTTGTGGCGGTCGCCCTCCTCGGCCAGTCCGCACTTGACGGCGGCGGAGCTCATCAGGTGCACCGCGACCGTGGTGATCACCTCGACGGCGGGCACGTCCGCGATGTCGCGCGTCATGCTGTCGAAGTCGGCGGTCTGGTGCCCTGCGGCGTCGTTCCCTGCGCCCGGGTCGGGGGAGTCGCTCATGCCACCCAGCCTAAGTGGCGCCCGTACGGGCCGGCTGCCGGGGCGGGAGCCGTCCCGGTACGCGCGGGCCGTGCGCGTCGCGCCGGCCCTGACGCACCGGGTCCGGCGGCACGTCGGGCGAACCCTGGTATGCTTGAACATCGACCGGCCGGATACGAGAGCATTCCACATCCAGTGGACCCCACAGCTCACGGTTCCGGCCCACAAGTGGAGGCTCCGACTTCCCACCCGGTGGTTCTCACGGACCGCGGGTCAACGGTCAGGCTGCGCCCCGCGGTGTCCGCGGCGGTGCTCCCGGTCTGTGAGGAGCCCCGCCTGTGACCCGTCCGGGGCGTTTTGTATGCCACGGGTGGGAGTCACCAGACATTCAGACTCTTGCGCGGCCGTCCGCCAGACCGCCGTGTGGTGTACCCGAGGAGGCCCCATCAGCGCCGAGCCCCGCATCAACGACCGGATTCGCGTCCCCGAGGTGCGACTCGTCGGTCCCAGCGGCGAGCAGGTCGGCATTGTGCCGCTTGCCAAGGCCCTGGAGCTGGCACAGGAATACGACCTCGACCTGGTCGAGGTGGCGGCGAACGCACGTCCGCCGGTGTGCAAGCTCATGGACTACGGAAAGTTCAAATACGAGTCGGCCATGAAGGCCCGTGAGGCGCGCAAGAACCAGGCGCACACGGTCATCAAGGAGATGAAGCTCCGGCCGAAGATCGATCCGCACGACTACGACACCAAGAAGGGTCATGTCGTCCGGTTCCTCAAGCAGGGTGACAAGGTCAAGATCACGATCATGTTCCGCGGCCGTGAGCAGTCCCGCCCCGAGCTGGGCTTCCGGCTGTTGCAGCGGCTGGCCGACGACGTCCAGGACCTGGGCTTCGTGGAGTCCAACCCGAAGCAGGACGGACGGAACATGATCATGGTCCTCGGTCCGCACAAGAAGAAGACCGAGGCGATGGCTGAAGCCCGCGAGGCGCAGGCTGCCCGCAAGGCCGGCCGCCAGCAGGACAGCAGCCCTGTCGAGGAGCCCGCCGAGGAGCCCGCTGAGGCGTAAGCCCCTCCCGGGTCGCTCGACCGGGAAGTACCGACCGAACCAAATGACGCTTCCGCATGCCGGTTTACGCACGTGGGCCGGGGGAGCGCCACCGACGAGGAGAGACGGCGACATGCCGAAGAACAAGACGCACAGTGGTGCCCGCAAGCGCTTCAAGATCACCGGCTCCGGCAAGGTGATGCGCCAGCGTGCAGGCCGCCGCCACTATCTCGAGCACAAGCCGTCGACCCTGACGCGGCGCCTCGCGAACGATGTCGAGACGGCTCCGGCCGACGCCAAGAAGATCAAGAAGCTTCTCGGCAAGTAAGCCCGCTCGACCGGGACCCCATCGATCCGGACCGTGTGATTCAGCCACGGTTCCGCTACAAGGAGTTATCAAGTGGCACGCGTCAAGCGGGCAGTCAACGCCCAGAAGAAGCGCCGGGCGATCCTCGAGCAGGCGAGTGGTTACCGCGGTCAGCGCTCCCGCCTGTACCGCAAGGCGAAGGAGCAGGTCACCCACTCCCTCGTCTACAACTACAACGACCGGAAGAAGCGCAAGGGCGACTTCCGCCAGCTGTGGATCCAGCGGATCAATGCCGCGGCCCGCGCCAACGGCATGACCTACAACCGCTTCATCCAGGGTCTGAAGGCCGCCAACATCGAGGTGGACCGCAAGATCCTGGCGGACCTCGCGGTCAACGACGCCAACGCGTTCTCCGCGCTCGTCGAGGTGGCCCAGAAGGCCCTGCCGAGCGACGTCAACGCGCCGAAGGCCGCCTGAACCGCCGGCCCGTCCTTCACCGCGTCCGGACCCGCAGGCCCCGAGCCTGCGGGTCCGAACTGTACGTACGGGGCCCGGTCGCGCCCGGGGCCCGCCGAGAGGAAGCCCGAGTGATCCCCCCGTCCTCCGCCCGTATCGCGGCCGCACGGCGGCTCGGCCGCCGCACCTTCCGCGGCCGTGAGCGCCGCTTCCTCGCCGAGGGGCCGCAGGCCGTACGGGAGGCCGCCGCGCACCGGGCCGGCGGCGAGCCCGCGCTGGCGGAGCTGTTCAGCACCGCCGAGGCCGCC